>JBGAHX010000023.1:0-113026 GCA_044225935.1 Gemmatimonadaceae bacterium
CGCCGGCTAGCACGTCGATGGCCGACACCACCCCGACGGTGGTCCCCGGCCCCGGCGCGCTCAGCCTCCCGAACGCAAATCCCTACCCGAGCACGTATCACGCCTTCGCCTCGCGGCCGACGGTGATCCGCAACGCCACGATCATGACGGCCGCCGGGCCGACGATCCGCGGCGCTTCGATCCTCCTGCGCGACGGGAAGGTGCAGGCGGTGGGGGCCAACCTCACCGTGCCGGCCGACGCCACGGTGATCGACGGCACGGGGAAGTTTGTCACTCCAGGCATCATCGACACGCACTCCCACCTCGGCGTGTATCCGGCGCCGAGCGTCGACGCGCTGAGCGATGGCAACGAGGCGACCAATCCGGCGACGCCCTACGTGTGGGCCGAGCACTCGGTCTACGCGCAGGACCCGCAGTTCCCGCGTGCGCTCGCGGCAGGTGTGACGACGATCCAGGTCCTTCCGGGCTCGGCCAACCTCATCGGCGGTCGCAGCGTGGTGCTCAAGGTCGTGCCGTCGCGCACCGTCGAAGGGATGAAGTTCCCCGGCGCGAAGTACGGACTAAAGCACGCCTGCGGCGAGAACCCCAAGCGCGTCTACGCCAACCGCGGACCGTCGACGCGGATGGGCAACGTGGCCGGGTGGCGCCAGCAGTACCTGCAGGCGGAGCAGTACCGCCGTCGCTGGGACAAGTGGCTGGTCGATCGCAAGGGAGACCCGCCGGCGCGCGACCTCGGACTCGAGACGCTTGCCGAAGTGCTGCGCGGCAACATCCTCGTGCAGTGGCACTGCTACACGGCGAACGACATGGAAGGGGCGATGGAGGTCGCCGACGAATTCGGCTTCCAGATCAAGTCGTTCCACCACGGCGTCGAAGCCTACAAGATCGCAGATATCCTCGCGAAGAAGGGGATCTCGGCGTCGCTCTGGTCGGATTGGGGGGGCTTCAAGATCGAGGCGATGGACGGCGTGCGGGCCAACCTCGCGCTGGTGCACGCTGCCGGCGCGCGGGCGATCGTGCACTCCGACGACGCCAGCGGGATGCAGCGCCTCAACCAGGACGCGGCCAAGTCGATCGCCGAAGCGCGCACGCTCGGGATCAACATCACCGAGGACGAGGCGATCCGCTGGCTCACCGCCAACCCGGCGTGGGCGCTGGGGCTCAACGATCGCATCGGGACGCTCGAACCGGGAAAGAATGCCGATGTGGTGCTCTGGAGCGGCTCGCCATTCAGCATCTACTCGCGCGCCGAGAAGGTGTGGGTCGACGGGGCGATGCTCTACGACCGCCTCGATGCATCGGAGCGTTGGCGCACCGACTTCGAACTCGGGTTCGTCCCCGACCAGACGGGAGGGCGCTGAGATGACACGCATGCGAATGCTGGTCGCGAGCGTGAGCGCGGCAGTGCTCGTGCTCCACACGCCTCTCCAGGCGCAGACGATCGCGATCACCGGCGGGACCGTCTACCCGGTGAGCGGTCCAAAGATCGAGAACGGAACGGTGCTGGTGCGCGACGGGCGCATCGTCGCCGTCGGGAGCAACGTGACGATCCCGGCCGATGCCAGACGCATCGACGCGTCCGGGAAGTGGGTGACGCCCGGGATCTTCAATGCCACGACGTCGCTCGGCCTGGTCGAGATCGGCGCGGTGCAGGAAACGGTCGACATGAGCGCGCAGGGTGCGGGGGACGGCATCACCCCTTCCCTGCGCGTGTGGGAAGGGTTCAACCCGGCGTCGCCGTTGTTGCAGGTGACGCGCAACGACGGAATCACCACGGCGGGGATCGTCCCGCGCGGTGGTCTGATCGGCGGACAGGGAGCGGTCGTGGCGCTGGGGAACGGCCAGCTGCAAGACGTCCTGCTCAAGGGGCCGGCGGCGATCTTCGCCGACATCGGGTCCAAGGGGAACGATCGCGGTGCATCGCGCGCCGAGGTCTTCCAGCGCCTGCGCGCGGTGCTGACGGAGGCGAAGGAGTGGCCCCGTCGCAAGGCGCGCTACGACGCCAACGATTCGCGCCCGCTGGCCGCGCGCCCGATGGACCTCGACGCGTTGCAGCCGGTGCTTCGCGGGGAGATTCCGCTCGCCGTCGACGCCGACCGGGCCAGCGACATCCTGGTCGCGCTCGACATCGGGCGTGAGTTCGGGATCAGGATCGCGATCAACTCGGCGACCGAGGCGTGGAAGGTCGCCGATCGCATCGCCGCGGCGAAGGCCTACGTCCTGGTCGGGGCGCTGAACAACATTCCGCGCGACTTCTCCACGTTAGGCGCGCGGCAGGAGAACGCGGCGCTGTTGCAGCAGGCGGGGGCCAAGGTGATCATCGCCGGGGGCGTCGACGCCTTCAACGCGCGCAACGTGAAGTACGAGGCGGGCGTGGCCGTCGCCTTCGGGATGCCGTGGGACGCGGCGCTCCGGGCGATCACCCTTACGCCGGCGGAGCTGTACGGCGTGGCCGATCGCGTGGGAACGTTGCAGCCGGGGCGCGACGCGACGCTGGTGGTGTGGAGCGGCGATCCGTTCGAGTTGTACACGCACGCCGACCAGGTCTTCGTGCGCGGCGTGGAAGTGGAGGGTCCGTCGCGGCAGGATGAGCTGATGAAGCGCTACAAGACGCTTCCACCAGACTTCCGCAAGAAGCCGTAGCCGCGCCGGACGGGCTCACCGTGGTTTGACTCGAAGGGGCGTGCCGTCGGCACGCCCCTTCTGTCACGTCACCGGCGGCGAGGGCTCCCGGTCCGCGGTCGAGGCGTCGTCGGGAGTTGCAGCTGGCGGTTGTTCAGAGGAAGACGCGGCGTCGTCGCTGCCGCCTCGCTTCGTCGCCTGCCGGATGCGCTCCTCCAGCGCCGCCACCTCGCGCTCGCGCTCCTGCACCGCCTCGGTGAGCCGCACGAGCGCCGTCTCGTCGACCGGTTCCAGCCCCGTGCGCGACCGATAGACCGCGTAACCCAGTGCTTGCGCGGCGCGATCGACCAGCTGTCGCGCGCGAAAGACGTCGAGGCGAAGCTTTCCTTCGTCGATCGCCTCTGACGCCGCGCGTCCGGCGCGGTCGAGTTCCGAACGCAGCTTGTTCCAGATCGCCATGTCTCCCTCGAGATCGGAGGATGCGCCTCGACCACTGACCGAAGGCAGGGGCGCACCGTCACTACGTCCGTGTCGCGATCGAAGTTGCGGGAGCGAGCGAGTTGACGCGGTTGGCGTCCCGCCGATGGAAAACGCCCCCGGGACGAATCCCGGGGGCGTTGAAAATCGAACGATTATCGCGCGTTAGGCCGCGGACTCGGCAGCCGCCGGCTCGACCGACGCCGGAAGCGGATCGACGCTGACACTTGTCCTTGTGGTGGAAACGGACGACGCCATCGACGAGCGCGTAGATGGTGTAGTCGGTGCCGAGGCCGACGTTGCGCCCGGGGTGCATCTTCGTGCCGCACTGGCGGACGATGATGTTGCCGGCACGCACGGCCTCGCCGCCGTACTTCTTGATGCCGCGGAATTTCGGGTTGCTGTCGCGCCCGTTGCGAGACGAGCCGACGCCTTTCTTATGTGCCATGAGAGCCTCTCGTCAGCCGAGCGTGATGTCCTTGATGCGGACTTCGGTAAAGTTCTGCCGATGTCCCTGCTTGCGCGCGTAGTTCTTCCGGCGCTTGAACTTGAAGACGACGATCTTCTCGCCGCGACCGTGCTTGACGATCTCGCCCGTCACCTTGGCGCCGCTCAGGTGCGGGACACCGGTGTGGACGTTCGTGCCGTCGGAGCCGAGCAGCACTTCGTTGAATTCGACGGACGCGCCGGCGTCACCGGGGAGCGTGGCCACACGAAGCGTGGAGCCGGGCTCGACCCGATACTGCTTGCCGCCGGTGCGGATGATGGCGTAGGTCATGGTCTCAAAGCCGAAAAAAGAATGCGAGCCCGAAAAGCTAGTAGTGACACTCGCTTGGGTCAAGCGACGCACGAAGCTCCGGGCGTTGCTACGCGACCGAATACTGCTGCGTCACGTCGCGCCCTGCCCCCTTCACCACCAGCTTGAATTCGTCGGGGCGAAGGAGCGGGTCGTCGCGGACCTCGAGCGAGAAGCCGGCCGCCTTCTCCAGCTTGCGCACGTAGTCCTTCTCCTGATCGAGCACGTACAGGGCGACCTCGGGGTGGATCTTCACCACCACGTGATCGCGCCGCCCCTCGACGCCCATGCGCTTGACCGAGCGCTCCACTCGGCGGGCGATCGTTTCGGGGGTGAAGACGCGTCCGGTCCCGTGACACGTCGGGCACGCCTCGGTCATCTGCTGCAGGTGGCTCTGGCGCACCCGCTGGCGCGTCATCTCGATCAGCCCCAGGTCGCTGACCGGGACGGCCTTTGTTCGGGCGCGATCGCGCCCCAGATGCGTGCGAATCTCCTGGAGAACGCGGTCGCGGTTCCCCTTGGTCTCCATGTCGATGAAGTCGCAGACGATGATCCCGCCGATATCGCGCAGGCGGACCTGCCGCGCGACCTCGCGCGCCGCTTCGAGATTGGTCTTCAGGATCGTCTTCTCGGGATCCTTCTTCCCGGTGAATCGCCCGGAGTTCACGTCGATCGAGACGAGCGCCTCGGTCGGCTCGATGATGAGATAGCCCCCCGACGGGAGCTCGCAGCGCCGCTTGAAGAGATCGCGGATCTCGGTCTCGATGTCGGCTCGGTCGAAGAGCGGGACGTTTCCCTCGTAGAGCTTCACCCGCTCGATGAGTTCGGGGGCGATTCCCTTGAGGTACTCGACGATCTCGTTGTAAACCTGCTTCGAATCGACCTCGATCGACTCGACCTTCGTGCTGAAGATGTCGCGGATGATCCCACGCGTGAGCGAGGTCTCGCGGTGCAGCTGCGTGGGGGCGCGGACGAAGGTCGTCTTCTTCTTGATCCGCTTCCACGTCGAGGTGAGCGTCGCCAGTTCGCGCTGGAACGCCTCGGGGGTCGCATCCTCGCCGACCGTGCGCACGATCACTCCACCGGACTTGGGAGGGAGGAACCCCTGGACCTGCTCGCGAAGCCGGGCGCGCTCGCTCCGGTCGCCGATCTTGCGACTCACCCCCACGCGCGAGGCGTGCGGCATGAAGACGAGAAAGCGCCCCGCGAGCGAGACCTGCGCCGTGACGCGCGGCCCCTTGGTCGAGATGGGCTCCTTCGAGACCTGCACGATGAGGGTGTCACCCTTCTTGATGACATCCTGGATCGGCACGGTGTTGGATCGGCGGGGACGACGCGACGTCGTCTCCTGCTCGTCGCTGTCGTCCCCTTCGCCATCCTCGTCATCGTCGCCGTCGTCGTCACCGGGGACGACCAGATCGGACGCGTGGAGGAACGCGCTTTTCTCGGTGCCGATGTCCACGAACGCCGCCTGGATCCCAGGCTGTACCGCTTCGACGCGTCCGAGGTAGATGTCGCCGACCATCCGTCGTGCCTCGGGACGGTCGACCAGGAGTTCAACGAGCTGGTCGTCCTCGATGATGGCGACGCGGATTTCCCGCGACGTCGACGTGATGAGTATTTCGCGTTTCATCGGATGTCCCTCCCGCGCGTGCCCCTCGCGACTCGAGGCGTTCGGCGGGACGGACCACTGAGAGGGTGGGTGCAGCGGGCGCCGTTCGTCGGGCGCGCCCCTGCGAGTGATCTGCGGATGGGCTGTCGGCGCGCGCTATCGACCACGGCAACGCCGTCACTCGGCGCCTCCCCCAAACCGCGCGGTGCGGCTTGAGAGGGAGCGAAGCGATGCGACGCGCCGTGCGATGCCGGGGTGTCGCCCCCGATTCGCACGTTGCAGCACCTGCCGAGCCGTCTCGAAGCGTCTCGCGCTCCGTCGGCGTCGGCCCGTAACACCGGATGCCGGCGAGTCGCGCCAGCATCCGCACAACGACGGCCACGACGCGGACGAACGCCTCACGCGCCACGCGTACGATCGCGCGGCGCGTCAAACGGTCCCCCGAAGTCGCAGCACCAGCCAGGTCATCACACCAAGATAACCGAGCGCAGCGCGCCATTCGCCATGGCGCATGTAGAGTGACGGACTGAACGGCGTCCCCTCTCCCCTCCCGTTCCACGGAATCAGCCGGGGGAAGAACGCCGGCACATTACGGGCAAACTCGGGATAGGTGTCGGGAAACATCGCCAGGATCTTGACCCGTTCGCGTTCGATCGTTGGGCCGTAGATCAGGAGCCAGAACGCAAATACGAAGAACAAGAGCGCCCAGTGCGCGGCGATGGCGAAGCCGCAGGCGATCAGGAAGGAACCGAAGTAGAGCGGGTTGCGGGTGTGCGCGTACGGTCCGGTGGTGGCGAGCTTGTCGTTCTTCATGATGTGACCGGCTGCCCACGCCCGCACCAGCACGCCTAACAAGGCCACCGTCGCGCCGATCGCCAGCGTCGCCCGGCTGGGACGCGCAAAGACGATGTAGAGCGCCGCCACCACGAAGCCGAGGGGGAGGCGCAACCGGGTCGCGAGGCGCGACAGCGTCACGCCGTGATGTCCTTGAGGAGTTCGCGCGAGATCACGAGGCGCTGGATTTCGCTGGTCCCTTCGCCGATCTCGCAAATCTTCGCATCACGCATCATGCGCTCGACCGGATACTCCTTGGTGTAGCCGTAGCCGCCGTGCACCTGGATCGCCTTGATCGTCGCGCGCATCGCCAGCTCGGAGCAGAAGAGCTTCGCCATCGCCGCGGCCTTGGTCACGTTCTGCCCGCGCTGGAGCATCGCCGCGGCGTGATAGACGAGGTGCTTCCCTGCCTCGATCTCGGTCGCCATGTCGGCGAGCTGGAACGAGATCCCCTGAAACGACGAAATCGCCTGCCCAAACTGCTTGCGCACGGTCGAGTACTTGAGCGCTTCCTCGAAGGCGCCTTCGGCGATTCCGAGCGAGAGCGCGGCGATCCCGATGCGCCCCGCATCGAGCGTGCGCATGAAGTTGGCGAAGCCCTCGCCTTCCACGCCGAGCCGGTTCTCGGCAGGAACTTCGACGTCCTGGAAGATCAACTCGCGAGTGTCGGAGGCGCGCCAGCCGAGCTTGTCCTCCTTCTTGCCTGACGAGAAGCCGGGCATCGGCGTGAGCGTGTCGGAGTGGCCGATGCCGTACTCCTGCGCGCGCGCCAGGTCGTCGTTCTGCTTGGTGAGGATGAACGCGGAAATGCCGCCGCGCGTCCCGAGCGAGCTGTCGGTGACCGCGGTGACGACGAAGATTTCGCCAACGCCGCCGTGCGTGATGAAGCGCTTGGAGCCGTTGAGGATGTAGCGATCCCCCTTCTTCACCGCGGTCGTACGCGTGCCGCCGGCGTCGCTCCCCGCGCCTTCCTCGGTGAGCCCGAAGCCTCCCATGACCTTCCCGGATGCGAGCAACGGGACATAGCGCTGCTGCTGGTCCGGGGTCCCGAAATAGACAATCGGCGACGTTCCAAGCGTGGTGTGCGCGGAGACCGTGAGCCCGTGCGAGGCGTCGACCTTGGCCAGCTCGTGGATCACGATCATGTAGCTGGTGAGATCGAGCCCGGCGCCGCCCAGCTCTTCGGACCATGGAACACCAAGGAGCCCAAGCTCCCCCATCTTGGCGATGCTCTCCCAGGGAAACTCGGCGATCGCGTCGTAGCGGGCAGCGATCGGGGCGACTTCGTCGCGGGCGAAGGCGCGCACCATGTCGCGCACCTGGATGTGCTGCTCGGAGAAGTACAGCGAGTCGTCCATGAACCCCGTTCGGTAAGACGCGAGCGCGAGGATGCGCGGCGTCGGAATTGTCACGGTGCAAGAGGCGGCCGACGCTCGACTGTCAGGCCGCGAATCCGCAGCAGTCGCATGCTCCGCACGCGCCCGCTGGTCCGGAATCCCCGAAATATCGAAGCAGGACCAGTCGGCGGCAACGCGAGGAGGTGACCATGCGCGCGACTTGCCGGTGGCGCCAAAGGTCACGCGCCTGTCGCACCCGGTGCCGTTCGGCGAGGCGGGCGAGGACCGCTGGCGGTGGAAACGTTCGCATCGTCCACGGCGGGTCCAGTGGTCGCCAGCAGGCGAGCTGGTGGGCCTCGAGCTGCGCGACCCATGCGCGCGCGTCGCCGTCGGGCGCAACGGAGGCGAAGTGGCGGAGCGTAACGTTCGCCTGCGCGGCGGAATCGGAGGGGGCGTTCGCGAGGTACGCGAGGAGCGCGTCCGCATCGCGACGCGGGATGCGCGGGTCGGTACGGAGGCGTTGTTGCGTGGCCAGGATGCGTAGGACACCGCGCCCAGTCGATGGAGTCAAGAGCCCCTCTTCGGTCAAGAGGCGAACGGCGGCCGCCGTGTCGCGTGGGGCGACGGAGAGTCGTCGCGCCATCTCGCTCGCGACAAACGACTCACCGCCCCCTAACGAGGCGCCCGGGGCGGCGAGCATTTCGGCCACGTGCCGAAGGAGCGGCTCGGTGACGCGCGTCGCGGCAATGCGGCTGGCGGCGCGCGCGAGATCGCCAGGTGCAAGGAGAAGGATGCAGTCGGCGAGCCCACCGTCGCGCCCTCCCCTCCCGGCCTCCTGGTAGTAGGCTTCGAGCGTGAGCGGGGGGGCGGCATGCACCACGAGTCTCACGTCGGGCTTGTCGACTCCCATGCCGAAGGCGTTGGTCGCGACGATGAGCCGAATGCGGTTGGACTGAAAGCGATCCTGCAGGATGGCGCGCTCGCTGGTGGGGAGGCCGGCGTGGAACGGTGCTGCCGCGACGCCCGCACGCACGAACGCCGCGGCGAGGCGCTCGGTACCGCGACGGGTGTCGGAGTAGACGATCGTCGCGCCGCGTGCCTCGGTGCCGAGCGCGAGCAGGGTTGCGGCGCGCTCTTCCTCCGTGCCGACGCGCTGCACCGCCAAGCGCAAGTTGGCGCGGTCGAAACCGCCGGAGACAATGACGGGGTCGCGGAGGGCGAGCCGCGCGACGATGTCGCGCGCGGTGCGCGGTGTGGCCGTCGCGGTAAGCGCGATGGTCGTCGGGTTACCGAGCGCTCGCCGCATGTTGCCTAGCGAGAGGTACGACGGGCGGAAGGACTCCCCCCACTCGGAGATGCAGTGCGCCTCGTCGATGGCGAGCAGTCGGGGGCGCGCGGCGGAGAGGCGATCGATGGTGGCCGGGGATGCCAGCGCCTCGGGGGCGAGGTAGAGCAGCTGCAAGGTTCCGTCGGCGAGGCGTCGCCACGCCTCGTCGCGCTCGCCAGCGCTGACCGCGGTCGATAGCTGAGCGGCTTCGATTCCGCGACGACGCAGCGCGTCCACCTGGTCCTTCATGAGGGCGACGAGGGGGGAGACGACGATTGTTGGCGACGCGCCGCAGGCGGCGGGGAGCTGATAGCAGAGCGACTTGCCCCCACCGGTGGGGAGCACGACGAGGACGTCGCGTTCGGCGGCGAGGGCATCGAAGGCGCGCTGCTGGCCGGGACGAAGAGCAGCGACGCCAAACCGCTGCAACATCTCGGGGGTGGGGGGATCGACGAGGGACATGGCGGCAAGTTGCAGGGGCTACGCCCCTTACCCTCATCGATACCACAGCCTATCATGCCATTCCATTGCAGCGTCCAAGGTCGCCGCGGGGGATGGGCGGAGGGCGAACGATGATGCCGGCGCAACGCACGGCCACCACGAGATGACCGATTCGATGCTCGACACCGTCGCGCTGGGACTGGCGCTCGCATCCTGCGTCCCGCTCGTCGGCATTGTGCTGAAGGTGCGACGCGGGCGCGATGCCACGCGGCCGCATGAATTCGCTCGTTGGCTTGCACCTGCTGCGGCTGCGCTCGGGCTGGCGCAGCTGGCGGTCGGCGCGTTGCGCCTCGTGATCTCGACCTCCGGAGAACGGGCGACGATCATCGCGCTCGAAATCATCCTGTCGATCGCCCTCCTCGCGCTCGCCCTCGTCGTCGCGCGCTGGAATTCGGCGCAGTCGCCTGACGAGACCACGGCTCGGCGCGACATGCGAGCCGGCGAAGTACGCGAACGCGCGAACGAAGGGGCAGAAGAGCGCGCACGTGAGCGAACCGGGGAGCGCGACACGCCGATTCAGGTCCCTGTCAGCGACTCGCGGCTTTCAGGATTGCTCTTCGAGGGGAGCGCAGACGCGATCGGGTCGCCGCTGCCCACCGATCCTGCCGAATTCGATGCGCGGCTGATGCATGCCAACCGGATGCAGAGCATCGGTCGCCTTGCCGGCGGTATCGCACACGACTTCAACAACCTGCTCACCTCGATCCTCACCAGCGCGGAGATGGCGCAGGAGGCGCTGCCGGCCGAGCATAACGTGACGCCCGACCTGCTGGAGATCCGGCGCGCCGGAACGCGCGCCTCGGAACTCACCCGCCAGCTGCTCGCCTTTGCGCGCCGCGACGTGAGTCGCCCACGCATCGTGGATGCCAATTCGCTCGTCGGGAATCTCTCCACGATGCTTCGCCGGCTGCTCGGCGAGACGATCACGTTGCGCATCTCGTTGGCGAGCGACCTCCCACTGCTGCATGCCGATCCGGCGCAGCTCGAGCAGGTACTGGTGAACCTCGCGGTGAACGCACGCGACGCGATGCCGGCTGGCGGCGAGTTGCAGCTGCGCACATCGCGCGGCTACCCGGCGAGACGCGGTGGGGCGCACACCGTCGCGACCGGCGTGGTGCTCGAAGTACAGGACAACGGGATCGGGATGACGCCCGACGTTTGCGCGCACGTCTTCGAGCCGTTCTTCACGACGAAGCACCCGGGGCGCGGGACCGGGCTCGGACTCGCGACGTGTCACGCGATCGTGGTCTCGCATGGCGGCGAAATCGAGGTCGAAAGCACGTTGCACGAGGGGGCGACGTTTCGCGTCTGGCTCCCGGCGACCGACGACGATGATGACGCGCGCGGTGCCACCGGGATGGCATCGACCCGTGCCACAGCGGCTGTCGCGCAACAGTCCATCATGGTGGTCGAAGACGACACCGACGTGCGCGCGTCGACGGTGCGCGCGCTGCGCCGGGCCGGCTACGACGTGTTGGAGGCGGGCGATGGCGATGAGGCGCTGGCGATGCTTGCCGCGCGCGCGACCCCGGTCGACCTCGTGGTGAGCGACATCGTCATGCCGCGCATGGGGGGCGCCGCCTTCGTGCAAGCGTTAGGCAAGCGCTGGCCGGATGTACGTGTCCTCTTCGTGAGCGGCTATCCCGGTGACTCGCCCGATGTGCGCGCGGTGGAGGCCCTGGCGATCCCGGTACTGGAGAAGCCGTACACGCCGTCGATCCTCCTGTTCGAAGTGCGCCTGCGGCTCGAAGGGGCGCGCACGCGCTGAGAAGCGCCTGCACGCACATGCCGAATCGCGCGGGCACACGCCGATACGCGAGCCCGTGTCGACGACGGCGGTCGCACAGGCGCACCGCGCGCCCGCGTCCTGCACGGCGCGCGCGAAGTGTCGCGCGCGCAACGTCCTACACGGCGCGCGCGAAGTGTCCGCGGGTGAATCGCTGCGCCAATCGGTCGCGCAGGTCGAGCAACGGAGGCGGCGCCCCCTCGGCGAGCGCGTGAAGCAGCTGCGCATAGTTTGACACCACGCTGGCGATCGGCTCGTCGGGGACGTTGAAGACGAGTCGGAAGCCGCGGATGCCGTGCCCCCACAGGCGCGGGACGAACTCCGACCCCTCGATCGGGCGAGAGTGGAGGAGTCGGTTGCGACAGGCGGAGTCGGTGGCGACCGGAAACGTGTAGCCGGTCGGGTCGGTGAGCTCGACGCGTGGGTGCTTCTGCACGCAGAGGTCGCGACAGGTGGTGACGACGCGATCGAAGGCCGCCGAGAGGACGCAGTGCTCGATGGTCATCCCTTCGGGGCGCCCGTACACCACCACGTCGACGCCGCGCCCATGCCAGGGCGCCACCAGGTCGCCGATCTCGTCGAGCGTAAGCTCGACCGATGCGGTCACGCGTCGCACGCCGCGCTGCAGGAAAAGGTCGGCGGTCTGCGCGTTGAAGACGTTGAGAGCATAGTCTCCCGTCACGTCACGTCCGGTCGATGCGAGTTCGACCGCCAGCCCGGCGTGTCCCGTGAGGACCGGGAGCTGCAAGGCCAGCCACTTGTCGAGCGACTTGCGTTCCTCGGGTCGCACGATGGTGGGCGTCCGCAGCCGCAACCGCACGCCGCGCTCGGCCAGTTCGGCGGCGAGTGCGGTAACGCGCGAGACGGGGGGCGTGGGATGGCGCAGGAATGGATCGAGCACGATCTCCGTTGCCCCGGCCGCCGCGGCAGTGCGCGCATCGTCGACGTTGGACACCTCGGCGATCAGCTGCCAATCGTTGGATGTCGGTGCCGTCGTGACTCCACCAACCGAAGCCAGCGGCGACG
Source organism: Gemmatimonadaceae bacterium (assembly GCA_044225935.1). Lineage (GTDB taxonomy): Bacteria > Gemmatimonadota > Gemmatimonadetes > Gemmatimonadales > Gemmatimonadaceae > SCN-70-22. The sequence continues at coordinate 12,319 of JBGAHX010000023.1, forward strand.
CGATCGCGCCATCGATGCGGGCGCTTCGTTCGGCCTGTGCCGCCTGACGAGCCCAGTCGCGGCGGAGCATGAGCTGATCAACCGCCGATTGCCGGAGGTGATTGAGCTCGCTCAGCGGGAGGAACAGCGCGTCGCCCAATCCCGCGTCGTCGATCGTGCCGAGGGTGAAGGGGGTTTCGCCAAGGCGCCCGAGTTGCTCGCGCAGGCGCGCATGGTCCAGCGCGCGACGCTCGGCCGGCGCGAGCGCGACCTCGCTCCGCACCTCCACCGATTCTCCGCCAGCGGTGACGACCGCCTTGAGCGGCCCCCCAGCGCTCCCGAACAACCGCACGTCGAGGCGCTCGCGACGCTCCTTCGCGCTCGCCGAGAGTTCGGCGAACGAAGCGCGCGCCTGCGCAAGAAGCGCCGCCTCGGCGCTTCGCACCACGCGCCATCCTTCGGGAACGCGCTCACGAGACCCGATGGCCTGACGAATCACGCCATCGCGCGCGGCAAGCGTGCGTACGCGCGTGACGGCAAATCCGACCGTGCGCCCGCGCGTACCGGCGGGAGGCTCGAAGCCCAGGCCATCGCCCGGCTGGATCTCGTGGCTCACCTCGACCAGCAGGTCGCCGCGGTCCTGCCCGACGACTACCCCCAACTCGTGTCCGCGATTGTCGGGCTGCGTGCGCGTGACGTAGTGACGGCCGTCGCGGCCGGTGAGCATTCCTTCGGTGAAGCCGCGCGAGAAGATCTGCACGAGGGGGCGCACTTCCTCGACGGCCGGAGGAGTGTCTTCGCCAGCTGCAACGCGATCGAGGAAGGTGCGATAGCTCCGCGTGACCGTCGCGACATATTCGGGCTTCTTCTTCCGCCCCTCGACCTTCAGGCAGCCCACACCCGCCTCGGCAAGCGCCGCCAGCTGGTCGTGCGCCGCCAGGTCCTTCGCCGAGATGAGGTAGCCGCGATCGAGCTCGTCGCCCGTCGCCGAGTCGGTGAGGACGTAGTCCTTGCGGCACGATTGCGCGCACGAGCCACGGTTGGCGCTCCGCTCGGAAATCATCCCCGACATGAAGCACTGCCCTGAATACGAAATGCAGAGCGCGCCGTGCACGAACGTTTCGAGGCCCAACGTGGGAACAGCTGCGCGGATGGCGCGCACGTCGTCGAGCGTGTTCTCGCGCGCCAGCACCACGCGGTCGACGCCGAGCGACTGGAGGAGCTGCGCACCGCTGGCGTCGTGCACCGTCATCTGCGTGGAGCCGTGGATCTCGAACTCCGGGTAGACCGCTTGAATCAGCCCGACGAGCCCCAGGTCCTGCACGATTGCCGCGTCGACCCCGCGGTCGATCGCCTCGCCGAGGAGCGCGAGCGCGTCGTGGAGCTCCCCGGGCTTGACCAGCGTGTTGAGGGTCAGGTAGATCCGCGCCCCCGCCGCGTGCGCGATCTGGCAGGCGAGTTCGAGCTCGTCGAGGGTGAGCTGCGCCCCCTCGTCTCGCGCGTTGAATCGCTCGGCCCCGAGATAGACCGCGTTCGCGCCGTTGGCGACGGCCGCGCGTACCGCGTCGATCGAGCCGGCGGGAGCGAGAAGTTCGGGAATCGGGCGGTTGGGCATCGGGAGGAATCTAACTCCCCTCGGCGCGCATCCGTTCATCGCACCGCCGGGAGGGAGCGTCGGAGCACGTCCCAGTGCTCGCTCAGCCCTGGTAGACGCTCCAGCCGAGGAGAATCCCCACCACGGAGCTGGCCAGCGCCGCCCCGATACGAATGCGCTGGGCCAGACGGAGGTTGCGCGCCGCGGCGAGCGCCGAGACGGTCCCGGTCAGGAGGGAAACGAGACTCATCCCGGCGATCGTGCCGAGGCCAAAGGCGCTCAAGTAGCCGAACTGTCCCTGCACGGTCGTCGCCGAGGCGACGAGTAGAACGATCACCGCGCCACTCCCGGCGAGACCATGGGCAATCCCAAACCAGAGCGAACGTGAGACGGAGCGAATTGACGGGTCGTGCGAATGCGGGAGCTTGGCGGCGTGCGCATGCGCGTGGCGCGTCCCGAGCGATTCGCGATGGCGACGTGCTTCGGCGATCAGGGTGGAGGCGCCGAGGGTTACCAGAAGGACCGCGACCCCCATCTCTGCGAGGTGATAGAACCGCTCCGGCACGTGCACGCCGAGGACGATGAGAACGACTGCGACGGCGGCGACGCTCAGCGTGTGCCCGATCCCCCAGGCGACGCCGAGGCGCGCGGCATGTCCGGCGCCTCGCTCATGGGTGGCGAGCGTGGTCACGGCGGCGAGGTGGTCCGGCTCGAAGGCGTGGCGAAAGCCGACAAGGAAGCCCACGCCGATGAAGGTCAGGATTCCCAGATTCATGACGACTCCTCGAAAACGGACGCTACGATCGCCTGACCGAGCGCGAGACCGCCGTCGTTGGGTGGCACGCGGTGGTGCCGAAGGACCGTGAAGCCGGCGCGGCGAAGGCGCTCGCCCGCAAGCGTAAGCAGCAAGACGTTCTGGAAGACACCCCCGGTGAGCCCTACACGGTCGATGCCGTGGATCGAGCGCATCTCAGCGGCAATCGACAGAATAGCATCGGCGATGGCGTCGTGGACCGCGCGTGAAATATCGCGAGTCGAGCGTCCGCGCGCTTGGTCGGCGACGATCTGGCGGAGGACGGGGGCGCCGTCGAACTGCAGCGGGGCGCCATTCGGCGAGGAGAGGGCGAAGCGATACTGGCTCGAGGGCGCCCCATCGCGGGCCAACGCCTCGAATTCGATCGCCCCCTGCCCTTCGTAGCTGACGGAATGTCGCACACCGGCGAGTGAGGCTGCCGCATCGAGGAATCGTCCCATCGAAGTGGTGGCGACCGTGTTGATGCCGCGCTCGAGCTGTGTACGGAGGACTTGCAGCTGACCGGGGGTGAACGCCCCGGCCGGCGCGGTTTCGCGCCATTCCTCGCCCGCTGCCCAGAGTTGGGCCAAGGCGACGCGCGCCGGGTGTCGGATCGCGGCGTCGCCGCCGGGGAGCGGCGTGGTGGCGAGGTGCGCCACGCGGGTGAAGTTGTGCGCATCGCCGAGGAGCACTTCTCCGCCCCAGATCGTGCCATCCCTGCCGTAGCCGGTGCCATCGAAGGTGAAGGCGAGGAGCGGCTCGTCAGGTGCAAGGCCATGCTCGGCGGCAAGGGCGGCGAGGTGCGCGTGATGGTGCTGCACGTGCACCAGCGGAACGCCGCGTGCGCGCGCCCGCTCGCCGGCCCATCGCGTGGAGAGGTAACCCGGATGAAGATCGCAGGCGATGCGCTCGGGGATGACGCGGAAGAGCGCCTCGAAGTGGTTGCAGGCGCGTTCCATCGCCTCGAGCGTCTCGAGATTCCCAACGTCGCCGATGTGCGGCGTGAGGAACGCATAGCGATCGCGGGTGAGGCACGCCGTCCCCTTGAGTTCCGCCCCGACCGCCAGGACCGGGCGCGCGGGACGCGCCAGCGGGACTGGATAGGGGGCATAGCCGCGCGAACGCCGCAATGGGAGTTCGCCCCCGCCGTGCGCGCGCACGACCGAGTCGTCGCACACGACGTGGATCGGTCGGTCGTGTTCGAGGAATCCATCGGCGATCGCTCCAAGCCTGTGGTGCGCTTCCTCGTTCTCGCGCGCGATCGGTTCTTCGCTCAGGTTTCCCGACGTGAGCACCAGCGGCCCAAACTCCGACAGCAGGAGGTGGAGTGGCGACGGTGGGAGCATGACGCCAAGGGTGTGCTGTCCCGGGGCAACGCCACCGGCAATCGTGATATCTGCATCACTGCGGCGATCGACGAGGACAATCGGGCGCTCTGGCCCCGCGAGCAGTCGCGCTTCGACCTCACCGATGACGGCGAAGCGCCGCGCGGTCTCGAGGTCGGCGACGAGGAGGGCGAACGGCTTCTCCAACCGCCGCTTGCGGGCGCGGAGCCTGGCGACGACGGCGTCGCGCGTCGCGTCGCACGCCAGGTGGAATCCGCCGACTCCCTTCACGGCGACGATTGCTCCTTCGCGGAGCTTCCTGAGGGCGCGCTGCAGCGCTGCTTCTCCCTCGGCACCCGTATCGCTCGCGCTCGTCGGCGACTCTCGCCAGGTGAGGCGCGGGCCGCACGCCGGGCAGGCGACGGGCTGTGCATGGAAGCGGCGATCGAGCGGATCGTGATACTCCTGCGCACAGTTGGGACACATGGCGAACGCCGCCATCGTCGTCATCGCCCGATCGTAGGGAATGTCGCGGACAATCGTATAGCGCGGCCCGCAGTTGGTGCAGTTGATGAAGGGATAGCGATAGCGGCGATCGCGCGGATCCGCGAGTTCGCGCAGGCAATCGCCGCACGGCGCCACGTCAGGGGAGACCGGGGTGACAGCACCGCCACGCGCATGGCTTGGGAGGATGCGAAACGCGTCGTCCCCTGCAAGCGGGATCGCCTCGCTGGTCACGCGTTCGACGCGCGCAAGCGGGGGTGCCTCGATCGAGAGCGCTTGCACGAAGGCGTCGACGCGCGACGCGTCTCCCTCGACCTCTATGAAGACCCCCGCGTCGTCGTTCCCCACGTGACCGGCGAGGGCCAGCCGTTGGGCGAGGGCGAAGGCAAACGGGCGGAAGCCGACCCCCTGCACCACGCCGCGCACCCGCACGCGGTGCCTAACGACTGCCACGGGGCCCGCCACGGTCGCGGTCGACATATGCGTGACGATGCTCACCGGCCCCCGATTGCCGGAATAGCATGTTCATGCCATAACGCATATGACGAGTTCACCACCCCGTTTGCCAGCATTTCCCCGACCGCGATGGCGGTGAAGCACCATTTGTAACGTGCGTCGCGATCGCCACACTTCGGTGCGGGGCGCTCGAGGGGCCCCCCTCCAGCACGACCAACGCTCTCGAACGTGGTTGCAGTCGCCGTCGTCCGGCGCTCGACCGCGCAGCCGCTGGCCGGAGCGATCTCGCACATCTCCGCCGCGAGAGCTTGGAGTCTTCTCGCGCATGCGCGAACTTACGGACCTGAAGCTCAGCCGGGTGCTCACCCGTCGAGTGCAAGGAGCGATGGTGCAACGGTGATCGCTCCCACCAGTTCGGCACACTCTGGTGTGCGCCGACCACGAAGACATCGATGCACGAATTGTCGCTCGCACACGGAATCGTCGAACAGGCCACGGAGGCCGCGCGCAAGGCAAGCGCCGAACGTGTGGTCTCGGTCCAGCTGCGCGTCGGGCGCCTCGCCGGTGTCGAGGCCGGTGCCCTCCACTTCTGCTACGATCTCGCCACGGCAGGAACGTTTCTCGAGGGATCCAGGCTGGAGATCGTCGATGTGCCGTTGGTCGTCTGGTGCGCGCACTGCCTCGAGGCGGTAGAACTTCCCGGTGTGCAGAGCTTTCGTTGCCCAAGCTGCAACACACTGTGCGGGGAGATTCGTCAGGGCCGGGAGTTGGAAATCACATCGCTGGAGGTCGAACCATGAGCCAGACGCGCATCGTCGAAGTTCGCGCGGGCATTCTCAAGAAGAACGACGAACTCGCACGCGCGCTGCGAACGCGCTTCGAGGATGCGGGCGTCTACGTGGTAACCCTCGTGTCGAGTCCGGGAGCGGGAAAGACACAGTTCCTCGAGCGAACGCTGGCCGACCTGAAGGCTGCTGGCGGGCGCGTTGCTGCACTCGTCGGAGATCTCGAGACCGACAACGATGCAAAGCGACTCGCCCGGAGCGGTGCGCCGGTCAGGCAAATCAACACGCACGGGCGCTGCCATCTTGAGGCGGAGATGATCGGTGCCTTCCTCGACGACTGGGATTTGGCATCGATGGACTACCTCTTCATCGAGAACGTGGGGAATCTCGTCTGTCCGGCGAGCTACGATCTCGGCGAAGCGCTGCGCGTCGCCCTGCTCTCGGTCACTGAGGGCGAGGACAAGCCGCTCAAGTATCCGACGATGTTCAACTCGGCCGATGTCGCGCTCATCACGAAGATGGACCTCGCGGAGGCGTGCGAGTTCGATCGCGACGCAGCGCATGCGGCGATCCACGAAGTACGGCCGGGGATGACGATCCTCGAAGTATCATCCAAGCGCGGCACGGGCGTCGACGGATGGATTCAGCTGCTGAATGAGCGCCGCGCCGCGTGGCGTGGGTCGTCACGCGATCGCGCACAGGCGGGCACTGTGCGGCGCGCACCCATTCCGTCCGCCCCGCACTGAGGAGCTTCGCCATGTGCCTCGCCGTTCCCGGACGCATCACCGAGATCTTCGAAGCGGGCGGCACCCGGATGGGGAAGCTCGACTTCGGCGGAATCCACAAGCAGGTCTGCCTGGCCTACCTTCCCGATGCCGTCGTCGGCGACTACGCCATCGTGCACGTCGGCTTCGCCATCTCGCGCATCGATGAGGAGTCAGCGCAGGAGACGCTGCGCCACTTTCGCGAGTTGGGGATCCTCGAGGAGGAGCTCGGCGAGGTGCCTGACGAGGCGTATTCGTCGCCCGAGTCGTGTCCGGTGCCACCGTCGCTCACATGAAGTACCTCACCGAGTTCCGCGACGGCACCATCGCGCAGCGCCTCGCCGCCGAGATTCGTCAGCTCACCACGCGTCCGTGGGCGATCATGGAAGTGTGCGGCGGGCAGACGCACAGCATCCTGCGCAACGGGATCGACCAGCTCCTCCCCGAGGAGATCGAACTGATTCACGGCCCGGGTTGCCCGGTCTGCGTGACGCCGCTCGAGGTGATCGACAAGGCGCTGGCAATCGCCGCGCGCCCCGGCGTGATCTTCACGTCGTTTGGCGACATGCTGCGCGTCCCGGGGAGCGAGAGGGACCTCTTCCGGGTCAAGAGCGAAGGGGGTGACGTGCGTGTCGTCTACTCGCCGCTCGACGCGGTGCAGCTGGCGAGGGCGAATCCCGACAAGGAGGTCGTCTTCTTCGGCATCGGCTTCGAGACGACCGCGCCCGCCAACGCCATGGCGGTGCACCTGGCGAAGAAGGAAGGGCTGCGGAACTTCTCCATGCTCGTGTCGCACGTGCTGGTTCCGCCGGCGATCGACGCGATCATGCGTTCGCCGTCCAATCGGGTGCAGGCGTTTCTCGCTGCCGGGCACGTGTGCAGCGTGATGGGGTTCTGGCAGTATCCGAGGCTGGCGGCGACGCATCACGTCCCCATCGTCATCACTGGCTTCGAACCGTTGGATGTGCTCGAAGGGATTCGCCTCACCGTACGTCAGCTCGAGTCGGGAGAGGGAAAGGTCGAGAACGCGTACGCGCGCGTCGTCACCTTCGACGGCAACCGGCCGGCGCAGGCGCTGCTCGACGAGGTCTTCACGGTTACCGACCGGGCGTGGCGTGGCATCGGGACGATACCCCAGAGCGGGTGGCGTCTCTCCGACGCCTACCGTGACTACGACGCCGAGTCGCGCTTCGACGTGGGAGGCATCCAGACGAAGGAGTCGCCCCTCTGCCACGCCGGCGAGGTGCTGCAGGGTTCCATCAAGCCGAACCAGTGCCCCGCCTTCGGAAAGGAATGCACCCCGCGTACGCCGTTAGGCGCGACGATGGTCTCGAGCGAGGGGGCGTGCGCCGCCTACTACAACTACGGGCGGTTCGTGACGCTCGAAAAGGCAATGGAAAGGGCGCCCGCATGAGCGTCGACGTCGCGGCCTGGTCGTGTCCCCTCCCCCTGCGTGACTATCCCACGATCGTCATGGGGCACGGCGGTGGCGGGACGCTCTCCGCCGAACTCGTCGAACACGTCTTCAAGCCCGCCTTCCGCAACGAGGCGCTCGACCGGATGAGCGACTCCGCTGTGGTGCAGGTGCCCAGCGGGCGCCTGGCCTACAGCACCGACTCGTTTGTCGTGCGCCCGCTCTTCTTTCCCGGTGGAAGCATCGGGCGCCTCGCGGTACACGGGACGGTCAACGACCTCGCCATGAGCGGCGCCACGCCGTTGCACCTGTCGGCCGGCTTCATCCTCGAGGAAGGCTTTCCGATGGCCGACCTCGGCCGCATCGTCGACGACATGGCCGCGGCCGCGCGCGCTGCCGGCGTGCGCATCGTCACCGGCGACACCAAGGTCGTCGAGCGCGGACGCGGTGACGGAGTCTACATCAACACCTCGGGGATCGGCGTCATCGGCGACGCGGTCGAGATCAACCCGCAGCGCGCGAAGCCGGGCGACGCGATCCTCCTCAGCGGAACGCTCGGCGACCACGGGATGGCGATCATGAGCGTGCGCGAAGGGCTCGCGTTCGAGACGACGATCGAGAGCGATTGCGCCTCGCTCCACACGATGGTGGCGCAGCTCCTCGCCGCCGTGCCCGACGTGCACGTGTTGCGCGATCCCACGCGCGGCGGGCTCGCCTCGGCGCTCAACGAGATCGCGGCGTCGGCGAACGTTGGGATGGTCATCCGCGAGGAGGCGATTCCCGTCCGCCCGGAGGTACGCGCTGCCTGCGAGCTGCTGGGCCTCGACCCGTTCTTCGTGGCCAACGAGGGAAAGCTGGTGGCCATCGTACCGCGGGAGGACGCGGAGCGAGGGCTGGCCGCGCTGCACGCGCATCCGCTCGGCGCGAATGCGACGATCATCGGCGAGGTCACCGACAAGCATCCGGGGATGCTGATCGGGAAGACGGGGATCGGCGCGAGTCGCGTGATCACCATGCAGATCGGGGAGCAGCTCCCGCGCATCTGCTGACGAGCACGCGGACGACTGCGACAGCGCCGTCATACGACTCGCCACACGAGAAGAAGGCGGGTGCACCGCCGCCCTATCGCGTGCGGGAGGCGTCGACGAGTTGAGCGATGACGCCTAGTCGGCTGGCGGTTCGACCGGCGGCACTCGCGGTACGCGCGGCTTCACGAAGCGAAGGATCGACGCCGCGGCCACGAAGCCGATCGCAATCAGCCGCAGGCGCTCGTCGTCGACGCGCACCCCGTAGAAGAACAGGATGAGCCCGATGAGGGTGAGCCCGAGCTTGAACTTCGTGAGCCCAGACATGAGGTGATCGTCAGGGAGCGACGGGGAGCGCGAGCGACTGCACTTCGTCGGCGGGGAGGTCGAGCACCATCCGCAGCATCGCGGTGGAGAAGACCTTCCCCTGCGCGTCGGTCTTGAGCGAGAGCGTGCCGCCGCCGTCGAGCGCGCCGTGGAGGAGGAAGTTGAGCGCCTGAAGATTGGGGAGTTCGAAGCGGTCCACACCGCCGGTGATGACGCCTTCGAAATGCTTCTGCACGCGCGCAACGGTGAGTTCGCGCGCGAGGAGCGGATACCACTCCGGCTTGAGCGCGATGACGCCGACGTTGGCGGTATCGCCCTTGTCGCCGGAGCGCGTGTGGGCGAGGTCGAGCAGGCGCACCTTCATCGGACCACCTCCACCTGTGGCGTGACGACTCCCTTGTCGATCAGCGCCGGCCAGTAGGCGACGATCTCCTCTACCTTCGGTCTGCCGGCGGCGAAGCCGGTCACGCTCGGCGGGCCGTTGAGCACCATCGGGATCAGCTCGCGCGTGAAGCGCTCGACCATCGCGCGGTCCTGTCCCCGTACCCCAACGCGCAGTTGCACCTCGGGGGCGTCGTTGCGCTCGCCGGCGAGCGGGCCGTGCGTGGCGTTGGCGCCCACGTACTCGGTGACGATCGTGTCGAACGTGAGTCCGAGCATCACCAGCCGGCGGCGAAGCACCGCATCGGCGGCCTGCGCCTTCTTGAGGGCATCGGGCCAGGCGTAGACGAGCGTCCCTACCGCCTTGTAGCCGGCGCGATATGCGATCGACACCTTGAGCTTGTCCGTCGCCGGACGCCCCTTGATCCCGAACACGCGCACCCGATCGGGGCCGGACTGCTCGAGATGGATCGTCGTGAAGTCCGCTACAACGTCCGGCGTGATGTAGGAGTGCGGATCCCCCATCTCGTAGAGCAGCTGCTCGCTGATCGTCGGGACGTCGATGCGCCCGCCCGTCCCAGGATGCTTGCAGACCTCGAAGCTCCCGTCGGGACGAGCGTCGGCGATCGGGTAGCCGATGTTCCAGACGTCGGGGATCGTCTCCCAATCCTTGAGGCAGTTGCCGCCCGACGACTGCGCCCCGCACTCGAGGATGTGGCCGGCGATGATCCCTGCCGCGAGTTTGTCCCACTCCTCGGCGCCCCACCCGAACTCGTAGCGGAGCGGCGCCATCGTGAGCGCAGTGTCGGTCGATCGCCCGGTAATGACGACGTTGGCCCCCTTGCCCAGCGCTTCGACGATCGGCCCGGATCCGATGTAGGCGTTGGCCGAGAGGACGCGGTCGCGCACCATGGAGAGCGGCTCACCGGTGTCCATGTTCTCCAGCCCGTGCCCTGAGGCGAGCAGCTCGTCGAGGCGCGGGAGGAGGTCGTCGCCCGTCACCACGCCTAACGCCAACTTGCCGCGAACCCCCTTGGCATCGGCGAGTGCGAGGAGTGCATCGGCGCAGGCGCGCGGGTTCACGCCGCCCGCGTTGGCGATCACCTTGACCCCGCGCTCCACGATACCGGGGAGGACCGACTCGATCGCCCCGACAAAGTCGCGCGCATATCCCATCCGGGGATCGCGCTCCTTCTGCTTCTGGAGGATCGACATGGTCACTTCGGCGAGGTAGTCGAGCATCAGGTAGTCGATGTCTCCACCTTCGACCTGCCGGCGCGGCGCCTCCAGCCAGTCGCCCCAGAAGCCCTGACCCGACGCGACCCTCACGAGCGATTTCACCGAACGACCTCCAGTTGCGAGGGAAGGACGAAGGGACCGAGGTGGGGTCCCGGGTTGTGGCGCGAGGCGCGGAAGGCGCGCGAGAGCACCGCGCGTGTCTCTTCGGGATGAATGATCGCATCGACGTAGCCGCGCGCCGCCGCATAACGAGCGTCGAGATAGTGCTCGTAGTCGGCGCGCATCGCCTCGACCGAGGCGAGCACTTCGTCGGACGGCGGAACACCGGCCTTCTTCGCCGCGTCGAGGGCGGTGCCATGCACCGCCTGGATCGCCGACTCTCCCTCCATCACCCCCATCCGACCCGTGGGCCACGAGAAGATGAAGTCGGGATCGAAGCCCTGGCCGGCCATCGCGTAGTAGCCAGCGCCGGAGGCGTGATTGACCGTGAGAACGACCTTGGGGACACGCGCGCAGGCCATTGCCTCGACGAAGCGAGCGCCGGCACGAATGATCCCTTCATGCTCGGCCTCGGCGCCGACCATGAAGCCCGACACGTCCTGCACGAAGAGGAGCGGGATTCCCTGCCGGTCGCAGCGATCGATGAAGAACGCGACCTTCTCGGCACTTTCGGCATAGACGATCCCGCCGAAGCGCGGCTTCTCGCCTGGGCGCCCCTTGATCAACCCGCGCTGGTTGGCGATGACGCCGACCGGCATTCCGTCGACAGTCCCGTCGCCGCAGATCATCTCCTTGGCGAGCTGCCCCTGGAACTCGTCGAGCGTTCCGTCGTCGAGGATCGCTCCAAGGACGCTGTGCATGTCGTACGACATGCGGTGGTCGGCGGGGAGGAGGTCGTAGAGGTCGGCGCCGGCGTGCCCCCCGGCGTTCGCGCTTGCGCCCCGAGTCGGGCGCGAGCCTTCGGTACGGGATGCAATGGAATGATGAGCGTCAGACGAGCGGGCGGCGGTATCTTCAAAGCGGGGGGGGGCCCCCGCGCCCTCTCGCGGCAACCGCGCCACCAACTCCCGGATCTTCGCCACGCACGCAGCGTCGTCCGGCACTGCATAGTGCGCGACCGCGCTCACCTCGGTGTGCGTGCGCGCCCCGCCTAACGTCTCGCCATCGATCACCTGCCCGGTCGCCCCCTTCACGAGGTTCGGTCCGCCGAGCCCCATGAACGACGTCCCCTCGACCATCAGGATCACGTCGGAGAGTGCCGGGAGATACGCACCGCCCGCGATGCACGGCCCCATCACCGCCGCAATCTGCGGGATGCGCAGGTACCGCCGCATGATCGAGTTGTAGTAGAACAGGCGTGCCGCCCCGTATTGCCCGGGAAAGACCCCTTCCTGGTACGGGAGGTTTACCCCCGCCGAGTCGACCAGGTAGACGATCGGGATGCGACAGCGCATCGCAATCTCCTGCGCGCGCAGCATCTTCTTGATCGTCTCCGGCCACCACGACCCCGCCTTCACCGTCGCATCGTTCGCGACGACGACGACCTCGCGCCCGTGCACCATGCCAATGCCCGTCACCACGCCCGCCGCGGGCGCCTGCCCGTCATACTGGTCATAGGCGACGAGGAGCCCTACCTCGAGAAAGCGCGAATCGACGTCGCACAGCGCGGCGATGCGCTCGCGCGCCGTCAGCTTTCCCTGCTTGTGCTGGCGGGCGATCCGCTCCGCACCCCCGCCGACGCGCAACGTCTCCTCGAGCGCGCGCACCTCGGCGCTCATGTCGTGCAGCCGTGACGTCATGCCGGTGCTTGTTCCTTCGTCTCGAACCAGTGGCGGATGTAGTCCACCAGTGCGGAGGTCGGCGTCCCGGGGCCGAACAGCTCGCCGATCCCCTGCGCGCGCAGCGCGTCCATGTCTTCCTTCGGGATGATCCCGCCACCGGTGATCAGGATGTCGTCTCGCCCGGCATCGACGAGCAGCTGACGGACTCGCGGGAAGAGCGTCATGTGCGCCCCGCTCAGGATCGAGAGGCCGATCACGTCGACGTCTTCCTGGATGGCGGCGGTGGCGATCATCTCCGGCGTCTGATGCAACCCGGTGTAGATCACCTCCATGCCGGCATCACGCAGCGACGCGGCGACCACCTTGGCCCCTCGGTCGTGACCGTCGAGGCCCGGCTTGGCTATGAGTACGCGAATGGGACGGGACATGGGAACGCGAGGCGCGAGCGGCGAATCGCCGCGAGTGAAGGACAGTCCAGAAGCGTCCGGCTGCAACGGAGAATCGCATGCGGTAAGGACCGCGCGACCGGAGCGAGAAAGCTAGTCCCGTCGCCACCCGCACGGCACCGCATCTCCCCCGCGGACGGGCAGTTACGCTGGTTCACAATGGCGTGCGCGGTTGTGGAAACGATCTCGGCGCCGCGGGACCGAGCGCCTTATTCCTTCCGCGCCACCAGGAGCATCTCTCCCGACGTTCGGCGGAGCGGGCGCGGCTCGAACGCGTCGAGGCACTGCTCGACGATCAACCCGGCCTGCGCCATGAGTTCGGCCAGCCGAGTGGCCGTGTACAGGCGGATGGCGTGCTCCCGCTCACCCGAGACTTTCGGACCGCGAAAGGTCGAGCGAATCGTGAGGAGGCCCGAGAGCGGATCGAACGAGCGCTCGTGCGCGACGATCGTGCCGTCGTCCGTGGTCCACCAGTCGCGCGCAAGAAAGCGCGCCATGACGCCGTCGCGATTCCCCCCGTGCCACACAAGCACGCCGCCAGGGTTGAGCACGCGCGCAAACTCGGCGATCACCCGTGCGTCATCGGACGGGTTGGTGAAGAAGCCAAACGAGGTAAAGAGGTTTACGACCGCATCGAACCGCCCGGACCAACGCCCCGGGAGCTTGCGCATGTCGCCTTGCGTGTAGCGCAGCGTCTTCCCCATGCCTCTCGCGCGGGCACGCTCGAGCAGATGCTTCGAGTAATCGAGCCCATCGACATCGAACCCCGCCTCCGCCAGCAGATGCGCATGCCGCCCCTGCCCGCACGGCACGTCGAGCACCCGCGCTCCCACCGGAAGCTCGAGCAAATCGATCAGCCGGCTCACCTCCTGCCGATCGCGCTCCAGCGAAAAGATCGGCTCATACTCGAGCAAATACTGCCCATCGAAATACTCGCGCCACCAGTCGCTACTAGAAGACGAGAAGACGGGAAGACGAGAAGACGAGTGGGTGGACGGCGCACGCCTCCCCTTCGTCGCGCGCTTCGCCTTGCCCTTCCCTCGTCTTCTCGTCTTCTCGTCTTCTGACACCTAGAAAAATACCGGCTCTCGGTACGCGCCGAACACCTCTTCCATCGCCGCACGAATCTCGTAGAGCGTGCAGTACGCGCGCGCGCACTCGAGGATGTGAGGGATCATGTTCGCGTCGGAGGTGCGGGCGGCCGCACGGAGCGCGTCGAGCGCGGCCGCGACGCGTCCTGCATCGCGCTGTTGGCGGAGGTCGGCCAATCGCGCGCGCTGCGTCTCGTCGGCCTCCTTCCCTACACGCAGCACCGGAATCGTGAGCGCCGGTTCCTCGGTCACAAACTCATTGACGCCGACGACGACGCGACGATGCTGCTCGATCTCCCACTGCTGGCGCATCGCGCTCTCGGCGATCTTCCGCTGGAACCACCCTTGCTCGATCCCGCGCACCACCCCCCCCTGCTCCTCGATCTCCGCGAAGATCGCTTCGGCGTCGCGCTCGAGCTGGTCGGTGAGCGCCTCGACGTAGTATGAGCCGCCGAGCGGGTCGCTGACGTTCGGGACGCCGGTTTCGTAGGCGAGCACCTGCTGCGTGCGCAACGCCACCTGCACCGCCTCCTCGGTCGGGAGGGCGAGCGTCTCGTCCATTGAATTGGTGTGCAGCGACTGCGTGCCGCCGAGTACTGCGGCCATCGCCTGGTACGCCACGCGCACCACGTTGTTAGTCGGCTGTTGCGCGGTGAGCGTCACACCGGCGGTCTGGCTATGGAAGCGCAACATCCAGGAGCGCGGATCCTTCGCGCCGTAGCGGTCGCGCATCCGCTTCGCCCAGATGCGACGTGCCGCGCGTAGCTTGGCGATCTCCTCGAAGAAGTCGTTGTGAATGTCGAAGAAGAACGACAGGCGAGGGGCGAAGGCGTCGACGTCGAGCCCGCGCGCGACGCCGCGCTCGACGTAGGTGAAGCCGTTGGCCAGCGTGAAAGCCAGCTCCTGCGCCGCAGTCGCACCGGCTTCGCGAATGTGGTAGCCCGAGATCGAGACGGTATTCCACTTGGGGGCGTGCTCGGCGCCCCACGCGAAGAGGTCGACGATCAGCCGCAACGCCGGCTCGATCGGATAGACCCACGCGTGCTGCGCCATGTACTCCTTGAGGATGTCGTTCTGGACCGTCCCCATGATCTGGTCCGGACGCACCCCCTGCTTCTCGGCAGCTGCAACGTAGAAGCAGAAGAGGATCACCGCCGGCCCGTTGATCGTCATCGACGTCGAGACCTGGTCGAGCGGGATCCCATCGAACAGCGTCTCCATGTCGGCGAGCGACGAGATCGCCACGCCCGTCTTCCCGACTTCGCCTTCCGACCGCGGATGGTCGGAGTCGTAACCCATCAACGTCGGGAAGTCGAAGGCGGTCGATAGCCCGGTCTGCCCGTGCTCGAGGAGGAACTTGAAGCGCTGGTTCGTCTCGTGCGCCGTACCGAAGCCGGCGAACTGGCGCATCGTCCACAGTCGCCCGCGGTAGCCGGTCGGATGGATCCCGCGCGTGTAGGGAAAGTCGCCGGGGAGCGGGAGGGCGAGCGGGTCGCCCCCCAGCACGTCGAGCACCGTGTAGACAGGATCCACTTCGGTGTTGGAGTTCATCCAGGCGAGGTCGCGCTTGGAGCCCTTGTCGTAGCGGGCGCGCCAACGCTCCACCTCGGCGCGCAAGCGCTCGAGTTCCTCCTGCTGCTGCTGGACCGTCTCCGAAAGGTCGCGCATCGACGTCATGTGACCGTCCTCGTTAGGATGCCTGCGCCGCGGCGCAACAGTTCGTCAGCGACGCCGAACGGGGTCCTCGTCCCACCCTCGACATCGCCCAGCGCCCCTTCGACGAAGGCCTGGATCTCAGGATCGTCCCAGACTCGACGACGGAGGCGCTGTTCCGCGACTTCGAGGATCTGCTCGCGCCAGCGTGCACGCCGGCGCCGCACCAGCTCCCCGCTCGCCCCAAGATAGCGGAAGTGCCGATCGAGCGCGTCGATCACCTCGGCGATCCCCTCCCCCTTCGCCGCCACCGTCCGCAGCACTGGCGGCGTCCACTGCGCCTCCTGCTCCCCCTTGGCTGCCTCCCGCGCCACGCGCCCGGGATTGGCGATGCTCCCCAGGTCGACGCCGTGGTGCGCCGGCATGTTCGCGAATCCCATCCCGGCGCGCATCCCCAACATCAACTCGATGTCGTTGCGCACGCGATCGGCGCCGGGACGGTCGGCCTTGTTCACCGCGAACAGGTCGGCGATTTCCATCAGCCCCGCCTTGAGCGCCTGGATCGAATCTCCCGACTCCGGGACCAGCACCACCAGCGTGCTCTCGGCAGATCGCGCGATATCCAATTCGCTCTGCCCCACGCCGACGGTCTCCATGAGGATGCGATCGAAACCGAAGGCGTCGAGCACATCGGCGACCACGCGCGTGGCCGATGAGAGGCCGCCTAACGACCCACGCGTCGCGAGCGAGCGGATGTAGACCCCCGGGTCGAGCGCGACCGACTCCATGCGGATGCGATCGCCGAGGAGCGCTCCACCGGTGAATGGCGACGTAGGATCGACGGCAACGATGCCCACCGTCAGCCCTGCGGCGCGATACGCCTGCGTGAGCTGCGTCGTGAGCGTGCTCTTTCCCGCCCCCGGAGGACCGGTGATCCCGATGCGACGTGCACGCCCAATGAGCGGATGCAGGTGCGCGAGGAGCTGATCGAAGCCCTCGCGCTGGTTCTCGACGATACTGACGGCGCGTGCGAGCGCCGCCGGCTTGCGCTGCTCGAAATCCGCGAGGAGCCGGGCGATCGCCGGTGCGAGCGGCGGCGCGTTTCGCGGCGACAAGGGAACGTGGGCTTGGGTCACGGACGCAAGTTGATGAGGAAACCGTGGCGTGTCATCCGCTTGCGTCGACTCGCTCACCCGCGCGCGTCGCGCGCAGGATCGGTGCGCGTGGGGGCGGCCGGTTCGTCGTGCTCGTCGCGTATGTCGCCGACCAGTTCCTCGAGCAGGTCTTCGAGCGTCACGATCCCCGCCACGTGCCCGGCGTCGTCGCGCACGACCGCGAGGTGTCGACGTTCGCGCAGCATACGGAAAAGGTAGTCGTTCGCCGGCATGTGCGTCGTCGCCTCGGCGACGGGGCGCAGCGGCGGGAGGCCTGCTTCTTCCGATTGCAGGAAATCGAAGGCGTGCACCATTCCGACGACGGTGTCCATCGTGCCGCGATAGATCGGGACGCGACTATAACCGGAATGCGCCAACTGCCGAGCGACCTCCTCCGGCGGGGTACGTTCATCGATCGCGAAGACGTCCTTGCGCGGCGTCATTACCTGTCCGAGCGACTTGGCGCCGAACTGTACGACGCCTTCGATGATCGCGATCTCGGTGTGATCCCCCACTCCTTCCATCTCGCCTTCCCGCAGAAGCTCTTCGAGCACCTCGGCGTCCGATGGGAGCTCCTCCGTCGCCTCGCGCCTCGCCTCGCCAGTGAGTCGGCGTGCCACGACGAGGAGCGGCATGAAGACGAACTCCACGAGCCGCAAGATGGGGAGGAGGACCGGGATGATCGCGATCGCCCAGCGCCGCGCCACGGCGCGGGGGACGAGTTGCCCCGCCAGGAGCAAGGCGAACGCGTAGGTGACGATCGCTTCTGCGCGCCCGATGGCCCCGCCGGTCACCGACGTCCCGATGAATGTCCCCGCGAGGAAGACGATCATCGCCACCCCGGTTGTTGCCGCCAGCAGCAATCGTTGTGGGCGCTCGAGATAGAGCGCTGCTGTCCTGGCCCCGCTCAGTCGCCGCTCGACCCAGTGTCGCAGCCAGATGCGACTCACCGAACGTACCGCCGTCGCCGCGGCCGTCAGGCAAGCGACGAGCACGATGGTGACGATCAGGAGCGTCGCGTGGGTCACGAGGCGTCCTCTCCGCGCCACTCGGTCCGCTCGCTTGACGCGAGGCGCTCGAAGTAGACGCGCTGCACCCGGCGGCGCACCACGCGCTCGACCACGACACGAAAACCGGCCAGCGTGAACTGTTCGCCGTTGCGGGGCACGCGACCGAGCGTTTCGTAGACCAGCCCGCCTAACGTCGACACATCGTCGTGGTGAAGGTCGGCGCCGAGGATCTCGGAGAGTTCGTCGAGCGTGACGCGCGCCGAGACCCAGAAGCGGTCGTCGCCTTCGCGTTCGATCGGCGGTTCCTCCTCATCGTACTCGTCGCGGATGTCGCCGACGATCTCCTCGAGCACATCCTCGATGGTGATGAGCCCTGCAGTCCCGCCGAATTCGTCGGCGACGATCGCGATGTGCATCCCGCTCGACTGGAAGTCGCGCAACTGCTCGTCGGCCTTCTTCGCCCCCGGGATGAACACCGCCGGGCGCACGACCGCTGTCCAGTCGTCCGGAACCTCGTCGGCGACGATCGATCCAAGCAAGTCCTTCGCGAAGAGGATCCCGACCACGTCGTCGATGGACGTGCCATACACTGGGATGCGCGCGTGCTCCGAGCTGCGCACACGATCGACGACTTCGGACCACGGAGTATCGCGATCGATCGCCACGATGTCGACTCGCGGCACCATCAGCTCGTGCACCTCGGTCTCCCCTAACCGGAAGACGCCGGTCAGGAGGCGCTCTTCCTCTATCGTGACTTCGGCCTCGGCGGCGACGACCTGCCGGAACTGCTCGGCAGTCGCCTCGCGCTCGCCATCGTGATCGGTGGGGGGCGGAAGCAGCCGGTTCAGCATCGCGTCGATGCCGCCGCCTAACGCCGCGATCGGCGCCAGGAGACGCTCGACCGCGCGAATGAACGGGTAGAGTCGCTGCGCAGCGCGCTCCCCGTGCACCGTCCCGGCGCTCCGCGCCAGCGACTCGCTCCCCCCCACCAACACGAGGCCCGCCAGCACGCCGTAGGCGAGCGCCTCGCCACGCGTGTGCGCCGCGAGATCGAGCGCGATCGCGACGCTCACGCCGCCGGTCAGCTGCGCCATCACGCGTGCAAAGGCGAGCGAACGATGTGAGCGCTCGCGTCGCGCATGCAAGGCGCGGAGCGGTTCCGGCAGTGCTGCACCAGGCGAGAGCGCGAGCATCGCCCCATCGGCCGCTGCGCAACTCGCCGCCACCGCCGCCGCGAACAGCGCCACGCCCCAGGCAAGGATCTCGGTCGGCGTCACAACGCCTGCTCCTCGCGCAACCGTTCCAGCCAGCGCTCCTGCCGCCGCCACATCGGCGAGGTCAGACGCCCGTCTCCCTCGGGGTGCTCCCAACCGAGCGCGTGCAACACGCCATGAATCGTCAGACGTGCCAGCTCTTCGCGCGCGGAGCATCCGGCGCCCTGCGCATTGCGCCGCGCGACCGCTGGGGAGATGTAGATGTCGGCGACGCGCGGCATCCCAGGCACCGTCGGCGCGTGCTCGAACGTGATGATGTCGGTGGAGCCAGCGACATCCATGTGCCGCTGATGGAGCCGCGCCATCTCGCGTTCCCCAACGAACGTGATCGCCAGGACCGCCGAGCGGCACTTCTCTCCAGCGAGCACGGCGCGCGCCACGTCCGCCACGCGAGAACGCGCCAGCGGGAGCCTCCCGACCGCGCTCGACACCGTCACGTCCAGTGCGGCCGGCGGGGGTTTTCGTGGTGCAGGAGGAGGGTCGTCGTCCATGCGACTCAGGCGCCGAGGTCCTCGGCGTAGGCGCGGATGATCTCGCGCACCAGCCGATGTCGCACCACGTCCACGTCGGTGAGGTAGTGGATCGCGATCCCGTCGATGTGCGACAGGATGCGCTCGATCTGCAGCAGCCCCGACTCCTCCCGCTTGGGGAGGTCGATCTGCGTCTTGTCGCCGGTGATGACCGTCTTCGAGTTCGCCCCCAGGCGCGTGAGGAACATCTTCATCTGCGCGTTGGTGGCGTTCTGCGACTCGTCGAGGATGACGAAGGCGTCGTTGAGCGTGCGCCCGCGCATATACGCGAGCGGCGCGATCTCGATGACGCGTGTCTCGAGCGCCTTCTGCATCCGCTCGGTAGGCATCATGTCCTCGAGCGCGTCGTACAACGGACGGAGGTAGGGATCGACCTTGGCTTGCAGGTCGCCGGGGAGGAAGCCCAGGCTCTCTCCCGCCTCGACCGCCGGGCGGGCGAGAATGATGCGCCGCACACGCTTGCGGGTGAGCGCGTCGACCGCGGCGGCAACGGCGAGGTAGGTCTTTCCCGTTCCGGCGGGACCGATCCCGATGACGATGTCGTTCTCGGCGATCGCCTTGAGGTATTCCCCCTGCCCGGGCGTCTTGGGCTGGATGATGCGTCGCACGCCGGGAAGGGCGATGCGAAAGTCGTCCGACGTCCCGTCGCGCGAGCCCTCGAGCGACAGGCGCAGCACATCGTCGGACTCGAGGGGCGCGCGCTGGCGCGCGGTGTCGATCATGCGCTGCGCGATCGACAGCGCACGCTCGACCGTCTCGGCGCCGCCGCTGATCGTCAGCGTATCGCCACGGAGCGCGACCCGCGCTCCAGTGACGCGTTGCAGCTCGACCAGGTTGGCATCGTTCACGCCCGCCAGCGTGAGGGCGTCGGCCCCCTCGATGTTGAGGCGTTGGGTAATCGTCTCGTCAGCCACTACTCACTCGGTGATGGAGAGATGGAGCGCCTGGAGGTCGCCTTCCTTGACCTGTGTAGGCGCTCCTTCGAACAGGGCGCGCGCCGCGGTCGTCTTGGGGAACGCAATGACGTCGCGCAGCGACGGCGCTCCGGCCAGGAGCATCGCGATGCGGTCGAAGCCGAGCGCGAAGCCGCCGTGCGGCGGCGCGCCGGCGGCAAGTCCGTCGAGGAGGAAGCCGAAGCGACGCTGCTGTTCGTCGGCGCCGATCCCCAACAACCGGAAAATGAGCCCCTGGATCGCCGGGTCGGTGATGCGGATCGACCCGCTCCCCAGCTCATTCCCGTTGTAGACCGCGTCGTAGTGCTGCGCGCGGCACCGCCCCGGATCGGACTCGAGGAAGACGAAGTCGTCGGCGTGCGGCGAGGTGAACGGATGGTGCGCCGGCACGTGCTGCCCGCTCTCGGGATCCTTCTCGAACAGCGGAAAGTCGACGACCCAGCAAAAGGCATGTTCCTGGAGCTGCGGAATGTTGGGGCGCTTGAGCGCAAGCGTGCGCACGGCGTGCAGCGCCGGCGACGTGATCTCGTCTGTTCCCGACACCGCCAGGAGCAATTCACCGGGCGTTCCGCCAAGCGACTCGAGCGCCTGCGCGCCGATCGCCTTGACGCCCTGCCCTTCCCACCCCGCGTCGGTGCGCCGCGCCCAGATCAGGCCCCCCGCACCAGCGTCCTTGGCCGCGGCGGCGAAGGCGTCGATGTCCTTGCGCGACGCATCGGAGGCAGCCGGGACGCGAATGCCGCGCACGCGCCCCCCGCTCCCTAACGCGTCGCGCACGAATGGCGCGGCGTCTTCTCCCACGTGCGCGCTCAGGTCCTCGATCTCCACACCATAGCGGAGATCGGGCTTGTCGACGCCGAAACGCTCCATCGCCTCGCGCCAGGTGAGCGTCGGGAACGGGCGCGCGATCGCGTGCCCCCCTTCGGCCCAGAGCGCCACGAGTACGGTCTCGACGACCTGCTGTACGTCGGCAGCGCTCACGAAGCTCGCCTCGAGGTCGATCTGCGTGAACTCGAGTTGTCGGTCGGCGCGCAGGTCCTCGTCGCGGAAGCAGCGCGCGATCTGGAAGTATCGATCGTAGCCGGCAACCATCAGGAGCTGCTTGTAGATCTGCGGCGATTGCGGAAGCGCGAAGAATTCCCCGCGATGAATGCGGCTCGGCACGAGGAAGTCGCGCGCCCCTTCGGGCGTCGGCTTGGTGAGGATCGGCGTCTCGATCTCGAGGAAGCCCATGTCCGACATCGTCGTGCGCGCGCGTTGCAGCAGGCGGTGGCGCATCACGAGGTTTGCCTGCAACTCGGGACGGCGCAGGTCGAGGATGCGGTGCTTGAGGCGCAACTCCTCCGCCGCGAGCTTTTCTCCCTTGCCGCGCGCCACCGGAATCGCCGGTGTCGCCGCCGGCCCCACCACTCGCGCCTCAGCGGCGCGCAGTTCGATGGTTCCAGTCTCCAACTCCGGATTGCGCCCCTCGGGCGGGCGCGCCACGACTTCGCCCTCGATGAGGACAACAGTCTCCGGCGTCAGGCGCTCCGCCACCTGCAACGCCTCGGCAGACGCCGCGCCGGGCGCAAAGGACACTTGCAGGAGTCCGGCGCGATCGCGCAGGTCCACGAAGACGAGCCCGCCCAGGTTGCGCGTGCGATGCACCCAGCCGCCGACGCGCACGCGCTTTCCCACGTGCTCGTCGCGCAAGGCCCCGCAGAGATGCGTGCGGAGGGCGGTGGCCATCGGTTCGGTGCTCGTCACGTCCTGCGCTCCCGGCGCGGTCGCGCCATGTAGGTGTAAGTGAACCCGACGATGGCACCCGCCACGTCGGCCATCCAGTCGTGCACGTCGGCGCTCCGACCGGGAATCCACTGCTGGTGCCACTCGTCGCCCGCCGCCATCAACGCGATCACCGCGAGCGCCATCCACACGTTGCGCCCTTCCCCCATTGCGATAGCGCGCCCGACGAGCACGGCGAGAACGCCGTACATCGCGAAGTGAACGACCTTGTCCGCCCCGGCGAACGGCGACATCGGCGGCAGCGCACTCCCCGGGATCGACGTCGCGACCAGGATCCCCCCTGCCCACAGCACGCTCGGCGCCCAGCGCCGAGTGTCGCTCATGCGAACGCTGGACTGGGGACCCCAGACGAACGCCGCAGGCCGCAGACCGCCAAGATCGAAGGGCTCGTGCTCGCTGGACGCGCGCGCGAACGCCCCATGCGTCGAAAGCCGCGCGTCGGCGGCTGGCGTGGGGATCGAACGGCTGTCACTCGAGACATGGCGTGGATGGGGAGGAGCCCGGGGCGCCCGAAGACGCCACGCCGAGCCGACGAACGTGGAGGACCGGAATCTACGGGTCGCGCTGCCAGCGTGGAAGCGGACGAGTTGACCCCCCAGCGGACGTCCGATAAGCTCAACCGCATGTCACGCTTCGCGTTGGGCCGCTCGCCCGACATCCCCGCGCACGACGTTCCCCTCCTCGGCGCCTCGCGGGGAGTTAGACCACCCCGGAGGACGTTCGCCGCTTCCAGTCCCACGCCGCTGCTCGTCGCTTGAAGACCAACCTTCTCGACCTCACCCCGGCCGACGCCGCGCAAGCACTCTCGACCTTTCTCGAGTCGCGCGGCGAACCCGCCTATCGCCTTCGTCAGATTCTCCCGGCGCTCTGGCAGCAGCCGGTCGCCTCGTTCCACGACGTGACGACGCTCCCCGGTGCACTCCGCGAGGCACTGGCGGCGAATTTCGAGCTCCCCCGCCTCGCGCTCGCCACGCGGCAAGCGTCGTCCGACGGGACGCAGAAGTTCCTCTTTCAGCTGCACGACGGGCAGTCGATCGAGACGGTGGCCATTCCCGACGGCGACCGGATGACGCTGTGCATCTCGTCGCAGGCGGGGTGCGCCCTGCAGTGCGCCTTTTGTGCAACCGGTCGCATGGGGTTCGCACGCAACCTGCGCGCCTTCGAGATCGCCGGCCAGGTCCGCGAGCTCGCGCTCCTCGATCCCCCGATTCGCGCCACCAACATCGTCTTCATGGGGATGGGCGAGCCGCTCATGAACTGGAGCGCGGTCGATACGACGCTGACGATCCTCAACGCCCCCGAAGGATTCGGCATCGGAGCGCGCCACATCACGGTGTCGACCGTCGGCGTCCTTCCCGGCATTCTCGCGCTTCGCGCGCGCCCCGAGCAGTTCCGCCTCGCGCTCTCGATCCACGCGCCGAGCGATGCGCTCCGCCGCACGCTCATGCCGATCAATATCAAGTATCCGCTGCAGGACGTGATCCGCGCCGCCGCCGAGTTCGATCGACGTGTGACCTTCGAGTACGTGATGCTGGGCGGGGTGAACGACGAACCGTCGCATGCGGCAGAACTCGCGGCGCTCGCCAAGGCCTGCGGCGCCTTCGTCAACCTGATCCCGCTGCACCCTGGCGGCGCTGGAGACTTCACGCCCACGACTGCGGCCGGCATTCGCGCCTTTGCCGATCGCATCCGTCGCGCCGGCGTCGAGGTGGCGATCCGCAAGAGCCGCGGGAAGGACATCGCCGCGGCGTGCGGGCAGCTACGGGTAGAACGCCTCCGCCGGCGTGTGGACCCACTTGCCGACGAGAATCGTGAGGTCGACGTAGCGGGTGCTGTCGGGTCGGGACTCGACGGGAGCGCCGCCTAACGCGTCGCTCGCCAGCTTGGCCCATTCCGGGTGACCGGTGCGGTCCAGGATGAGCGTGGAGTCGCGCGCCGGTCCCTGTCCCGCGTAGTTCACGACGTCGAAGCCGGCATCCCGCATGTAGAGGGTCACGCGCCGCGCCTGCCCGCGCACCGTGGTGGTGTTGAGCACCTCCACTCGGATGCGGGTGCCGATCGGGACCACGCGCTTGACCTCCGCTCCTTGGGCCGGCGCCTCCGACGCGGGAGTGCCCGGTCGCGCGAACAACCACCACGCCCCTCCCCCTGCGGCCAACAGGAGGATGGCGATCGCCACATAGCCGCGGGGCTTCATCGTACGCGGTTCCACAGCGCCACCGTTTCAGCGAAGATGGTCTTCCCCTCGCGCAGCGTCCACTCGATGCGAGTGCGCACAACCTGCCGAAAGACGCCATCGAAGTCGAGCGGGACGTGCGACGCCAGGAAGGCGCGGTCTCCCTGCGAGAACGGGCGACCAGGCTCGAGGTAGTCGGCCATGAACAGCGCGCGCCCCACCATCCCCCACTCCGGATTGCCGAGCGTGTGCCAGCGAATCGCCTCGAGGAGGTCGGCGCGCGCCTCTCCCTCGTCGGCGAGCCGTATAGCAACGGCAGGCCCATGCAACACGCTGTCGGGGAGCGACGCGTCGGGCACCGCCAGCCGCAACTCGGCGATCGGCGCGTCGCGCAGCGCATCGTGATAGCGCCCGGCGTCGTGCCAGGTGCGGCGCTCCGCAGGCGTGAGGTGCAGCGCATCGCTCCACCGGTCGAGCAGCGATGTCACCCGCGCGATGTGCGCGCGACGCTTCTCCCCGACCTGCGCCCACGAAGGGAGCACGGGGAAATCGGCCGCGGTCGAAGCCGCGATGAGCGAAGGATCAGCGGAGGAAGGCAACGCGCGGCAACCTACTTCCCGGGAGGGAGGAGCGTCAATTTCGCCCACAAGTCATCTCACAAATAGTCGCCGCTCGCGCTGGCGCCCAGCGCCGGCCGGAGGGCGTCGACTATTCGTGAGATGACCTCTAGCCCAGTCGCGTGAGTCGGCGCGCCAATTCGCCCAGATACGTCGCGAGCTCGCGCAGCTCACGGGTCGCCCCTTCGACCTCGTGCAGCGCGCGCGCCTGCGACTCGGCGGTCCCTGCCACCTGTGCCGCCCCCTCGCTGTTGCTCTGCGAGATCTCGGCAATGCGCGTCATCCGCTCGCGTACGCCACGCATCGCGTCCTCCTGCGTGCGCGACACCTCGGCGATTCGCTTGGCCCAGGTCGCGGCCGAGCGCGACGACTCCACGAGTTGCGCCATCGCGTCGCGCGCCGACTCCGAGAGCGTCTCGACGTCGGCAACCATGGCCTGCCCGCGATCCATCTGCCGCGTGGCGCGCTCCATCTGCCCGGCGAGCGTCGCCACCAACCCGCTCGCGTCGTCCGACGCGCGCCCGCTCTGCTCTGCCAGCTTCCGGATCTCCTCGGCCACGACCGCGAAGCCGCGCCCCTCCTCGCCGGCTCGCGCAGCCTCGATTGCCGCGTTGAGCGCGAGGAGGTTCGTCTGCTCGGCGAGATCGCGAATCACCCCGATGAACGACGTGACGCGGCGCGTCTCCTCGCCCAGGTCGGCCATCAGCGCCCCGCTCTCCCCCACGAACCCCTTCGCGCTCACCAGCCGCTCGATCGCGGTGCCGATCGTGGAGCGATGCTCGGTCGCGATCTGCACCGCGTGTTCGCTCGCGCTCGCCGCCTCGCGCGCGTCGCGGGCGATCGATGCCATGCTCGTGTAGACCTCGCCCGACGCATCGCGCCCGCGCGAAGCCTGGTCGCTCTCCTCGGCGACGGTGCGCGAGATCTCGCCCGCCAGCCGCGCGACGGTGTCGGCTCCACCGCGGAGTTGGTGCGCCGACTCGTTCATCGTCGAGACCTGCCGCTCCAGTCGCGATACGGCGTCGACGAGGGGGCGGCGCAGGTCCTGGATGTGTAGGGTCGTGGCGAGCTGGCTGGCGAAGCGTTGCACCACGGCGAGCTGCTTCGGGCCGTACGTCCCGCGCTTGTGGTGCTCGAGTTCGAGGAGCCCGACCGTCCGCTCGCCGAAGCGGAGCGGCATCACCACCACACTGCGAGCGAGTTCGTTCCCGCCGGCAAGCCGCGGATCGTTTGCCGCGTCGCCGACGACAACACCGCGCCCCGACGCGAGCGCCTCCTCTCGCAGCACGCGCCCGTCCTGCGACGGTCGCACGGGAGGCTCGAGCAGTCCATCGCGCCCGGTAAAGATCGTGCGCGCGTCGCCGTCCTGCAGGAGATGGATCCGGAACTCGCGCCAATCGACCAGCCGGTTGGCTAAACCGGCGATGCGGGCGAAGGCGTCGCCGAGCGACGCGTCGCTCGAGACCACCAGCTCCATCTGGTGGATCTTGTTGAGTTCCTCCGCACCGATTGCTTCCTCGATGATGCGCTGGAAGAGGAGCGCCGAGAACGCGAGCGCGACCGCCACCACGATCCATCCCGCGAGGCCGACGTTCGTCACAGTGAGGACGACGAGGAGCACCGCGGCCGCCGAGGCGCCGAAGGCGATCACCTCATAGCGCAAGATGAGCGAGCGCTCGTCGGGGAGGAGCTTGTCGCGAACGAGGAGCGAGAAGTATTGGAGCGCTCGCGAGAGGACAAAGTAGGCGAAGACGAATACCGACATCGCCGGCACGCCGTCGGCCGAGAGGGCGCCCGTCAGCTGCACATTGAGGAGCGCCGCGGCCGCAGCATACGCGCCGTAGGCGGCGACGAGAGCGAGCGCTTCGCGCCCCGCATTCACCCACGCCCACGCCAGCGCCTTTCGCTGCACGAGCCAGTCGGCGACCAGCGTCCCGGCGAAGACGCCAATCGACGTCGCGCTCGCGCCGAGGACCAGCGCTCCGGCCATCGCGGCAACCGGCGAACCGGTAAGCGATGAATACTTGGTCAGGGCGATCGGGCGCAGGCGCAGCGCGACGGTTGCCGCGAAGACGACGCCCAGCCCGATCGGGTGCGCCGCCCAGCGCGGATCGCCGACTGCAAGCGCGCCGACCACCGCGGTGCCGGCGAGCGCGATCCCGCGCGTGATCAGGTCGACGCGCAGTCGCACGTCAGAGCGTGTCGAGGGCCTGGCGCAGCTCTACGGTGAGGGCGCGGGCCGCATCGACCCCCGATTCCGCCGCCTTCACGATCGCACTCCCCACCACGATCCCGTCGGCCAGACGCCCGATCGTCTTGGCCTGTTCGCCGTTGGACACCCCAAACCCGACGCAGATGGGGAGGTCGGTCGCCGAGCGCAATCGCGCAATCGTCTCGGGGAGGTCGCTCGCCACGTCGCGCTGCATCCCCGTGACGCCAAGGCGCGAGATGAGGTACACGAACCCGCGCCCGTGCCGCGCGATCTCCCGCATGCGCTCGACCGGCGTGGTCGGCGCAACCAAACGCACGAAAGCGAGCGGTCCCCCGCCGATCCACGACTCGCGTGCCGGGTCGGCGCCAACTGGGACGTCGGTGAGGAGGATGCCGTGCACCCCCGCGTCGGCGGCGCGCGCCAGCACGTCGGGGCCGGCGGCGAGGATCGGGTTGAGGTAGCTGAAGAGGACGACCGGAATCTCCAGCGACGCCTCGCGCACCATCTCCAGCACCCGCGAGAGCCCCACGTGATGCGTGAGCGCCACCTGCGACGAATGCTGGATCACCGGCCCATCGGCCATCGGATCGGAGAATGGAACGCCCACTTCGAGCACGTCGGCCCCTCCCTCCTCGAGCGCGCGCATCAGCGCCACGGATTGTTCGGGATCGGGGTGGCCGGCGGTCATGTAGGTCACAAGCGCGCGGCGGCCCGCGCGCTTGAGCGACTCGAATCGCTGCGAGAGGGGATCAGAGGAAGTAGTCACCGACATTGATGCCGTAGCGCTCCGGATTTTCCGTCTTGATGATGGTGCGGGCGAACGAGCCGTCGCCGCGCTGCTCGGTGAGGTCGGCCAGGTGCCCGGGAAAGAGCACGTTGCCGCGATCGTCGCTCACGATGCGTACGATCGGGCGCGAGATCGCGCTCGGGTTGGGATTCGTCTGGTGCACGATGGCGAGTTCGAACGTATCGAGCACCACGACCGTCCCCACCGGAAAGACGCCTAACAAGTTGATGAACCCCTTCACCACCACGGGGTCCATCCCGCGCCGCGGGTTGTCGCGCATCCCCGCGAGGACGGCGGCCGGGGACATCGGAACCGTCTGGTAGGCGCGGCGCGACGTTGCGGCGTCGAAACCATCGGCCACTGCGACGATGCGCGAGAAGATGCTCTGGTCGCGCGCGCGCGTGCTCTTTGGGTATCCGGTGAGGTCCACCTTCATGTGGTGCTCGTACGCCACCACCATCGCGCGGAACGGAAGCTCCTGCTGTCCGCGCATGTGGAAGAGCGCGAGCACGCCGAGCCACGGGTGCGCGGCCAGCCACCGCCAGTCATCGTCGCTCAGCCCTTCGGTCTTGTTGAGCACCGCCAGCGGGACGCGCGACTTCCCGATGTCGTGGAAGAGCGCCGCGAGCCCGAGGTCGTACAGCTGCAACTTGCTGAGCCCAAGGCGTCGCCCTAACGCGACAGAGAAGATGCAGACGTTCACCGAATGGGTGAACGTGTACTCGTCGTAGTCGCGGATCGTCGTCAGCCCCACGAGCGAGGTCTCCTCGTTCAGGATCTGATCGACGATCGTCTGCACGACGCGCTTGATCTTCTTGATGTTCGGCGACGCTCCCATGCGCAGCGAGTTCATCACTTCCTTCGTGACGGCCACCGACTGCGAGTACGTGCGCTTGGCCGCTTCCTTGGCCCGCTGGCGGAAGTCGGTGTCGTCTTCGGCGACCAGCGGCGCGCCGAGTTCGAAGACGGTGACCCCAGCAGAGGCGAGCTTCTCGGTGACATCGAAGGCGGTGACGTCATCCCCGCCCTTGTTCTGGCTGAGCAGGAGCGAGAGGAAGACGAGCCAGTCGCGCGCCTGCGCCGGCTCCGAAAGCCGGATCGAGCCGATCCCGCTGGCGCGGAGCGCCGAGAGGATCTGCGAGAAGGAGGCGTAGTTGTCGAGATCGAGGCGGAGGCGCGTGGAGTTCACGAAGATGAACTCATTCGATGCGCGCAGCTCGACCTCATGCTCGCGCTCGAGCAGCTCCTGCGCCGACTCGGCGACGTCGGCGAGCGCATTGCGCACCGCCTCGTTCTCCGGCGGGTACAGGCGGATCACCCGCATCGCGCCGTAGATGCTGACGATCAGGGCCCGACCGGCACGCCGAATGTAGGTGTCGCCCGACAGATCGCTGAGCGCCGCCTGCGCGCGCGCGCCCCCAGAGGGCGTGCGTCCTGCAGCGCGCCCGATCCCACCTCCCGGCGTGGGACGCGAGGATGTCATGACACCCCACCGCGCAACGCGCGATTCACCGCGTTGCGGACCAGGATCTCCTTGTCCGACGACGCGCGGCGCAGCGCCGCCGTTGCATCTGCCGAGCCGATGCGACCCAGTGCCATCGCCGCGCAGGCGCGCAGCTCCGGATCCTCGCGCCGACCGAAGAACCCCTTGGCGTTGAGCAACCCGTCCAGCAGCGGAATGCCGGCGTCACCGCACATCGCGCCGAAGGCCTCGAATAGCGCCATGCGCTCGGTGAGATCTGCCTCCTGCAGGCGCTTCCCCTTGATCGCACCTTCGATGCGGGCGAGTGCCGGGCGGTGGACGCGGGCGGCAAAGGCGCGAAGGGTGGCCACGCGCACGTCGCGCGACGAATCGTCGATGGTGCGCTCGAGCTGCTGCATCGCGCCAGGCGTCCCGATCTCGGCGAGCGCCTGCGCCGCGGCGAGACGAATGTCGACATCCCCCTGGCCCATGAGTCGCGCGAGCGCTGGCACCGCGGCGGCGGCTCGCATCGCGCCGCCGCGGCGGATCGCCTCGAGCGCTACCTCGCGCTCGCTCGCCCCGATGAGGCGCACCAGCTCTCCCGTGTTGGCCGACGCGAGGCGTTGCCCCGCAGCCTCGAGCAACGTGCGGATGCGCGGGTTCTGCAGGCGCCCCAACCACGAAAAGATGGTGCCCAGCGCACTGACGCGGAGCTGGTCGAACAGCTCGTTGAGCTCCGCCTGCTCCGGGAGGTCGGCGCGCTCGTCGAGCGACTGAAGGAGCTGCGACAGCGCCTCCGGCTCGCTCATTCGGTTGGGGAGCGAGAGGAGCGTCTCGCGCTGCGCCGGCGTGAGGTCGCGCGCGCGGTTGGCGGCGAGGTTCACCTCGCGGAGCAGGTAGGCCACCGTGCGCAGCTGCCCGGCGGTGAGGAGGTGCACGAGGAGGTTGTCGAGCACCCCGACGATCTCGTCGCGGATCGCGGTGTCGCCCTGCACCTCGAAGACGTCGAGGAGAATGGAGACGACGTTTCCGCGCAGGTCCGACGCGTACTCGGTGGCGACGGCGTCGCGCAAGTACTCGATCTCGCGCTCGTCGAGGAAGTACAGCGTCGCGTCGAAGTCGTCGAGGTTGACGACACCGGCGGGGAGGATCGTTTCCTGCGGCGGTGCTTGCACCTGCGTCGGGTCGACCAGCCGCTCCTCGCGTGCCTCGTCGCTCACGTCGAGCGGCGCCGCTCCTTCCATCGACACGTCGACGTAGCGGTAGCGCACGAAGGCGAATTCCTGCTCCCACAGCAGCGTGAGGAGATCGTCCTCGTCGGGCGATGCCTTCCGCACGCGCGTGAGGATGTCGATCAGCGTCACGATCTCCTGCTGCTCGACCTCGCGCAGCAGCCGCAACTCGCGCAGTCCGTCCTTGTACAGGACCCACGGCAGCGCATCGGTAGTCTTGTCCGGCTCGTTGATGACCGCGTGCCCTTCCCACTTGAGCTGCGTATCGGTCACCTCGATGACCAGTTCCTCGGTCTGCGCCCAGATCGGCGCGAAGGAGACCCGCAGGTTGTCGAGCGACTTGAGGTAGGTCGGGTTGTTGTGCAGGTAGAGCTGGTGCGCCCGCACGGCGCGGGCAAACATGCGCAGCATTTCCTCCACGAGCGCCACCGGAAAGGGCGGCTCGGGACGCTCGTCCGCGGCGGAGAGGGAAGGAGATGCCGTCGACAAGGTCACAACGGGAGAATTCCCATCTCGCGCACCTGCGACACGTCCTTGTCGCCACGACCGCTCACGCAGAGCAACACCGGCTCGTCGGCCGACCACCGCCCGCGCTGCGACGCGATCCACGCCACGGCGTGGGCCGTCTCGAGCGCCGGAATGATCCCCTCCAGCCGACTCAGCATCGCGAACCCCTCCAGTGCCTGGGTGTCATCCACCGCGACGTAGGTGGCCCTGCCGCTGTCCTTTAGGTACGAGTGCTCGGGCCCTACACCCGGATAGTCCAGCCCGGCAGAAATCGAATGCGCCGGGTGCACCTGCCCCTGCGCGTCCTGGAGCAAATAGCTCAACGAGCCGTGCAGCACCCCCGGGCTCCCGCACGAGAGCGACGCCGAGTGCCGTCCCGACTCGAGCCCTTCGCCGGCCGCCTCCACTCCGACGAGTTCCACCCCCGTGTCGTCAACGAATCCAGCGAATATTCCCATCGCGTTCGACCCCCCACCCACGCAGGCTACCACGCTACGAGGGAGCACGCCGGCCCGCTCCAGCATCTGGGCGCGCGCCTCCCGCCCGATCACCGCCTGGAACTCGCGCACCATGCGCGGATACGGAGCAGGCCCCACCACCGAACCAATGATGTAGTGCGAATCCCGAACGTTGGTCACCCAGTCGCGGATCGCCTCGGTGGTGGCATCCTTGAGCGTGCGCGTCCCGCTGGTGACGGGGATCACTTCGGCCCCCATCAGCCGCATGCGGTAGACGTTGAGCGCCTGCCGGCGCATGTCCTCCTCGCCCATGTAGACCACGCACCCCATCCCGAAGCGCGCGCAGATGGTCGCCGTCGCGACGCCGTGCTGTCCCGCTCCGGTCTCGGCAATGATGCGCGTCTTCCCCATGCGGCGGGCAAGAAGCGCCTGGCCAACCGTGTTGTTGATCTTGTGGGCGCCGGTGTGGTTGAGGTCCTCCCGCTTGAGCCAGACGGGGGCTTGCACCAGTTCCGAGAGTCGCGGCGCATCGCTCAGCGGAGACGGGCGACCGACGTAGTTGGTGAGGAGGTCGCGCCACTCCCGCTCGAACGCCGCATCGACGAGCGCCGCTTCGAACGCGGCCTCGAGTTCGTCGAGCGCTGGTATCAGCGTTTCGGGGACGTATCGCCCCCCGAAGGAGCCGAAACGGTCACGGACGATTTCGGGAGTGAGGGCTGGAGCGGTCATTCTTGAGAAACTCCTCGGACAGCGTCTGCAAAGGCCCGCATGCGGGCGTGATCCTTGACCCCTGGGGACTGCTCAACGCCCGACGAGACGTCGACCACGTCGGGGGCAAACGTGGCGATCGCGACTGCGACATTTTCGGGGTGAAGTCCTCCCGCAAGGATAACGGGTCGGGTGCTCCGGAGGGGGGCCAGCGCATCGCGCGCGGCCACCCAGTCGAAGGTGCGTCCCGTCCCCCCCAACTGGCCGTCGACTTTGGTATCGAGCAGGATGCCGTCGGCGCGCTCGCTCGCCGACAGCTCCTCGGAAGACATGCCGTCGGCTCCGACCCTCAGTACGCTCCAGATACTTGCGCCGGTATCCGAACGGAGCGAGCCGATGGCTTCGGCCAAGGGGGGGTCGTGCAGCTGGATGACGTCGAGCGCGAGGGTCTTCGCGATACGGGCGATTTCGGGCAACTCGACGTGGGCGAAGACGCCGACCCGCTGCGGCCGGAGCGCGTCCCCTACCAGGTGCGCCCCGCCAGCTGCATCCCCTCGCGCGGCGCGACTCGCGTGCGCCACGCGACCGGCTTCCAACTGTTGGTCAACCGCCGCATACAGGGCGCTCGCCTGCTCGACCGTGCAGCGCCGTGCGCTGGGCGCGAAGATGACGCCCAGGTACGCGGCGCCGAGCGACGCCGCCTCGCGAGCGTCCTCCGGTCGCTTGAGGCCGCAGAACTTGATCGCCGCCTGCTTTCCCACGCTAGCTCCGCGGTATGGAGCAGAGCGCTGCGAGCGCCGCCAGCGGGTCAGCCGACGACGACAGCGTCGATCCGATCAGCACCGCGTCGGCGCCGAGACGCGCTGCGCGCTCGACATCGGCCGCACTCGTCATCCCGCTCTCGGCGATGCGCACGCGATCGCCGGGAATCTTCGGGAGAAGCCGCTCCGTCACCCACGGCTCGATCTCCAGCGTCTCGAGATCGCGCGCATTCACCCCGATCGCCGGCGCATCGGTATCGAGCGCCCGCGCCAGCTCTTCCTCCGAACGGATCTCCACGAGCGCGTCCAGGCCAGCCGATTTCGCCAGCGCCACGAGCAGCGGCAAGCGATCGGGAGCGAGCGCTCGCGCGATGAAGAGGATCGCCGACGCCCCGTGCGCGCGCGCCTCCCACACCTGCGACTCGGCGACGTGGAAATCCTTCTTGAGGAGCGGGAGGTGAAGCGTCGACGACACGTCGCGCAGGTCGTCGATCGAGCCGCCGAACTCTTCGGGCTCGGTCAGGATCGACAGCGCGCGTGCTCCCCCATCGGCATAGAGGCGCGCCCGGTCGGTCGCCTGAAGTGCCGCGTTCAGCGTCCCCTTGGACGGCGACCGGCGCTTGAGCTCCGCGATCACGGAGACGGTGGTCCCCGCACGCAACGCCGCGACGAACGAGGGGGGCGCGGCGAGCACCCGCGAGCGCTCCTGCCAAGTGTCCACCATCCCGTCGAAGCCCTTCGCACGCTGCTCCGCGCTCTCGGTCAGGCGCCCAAGCGGGCCGATTGGCGCCTTCCAGCTCGAATTCACTTGCACTTCGGGGCTTCTTCGGCTAATGTCGGTTCGGCAGTTGTTCGGGAGCAATCACGCGACGGAGAGTTCCGCTCGCTTCCTCCACGGAGTTCAGCATGCCGCTCACCCGCCGGCAACGAGAGATCCTCACGTACTTGCAGGACTACGCGGATGATCGCGGCTACGCACCCAGCTTCGAGGAGATCGCCGCGCACTTCAACTATAACTCGCTCGCCACGGTGCACGAGCACCTCACCAACCTCGAGCGGAAGGGATACATCAAGCGGAGCTACAACGAGAGCCGCGCGATCGAGATCCTCCCGTCCGACGTCTTCGCGCGCGCCCTCGATCTCCCGCTCCTCGGTACGGTCGCCGCCGGTGCCCCGATCGAGGCGATGACGCACAACGAATCGATCGCCGTGCCGCAGGAACTCGTCACGAGGAACGGCTCGCACTACGTCCTCAAGGTGCGCGGCAACTCGATGATCGACGAGCAGATTCGCGACGGCGACTTCGTCATCGTCAACGAACGCCGTAGCGCCGACAACGGCGAGATGGTCATCGCCCTGCTCAACAACAGCGGCGCAACCTGCAAGAAGTTCTATCGCGAGCGCGACGGGCGCATTCGCCTGCAACCGGCGAACGAGACGCTGACGCCCATGTACGTGCACGAAAACGACATCGCGATCCAGGGTGTAGTCGTCGGCGTCATTCGACGCTACTAGAAGCGCGCAGTGGGCCGCGCTCGCGCGGACTTTTCAGTCGCGTAACGGCTCTTCGTCCTCCGCCTCCCGCAACAATGCCGAGCGCCGTTCTCGCCGGCAGGCGTCGCGGGGGGCGACGTGTGCCGCCCGACGAATCAGACTTACGACGTGGTCGTGTATGCGCGGCGCAGGCGCTCGAGCGCGTCGAGCCCCACCCGCGAGGCGATCCCTTCGCGCGCCATCGCCACGCCGTCCGCGTAGCTCGCCACCTTGCCGCCCACATAGAGCGCCGCAGCAGCATTCAGGATCACTGCCGCGGCGGACGCCGTCGTCCCCTCGCCGCTCAGCACCTCGCGGATGATGCGCGCGTTGTCGGCGGGCGAACCTCCCGCCAGTGCGGCGGCGTCGTACGTCCCGAATCCAAGCTCGGTGGGCTCCACGCTCCACTCGCTCCGCACGCCATCGCGTACCTCGACAACGCGCGTGCGCCCGATCGGGGAGAATTCGTCCATTCCAGGCTCGCCGTGCACGATGAGCGCGTGATGCGTCCCTAGCGAAGCGAGCGCACCGGCGAGGAGCGACATGCGCGCGGGCTCCGCGACTCCCAGCACCTGCCGCCCAGCCGATGCGGGATTTGCCAGCGGCCCCACGATGTTCATCACCGTCGGCACGGCCAGCTCGCGTCGCACCGGCCCCACGTGACGCATCGCCGGATGCATGCTCGGCGCGAACATGAAGACGATCCCCGCCTCCCGCAGCGCGCGCTCCATCACATCGGGCGAGACATCGAGCGGCACGCCGAGCGCTTCGAGCACGTCGGCGCTTCCGCATTGCGAGGTGAACGAGCGGTTGCCGTGCTTGGCGACGCGCACGCCGAGCCCCGCTGCGAGGAGGGCCGCGGCAGTGGAGATGTTAAAGGTGGTGATCGTTCCGCCGCCCGTCCCGCAGGTGTCTACCAGGGATTCGGCATCGTCTGCCCCGAGATGCACCATCGCGTCGCGCAGCGCCGACGCCGCCCCGGCGACTTCGTCGACCGATTCGCCCTTGATGCGGAGCGCCATGAGGAGCGCCGCCACCTGCGCCGGCGTCGCTTCGCCGCGCATGATCACGCCGAAGGCGGCGCTCGACTCCCCCGCGGTCAGCGAATCGTGGAAGCCGACGCGTTCCACGTCTTCCTCCACGAAGACGCCGCGCTTGGCGCGGTTCGTCAGGTTCACCACGCCGATGAGTTCATCGCGATAGACCAACGGGAACGAGATGAATGAACCGGTGGTGAGGAACTGGTCGCGCAGGAGCGGGTGCCGATCGGCCTCCGTTGCGTCTTGCACCAGGAGCGGCTCGCGAGATACGGCGACGATACCGGCGACGCCCTTGCGATACGGAATGCGCGATCCAAGGACGATGTTGGGGGCGAGCCCGCGCGCCGCGGCGAGGTAGAGCGTCTCCGGTTCGGGAGCGCTCAGCATCAGCGAGCAGCGCTGCGCCTGCATGTCGTCGCCCACCAGAGCGAGGAGTCCGTCGACCAGGTCGCGCGGCTCGTCGTGCGACGTGTTGTCGATGCGGAGCGCGCGCTCGATCAGGTACATCGTCCGCGTCTTCTGGCGCAGCGTCTCGTTGCGGCGATGGAGCTCGATGTGCGCCTGCTCGAGCTGCGCGACGGCGGCGGTGAGTTGATGCTCGACCGATTGCGCCTTGCGCGTCGCGCGACGCTCCTCTTCCTGCGCAGCCGCGGTCTCGCGCTCGAGCTGCAGGAGGCGCTCCGAGTCGGCCTGGCTTGTCTGGGACACCGCGCCACGCGCGCGCCCAAGTTCGACCTCGAGCGCGCCGAGCTTTCGGATGTATTCGCCGTGCACTCGCTGGGTGACGTCCTCGAGCGTGCGTACCGCCTCGTCGCGCGCCTCGCGCTCGCCGAAGCGTCCGTACGCCAGCTCGAAGAGCGCAACCGCTGGTGCGAATCGTTCGCTCGTGCGCGTACCGAACATCCGTCGCTGTTCGTACAGCGCGAGGACGCCGGACAGGTCGCCGTCGGTCGTTAGGCCGTGGAGCGAGAGGATGCCGCCGTCGGCGAAGAGCGTGAGCCCGAAGAGGCGCGCGTATTCGGCGGATCGGTCACCCAGGTCGACGAACTGCCCCCCGTTGGCGATCATCGCGCGCGCCGCGGGCGGTAGGTGGTCGATCGTCGTGTCGACGGTGCCGCGCAGCACGTGATCGCCGGTGGGCGTCAAGCGCTCGCGCATCATGTCGCGACGGCCGTCGTAGCGAAACAGCGAGACCAATGCCGACCGATCCGCCTCCGCGAGCGCCTCCCCCAGGGCGACGAGTGACGCGTCGAGGTCGGGCGCCACACTGAGCGCGTGCGCGAGCGAGGGAAGGCTTCGTATCGACATGTCGGGTGAGTGCGCGACGCCGTACACAACAGGGTGCACGACGGGCCACGCCGCGGTGCAAAGTGGCGCGCGTGATCGGGCGAAGTCAATTGGCGTTCCACACACCGCAATGCCCCTGCACTTTGCTTGACTTGAATGGGTGCCGGGCTAACTTTCGCCCCGATGTCGGTGCGCACCCTGCAGCTTGTGCTGCACTACGACGGAGCCGCGTTTTCCGGGTGGCAAGTCCAGCCCGAGCGACGCACCGTCCAGGGTGAAGTAGAGCGGGTGCTCGCCACGCTGTGCGGTGACCGAATCGTGGCCCACGGGGCCGGTCGCACGGACGCGGGCGTGCATGCGCGCGGGCAAGTGGTTGGAGTGCGAGTGCCGGAGAAATGGACCGCGACCTCGCTGCGTCGCGCCGTCAACGCACTCCTCCCGAACGACGTGTGGGTTGCGGCGGCGCACGACATGCGCCCCGAGTTCCATGCACGGTTCAGCGCGCTCTCCCGCCGGTACTCGTACTACGTTGGAACGGATGACGACGCACAGTCCCCCTTCCGACGCCGCACCGAGTGGGCGTTGCACCAGCCGGTCGATCGCCGCGCGCTCGACGCGTTCGCACGGGAGATCGTGGGCAATCACCGGTTTGTCGCATTCGCTGCGCGCGGTTCCGCCCCTGACCCTCATGATCATCGCTGCATCGTGACGCACGCCTGCTGGAGCGAACGCCCCGGAGGGCTCACCTTCGTCATCGAGGCGAATCGCTTCCTGCACCACATGGTGCGCTTCCTCGTCGGCACCAGTGTCGCCATCGCCTCGGGACGTCGCCCCATTGACGATCTCGCACGTCTCCTCGCCGCCGACGCCAACGATGAGATCTCTCCTCCCGCGCCGGCGCACGCTCTCTTCCTCGATCGCGTGACATATCCGCGCGCGCTCTATCTCTCCGAGGCCACGCCCGCACATGCGCATGTCGCTTCGTGAAGGCGTCTGGGCGCTGATCGTCGCCCTCGGTTCCGCCTGTGATGGTAGCGCCTCGGCGACGCGCCAGGCGATCGCTGCTCCCGCGCAATCCGCCGCACAAGTCGACACGCAGAACGTGCGCATCGACGCATCGCGCCGTACGGCGATCACCGAAGCCGTTGCCCGCGTTTCGCCCGCCGTCGTCACCGTGCAGACCGAAACGGTCGAACGCGTCCCAGCTGACATCTTCGAGCAGTACTTCGGCGGTCGGTCGGGGCAGCAGGTGCAACCCGGACTCGGCTCCGGCTTCATCATTCGCCCCAACGGGATCATCGTCACCAACGCACACGTGGTGAGCGGGGCGAACCGCATCTCGGTGATGATGCGCGATGGCACCACCTACACTGCCTCATTGCTCGGGAAGGACGAGACCAACGACCTCGCCGTCATCAAGATCGACGCGAAGGACCTGCCCATCGCGACGTTAGGCAGTTCGGATCAGCTCCTCATCGGCGAATGGGCGATCGCGATCGGCAACCCGTTCGGCTTCGTCCTCGGCAACACCGAACCGAGCGTCACCGCTGGCGTCATCAGCGCGACGGGACGCAACCTCATCGGCCGCAGCGAGGGGAGCGGCGCGTACGTCGGCATGATCCAGACCGACGCGTCGATCAATCCGGGCAACTCTGGTGGCCCGCTGGTGAACGCCGTCGGCGAAGTGATCGGCGTAAACACTTCGATCTATTCGCCGAGCGGCGGTTCGATCGGACTCGGTTTCGCCATCCCGATCAACCGCGCGCGCCGCATCGTCGACGACCTCCTCGAGCACGGCAGCATTCGCCGTCCGTGGATCGGCGAACAGCTGCGCACTCCAACGAGCGACAACCCCCGCGATATCGTCACCGCTGGTGTCGAAGTGCGCTCCGTCATTCCGGGCTCGCCCGCCGAGAAGGCAGGGCTGCGCCCCGGCGATCGCATCGTGAGCGCGCGCGGGCGCCCGTTGCGCAACGCCTTCGACTGGGAAGCCGAACGGCTCGACATGCGCGTGGGCGAGAACATCCCCCTCGTCG
This sequence comes from Gemmatimonadaceae bacterium, assembly GCA_044225935.1. GTDB lineage: Bacteria > Gemmatimonadota > Gemmatimonadetes > Gemmatimonadales > Gemmatimonadaceae > SCN-70-22. Next base: position 51,398 of record JBGAHX010000023.1, read on the forward strand.
TGCGTCGCGGGGGTCGCGACCTCACCGTCTCGGTGACGGTTGCCGACCTCCCCGAGGTGAGCGCGCCCCGCGTGACGGTGCTGCGCGAACTCGAGCTGGTCACGCTCACCACGCCGATGCGCGTCGAGCGCAACCTGCGAAGTGCGAAGGGGGCGCTCGTGGTGAACGCGAGCGAACGCATTCGCAACGAGATCGGCTTGCAGGAAGGCGACGTGATCGTCCAGATCAATCGCACGACAATCGAGCAGGCGTCCGACGTTTCGCGCGCCTTCGACTACTACGGCGGAAAGACCGGGCTGCGCCTGGTCTTCGAGCGCCGTGGCTACTTCTACACTACCGACTTCGTGATTCAGTGACGGTGCACGACCAGTACACCACGCCGCTGGCGCAGCGTTATGCGTCGCGCGACATGCTCGCCCTCTGGTCGTCGGCGCGGCGGCACGCGCTCTGGCGCAAACTCTGGGTTGCGCTTGCCGAGGCCGAGCAGTCGCTCGGCGTCGCGATTCCCGACGAGGCGATCGCCCAGATGCGCGCCGCCGCCGACGCGGAGATCGACTTCGCCGCCGTCGCCGCGTACGAGAAGCGCTTTCGTCACGACGTGATGGCGCACGTGCACGCCTTCGGCGACGCGGCGCCGGCGGCGAAGGGATTCATTCACTACGGCGCCACGTCGTGCTACGTCACCGACAACGCCGAGTTGGTGCTGATGCGCGAGGGGCTCGCGCTCCTGCGCGCCAAGGTCATCGACGCGTTGCACGAACTCGCCGACTTCGCGCGCACCTGGCGCGCACAGCCGACGTTAGGCTACACGCACCTGCAGCCGGCGCAGCTCACCACGGTCGGGAAGCGCGCGACGCTCTGGATGCAGGACCTGGTCCTCGACCTCGCCGAGCTCGATCATCGCGTCGCCACCCTCCCGTTCCGCGGGGTGAAGGGAACGACCGGAACGCAGGCATCCTTCCTCGAGATCTTCGGCGGCGATCACGACAAGGTGCGCGAACTCGACCGGCGTGTCACCGCGGCGATGGAGTTCGAGTCGGTGATCCCGGTGAGCGGGCAGACCTACTCGCGCAAGATCGACGCGCAGGTGCTCGCCGTCGTCGCCGGGATCGCCACGAGCGCCGCCAAGTTCGCCTCCGACCTGCGCATGCTGCAGTCGTTTGGGGAGATCGAGGAACCATTCGAGAAGGAGCAGATCGGGTCGTCGGCGATGGCCTACAAGCGGAATCCGATGCGTTGCGAGCGCATCAACTCGCTGGCGCGCTTTGTTGCATCGCTCGAGCCGAACGCCAACCAGACGCACGCGGTCCAGTACTTCGAGCGCACGCTCGACGACTCGGCGAATCGCCGCCTGGTGATCCCCGAGGCGTTCCTCGCCACCGACGCCATCCTCGTCCTGCTGACCAACGTCGTGGGCGGGCTCGAGGTGCACCCGGCGCGCATCGCCTCGCGCGTGGGCGACGAGCTTCCGTTCATGGCGACCGAAGAGCTCATCGTGCGCGCCGTGCGCGCCGGGGTCAGCCGGCAGGACGCGCACGAAGTGATTCGCCGCCATTCGATCGCCGCCGCGCGCTCGATGAAGGACGAAGGGAGACCTAACGACATGCTTGCACGCCTCGCCGCCGATCCGGAGTTCGGCGTCCGACTCGACGACCTGCACGCCGCCCTCGACGCCGAACGATTCGTGGGGCGCGCGCCGCAACAGGTCGACGACTTCCTCGCCGAGGTGGTCGAACCGATCCTCTCCGCGTCAGACGCGCGCGGAGCGCGCGAGGAGGTGCGCGTATGACGCTCGCCATCTCCACCACCGCCCTCCCCCTCGCCGTCCATCGGCGCGGAAAGGTGCGCGACGTGTACGAGCTTGGCCCCGATCGCCTCCTGCTCGTCGCGACCGACCGGGTGAGCGCCTTCGATGTGGTCATGAACGAGACGGTCCCCTTCAAGGGGATCGTCCTCACCCAGATGACCGCGTGGTGGCTCCGCCAGCTGCAACCTATCGTCGCGCACCACATGCTCGGGACCGCGGTCGATCCGCTGGTCGAGGAGTTTCCGGCGCTCGCCCCGTATCGCGACCTGCTGCGCGGGCGCATGATGGTCTCGCGACGCACCTCGCCGTACCCGGTCGAGTGCGTGATGCGCGGCTACATCTCGGGTTCGGCGTGGAAGGAGTATCGCGCCACCGGGACGCTCGCCGGCGAGAAGCTCCCGCTCGGGCTGGTGGAGAGCGACCGGTTGCAGCCGCCGGTCTTCTCCCCGGCGACGAAGGCCGAGTCGGGGCACGACGAGAACATCACCATCGCCACGATGAAGTCGATCGTTGGGGATGGAACGGCAGTCGAGCTCGAAGGGCTCTCGCGCGCCATCTACGACTTCGCGCGCAAGACCGCCGAGCCACGCGGCATCATCATCGCCGATACCAAGTTCGAGTTCGGGCAGGTCGACGGACGCACGCTCCTCATCGACGAAGTCCTGACCCCCGACAGCTCGCGCTTCTGGCCGGCCGACGACTACGCGACCGGGCGCGGGCAGGCGAGCTACGACAAGCAGCCGCTGCGCGATTACCTGAACGGCGAGCGTGAGGCGGGGCGCTGGAATGGCGACGCTCCTCCGCCGACGCTCCCTGACGAAGTGGTCGCCGCCACCAGCGCGCGCTACCTCGACGCCTTCCGCCGCATCACCGGCGAGTCCCTCGAACTCGGGGCGCTCACGTGAACTTCGCCCGCGAAGGATACCCGTTCATGCTCATCGCGACCGCCCTCGCGGCGGTCGCCTACATCGCGGCACTTGGGCGTCGCAGCTGGCCGCTATGGCTCCTCGCCTTTTGTCTCACGATCATCGCCCTCTGGGTTGCGTACTTCTTCCGCGATCCCGAGCGCACGGGCGAGCGCGGCGACGACGTCGTGATCTCGCCGGCCGATGGACGCGTGGTGATGATCACCGAGGTGGACGAACCCGCGTTCATTCACGGGCGCGCGCTCCGCATCTCGATCTTCATGAACGTCTTCAACGTGCACGTGAACCGGTATCCCGTGAGCGGCACGGTCAAGTACGTGCACTACAACCCGGGCAAGTTCCTCAATGCCGCGGTCGAGAAGTCGTCGCTCGAGAACGAGCAGATGTCGGTCGGCCTCGACCACGGAGGAGTGCGCATCCTCGTCAGGCAGATCGCTGGGCTCATCGCGCGGCGCATCGTGACCTACAGCCGAGAAGGCGAATCGGTGAGCCAGGGTGATCGCATGGGGATCATCCGATTCGGCTCGCGCGTCGACGTCTTCCTCCCGCCGGGAACACCGGTAGCCGTGAAGGTCGGGCAGACTACGTTTGCCGGCACGACGCTGCTCGCCCGCCTGGGAGGGCGCTGATCGTGGCGCGCTCACAGCGACGTGCGGTCGTCCTCCTGCCGAACGGCTTCACGCTCGCGAATCTGTTCTTCGGCGTCTTCGCCATCGTCGCCGCGTCGCGCGGCGACTTCTCGCGTGCCGTCTCCTACATCGTCTTCGGCGGCGTCGCCGACGCGCTCGACGGACGCGTCGCCCGCGCCACCAACAGCGGCTCCCGCTTCGGCGAGGAACTCGATTCGCTCGTCGACGCGATCTCGTTCGGCTTCGCGCCGACGATGATCATCTACTTCGCCGTGTTCAACCAGGCGGGGTGGGATTGGATTTTCTGCTTCATGTTCACCATGTGCGCGGTGATCCGTCTCGCGCGCTTCAACGTGGAGCAGGCCGGGCGCAAGAAGACGCACTTCACCGGACTCCCCTCCCCTGCAGCTGGCGGCACCCTCGCGACGTACTACTGGTTCTCCCAGACGAACCTGTACACCGAGACGATGATCGCCAACCTGCCGTGGCATCAGATGCTGCGTTTCATCATGCTCGGGCTGAGCTTCCTGATGATCAGCAACGTGCAGTACGCGGCGATGCCGACGATCGGCTATCGCAGCGTGCGGCAGATCCTCGGGAGCCTCCTGGTCATCGGGACGATCTTCGGCGTCATCTTTCTGCCGAAGCAGTTCTTCTTCCCGGCGGCGATGGCCTACGTCCTCTATGGGCTCATCGCCACCGTCTTCATCGGCCTCCTCGACCGGCTCCCCGGCAATGGCGACGAAGACGACGACCGGGACGGCGCGTACGCCGGCAACGAAGAGTTTGCTGGTTCGTTTGCCGGCGATTCGCACGACGACGGCGGCCTGCGCTCCATGGACGGGTCGAGCGATGGCGCGGCCTCGACGCGCCGACGCCGGCGCCGGCGTCGCCCGCGCGGCGATCGCTCGCAGTCGTCGCCCAGAAACCCACCCCCTTCCACCAACCCTCCTGAGGACCCACGGGGATGACCCGCTATCGTGTTGCCGTTCACATCGTCCCCCGCAAGGGAATCCTCGATCCGCAGGGGAAGGCGGTCGCTGATGCCCTGCACGCCCTGGGCTTCGCCGCCGTCGGCGACGTGCGGGTCGGGCGCCATCTGGTGCTCGACCTCGATGCGAAGGACGAAGGAGACGCCTCCCAGCGCGTGCGCGCCATGTGCGACAAACTCCTCGCCAACCCGGTGACGGAGGACTACGAACTCGCCGGAGTAACCGTCGCGTGAAATTCGGCATCATCACCTTCCCAGGCTCCAACTGCGATGAGGACGCGTACAACGCCGTCACGCAGTCGTTAGGGGCCACCGGCGTCCGCCTCTGGCACAAGGATCACGATCTCCAGGGCGTCGACGTCGTCATTCTTCCGGGCGGCTTCAGCTACGGCGATTACCTGCGTGCCGGCGCCATCGCCCGCTTCTCGCCGATCATGCGCGAAGTCGTCGCCCACGCCGAGCGTGGTGGCCCGGTCCTCGGCATCTGCAACGGCTTCCAGATCGCCTGCGAGGCGCACCTCCTCCCCGGGGCGCTCCTCCGCAACGCATCGCTGCAATTCGTGAGCGAGACGGTCACCCTACGCGTCGAGAACGCCGACACACGCTTCACCAACCGCTATGTCGGCGGACAGCTCCTTCGTATCCCCGTGGCGCACGGGGATGGCCGCTTCACCATCGACCTCGAAGGGCTCAAGGAGCTCGAGGGCGAAGGACAGGTGGTGTTCCGCTACAGCGACGCAACCGGCGACACCACCGACGCCGCGAACCCCAACGGCTCGCTCGACAACATCGCCGGGATCGTGAACAAGCAGGGCAACGTGCTCGGAATGATGCCGCACCCCGAACGTGCGGTCGACGCACTCCTCGGAAGCGACGATGGCCTCGCGCTCTTCGAAAGCATGCTCGCCGCCGTCGCTGCCTGATCTCCTCTCTTCCCCTCAGACTTCACCACCCGCCGATCATGGACGAAAAGAAGCCGACGCGCAACGAGGACGAGTACTTCGTCAAGCAGGACGCGGAACTCATCAAGGCGCAGCGCGCCAAGCTCGACGCGCAGCGCGCGAACATCGAGCGTCAATCGCACTACATGAAGTGTCCCAAGTGCGGACACGACCTCGTGGAGACCGAGTTCCACCACATCAAGATCGATCGCTGCACCAACTGCAACGGCGTCTGGTTCGACGCCGGTGAGGTGGAGATGCTCGAGCACGTCGACCAGAGCCAGCTGCGCGGCCTCATCCGCTCCATGTTCGGCCTCAAGTGGTAATGAGCGCTCCTCCCACTCCACGCGCTGGCGATCCGGCGATTACGCCGGCGCTCGTCGCCGAGCATGGCCTCACGCCTGACGAGTACGAACGGCTCGTCGGCTTGCTCGGGCGCGAGCCAACCTTCACCGAACTCGGTGTCGTGAGTGCGCTGTGGAACGAGCACTGCTCGTACAAGCACTCGCGCCCCGTGCTCCGTACGCTCCCGACCACCGCGCCGTACGTCCTCCAGGGGCCCGGCGAGAACGCCGGCGTCATCTCGGTCGGTGACGGCCTCGCGGTGGCGTTCAAGATCGAGTCGCACAACCACCCATCGGCCGTCGAACCCTACCAGGGGGCAGCGACCGGCGTCGGCGGGATCCTGCGCGACGTCTTCACCATGGGCGCGCGACCGATCGCGATGCTCAATTCGCTTCGCTTCGGATCGTTGGACTCGGCGCGCGTGCGCTGGCTCTTCGCCGGAGTCGTCAAGGGAGTGGGCGACTACGGCAACTGCGTCGGCGTCCCAACCGTTGCCGGCGAGGTGGTCTTCGACCCGGCGTACGAGGGGAATCCGCTCGTCAACGCGATGTGCGTGGGGCTCATGCGCGAGGACGAGCTGATCACCGCCAAGGCGCAGGGAGTCGGCAACCCGATCATCGCCGTCGGCGCACGCACCGGGCGCGATGGGATCCACGGCGCGTCGTTCGCGTCCGAAGATCTCACCGCGGCCTCCGAAGCGAAGCGCCCGCGCGTGCAGGTGGGTGACCCGTTCACCGAGAAGTTGCTGCTGGAAGCGTCGCTCGAGTTGATTCGCAGCGGACATATCGTCGCGATCCAGGACATGGGCGCCGCCGGACTCACCAGCTCTTCCGCCGAGATGGCGGCACGCGGTGACGTCGGCGTCACGATCGACACCTCGAAGGTCCCGGTCCGCGAAACGGGGATGACGCCGTACGAGATCCTCCTCTCCGAGTCGCAGGAGCGCATGCTCGTCGTCGCGCTCGCCGGCCACGAAGCCGAGGTGAAGGCGATCCTCGAGAAGTGGGACCTTACCGCCGAAGTCATCGGACAGGTCATCGCCGAACCGGTCTACCGCGTGACCGAGGGCGATCACGTCGTCGCCGAGTTCCCCGGTTCGCGCTTGGTGACCGATTGCCCGGTCTACCACCCCGACGCTCGTGAGGGCGAAGAGGTCAAGGCGCTCCGCGCCCGTGATCCGCACGCGGTCGCGCCGCGAGTCGAAGAGAGCGATCCCCTGTGGACGCTCCTCGAGCTACTGTCGAGTCCAACGATCGCCAGCAAGACGTGGGTGCACCGCCAGTACGACTCCACCGTGCGCGCGAGCACGGTGGTCGGCCCCGGCCCCGCCGACGCCGCCGTCGTGCGCCTCCCGGGCACGACCAAGGCGATCGCCCTCAAGACGGATTGCAACGGACGCTACGTGTACCTCGAGCCGCGCACCGGCGGACAGCTCGCCGTCGCCGAGGCAGCGCGCAACGTCGCCTGCACCGGCGCCCGGCCGATGGCCATCACCAACTGCCTCAACTTCGGGAATCCCAAGCGCCCCGAGGTCTTCCACCAGTTCAAGGAAGCGGTCGGCGGGATGGGCGATGCCTGCCGCGCGTTAGGCACCCCGGTGACCGGCGGCAACGTCTCGCTCTACAACGAGAGCCCCATCTCCGTCGTCTTTCCGACGCCGACGATCGGTATGGTCGGCCTCATCGACGACGTGCGCTGGGCGACGCGCGCCAACTTTGTGAACGACGGGGATACGATCGTCCTCCTCGGCGATTGCACCGACGAGCTCGGGGCGAGCGAGTACTTGTCGCGCATCCACGGACTCACCATCGGCGCCCCGCCCCGCTGCCACCTCGACGCCGAACGAAAGCTCATCGACTTCCTGCACGCGAGCATCCGCGCGGAACTTGTCACGTCGGCGCATGATTGCTCTGATGGAGGATTCGCCGTCGCGCTCGCCGAATGTGCGATGGTCGAACGCGACCGCGCGGTGGGGGTCGATGTCGACCTGGCCGAGTGGGCGCACCTTCCCACGCGCGCGCTGCTGTTCGGCGAAGCGCAGGCGAGGGTGATCGTCTCGACGGCGAACCCGACGGAGCTGGTGGCGATGGCCCAGGCGATGGGCGTTCCCGCGCGCGCCATCGGGCGCGTGGGCGCGCAGGGGGGTACCTTCCGTATCCGCCACTCGACCGGCGTCATCGAGGCGCCAGTGGCCGACGTGGCAGCTGCTTACCACGACGCCATCCCCCGTATCATGACGCAGATCGCGACGGCGGCCACTTCGCCGTCCGGCGACGCACCGGAGGAGTGAGAGATGTGCGGCATATTTGGAGTGTACGGCGCCCAACACGCGGCGGAAGTCACCCACCTGGGGCTCTACTCGCTGCAACACCGCGGGCAGGAATCGGCCGGCATCGTCGCGGTGGACGGTGACGCGGTCGCCCGCGGAACGCGCAAGATGGGGTTGGTGGGAGAAGGGATGTCGGCCGCCGAGATGGAAAAACTCGACGGCCGCATCGCTATCGGGCACACGCGATACAGCACCGCGGGCTCGTCGACCATCGACAACGCGCAGCCGGTGCTCGCCCGCTTCAAGGGCGGGCACATCGCCCTCGCGCATAACGGCAACCTCACGAATGCCGGGGAATTGCGCAGCCGGCTCGAGGATTCGGGGTCGATCTTCGCGTCGACGATGGACAGCGAGGTGATCGTCCACCGCCTCGCCCGCGCGCAGCACGCCCTCCCTGAGTACATGCTCGCCGAGGCGCTGCGCGGCGTCGAGGGCGCGTACTGCCTCGTCGTCGTCATCGGCCAGACGCTGGTGGCGGCGCGCGACCCACGCGGGTGGCGCCCACTGGTCGTCGGCTCGCTCGGCGATGGATTCGTCTTCGCCTCGGAGACGTGCGCGCTCGATATCGTCGGCGCGACGCTCCTCCGCGAGGTTCTTCCGGGCGAGATCATCGCCATCGATGCCGACGGGATGCGCTCGTTCCAGTCGGAACCGCCCCGCCAGCTGCATCGTTGCGTCTTCGAGCACGTGTACTTCGCCCGCCCAGACTCGTACGTGTTCGGCGGCTCGGTCGACCGCGCCCGTCGCGCGCTCGGCCATCGCCTTGCGATCGAGCAGCCTGCACCGTCCGCCGATCTCGTGTTCGCCGTTCCCGATTCGTCGAATGCCGCGGCGCTCGGCTTCGCCGAGCAGTCCGGACTACCGCTCGAGCTTGCCCTCATTCGCAATCACTATGTCGGCCGCACCTTCATTCAACCCACGCAGGCCGGGCGCGATGCCAAGGTGAAGGTGAAGTTCAACCCGGTGCGCGAGGTGCTTGCGGGGAAGAGCGTCGTCATGGTCGACGACTCGATCGTGCGCGGCACCACCACGCGCGGTCTGGTGGCGCTGGTGCGAGGCGCGGGGGCCCGCGAGGTGCACATGCGCGTGTCGTCGCCGCCGATCATCGGGCCGTGCTACTACGGGATCGATACGCCGAATCGCGACGAACTGATCGCCGCCAACCACTCGGTCGAGGAAATCGCCCGATTGATCGGTGTCGATTCGCTGGGCTATCTCTCGCTCGACGGGATGCTCGACGCGGTGCCGGGCGGTCCCGACGGCTTCTGCGACGCATGCTTCTCTGGCAATTACCCCACCCCTGCCCCGACCTCGCCCGTCAAGCTGCGCTACGAACGCCGCGAGCCCGCCGCCGTCTAGCGGCTGCATTGTCCACGTGAGCGCGCCGATGCGGGTGCGCTCACGTGTCGTCTCCGCCCCACCGAACTTCGCCCTGCACTCCCCGATCTCATGACGTCACGCCAGGTCTACTTCTTCGGCAACGGCAAGGCCGACGGTACGCGCGAGATGAAGAAAATCCTCGGCGGCAAGGGGGCCAACCTCGCCGAGATGACAAACCTCGGCGTGCCGGTCCCGCCAGGCTTCACCATCGCCTGCGAGACCTGCATGGCCTACCTCGCCAAAGGGGGGCGCACCGAAGGGCTCGAGGAGGAAGTCGCGAAGAACCTCGCGCAGCTCGAGGAGGCGACCGGGCGAGGCTTCGGGGATCCCAACAATCCGCTGCTGGTCTCGGTACGCTCGGGAGCGGCGGTCTCCATGCCGGGGATGATGGAGACGATTCTCAACCTCGGCCTCAACGACCGGACCGTGCAGGGGCTGGCGCAGCAGAGCGGCAATGCCCGCTTTGCCTACGACTCGTATCGCCGCTTCCTGCAGATGTACGGCGACGTCGTCCTCAACGTGCCGGCGCAGGACTTCGAACATCTCCTCAAGGCCAAGCGCCTGATGACAGGCGCGCAGAGCGACGCCCAGCTCGACGAGACGACGCTCCGCAACGTCGTCGAGGAATACAAGTCGCTGATCCGCGCCGCCACGGGGCACGACTTCCCCATGGACGTGCACGAACAGCTCTGGGGAGCGATCGAGGCGGTGTGGCGTTCGTGGAACCTCAAGAAGGCGATCGACTACCGACGGGTGAACGCGATCCCCGAGGACCTTGGCACGGCAGTCAATGTCGTGGCGATGGTCTACGGCAACATGGGCGACGAGTCCGGCACTGGCGTGGCCTTCACTCGCAATCCGTCGACCGGCGAGCGCCGCTTCTACGGCGAATTCCTCGTCAATGCGCAGGGCGAAGACGTCGTCGCGGGAATTCGCACCCCGCTCGACATCGATGAGATGGCCGAGAAGCTCCCGCAGGCCAACGCCGAGCTGCTGCGCGTACAGGACCTGCTGGAGCGCCACTTCCGCGACATGCAGGACCTCGAGTTCACCGTCGAGCGCGGCAAGCTCTACCTCCTGCAGACGCGCACTGGCAAACGAACCGCAGCTGCGGCGATCCGCATCGCCGGCGACATGGTCGACGAAGGGCTCATCTCCAAGGATGAAGCGCTCGTGCGGGTCAACGCTGCGCACCTCGACCAGCTCCTGCACCCGATCATCGATCCCGCCGCGCACGCCAAGCCCATCGCTACTGGCCTCCCGGCAAGCCCGGGCGCCGCGTCGGGGATGGCAGTCTTCGATCCCGACGTCGCCGAGCAGCGCGCCGCCTCGGGACAGGCGGTGATCCTCGTGCGCGAGGAGACGACCCCGGAGGACTTTCACGGGATCGTTGCGGCGCGTGCGGTCCTGACCTCGCGCGGCGGGATGACCAGCCACGCCGCCGTCGTCGCCCGCGGGATGGGAAAGTGCGCCGTCGTCGGCTGCAAGGACGTCAACGTCGACGAGCGCAATCGCTGCTTTACCGTCGACGAGACGCGCATCGGCGAGGGAGAGTGGATCACGCTCGACGGTGGCACCGGGCGCGTCTTCCCCGGCGACCTCCCCACGATCCCTAGTGAAGTCGTGCGGGTGACGTCGGGACAGCTCCCCGCTGCTGTCGCCCCGCTGTATCAGTCGTACTCGCGCCTCCTCGGCTGGGCCGACGAGGCGCGCCGCCTGCGCGTACGCGCCAACGCCGACACGCCGCGCGACGCGCGTACCGCGCGCGGCTTCGGCGCCGAGGGGATCGGGCTCTGCCGCACAGAGCACATGTTCTTCGAGGGGGACCGCATCGTCGCCATGCGCGAGATGATCGTCTCCCGCGATGAGGCGGGGCGGCGTCGCGCCCTCGCCAAGCTCCTCCCGATCCAGCGCGCCGACTTCGAGGCGATCTTCGAGGCGATGCACGGCTTCCCCGTCAACATTCGCCTCCTGGATCCGCCGCTCCACGAGTTCCTCCCGCACGGCGGCGAGGAGACAAAACTCCTCGCCCGGCAGCTCGGGCTCTCGCGCTCATCGCTGATGCACATCGTCGATTCGCTGCGCGAGTCCAACCCGATGCTCGGGCACCGCGGCTGCCGCCTCGGGATCACCTATCCGGAGATCACCGAGATGCAGGGGCGTGCGATCTTCGAGGCGGCGGTACGCGCCAAGCGCCGCGGGATCGACGTGCACGTGGAGCTCATGGTCCCGCTGGTGGCGACGTCCAAGGAGTTCCAGAACCAGCGCGCGATCCTCGAGGAGTGCCACGCCAATGTGGTGAAGGCAATGGGCGAGACACTCGACTACCAGATCGGGACGATGATCGAGCTTCCGCGCGCCGCATTGACCGCGAGCGAGATCGCCGAGCATGCGCAGTTCTTCTCGTTCGGGACAAACGACCTGACGCAGACAACGCTGGGGCTGAGCCGCGACGATGCCGGTCGCTTCCTCCCGTCGTACATCGAGCGCGGGATCCTGTCCGAGGATCCGTTCCAGGTGCTTGACACCAAGGGGGTCGGCAAGCTGGTCGCGATGGCGGTGAGCGACGGGCGCGCCGCGCGTCCCGCGCTCAAGACCGGGATCTGCGGCGAGCACGGTGGCGAGCCGCGGTCGATCAGGTTCTGTCACGACATCGGGCTGGACTACGTATCGTGCTCCCCGTTCCGCGTCCCGATCGCCAGGCTGGCGGCCGCGCAGGCGGCGATCAGCGGGAAGTAGGCGATACGCGGGAGTGCGCCAGCATCGGCAGATACGGGAGTGCGCCAGCTCCGGCGGGTGCGCGCGCGTACGGTATCGCGAAACTTTCGTCGCGAAGCGCACGAGCGATCGCCTAACGACTCATCGAGTCCGCGAAGCGCGCGCTGTCCCTAACTAGGGAGTGCTGCGTCGAGCGCGGCGATGAGCTGCCCAACTGGCTCGAGCCCGATGTGGAGTCGGATGAGCGTTCCGCCCCTCCACTCCCGCACCGAGCGCTCCATGTGCGACCCACCGCCAGGAAGCACGCCGGGCATCACCAGCGACTCGAACGCCCCCCACGAGTAGCCGAGTCCGAACGCACCCGAACGCGCGAGCGCATCGGCGACACGCGCCGCGTCCTCGGGAGTAGCGCCACGTCCCACTGCGTCGAGAAGCTCGAACGCGAGCAACCCGTTGCTCCCTGAAAAGTCTCGCTTCCACAGCTCGTGTCCCGGCGAACCCGGAAGCGCCGGATGCAGCACGGCCCCGACCCGCGCGTGCCGCGCCAGCCACTGCGCGACCTCGAGCGCCGACGCGGCGTGCTGCTTCAGCCTGACGTCGACTGTTCGGGCGCCGCGCAGGGCGAGCGCCGCGTCGTCGGCGGGGGCGCAGAGACCCAGGTCCCACGCCGTTCCGCGCACCGCCTTCCAGGCGCGCTCGCTGGCGACCACCGCCCCCAGAACGAAATCGGCGTGCCCGCCCCAGTACTTGGTCAGCGGAACCACCGAGACGTCGACCCCAAGTGCGAGCGGAGTGAAGAGCCCCGGCGAACCCCACGCATTGTCGATCACGGTGTAGAGCGGCTCCCCTCGCGCCGATTCGGCTGCACGCGCCGCCTCGACGATCGCCGGCACGTCCTGCACGTCGAAGGTGAAGCTCCCAGGGCTCTCCATGAAGATCGCCCGCGTCTTCGGCCGAATGCGTTCGGCGATCGCGCTCCCGATCGTGGGATCGTAGTACTCAGTCTCGACGCCGGCGCGACGCAGGACCCCGTTGCACAGTCCGCGCGTCGGCCCGTAGACCGTGTCGACCATGAGGAGGTGATCGCCGGAGCGCAGTAACGCGAGAAGCGCCAGCGAGACGGCGCCGAGCCCCGACGGGGCGAACACCGTTCCGACTCCCTGTTCGCGCTCGCTCACGAGAGCGGCCAACTCACACGTGGTCGGCGTTCCGAACGTCGCGTAGATCGACGCTTCTCCCCCGCGAAAGAGCTCCCGCTGCGACTCCAGCAGGTGCGCGACGTCATCGAACAGGATCGTCGACGCGCGATGGACCGGAGGACTGGGAGCTCGAAAGCGACCGTTGTTCATGGCGCGCGAAGTGGAAGTGTTGCCGATGCCGACGGACAAAAGAAAACCCCAACCGCAAGCGGTTGGGGTTTTCCAGTGGAGGCGCGGGGATTTGAACCCCGGTCCGAGATAAGATCTCCCGCAGCATCTACGTGCGTAGCTCGCCGATTGAGGTCTGCAGCCACTGGCCGGCGAGCGGCCCATTGCTGCACAAGCCTCCTTGGAGTTTCGCCCGGCGCCAAGAGGCGCGACGCCGGGCTATCCCGATATTGCGATACTCCAGACGCCGCCTCGGGCGGGCTTCATCAGGAGCAACGCCAGCAGCAACTCCTAGGAGTTACGCGGCGAGGGCCAGTTCAGTGTTGGCAGTTGTGATTTTGCCGAGTGTTTTACCAGCGCTCAGCAGCTGGGCACGCAGCCACAGTTTCACCGACCCCGTCGAATCCAGGTCGCCCCCTGTGAACCACGACGAGAAACGTAGACACCTCGGCGATCCACGTCAACGGATCATGTCAGAAAATGTGTGAAGTGTGCCGCATAAGGCGTTGCGCCTTTGACGCTTCGATGATCCGTTGCAGCCGCTGATTCAGCCGTGGGCGATGCGAGATGCCGCTGCCGCTGCGCCGAAACCGTTGTCGATGTTGACCACAGTCACGCCGGCCGCGCAGGAATTTAGGGCCGTAAGCAGCGGCGCGAGTCCTCCGAAAACGGCCCCGTATCCCACGCTCGTCGGCACGGCAATCACCGGACAGCGCACCAGCCCTCCCACGACCGACGGCAGCGCCCCGTCCATCCCGGCGACGACGATGATCACGCGCGCCTCGCGCAGCACGTCGCCCTGCGAGAGCAGACGGTGAATTCCCGCGACCCCGACGTCAGTCAGCCGCGCGACGGTGTTCCCCATCGCCAGCGCCGTCTCGGCCGCCTCCTCGGCGACCGGAAGATCGCTCGTTCCGGCGGTGACGATCAGAATCGTCCCCGCCCCGGCGGCGACGGCGTTCTCTCCCGCCAGCCGAACCGTCCGCCCCACCTCATTGACCACTACCGCCGGAAAGCGCTCGGCGAGTGCGGCGCGCGCCCCGTCGTCGGCGCGCGTCACCAGGAATCCGTTACCGCGAGCGGCCAGACGCTCGGCGATGGTCACGATCTGCTCGGGCGTCTTTCCGCTCCCGAAGACAACTTCTGGAAAGCCCTGGCGGATCGTCCGGTGATGGTCGATCGTGGCGAAGGGGAGATTCTCGGTCGGCGCCGTTGCCAGATGCTCCAGTGCATCCGACGGTGCGAGGTCTCCCGCGGCGACCCGCTCCAGCAGGTCGAGGACGTGCTGCGGAATCACGCCTCGGCGACTTCCAGCACCGTGTCGTCCGAATCGGCGTTCGAGGCGCCGTCGGCGACCGGCATCGACGCCAGGTACCGCTCGCGATCGCGCAAGTAATCGTCGAAGATCCCGGCGACCTCGCTGAACGAGTTCACCGCGTGCAGCCGCTTTCGCAGATCCGCGGAGTTCGGGAGCCCCTTCACGTACCAACCGAGGTGCTTCCGAAACTCGATCGCCGCCCCTTCGGGGTCGGCCTCGTACTCCTGCACCATGCGGGCATGTTCGAGGGCGATGGCAAATCGCTCCTCGACCCCCGGCGTCGGCGGCATCTCGCGCCCCTCGATCAGCGCGCGAGCCTGATCGAAGATCCACGGCTGCCCGAACGACCCGCGCGCGATCATCACCGCGTCGCACCCCGTCTCACGCTGCATGCGCAGGGCGTCGTGCGGAGTCTTGATGTCGCCATTGCCGATGACCGGAATTTCCAGCGCCTCCTTCACGCGGGCGATCTCGTCCCAGTTGGCGGAGCCCGTGTACATCTGCGTGCGCGTGCGCGGGTGCAACGCGAGTGCGCGCGCCCCAGCTTGCTGGCAGTAGAGCCCGATCTTCACCGGGTCGCGCATCTCCTCGCTCCACCCCGAGCGGATCTTCACCGTCACGGGAAGGTGCGTCCCCGATATCACCGCCTTGATGACGCTCTGCACGAGGGAGAGATCCTTGAGGCATCCGGATCCCCCGTTGCGCCGCACGACCTTCTTGACCGGGCAGCCGAAGTTGATGTCGATGTAGTCCGGCTGGAAGACATCGGTCACCAACGCAGCCGCCTCGCGCATGGCGTCGGGGTCGGCGCCAAAGATCTGGACCCCGATCGTGCGCTCGTCGGCGCCGAAGCGGAGCTTCGAGATCGTCGCGGGATTGTCGCGCCGGATCCCCTCCGCCGACAGGAATTCCGTGACCACCACGTCGGCCCCGTGCTGCCGGCAAAGGCGCCGGAATGGCGACTCCGAGACTCCGGCCATCGGGGCCAGAATCAGCGGAATGTCGTGCGCGACAGGGTACGGGAAGTCCATGTGGCGGAAGCTAATCCGCACCTTTCGGCGATTCAACGCGATGCTTTGACACCACTCGCGCCTGCGCGTAACTTCGGCGGTCTACCCCGAGGCGAATGGCGCCCGGCCCCCGCGCGACGTGCCCGCCAGGCCGTCGCGCGTCGACATGCACGTGCTGAGGAATTCGATGGAGCTGCGAGAGTTCTTCTCCGAGGATGCGATCAAGCTGCAACTCGACGGAGAGACGAAGGACGACATCATGAAGGAGCTGATCGGACTCCTCAAGCTCGACGAGAAGTCCGAGGGTATGCTCTTCAAGATGCTCAAGCGCCGCGAGAACCTCGGCTCCACCGGGATCGGGCGCAGCATCGCGATTCCGCATTGCCGCTCGCTCGTGGTGACCAAGCTGCGCGTGGCCTTTGGCCGCAAGTCCGAAGGACTCGACTTCAAGGCGATCGACGAGAAGCCGGTCAAGTTCTTCTTCCTGATCGTTGCACCGCCGCTCGAAGTCTCCAACCAGTATCTCCCCGTCCTCGGGAAGATCGCCCAGTTCAGCAAGGAGCCTGATGTCCCGGATCGTCTCCTGGGAATCTCTTCCCCCGCCGAATTCATGGCGCTGCTGGAAGAAAAAGGGGTCTAACGCGGGAATTGTGTGAGCGGGCCGCACCTCGAATGGTGCGGCCTTTTTTCATTCATTCCGGCTGGCCTCGACGCGCGCTCACCGCATTTCGGACGCGCAAACGTCAGGAGAGCGGTAGCGTCGACTCCGACGCGTCGAGGCGAACCCGTACAAGGCGTCTCGAGAGCACGGTTCTCACCCGCCAGCCGAGCGCCGCCGCCGCCACGACCAACGCCACCACGAGCCCCCACCACATGCCGGTCGCGCCGTACCCGGCGCGAAAGCAGAGATACGCGCCAAGCGGAAGTCCGACGACAGCATAGGCAAGCACGTTGATGTACATCGCCACGTGCGTATCGCCGGCGCCGCGCAGGATTCCGCTCGAGACGCCCTGCACGCCGTCGAACAGCTGGAAGAGTGCCGCGAGCGGAATGAGCGCCCCGGTAATCGCCAGCACCGCGGGATCGGGCGTGAAGAGGCGCCCTAACGGTCCGGGGAAGATCGCCAGGAGAATCGCACTCACGCCCATGAAACCCACACCGCAGACGAGCGCCGCACTGGCTTCGCGACGTGCCTTGTCGCCGTCTCCCTCGCCGATCGCCCGCCCCACCAACACCGCCGCAGCAGCGCTCACGCCGAGCGGCACCATGTAGGTCAGCGAGGCGATGCTGATGGTGATCTCGTGTCCCGCGAGCGGCACGGTGCCGAGGAGGCCGATGAGCGCCAGCGCACCACCGAAGGCGACGATCTCGAAGAACTGGTGAATCCCGATGGGGACACCGATGCGGAGCATGCGCGAGGCCGGATGCCAATGCAGCGCGGCGGGGCGCCACGGCACCAGGAGCGGCTTGAGCGCCGACCACCCGAGCCCGATCAGGAGCGCCGTCCCGATGTAGCGTCCGATCGTGGTCGAGATCGACGCCCCCAGCGCGCCCAGTGGCGGAACACCGAGGTGCCCGAAGATGAAGACCCAGTTGAGGAAGACGTTGAGCGCGTTGCTCAGGAGTACCGCCACCACCACCGGCTTCACGACGTGCTGCGCCTGCAGGCTCTGGCGCATCGCCACGAAGACGAAGAACGGGAGCGTCGACGGGATCTGGACGCGCACCCATCCGGCCGCGATGGGAATGACCGCCTCCGGCTGCCCGAGCGTGCGCAGGACCCACGCGGTCGGCCAGAGGCAGAGCGCAACCACCACCGTCATCGCCACCGCCAGGAGCAACCCGCGCTGCACGCCTAACGCCGCCTCCTCCATATCGCCGGCGCCGAGTGCCTGCGCCACCACGGGATCGATCGCCATGATCACGCCGGCGCCGAACAGCGCCACGGTGACCCACCAGAGGTTTCCCAGTCCGACAGCTGCAAGATCGGTCGACGACACCCGCCCCACCATCGCCGCGTCGACCGTCCCCATGAGCGAGAGCCCCACCTGCACGAGGACGATCGGCGCCGCCAACCGCGCGACGTCGCGAATCTCATTGAGGGTGGGGCGGCGCCAGGCGATCAAAGGCAGACCTCAGAAGACGAGAAGACGAGAAGACGAATTGCTAGAAGACGAGAAGACGAGTTCTCAGAAGACGAGATTTCCCTCGTCGAGCGCGATGATTGTGCGGATCTCGTCTTCTCGTCTTCTCGTCTTCTCGTCTTCTATTCCCACTCAATCGTCGCCGGCGGCTTCGAACTCACGTCGTACACCACCCGGTTCACGCCCTTCACCTCATTGATAATGCGGCTGGAAATGCGGCCGAGGACATCATGCGGGAAGGAGTACCAGTCGGCGGTCATTCCGTCGGTGCTCGTGACCGCGCGCAGCGCAACGACGTTCTCGTAGGTGCGATAGTCGCCCATCACGCCGACCGAGCGGACCGGGAGGAGCACGGCGAAGGCCTGCCAGATCTCGTTGTACAATCCCGCTGCGCGAATCTCCTCGAGGTAGATCGCATCGGCCTTCTGCAGCACGGCGACCTTGTCGGCATCGACATCGCCCAACACGCGGATTGCGAGGCCTGGGCCCGGGAACGGGTGGCGCCCGACCATTTCCTCCGGCAGCCCGAGTTCGCGCCCCACGTTGCGCACCTCGTCCTTGAACAGCTCACGCAACGGCTCGATGAGCGCGAACTTCATGTCGGGCTTGAGCCCGCCCACGTTGTGGTGCGTCTTGATCGTCGCGCTCGGCCCCCCCTTGGCGCTCACGCTCTCGATCACGTCGGGATAGAGCGTCCCCTGCACCAGGAACTTGGCGTCCTGCCCGGCCTGCGCCGCCGCATCCTCGAAGACGTCGATGAACGTGTGGCCGATAATCTTCCGCTTTTTCTCCGGATCCCCTTCCCCGGCAAGCGCGCCGAGAAAGCGATCCTCGGCGCGCACGGTGACGAGCTTGATGCCTAAGTGCGCGCGGAAGGTGCGTTCGACCTGCTCGCGCTCGTGCATGCGCAGGAGCCCGGTGTCCACGAAGATGCAGGTGAGCTGATCGCCGATCGCCTTGTGCACCAGCGCAGCGGCAACAGACGAATCGACACCGCCGGAGAGGCCGCAGATCACCTGCTGGTCCCCGACCAACTCGCGAATGCGCGCGACTTCGTCATCGATGAAGTGCCCCGGTGTCCACCCCGGGACGCAGTGACAGACCTCGAAGAGGAAGTTGGCGATGATGTCGGCGCCGCGAACGGTGTGATGCACCTCTGAGTGGAACTGGATCGCGTGGATCGGTCGCGTCTCGTGGCGCATGGCCACGATCGGGTTGTCGGCGCTGGTCGCGGTGACGACGTATCCCGGCGGAGCCTGCTCCACGTGGTCGCCGTGGCTCATCCAGACCTGCGACTGCTCCCCTGCCTCGAAGCCCGAGAAGAGTCCGGCTGGTTCCTTCACGGTGATCTCGGCGCGCCCGTACTCGCGCCGCCCTCCCCCTGACACCACGCCGCCAGCCGCAACGGCGATCCACTGCATCCCGTAGCAGACGCCGAGGACCGGGGCGACGTCGAGGATCGCCGGGTCGAAGGTGGGCGCGCCCTCGTCGGAGACCGACGACGGACCGCCCGAGAGGATGATCCCGGTCGGTTTCCACTCGCGGATCCACGCGAGGTCGCGCGACGCCGGGTGGATTTCGGAATAGACGCGCGCCTCGCGCACCCGCCGCGCGATGAGCTGGGTGAACTGCGATCCGCAGTCGAGGATCAGGATCCGGCTTCCGTCCGTCGTTAGGCTCACTCTTCGTCCAGTGCCTTGAAGGTGTGTACGTCCTTGAGCTTGAAGAAGTGCACGTCCTTGGTATCGAGATCGAGGATCGCCCCGCTCGGCTCCCCGTTGAGCCACCCGCACCCTTCCCCGGGGTTCACGATCAGCGTGTCGCCGCGGATCATCATCTCTTCGCGGTGCGTGAAGCCGTGGACCACGACGCCGTGCGCCTCGATCGAGCGCGGGCTCGTGTCGACGAGATCGTGAACCAGGAGGATGCGCTGACCGCCCAACTCGAACGAGTGCGGCGACTCGAAGAGTTCGATCCCCATCCCCTGCTGTGCGTAGGCGCGAATCCCCTCGTGATCGCCGTCGTTGCGCCCGAAGACGCCAACCATCGGGACGTTGTGCTCGATGAACGGCTTGAGCGCGAACGGGGCGCAGAAATCGCCGGCGTGCAGCACCAGGTCGATGCCGCGCTTCTGCATGTAGCGCAGAAGCGCATCGATCGCCGGGAGGCGATCGTGTGTATCGGAAAGCAGGCCGACCCGCATCAGGAAGTCCTCCAGTCAGGAGAAGTCGTTTCGCGTCGTACCAGGTCGGCATACGACTCGCGCACCGTGATCACGCCCCATCGATCGCCGTCGACGAGGACCTCGACCGGACGCGGACGCGCGTTGTAATTGGACGCCATGCTCACGCCGTACGCGCCAGTGGTGAAGACGCTGAGGAGCGCCCCTTCGTCCACGTCGGCCAGTTCGCGATCCAAGGCGAGGAAGTCGCCACTTTCGCAGATCGGCCCTACCACGTCGAAGCGCCCGGTCCCGCGCGCCGCCACGTCGGTCGCATGCACCGGCTCGATGCGGTGGTACGCGTCGTAGTGCGACGGGCGAAGGAGGTCGTTCATCCCCGTGTCGGTGACGAGAACATCGCGCCCGCCGCTTCGCTTGCGATACAGCACGCGCGCCAGGAGCACGCCGGCCTCGGCGACGAGGTAGCGCCCCGGCTCGACGATCAGCTCCAGCCCCAAACGCTTCACAGCCGGAAGGACGATCGAGGCGTATCCCGCGAGGTCGGCCGGCGGCTCGCCGTCGTAGGGGACGTACAGCCCGCCGCCAATGTCCACGTGCTCGAGCGAGGTGACCCCTTCGATGCGGAGGGTGGCGATCAGCCCTTCGAGTCGTTCGATCCCGTGCCGGTACGCCTCCATCTCGGTGAGCTGCGACCCGATGTGCATGCCGATGGCGACCAGCGAGACGTTAGGCAGGGCGTGCGCGACGCGCGCGACTGCCAGCGCCTCGTCGAACGGGACGCCGAACTTCCCTCCTTTCTCACCGGTCTTGATGTAATCGTGGAACGTCTCGACAGTGATTTCGGGATTCACGCGAATGCCTACACGCGCGACCGCGCCGGCACTCCCCGCGAGCTCGTCGACCAGGCGCAACTCACGCTCCGACTCGACCGAGATCACGTGCACTCCGGCGTCAATCGCTTCGCGTAGTTCGTGCGCGCACTTTCCGACGCCGCCGAAGATGATGTCCGCCGGGGCGAAGCCTGCCGCCCGCGCGCGATAGAGCTCTCCTCCCGACACGACGTCGATCCGGCACCCCATCTCTCGCAACAATGCGAGGAGCCCGAGCGACGAATTCGCCTTGCACGCGTAGTGAATCCGGTGCGGCACCGGTGCAAGCGTCGCCGCGAGCTTGGCGAATTGCGAGCGGATCGACGCGGCGCTGTACACGTACGCCGGCGTGCCGACGGCGTCAGCGAGCGCGTCGAGGGCGACGCCCTCGGCATGGAGCGTCCCCTCGACGCGAGCGAAGTGCGACATCAGTAGGCCCGTGCCCAAATGACGGTGTGCTTGGCTGGTTCGCCGGTCACCATGCACCGCGCGGCTGGTCCATCGGGGAGGAACTCATCCATCGGGAGACAGCGAATCGTCGCCTTCGTCTCTTCCTTCACCTTTGCCTCGATCGCGGGATCGCCGTTCCACCCTGCGTATACGAACGCCCCCTCCCCTTCCATCAACTCCTTGAAGCGATCGTAGCTGATCGGCTCGCGCACGCTGTTCGCCTCGCGACGATCGCGCGCTTCGCGCAACATGTCGCCCTGGATGGTGGTGAGGAGCGCGGCGATCGACTCGGGGAGGTTGCTCATCGCCAGCGGCGCCTTGGCGCGCGTGTCGCGACGCGCCGACATGCAGGTGCCAGCCGCCAGGTCGCGTGGCCCGATCTCGAGGCGCACCGGGACGCCTTGCAGCTCCCACTCGTAGTACTTCGCGCCCGGCTTCATCCCCTCGCGCGCGTCCACGTGCACGCGAATGCGATCGTCGCCGCGCCCCCCCCACGAGGTGAGCGACGCTTTCACGTTGTAGGCCGCCTCGAGAAGCTGGCTCCTCTCCTCGTCGCTCTTCCAGATCGGAACGATGACAACTTCGGTGGGCGCGAGCTTGGGCGGAATGCGCACGCCGTTGTCGTCGCCGTGCGTCATCACCAAGCCGCCGATCATACGCGTCGAGGCGCCCCAGCTCGTGTTCCAGGCGTACTCGGTCGCGCCGCTCTCGCCCTGGAAGGTGAGCTCGAACGCCTTGGCGAAGTTCTGGCCGAGGTTGTGCGACGTCCCCGCCTGCAGCGCCTTGTTGTCCTGCATCATCGCTTCGCACGAGTACGTGCGAAGGGCGCCGGCGAACTTCTCGCTTTCGCTCTTGAGTCCGGTGACCACCGGCATGGCGATCCACTCTTCCATGAACGTGCGATACACCTGGAGCATCTGCCGCGCCTCGGCTTCGGCCTCGTCGTGCGTGGCGTGCGCCGTGTGCCCCTCCTGCCAGAGGAACTCGAGCGTGCGCAGGAAGAGACGCGTGCGCATTTCCCAGCGCACCACGTTCGCCCACTGGTTGATGAGGATGGGGAGATCGCGATAACTCTGCACCCACTTGGCGAACATCGAGTAGATGATCGTCTCCGACGTCGGGCGCACGACGAGCGGCTCCTCGAGCTTCTTCCCGCCGCCGTGTGTGACGACTGCCGCCTCAGGCGCGAAGCCCTCGACGTGCTGCGCTTCCTTGTGCAGGAACGACTCGGGGATGAAGAGCGGGAAGTAGGCATTGCGATGCCCGGTGGCCTTGAACATGTCGTCGAGGGCGCGCTGCATGCGCTCCCAGATGCCGTAGCCGTTGGGGCGAATCACCATGCAGCCGCGCACCGGCGAGTAGTCGGCCAGCTCGGCGCGCAGCACGGTTTCGTTGTACCACGCGCTAAAGTCAGACGCGCGGGAAGTGAGCTTTTTGTCAGACATTTCTTGAGAAGACGAGAAGACGAGAAGACGAGAAGACGAGAGATCGGACACTCTCGTCAGGCGATTGGGAGCGAACGGCGTTCTCTTGTCTTCTCACGGTCGGTCGGTCGAACCGGTGGAGCCGGTGGAGCGGGAAGCGGCGTCACTCAGCAACTGCTCGATGCCACACACCTTCTGGTCGCCGCTCTTGAGGTCCTTGAGCTCTACTTCGCGGCGTTCGCCGTATCCTGCGCCAACGATCACCACCGCCGAAGCACCGGCGGCATTCGCAGCCTTGAACTGCTTGCCTAACGCCTGCGCGCGAATGGGCGATTCGACGCTGGCGCCGCGTGCGCGCAGCGCCCCGGCAACCTGCGTCGCGGCGAGCCGATCCGTCGCGTCGACCGGCGCTACCCAGTAGTCGATCGCCGGCGCGCCCGAAGGCATCTTACCGCGCGCCTTGATCAACTCGCCGAGCACCACGTCCCCCATACCGAAGCCGAGGGCGGGCATGTCCACTCCGCCAACTGCTGCCAGCAAATCGTCGTAGCGCCCGCCGCCGCATACGGCGCGAAACTCGCCCTTCGCGTCGAACAGCTCGAAGACGATCCCGGTGTAGTAAGCCAGGCCGCGAACGATCGTCAGGTCCAGGCGCAGGTACTCGACGACCCCGTGCGCGGTCAGGAGCGCGCGATACTCGTCGAAGCGCGCGAGCGCCGCCGACACCTCCTCGTCAGCTGCAAACTCGGCGCGCAAGGCGTCGAAATCCGAGGCCGACACGAGCGCCAGCACGTGAGCGGCGATTCCCGCGTCCACGCCGGCATCGGTCATCTTCTTCACCAGCGCCTCGGGCGTCTCCCGCTCGATCTTGTCGACCGCCGCGAACACCGCACCGATCGCACTCTCGGGCACACCGACGCTCTTCACCAACGCCGTCAGGAGCCGCCGATCGGAGACACGCGCCACCACATCATCAGGCCCCAACCCGCACGCCCGCATGATCTCGCACGCCACCGCCAGCAACTCCGCGTCAGCCGCAACGTCAGCCTCGCCGAAGATGTCGACGTTGAGTTGGAAGTGCTCGCGCAGCCTTCCCTTCTGCTGACGCTCGTAGCGAAAGAGCTGGGGGATCGAGAACCAGCGCACCGGCTTGCGAAGCGCGTTGGCGCGCGCCGCCACCATGCGCGACACGGTGGGCGTCATCTCCGGCCTCAGCGAGACCTGGCGCCCCCCCTTGTCCTCGAAATTGTAGAGCTGCCCGACGATCTCCTCGCCGCTCTTCTTGGTGTACAGCTCCAACGGCTCCAGCGGGGGCCCGTCGTACTCCACGTAGCCAAAGCGGCGGGCCACATCCCGCCACTTGTCGAAGAGCCAGGCGCGTTGGGCGAACTGCTCGGGATAGAAGTCTCGAAATCCTGGGAGTGCTCCGGATGCCATCCGCCAAAGCTATCCGGCGAGCGGATCGACCTGCAAGCGAGCCATTGCATCGCCGACGGTGTGGAATGACCCCGTCACGAGCACCGTTGCGCCTCGCGCGCGTGCCGTTGCGAGCGCCGCGTCGAAGTCCGGTTCTGCGTGCGACGACCATCCGTTCGCCGCAGCGTATTCGGCCGCTTCGGCGAGGTCCCACAAGCGCCCCTCAGGCGCAGTGGGCGCATCGGTGAGGACGATGTAATCGACCACCGGCGCCAGCTCGCTCATCATCACTCGCCAGTCCTTGTCGCGAAGGACGCAGAGCACCGCAACCACGGGCGACGACGGGCGCACGCGCGAGAGCGTGCGTACGAACGTCTCCATCCCCGCCGGGTTGTGCGCCACGTCGAAGATGTAAGGTGGCGCCACGTGGAATCGCCCCGGAAGGCGCACCTGCATCAACGCCTCGGCGATCCCGTTCCACCCGTGCCAGTATGGCTCCTTCGCGGCGCGCAGCATCAGGAGCGCGAGCGTGGTGTTCGACGCCTGGTGTGCCCCCGCGAGCGGCGTGCAGAGATCGTGCTTTCCCCCGTCGAGCGAGAGCGTGAAGCACGTCCCCTTCTCCCCGACCTCGATCGCGAACGGCGGGGCGTCGCGCCACACGCTCAGCATTCCGGCGCTCCGGTGCCGCTCGGCGTGCTCCACGAGGAGCGAATCGATGCGCGGATCGGGCTCGCCGCTCGCTGCGGGAATGCCGTCCTTGTAGATCCCCGCCTTCTCCGAGGCGATCTCCTCGAGCGTGTCGCCGAGGTATTCCACGTGGTCGATCCCGATCGACGTCACGCCGGCCACCAGCGGCCTAACGACGTTCGTGGAATCGAGCCGCCCGCCGAGCCCCGTCTCGATCACTGCCACGTCGACGCCGGAATCGACGAAGAAGCGGAACGCCATCGCCGTCGTCGCCTCGAAGAAGGTCGCGCCGAGCTTCTCGATGACCGGGCGGCAGCTCGCCACGAACTCGGTGACGTACGACTCGGGGATCGCCACGCCGTCGACGACGACGCGCTCGCGAAAGTCCACGAGATGCGGTGACGTGTACTTCCCCACGCGCAGCCCGCGCGCCCTGAGCAACGCCTCGAGCGTCGCGCAGACGCTCCCTTTTCCGTTGGTCCCCGCCACGTGGAACGACGGGATGGCATGATGCGGATCGCCCAGCGCCGAGAGGAGCGCGCGGGTGCGGGTCAGACCAAACTTGCTCTTGCCGGTGTGCCTCGCGAACAGGTACGCCAGCGCATCCTGGTAGTGGCTCAGGTGGTCGCCCACGCCGACGCGGCCGGCTTTCCGCTCATGTGGCGCAGCAAGCGCCCCACGGTCTGTCGCAGCTCCTTGCGGTGCACCACGACATCCAGGATCCCGTGATCGAGCAGGAACTCCGCCGTCTGGAACCCCTCGGGGAGATCCTGCCCCAACGTCTGCTTGATCACGCGCGGCCCGGCAAAACCGATCACCGCTCCCGGCTCGGCGAGGATCGCGTCACCCAGCATTGCGTAGCTCGCGCTCACGCCCCCCGTCGTGGGGTTGGTCAGGATCGACACATACGGGATACGACGGTCCGCCAGCTGCGAGAGAACCGCCGAGACCTTCGCCATCTGCATGAGGGAGAGCACCCCTTCCTGCATGCGCGCGCCACCCGACGCCGAGATGACGATGAGCGGATGCTTGCGCTCGAGTGAGCGCTGGGCAAGTCGCGCGATCTTCTCGCCCACCACCGATCCCATCGACCCGCCCATGAACGCGAAATCCATCACGCCGAGGTTCACCGGCATGTCGCCGAGCGTCCCGGCGACCGTGAGGATGGCGTCGGTATCGCCGGCGTTGGTGCGCGCCTTCTTGAGGCGCGTCTCGTAGTCCGGAAAGTCGAGCGCGTCGACTGAGCGGAGCTCGGTCTCGGTCTCCTCCCACTTGTCGTCGTCGAGGAGGAGCTGCACGTACTCCACCGCGCGGAGGCGCCGGTGGTAGTCGCAATTCGGGCAGACGTTCAGGTTGCGCGAGAACTTCTCGCGGATGTCGGTGTGCCCGCACGCCTCGCACTTCTCCCAGACGTCAGCCGGGATCTCCAGGCGTTCGCGGCGCGGCTGGCGCGCCTTCTTTTCCTTCCGGAACCAAGCCATGGAGAAATATTGCTGGGGGTACAACCGAGCGGGAGGGTTTCCGGGGGGAGCCCAATCTGCGGGCCCCGCCCCAGCTCGAGGCGCTAGCGGGCCGTGGAGCCGCGCAGGCCGATGGGGAGCGCGTCGGCCTCCCCTCGTCCCTCGGACGAGATGCGCACGAGGATGCCGATCGCCAGCCAGCACGCCAGCATGAAGGATCCGCCGTACGAGAAGAACGGGAGCGGGATCCCGGTGATCGGCATGAGGTTGAGCGTCATCCCCACGTTCTCGATCACGTGGACCATCCAGCTGCCTAACAAGCCGAAGGCCACGAGGGAGCTGAACGAGTCGTTGGCGCGCGAGGCCACGCGAATCACGCGCAGGAAGAGGAGGAGGAAGAGCGCCAGCGCCACCGTGACGCCGAGGAAGCCGAGTTCCTCTCCCACCACGGCGAAGATGAAGTCGGTGTGCTGTTCGGGGAGGAAGGCGCCCCGCTTCTGCGTCCCGAGCGTGAATCCCTTCCCCAGCCATCCCCCCGACCCGATCGCGATCTGCGACTGGATCACATGATAGCCCGACGCCTGCGGATCCTCCGACGGATCGAGGAAGACGAGGAGGCGCGAACGCTGGTGCGGCGCGAGCTTGTCCCAGAGGATCGGGGCGAGCACTCCCATCGCCACGTTCGTCACGATGAGGACGACCCCCTCGACCACGTACGGCTTGTACCAAAGCACCACGGCGATGAGGATCAGGAACCACGCTCCCCACAGCCCGGTGTTGAACGCCAGGAGGAGCGAGATCGCCGGCGACGCCGCCAGGAGCAACAGGCGAGCGGAGACTCCCGCCCAGAACAGCATCGCGAAGAAGATCCCGACGAAGACCATCCCGGTGCCGAGGTCTGGCTGGGCCATGACCAGGAGCCACGGGACGAGGACCACGACGCCCGGCAACCAGAGTTCGACGAGCGATCGCGGCGGATCGCGCCGCGCCGCAAGCACGCGCGCGAGCATCAAGACCACGGCAACCTTCGCCAACTCGGCCGGCTGGCCGAGTCGCACGCCACCGATCGTGAGCCACCCCTTCATGCTCGACGCGGTCCCCGCGCCACTACCGAAGAGCAGCGTCACCAGGAGCAAGAGCACGGCGAGAATGTACGCCGGCCAGCTGACCCACTCGATCAATCGCACCGACGCTCGACTCAAGACCCACGCCGCCACGAGTGCGACCGCGAACCACCCCAACTGTCGTTTGTATGCGGTCGCCACCGCCGTCTGCACAACATCGGTCTGTCCGGCCGAGTAGACGATCGCGACGCCGTACGCCGAGAGGAGGAGCGCGATGATGACCAGCGGATAGTCGGCGAAGACGCGCTTGATCAATCGTCCCCCTCGATGTCGACGGGCTGGATGGTCGGGCGCTTGAGGTAGTGCTCGACGATCTTGGACGCGATGCGCGCCGCGGCGTAGCCGTGCGCTCCCTGCCAGAGCATCACCGCGACCACGATCTTGGGATCGTCCTTGGGCGCGAAGCCGACGAACCAGGCGTGGTCGATCTTGGTTTCGTTCTGCGCCGAGCCCGTCTTCCCTGCGAGTACGACGCCCTGGATCTGCGCGCTCGCCGCCGTGCCGCGCCCCGATACCACGTCGCCCATGGCATCACGAAGCCCAGCCAGCTGCGCTGGCGTGAGGTTCATGATCTTCGTGCGTTCGGGATTGCGGTGCACCACCTCGGGGCGCGCCGCCGAGCCGTCGGTCGCCAGCGCGGTGTAGAACCGCGCCATGTTGAGGATCGTTTGAGTGTTCTCCCCCTGCCCGATGGCGAGGTTGAGCGTGACAGCGTTGGTCCAGTTCTTCGGCCCGTACAGCTTGTCGAAGTATTCGACCGCGTACGGCCAGATTGGCGTCGTCTCGTTGGGGAGATCGATCCCGCTCTTCTCGCCGAACTTGAGCTGCACGCCGCCGGCGAGAAAACGCGAGAGCGTAAGGCGCAGCCCCAGCTGATAGAAGTAGACGTCGCACGACTTCGCGATCGCCTGCGCTAGCGTCACTGCGCCGTGGCCGGCATGGTCCCAGCAGCGGAAGTAGCGCCCGCCGTAGGTGTAGCCCCCGGTGCATGGCTGCGGCATGCGCGTGTCGAGATTGACCAGCCCCGCCTCGAGCGCGACGACCGACGTCGCGAGCTTGAATGTCGATGCCGGCGGGTACCGCCCCTGCATTGCCTTGTTGTACATCGGGCGGCGGTCGTCGGTCGTCAGCTGCTTGTAGTACTCGGTCGAGACGCCGCCGATGAACCGATTCGGATCGAAGGTCGGGGCGCTGTGGATCGCCAGCACCTCCCCCGTGTGCGGCTCGAGCGCCACCACGCCGCCCACCAACGTGTCGCCGAAATATCCGGCAACGAAGCGTTGGAGATCCATGTCGATGTTGGTCTGCAGCGGCGGGGCGGTCTTCGCCGGCCGGTCGGGGCGCGCCGCCGCGTCGCGCACCACACGACCGCGTGCGTCGACCTCCACGAAGCGCGACCCTTCGACCCCACGCAGTTCCTTCTCATACTGCTTCTCGAGACCATTGCGCCCGATCTGCTGCCCCGATTTGTACGAGGCGTAATCCGTCGAGTTGAGCTCGGTCTCGTTGATCTCACCCGTGTACCCGACGAACGCCGACGTGACGGGCCCTTCGGGATAGCGGCGCTTGGGCGCGGCCTGGATGATCAGGCTGGGAAATTCCGTGCGATGCTCCTCGAGCACCGACACCTGATCGAACGACGCGTCCGCCAATACCACCGTGGGACGGTTGGGATCGCGCCGGAGCCGCCTAACGGCAGACTCGATGTCGGCAGGCGTGAGCCCGATGATCGTCGAAAGGCGCGTGAGCGTGGAGCGCAGCGAATCCGCGCTCTGGCTCAGGATCGACACCGAGTAGCCAGGGACGTTCTCGGCGATCAGCACGCCGTGCCGATCGTAGATGTTGCCGCGCGCCGCAGGGATCGGCACTTCGCGCAGGCGGTTCTTCTCCGACGACAGCTGGTACCGCTCACCCTCCAGCACCTGCGCGCGAAAGAATCCGCTCGCCAGCAGCGTGAGCGAGAGTGCCGTCATCCAGGCGGCAAAACGCCCGCGACGTTGGATGTCGTTCGGATGTAGGCTCATTCCGTGTTCATGACGAAGGAGCCTCCAGCATGCTGCGGAACAGGAGTAAGACGACGACGCCGGTCACCGCCGTCATCGCCGCGGCCAGCGGCGACCAGAGAAAGATCTGCGTGGCCATGTCGTACACCCCGCCCTGCCGCGCGGCCACCACGAACACTACATCGAAGGCCCACTTCCCGACAAAGAAAAAGAAGGCGTGCAGGAAGACATTGTCGGAAAAAAACACGGCCTTGAGCCACGACGCGCCGAACCCGACAATCGACATCGCCAGCGCACCGGCGCCGAATGTCTCCGGGTGGAGCGAATCGCCGATCAGTCCGAGCGCGAAGCCCACCACGGCGGCCACCCCCGGGCGCACGCGCACCGAGACGAGGAGCATCGCGATGACGAGGAAGTCCATCGAGACGCGCCAGCCGAGGAGGGGGCGTACGAAGTAGTGCATCGCCACCAGCGCGACAAATAGCGCCGCGGCCCGTAGTGCGCGTTGGACGCTCACGGCGTCTTCCGCGTCGTATCGCGGCGCACGGGAGGAGCGATCGCCGCGCTGCTGTCGCGCTTGGCCGAATCGGCGGGATTCGGAATTCCCAGCACGGTACGCAGCGAATCCATCTGTCGCCTCCGCTGCGCCTCGGCGAGCGCCGCGAGGCGCGCGAGCGAATCGCCTGACGCCGCCACGCCGCGCGCGGCCGAGTCGGCGCGTGCGACCGAGATCCAGACCGAATCCATCGGTCCGGCGGCAACGCGCTGCGGCGTCAGGATCATCACGTTGCTCACGTCGGGGGGATAAACGGCCGGGCGCAGCAGGTAGGTGCGCGACCAGGCCTCGCTGGTGTTCACGTCGCCCATCACGACGCCGATCGGGATCCCGCGCGGGAAGACGCCGCCGAGCCCCGACGTGAGGATCAGCGTCCCCGGCTTGAGGGCGTCACGAAACGCCACGCCGCGCAACTCGAGCAGCGAGCGCTCGGGTTCCTCACCGAGGTGCGGGCGCACGATGCCGAACGCAGTGCCGTCTGCCGCCATCGCGCTCGCGCGGAAGTCGGGGTGGGTCCAGAGGATGGCGAGGCTGGTGCTCGGATCGACCGTCGTGACCTGCCCGATGAGCCCCGCCGGAGCTACGACCGCGGAGCGCGGCTGCACGCCGTCCTCGGCGCCACGGGTGAGGATCAGCATGTGCTCGTCGCCCGTCCCGCGCCCGTGCAGCGCCTCCGACGGGAGGAATCCCCATTGCAGCTGGCGGCTGAGCGAGAGGAGCCCACGGAGCGTCGCGTTCTCGTGCGCGAGCTGCCCTAACTCCGCATTGCGTAGAACGAGGGAGTCGACCTGCGCCGCCACCGCATCGCGCGCGGCGAAGGCCGTGCGGGCCCGCTCGGCGCGTTCCTGCAGCGCGAGGAGTGGCGCCACCACGGTGCGACGGAGCGACGACGCGATCGCGTCGCGAATCGGAAGCGGGAGGACCGTTGCCAGGAGCGCGAGGAGCGCGCAGGTGGCGAACAGCGCCGTATCAGCGCGCGAACCCGAGCGCGCGGCACGAGCCATCGGGCCCCCGCCCTACGACGAGAGGACCGACCAGTACTTCTCCTCGTCGTCGAGGATCCGCCCGACGCCACGCACGACGCAGGTCAGCGGATCCTCGTCCACGTGGATCGGCAGGCCGGTCTCCTGGCTCAGCACGACGTCGAGCCCGCGAATGAGCGCACCACCGCCGGTCATCACGATCCCGCGGTCGACGATGTCGCTCGACAGTTCGGGCGGCGTGATCTCGAGCGCACGGCGCACGGCATCGACGATCTGCTGGATCGGCTCCTGGATCGCTTCGCGAATCTCCGAGGAGTGAACCCGCACCGTCTTCGGGATGCCGGAGACAAGATCGCGCCCCTTCACGTCCATCTCGCGTTCGTCGCCCACCGGAGCGGCCGATCCGATCGTGATCTTGATCAACTCCGCCGTCGGTTCGCCGATGAGCAGGTTGTAGTTCTTGCGCATGAACTGCACGATTGCCGTATCGAGCTCGTCGCCCGCGGTGCGGATCGAGGTGTCGCTGACGATGCCGGAGAGCGCGATGACGGCGATTTCGGTCGTACCGCCGCCGATGTCGATGACCATGTTGCCAGTCGGCGTCTCGATCGGGAGTCCGACGCCAATCGCCGCCGCCATCGGCTCGGCGACCATGAAGACTTCCTTGGCGCCGGCGCCTAACGCCGAATCGCGCACCGCGCGCCGCTCCACCTCGGTGATGCCGGAGGGGACGCAGACGATCACGCGCGGCTTGATCTTGAACATCCGGTTCTTGATGATCAGCTCCAGGAAATACCGGAGCATCTTCTCGGTGACGTCGAAGTCGGCGATCACGCCGTCCTTCATGGGGCGGACGGCGATGATCCCGTCCGGTGTGCGCCCGAGCATGCGCTTGGCTTCGAGCCCTACTCCCTTTACCCGCTTGGTTTCGCGATCGATCGCGACGACCGATGGCTCGTTGAGGACGATGCCTTCTCCCTTGACGTACACCAGGGTATTGGCGGTGCCGAGGTCAACGGCGATTGCATTCGCGGGGAAGAGCTTGCCCGCCGACAGTGAAGGCCAACGCATGTATGTAGAAATCCTGACGCCCCGGTTGGGAGCGCCGGTAGTCTGAAGGGGCGACACGCCGAGTGCCGGGAAAGTAGCGGCAGAGGTGAGGAGGGGCAAGGCATTGGCAGATCACAACCTACGCCTCGGTCCGCCGAGGCGTCGCACGGGTCGCCGCGGGCGGGAATCGGGGGTGTGACGCAGGTCGCCGACCGAACTCGCGGCAGGTGAAATCGGGGAGCCTTCACGCCCCCTTCCCTCGCGCGGCGGGCACGAGCTCGGCCTCGTTTTCCAGGATCGGACGCGCCGAATCGAGGACGCTTCCGCCCCATCTTCGACGCGCACCGAGCGCTGCGCGAGCGCGGCGAGTGACGGTGGAGCGCGCTCGCGAGCGGCGCCGATAGTCGCCACAATGTCGAGCGTCGAGCACCTCCGCACCGGCGCGAGTACCACGTCGCGGAGACGCGGTCGCGCGTCTTCGCGTCCGGCAGCCCCCCAACGCCTCGACGCCGAGCGAATGCTCGCTCAGCGGCCGAGGCCCAACGTTGCAGCTGCCGGGCTAGACCCCCGTGCTCCCGAACCCGCCGGCGCCGCGCGCCGTGTCGTCGAGCGAGGCCACCTCGGCCAGCGCCGGCGCCTCGAAGCGCGAAAAGACCAACTGCGCAATGCGGTCGCCCCGCTTGATGACCAACGGTTCGCTGCCGGCGTGCAGGAGGATCACCTTGAGCTCCCCACGATAGTCGGGATCGATGGTCCCCGGCGCGTTAGGCAGCGTGATCCCGTGCTTGAGTGCCAGCCCCGACCGCGCCCGTACCTGCATCTCCAGCCCCGACGGCAACGCGAACGCCAACCCCGTCGCCACCGCGCGCCGCTCGCCAGGTGCAAGCGTGAAGTCCGGCTCGCACGAGCACACGTCGTACCCGGCGCTCTCGCTGCTTTGTCTCGACGGAAGCGGCAGGTCCGGATTGTGCTCGAGCCGCCGGACGCGGACGCCGAGAGCAGAAGTGTCAGTAGTCATGAGGAGAAAGGTACCGCGGTGCACTTCCCCACGGCGAAACACGCCCCGAAGTGACAGCTCAGTGCTCCGCGTCCCCCGAGAAAGCAAGAAGACGAGAGGAATCCTCTCGTCTTCTCGTCTTCTCGTCTTCTGAAAACTCAGATCGTCTTCTCGTCTTCTGAAAACTCAGCCCAGGAACTGGCTGGCCTCGTGATACTCCATCCCGAACGCCTCGGCGACTCCCGCGTACGTCACCTTCCCGTCGTACACGTTGAGCCCCTTCTTGAGCGCCGGGTTGTCCCGCAACGCCTGCTTCCACCCCTTGTTCGCCAGCTGCACCGCGTACGGCAGCGTCGCGTTGGTCAGCGCCAGCGTCGAGGTACGCGGCACCCCGCCCGGCATGTTCGCCACGCCGTAGTGAATCACGCCGTCCACCACGTACGTCGGGTTCTCGTGCGTCGTCGCATGGATCGTCTCCACGCACCCGCCCTGGTCGATCGCCACGTCGACGATCACCGACCCCGGACGCATGCTCGACAGATCCTCGCGGCGCACCAGCTTCGGTGCCTTGGCGCCCGGGATCAGCACCCCGCCGACCACGAGGTCCGCCGTGCTGATCTGCTCGAGGATGTTGTGCCGGTTGGAGAAGATGAGCTGCACGTTCGCCGGCATCACGTCGGAGAGGTAGCGTAGCCGCTCGAGCGACACGTCGAGGATCACGACCTTGGCTCCCATCCCCGCCGCCATCTTCGCCGCATTGATCCCGACGATGCCACCGCCGAGGATCACGACCTTGGCCGGCGGTACTCCCGGAACGCCCCCCAGGAGGACGCCGCGCCCGCCGTACAGCTTCTCGAGGTACTTGGCCCCCTCCTGCACCGCCATGCGCCCCGCCACTTCCGACATCGGCGTCAGGAGCGGGAGTTCGCGGCTCGGGAGCTCGACGGTCTCGTAGGCAATGCACGTCGCCCCGGAAGCGAGGTGCGCCTTCGTCAGCTTCTCGTCAGCTGCAAAGTGGAAGTACGTGAAGATCGTCTGCCCGCGGCGCATGTGCGCCCACTCGCGCTCGATCGGCTCCTTCACCTTCATGATCATGTCGGCCGCAGCCCACGTGGCCGCCGCGTCGGGGGCGATCTTGGCGCCGACCGCGGTGTAGTCGCTGTCCTCGAAGCCGCTCCCTTCCCCGGCTCCCTTCTCGATCAGGACTTCGTGCCCGGCCGCGACCAGCGTCTCGGCGCCGGCAGGGACGAGGGCGATACGGTTCTCATTCGTCTTGATTTCCTTCGGAACGCCTATGCGCATTGTCGTTAGGCTCGCTGAGGTGTTGGGTGGTACTCAGGCCGAGCCCGGAGCAGGTCCGAGGCTCAGCACAGTTTGACGGTCGGGATCGAAGAAGGAGGCGGCAAGCGCCGCTACCTCGTTCGCCCCGATCGCGTCGATCTGCGACAGGACATCGTCGATCGGACGATACGGCTCGCCGTACAATTCCGTTGCCGCCGCGCGATACATGCGGGACGAACTGCTTTCGAGCGACAGGGTGATCTGCCCCTTGAGCTGCCCCTTTCCCGCCGCGAGTTCGTCGTCGGTGAAGCCGCGGCTCGCCACCTCGCGCATTTCCTGGCGCACCGCGTCGGCCGCGAGTTGGGCCGTCTCCGGCGATGTCGCGAGATACACGCCGTGCGTCCCGCTGTCGCTGTGATAGCTGTGGAACGACGAGACCGAGTAGGCGAGTCCCATCTCCTCGCGCACCCGCTGGAAGAGGCGCGAACTCATCCCGCCGCCGAGGAGCGTCGACGCCAGGGTCATCGCATAGCGCCGGTCGTCGCCGTACGGAATTGTCGGGGTGCCAAAGACGATCTGCGTTTGCGCCGCGTCGCGCTCCACATGGCGCTCGCTTGGAGCGACGGCCTGCGGAACGGGGGCGACCGCGGGTGCAGTATCGCCCCGCGGCACGTTCTCCCATCCCGCCTGGCGCAGCGCATCGAGCAACGCGTCGTGCTCCACGTTCCCCGACGCCGCGACCACGATGTGCTGCGGCTGGTATCCGGCGCGGTGGAGTGCGCGAAGCTCGCGAACACCGAGCGATTTCACGCTGTCGCGCGTGCCGAGGATCGAGTAGCCATAGGGATGTTCTCCCCAGAGCAACTCGTTATGCAGCTCGAAGACCAGATCGTCGGGGGTATCATCGACCATCGCGATCTCCTCGAGCACCACCTTGCGCTCGAGCGCGAGGTCGGCGTCGCGAAGCGTCGGTTCGAAGATCAGGTCGCCCAGGACGTCGACCGCCTGGAAGAGATGCTCGTCGAGCACGCGCGCCTGATACGCCGTGTGCTCGCGCGACGTGTACGCGTCGAGCGAACCGCCGAGGTTCTCCAGCGACATGGCGATGTCTTTCGCCGAGCGCCGCCGCGTCCCCTTGAAGACCATGTGCTCGAGGAGGTGCGACACTCCCATGAGCGCGCGCGGCTCGTGAACCGACGCAATGCGAACCCAGGCGCCGATCGAGACCGATCGTACGCCTGGCATCCACTCCGACACGATCGTGAGCCCGTTCGCGAACTGCGTCCGGCGTATTCCCACGCCGTCCGTCACCTCACGCGCGCTTGGCGGCGCGCTGATCGAGCGGGCGCTCGCGTCGCGAGCGCCCACTGCGTCATTGCTCACCGCCCGCCGCGACGGCCGCGATCACCGCTACCGCGGCGCGGACCGCGCTCACGACGCGACTCGCCGTCCTCTTCCTCGCGCCCTTCGCCGCCGCCGTTCGACTCCGACGACTCCTCCATCCCCTCGGGCTTGGGAAGGAGCGCCTTCATCGAGAGGCGCAGGCGCCCGCGCTCGTCGCGATCGATGAGCTTCACGGTGACGCGATCGCCCTTCTTCACCACGTCTTCGGGCTTCTCGACGCGCGTGTGACGCATCTCGGAGACGTGCAGGAGCCCTTCGGAGCCCGGCATGATCTCGATGAAGGCGCCGAAGGCGGTGACCGTCTTGACCGTCCCTTCGTACGTCTCGCCGACGACCGGTTCGGCGGTGATCGCCATGACCATCTGGCGTGCGCGATCCATCGACTCGCCGCCGACAGCTGCAATGGTGACCAACCCGCTGTCGTCGACCGTGATCTCGGCGCCGGTCTCCTCCTGGATTCCGCGGATCGTCTTCCCCTTGGGCCCGATGAGATCCCCGATCTTCTCCGGGTTGATCGTCATCGTGATGATGCGCGGCGCGAACGGCGACAGGTCGCCGCGGTGCGCGCTCAGCGCCTTGTTCATCTCGCCGAGGATGTGGAGACGCCCCTCGCGCGCCTGCGCGAGCGCTTCTTTCATGATCCCGAGGTCGAGCCCCTCGATCTTGATGTCCATCTGGATCGAGGTAATCCCCTGCTCCGTCCCGGCGACCTTGAAGTCCATGTCGCCCAGGTGATCCTCGGTCCCGAGGATGTCGGTGAGGATCGCGTACTTGTCCCCTTCCTTGATGAGCCCCATCGCCACACCGGCAACGGCAGCGCGCGTCGGAACGCCGGCATCGAAGAGCGCCAGCGAACCACCGCACACCGACGCCATCGACGAGGAGCCGTTGGACTCCATGATGTCGGAGACGATGCGCAGCGTGTACGGGAACTCCTCGAACGGCGGGAGGACGGCCTGCAACGCGCGCTCGGCGAGGTTGCCGTGGCCGATCTCGCGGCGCGACGTGCCGCGCATCGGGCGCACTTCACCGGTGGAGAAGGGCGGGAAGTTGTAGTGCAGCATGAACGACTTCGTCGTCTCAGCCGACGTCTTGATCGAGTCGACGCGCTGGACATCGTCGGCGGTGCCTAACGTACAGGCGACGAGCGCCTGCGTCTGCCCGCGCGTGAAGAGCGCCGAGCCGTGCGCACGCGGCAGGACCGAGGTGTCGATGCTGATGGCGCGGACTTCGGTCGGCTTGCGGCCGTCGACGCGGAAGCCGGTCGAGAGCACCTGTGAGCGAAGGGCGTGATACTCGAGGTCATCGAGCACCGGTCCGACGAGGCCAGCCCATTCGGGCTTCTCCGTCGCCATCGCGTCCTTCACGGCACGCTTGACCGCTTCGACCGCCTGCACACGCGTGGCCTTGTCCTTCTGGTTGATCGCTTCGGCGATCTTCTTCTCGGCGGCCGCCTTGACGCCATCGACGATGTCGGCCGCGGTCTCGCTCTTGGTCCACGCCATCTTGTCGACGGCGGTCTTGGCGAGGAGTTCCTGCTGCGCGGCGATAAGCTCCTTGATCCCCTTGTGCGCGACAGTGAGCGCATCGAGGGCGTCGCCCTCGGTGATCTCGTTCGCTCCGCCTTCGACCATCACGATCGAATCGGACGAGCCGGCGACGACGAGGTCGAGATCGGAGTATTCGAGCTGCTGGAAGGTGGGGTTGAGGATCCACTTATCCTGCACGCGTCCCACGCGCACGCCGGCGATCGGGCCGAGGAACGGGATCTTCGACGCGTTGAGCGCGAAGGACGCGGCGATCAGGCCGAGGACATCGGAGTCATTCTCCTGGTCGGCGGAGATGACG
Source organism: Gemmatimonadaceae bacterium (assembly GCA_044225935.1). Taxonomy (GTDB): domain Bacteria; phylum Gemmatimonadota; class Gemmatimonadetes; order Gemmatimonadales; family Gemmatimonadaceae; genus SCN-70-22. Next base: position 89,037 of record JBGAHX010000023.1, read on the forward strand.
TAGATGTAGACCTGCACTTCGTTCTTGAAGCCTTCGGGAAAAAGCGGGCGGATGGAGCGATCGATGATGCGCGCCGCGAGGATCTCGTGGTCGTGCGGGCGCCCTTCGCGCTTGATGAATCCGCCGGGGATCTTCCCAGCAGCGTAGGTCTTCTCCCGGTATTCGACGAGGAGTGGGAAGAACGGGAGTGTCGACTCCTTGTCGCTGACCGTGACGGCGGCGAGCACCATCGTCTCGCCGAAGGTGACGACGGCCGATCCGGCGGCCTGCTTGGCCATGCGGCCGGTCTCGATGACCAGGGGGCGACCCGCGAAGGTCTTCTCGATTCGTTGCATCATGTGTGTGACGGTATCTCGTTAGAACACAAAACGCGCGGGCCCCATGGGGGCTGCCGCGCGATTGCGTGTGGAGCGACGAGTTCTAGTGACGGAGGCCGAGCTCACCGATGACCTTACGGTACCCCTCAACGTCGGTGCGCTTGAGGTATCCGAGCAGTCGGCGGCGCTGACCGATCATCTTCAGCAGCCCTTGCTCGCTGTGATGATCCTTCTTGTGCTTCTTGAAGTGGTCGCTGAGGTAGTTGATGCGCTCCGTGAGGATCGCGACCTGCACGCGTGTCGAACCCGTGTCGGATTCGGACGTTTGATACTTCGCGATCGTCGCTGCTTTTTCGAAGGCCATGTGGTATATTCTCGACGCGGACAACTCGACTTGTGCGCTAAGTCTTTTGGAGACACTCAACTTACTCGAAGCGCCCATCACTGTAAAGGCATCCCTCAGTGCCTGAGCGCTATCTCGGAAAGACGCTCGGCAAGTACCGAGTCGAAGCGCTGGTGGGTTCCGGCGGATTTGCGTGGGTATACCGCGGATTCGATCCGGAACTGGAGATTCCCGTAGCCCTCAAGGTCCTCAAGCCCCAGTTCGCCGGGGATCCGACCTTCGAGGAGCGCTTCCGCCGCGAAGCCTCCACCGCCGCCAAGCTCCGTCACCCCAACATCGTCAACATCTACGCCGTCGGGCGCGATGATGACGCCGTGTACTTCGTGATGGACTACCTCCCTACGGGGCTGGCCGACAAGCTCGAGACGTCGCCCTCCCTCCCCGAGGAGTTCGTGGTGCGCGTCGGGATCGACGTGGCCCGCGCCCTGGGCTTCGCGCACCGCGAAGGGGTCATCCATCGCGACATCAAGGTCGACAACATCCTCTTCGATACCCACGGCAATGCCGTGGTCGCCGACTTCGGGATTGCCCGCGCCGTCTCCGGTTACACGAACCAGACCGGGACGAACATGGTGGTGGGGACGCCGCAGTACTTCGCCCCCGAACAGGCGAGGGCCAAGCCGCTCGACGGGCGCGCCGACATCTACTCGCTTGGCGTCTCGCTTTACCGCGCCGTCACCGGACGCCTCCCCTTCGAGGGGGACGACTGGTACGAGATCGCCCGCCAGCACGTCGAGGATCAGCCGCCGTCGCCGCGGTCGATCAATCCGTCAATCTCGCCGGCGTTCGAGAACCTCCTGCTCCGCTGCCTGGCCAAGCATCCGGACGACCGCCCCGCCACCGGAGAGCAGCTCGCCGACGAGCTGACGACGGTGCTCAACACGCCGAACGATGCCGGCGCGCGCGGGATGTACATGTCGCCGTCGGAGACGCCGACGCTCGTCGCCCCCTTTCGTCGCACCGCCAAGCACGCCTGGCGGCGCGCCGCGTCGATGTCGATCGTCGTCGTCGCGCTCCTGGCGACCGTCATCACGCTCGCATTCCGGAGCGATTCCGGCGCGAAGGGCGCGACCGCGGCGAGCGACTCGCTACGCGCCGACAGCCTAACGACGCCAGGGTTGCTCGCCAACGCCGGCGACTCCGCGACCGTCGACAGCGCCGCGCGCGATAGTATCGCGGGGCGAGACAGCAGCGCGATCGGAACGAAGGAGCCCGCCCGCCCCAACACGCGCCCGACGCCGGTGCCTACCACGGGAAAGCTCACCGTCTCCGCTCCGTCCAATGCGCGCATCAGCTTCAACGGGCAGGCCGTCGCCGACGGCGCCTGGCGCGACGACTCGCTCAAGCCGGGCGACTACGTGGTCGGTGCTTCGGTGCCGGCGTCGAGCGGCTGCTCGTGGGCGACGGTCGAGGAGCGCGTCACCGTGCGCGCCGGTGCGGTGCGTAACGTGTCGCTCACGCCGCGCGCCTGCGGCAGCATCGCGATCAACCTGCTCAACGTCGCGAGTGGCGCTCGCTACACCGTGGTCTCGAGCGACGAGAAAATCCGCCTGGAGGGGACGCTCCCGCTCGAAGGGGGGCTCGCCGTTCCCGCGGGGACGTATCGCCTGACGGCGCAACAGCCGCTCTGCGCGAGCTACGTCAACGAGAACGTGGTGGTCTCCGCCGACCGCCCCACTGCCCTCACCTTCCGGGTGATCTGCGAGCGCAACTGAGCCGGTCCGGCGCCCCGGCGGCCGCAACGTCCGCGACGCCGCGGTCGCCACATCGCTGGTGCTCAGGTACCGCGCCGTGGAGGAAGCGTCCCTCGCTTCGACTACGTGCGCGCGACTGGGGCGCACCACGTGCGCGCGACTGGCGCGCACCACGTGCGCGCGCATGGCGCGCACCTAACGACCCCGCTAGAACTGCGAGCCGGCCGTCGCACCTAACGCGGCACCGAGCAGAAGCCCGCCCCAGAACGAGCGCTTGCGGAACCAGGGCGGGCGGCGCTCCTGAATGAGCACCACATGCTCGGTCGTCACCGCGGTCGTCTGCCCGGTGACCAACGCGGTCACTTCGCCGCTCCTGTCCACGCGCAGCACCCGCAGCCGCGCCACGAGGACATCATGCCTGCGGGGATCGACGGCGATTCCCTCGATGCCTCGGCGCAACCAGCGCTCCGTTCCCGACTGAAAGCTCAGCGTCGTGTCGCCGACGGCGGTGACCTCGAATCGGACTCCCTTGAGCTGTGCCTCGAGTGGGCGAGCAAACGCCGGCAGCAGCAGTACTGCGGCGAGGACGAGCCACCGCCTCATGTGAAGAACGACTGCACCAGCCCCTTGATGTCGTTGAACATCACGAGGGCAAAGAGAAGGGCGATCGCCATCACACCAACGCGCGCGATCATCTCCTGCGTGCGAAGGCTGAACTCTCCCCCCTTCGCGCGCTCGATCACGCGGAGCAGGATCTGCCCGCCGTCGAGCAGCGGAATCGGGAGCATGTTGAGCACGGCGACGTTGATGCTCAGGAAGGCGAGGAGCTTGAGCAGCGTCTCCCAACCACTCTTGGCAGCCTCGAACGAGGTTCGGGCGATCGCGATAGGTCCGCCAAGCTGCTTCACCGAGACGGCGCCGGAGAAGAGTCCGCGCACGACCTTGATGACACTTCCTCCCATCTGCCACGTATCGTCCCACCCCAGAGCGAACGCCGTTCCAAGGGAAACCGATTCCCTGACCAACTCCGGGCGCGGTGCGAGCCCGATACGACCGACCTTGATCGGGGCGCCGGTGTCCAGATCCTGGGCGTCGCTGAGCACCGGGGTGACCTGCAACGAGACGCGTGCACCCGCACGAATCACGTCAAACTCGAGTTGTTGCCCCGGCGACGCACTCACCTTTTCGAGCACGTCATCCCACTCCCGGACGGGCGTCCCGGCGATGGCGACGATGCTGTCACCCCTTGCGACTCCAGCCGCCGCTGCGGGGCGATCGGGCACGACCGAATCGACGACCGCCGGGGTGTAGAACGTGCCGAACTGCATCACTCTCGCCGTCGACACGCCGAGCGCGAGGACCACGTTCATGATGACGCCGGCCGAAAGAATGAACACCTTGGCCGGGAGCGACTTCGACTCGATCCAGCGATCGCTCGGCACCGGCTTCGGCCCGAACGGTCGAAGCGCGGCTGGATCGTACGGAATCGGATTGAGGCCGCGCTGGTGCCCTTCGACCCCCTCGGCGGCGGCACCGTCCTCGGAGGGGGCGCTCAAGTCCGTCTGGCCCTCGATCGCCGACATCGCTTCGCTGTCCTTCGTCGCCATGGCGACGAAGCCTCCGATCGGGAACCACGACCAGCGGTAATCGGTCTCGCCCCACTTGAAGCCGAAGAGTCGCGGACCCCAGCCGAAGGCGAAAACGGGAGCGTACACCCCCGTCATCTTGGCGGCGATGAAGTGCCCAAGTTCGTGGACGAAGACCACGATCCCGAACACGAGGAGTGGGGCGATGTACTTCAACATGCGAAGAGATCCTTGACGTGTTGTCGTGCCGCCGCGTCGACCGCGAGGAGCGCCCCCCGGTCGTCGCCGGGAGAATCCTGCAAGGCGCACAGCGCAGCGTCGATCGCGGTGGAAATCTCGTGAAAGCGGATCGTTCCGGCCAGAAAGAGCGCGACCGCCTGCTCGTTGGCCGCATTGAAGACTGCCGGTGCCGCCCCTCCCCTACGTCCCGCCGCGATCCCGAGTGCCAACGCTGGAAAGGCATCGTGCCGCACCGGCTCGAACGTCAGCGGCGACATAGCGACCGGGTCCAGCCGAGGTACACCGGCGTCATCGATTCGCTCCGGATGTGTCAACGCGTAGAGTATCGGCAGCTCCATCGAAGGAATCCCGAGTTGCGCGATCACGCTCCCGTCGATGAACTCGACCATCGAGTGGACCACGCTCTGGGGATGCACCACGACGTCGATCTTGTCGAATGGGAGCCCGAAGAGGTGATGCGCCTCGATCACCTCCAGCGCCTTGTTGACCAGCGTGGCGCTGTCGATGGTGATCTTGCGCCCCATGCTCCAGGTCGGGTGCTTGAGCGCGTCGTCGAGCGTGGCCTGTCTCACCTTCTCGGTTGGCCATTCTCGGAACGGTCCCCCCGACGCCGTGATCACCAGGCGGCGCACCTCGGTTGTCGGTCGCGACGCGAGACACTGCAGGATCGCCGAGTGCTCGCTGTCGACCGGGACGACGGTTCCCCCGCCGTTCGCCGCGGCGCGCGCCACCAGCGCCCCCGCCACCACCAGCGACTCCTTGTTGGCGAGTGCGACACGCTTTCCCGCCTCCAGGGCGGCGAGCGTCGCATCGAGCCCCGCGGCGCCGACGATGGCGTTGAGCACGATGTCGACATCGGGACGCGTCGCGGCCTCGGTGAGCGACTCGGGGCCGCGTCGCCACTCCAGGCGCGCACTCGACTCGCCTCCCTTGACCAGCGAGACATACCCCGGGCGACGGGCGGCGGCCTGCGCTGCCAGCTCTTCGGCATTCGAGTGCGCCGTGAGCGCGGCGACGCGAAATCGATCGGGATGCCGGTCAACGACGCGCAGCGCGGATCGCCCGATCGATCCGGTCGAGCCGAGGATGGCAACCCCTTGCACGCGCGTGGGCCGCGTCATTGCGGCGCCGCGAGGAGGAGGCGACCGAGGATCAGGTACGCCAGCGGGAGGACGAAGTAGAGCGAGTCGAGCCGGTCGAGGATCCCGCCGTGTCCCGGGAGGAGGTGCGACGAATCCTTGACCCCGGCCTCGCGCTTGAGGAGCGATTCAGCGAGGTCGCCGATCTGCGCCGCCACGCTGACAACAAGTCCGAAGACGAGCGCCGTCCACGGCGCAAGCGCCAGTTGGGCTGCCGGGCGGAGTACCTGCGCGTTGTAGATCACCGCGATCCCCATCGTCAGCACCAGCGCGCCGATCGCGCCGGCGCGCGTCTTCCCCGGGCTGATCGAGGGCATGAGCTTCGCCTTCCCCAGTGCGCGACCGACGAAGTACGCGCCGATATCCGACGCCCACGTCAGGATCACCGGGAAGAGGACGAGCGCCGTCCCGGCGGCGGGCTCGATGACAAAGCGGTGATGCCGGAGGAGGTAGCCGAACGCGAGCATCCCGCCGGCGTACAATGCGCCAAAGACGGTAACGGCCACCGATTCGAGCGGGCGTCCGCCGATCCCTCGCGCCCAGATGGACGCGCCGAGGAGCGCCACGAAGATCACCGCGCCGATCGCCGTTGGGCTGCGCAGCAGCATCAGCCGATCGGCGTGGGCCACCAGCGGGAGGGCGAAGGCGAGCGGGATGCCTAACGCGTCCATCGCCTCGACACCGCCGTGACGGGCGATGCGATACACCTCCCAGGCGCCAGCGGCTCCCACCGCGCCCAGGAAGAGCGCGAGCGGGAGCCCGCCGAGGTAGACCATTCCGATCGCCAGCGGCGCGGCGACGAGCGCCACGAGCACGCGACGCGCCAGTTCACCCATGGCGGCCTCGCTGCGGGCGCACGCGCGTCGCCGCTTTCACAGTTCCACGATCGCGCTGCGCCGCGATCGGGCATCCACGATCGCGCTCGGGCGCGATCACACTTCCATGATCTCGGCTTCCTTCGCCTTCACGAGCGCATCGATCTTCGCCATGACGTCGTCATGCGCCTTCTGCAGGTCCTTCTCCGCATGCTTCACGTCATCCTCGGAGACGCCGTCGAGCTTCTTGAGACGGTCGCGTCCGTCGGTACGCCCGTGGCGCACGCCGATGCGTCCTTCTTCCGCCAGTTTGTGCACGACCTTCACCAGGTCTTTCCGGCGCTGCTCGTTCATCGCCGGGAGCGGGATGCGGATGATGTTCCCCTGGATCGCCGGGTCCAGCTGCAACTCGGACTCGCGGATCGCCTTCTCCACTGCCTTGATCTGCCCCTTGTCGAACGGGGTCACGATCAGGAGACGCGGCTCGGGGCTGCTCACGTTCGCCACCTGGTTGAGCGACATGTGCGAGCCATACGTCTCGACGCGAACGGTGTCGAGCATGGTCGGATTCGCCTTGCCCGAGCGCACCGAGGAAAATTCATGCTTCGCGCTCTCATAGGCCTTGTCCATGAGGGCGCGCGATTCCTTGAGGATGCTCTGGATGTTGCTCATCGAACGATGGTCCCTACGCGTTCGCCGCGTACCGCGCGGGCGACTGCGCCGTGCTCGTGAATGTTCAGGACGATCAGCGGCAGCTTGTTCTCCTTGCAGAGCGTCACTGCCGTCTGGTCCATGACCCCCAGCTCCTCCAGCATCACGTCGCGGTAGGAGATCTGTTCGTAACGCCGGGCGTTGGGGTCCTTCTTCGGGTCCGCCGAGTACACGCCATCCACGCTCGTGGCCTTGATGATCACCTCGGCCTTGATCTGGATCGCGCGCAGGGCTGCGGCGGTATCGGTGCTAAAATACGGGTTGCCGGTGCCGGCGGCAAAGATCACGATGCGCCCCTTCTCGAAGTGACGCAGCGCGCGCCGGCGGATGTACGGCTCCGCCAACTCCTCCATGCGGATCGCCGTCATCACGCGGGTGTCGAGCTTCTTCTTCTCGAGGACGTCCTGCAGCGCGATCGCATTGATCACGGTGCCGAGCATCCCCATGTAGTCGGCGGCGACCCGGTCGAGACCGAGCGCCGCCAGCTGCGTCCCGCGCACCATGTTGCCACCGCCGATTACCAGCCCGACTTCGACCCCGGTCTCGACGACGCCCTTGATCTCGTCGGCGAACTGGTTGACGCGTTCGAAGTCGAAGCCCGACCCCTTGTCTCCGGCGAGGGCCTCGCCGGAGAGCTTGAGAAGGATCCGCTTGTAACTGGTGCCGGCGTCGCTCACGCTCACTTACTCCTCACCCATCTGGAAGCGCACGAAGCGGCGGATGGTGAGTGGCTTGCCGACGGTCTTCGCGACCTCGTCGATGCGCTGCTGGATCGTCTTCGAGTCATCGCGCACCCACGGCTGCTCGTTGAGCACGATCTCGCCGAAGAACTTGGCTATGCGACCGTCGACCATCTTCTGCACGATCGCGTCGGGCTTGCCGCTCTCCTTGGCCTGCGCCTCGAAGATGGCGCGCTCGCTGGCGATGAGCGACTCCGGCACCTCGGCGCGCGTCGCCGCGACCGGCACGCGCGGCACGCCGGCGGCGACGTGCTCGGCAACTTCCTTCGCGAGGGCGTCGACTTCATCACCGGCCGACCCGACGATCTCCACGACCGCGGCGACCTTGTGGTTGAAGTGCACGTACGTGCCTAACGCACCAGTCGTCGTGAAGCGTGCATAACGGCGCAGCACGACGTTCTCGCCAGTCTTGGCCGACGCCGCCTTCACCGCCTCCTCGACCGTCTTGCTGCTGTCGGCGTGGTAGGTCTGCGCAAAGAGCGTCCCCTCACCGGCCACATGGACGACGTGGTCGATCGCGTCGTCCTGGTGCACCTGCGTGGCGAGCTTCTGGGCGAGATCCCCAAACTCGTCGTTGCGGGCGACGAAGTCGGTCTCGGAGTTGACCTCGACGAGCGCAACGCTGCGACCATCGGCACCGGTCACGGCGACGATGCGCCCCTCGGACGCGGCGCGCCCGGCGCGCTTCTCGGCCTTGGCGATCCCCTTGGTGCGGAGGATGGCGACCGCCTTCTCGACGTCGCCCTCTCCCTCCTCGAGCGCCTTCTTGCAGTCCATCATGCCCGCGCCCGTGCGGGCGCGGAGGTCGGCGATGTCCTTCGCCGTGATCGGCTTGCTCATTGTCGTGTCCTTCGATTCGTGAAAACGCCGCCGGCTCGGGTGCCGGCGGCGCTGGTCAGTGCTGCTGACGTGAGCGAGTCCACCTCGGACTCACTCGGCGTTGGAGCGGGCGCGCCGGCTGGGGCGCTCGCTCCGTTGGTCGTTCACTCTCCGCTGTCGTCTCCACCGGCGTCGCCGCCATCGGCGTCGCCACCGTCACCCGCGTCGCCCCCCTCAGCGCCGGCTTCGCCAGTCTTGAGGCGCGCCGCGATCGCTTCGGGCTTGGCCCGGCGACGGCGCGGACGACGGCGCTTGCGGCGCTCTTCGTCGCTCCCGCCAGCGGCGGCCGGCTCGAGGCCGCGATCGGAGCTGTAGGTGCTCTCCTCCGCGTCCTCCTCCTGCGAACGGACCGGGGCCTCGCGGCGCGCCTCGACGATCGTGTCGGCGATCATGCGCGTGATCAGCTCGACCGAGCGAATCGCGTCGTCATTGCCGGCGATCGGGACGGTGATCAGGTCCGGATCGGAGTTCGTATCGCAGATGGCAACGATCGGGAGACCGAGCTTGTTGGCCTCGGAGACCGCGATGCGCTCCTTCTTGGCATCGACGATGAACAGGAGCCCGGGGAGGCGCGCCATGTTCTTGATGCCCGACAGGTTCTTGGAGAGCTTGTCGCGCTGACGGGTGAGGAGGAGCTGTTCCTTCTTGGTGTAGTTCTCGAAGTCGCCACCCGCCTCGGAGCCCGCCTCGAGCTCCTTGAGACGACGCGTCTGCTTCTTCACCGTCTGGAAGTTGGTGAGGAGCCCACCGAGCCAACGCTCGGTGACGTGCATCGCGCCGGCGCGCTCCGCCTCGCCCTTCACGATGGCGGCAAGCTGCCGCTTGGTGCAGACGAAGAGGATGTTGTCGCCGCGCAGGATCACCTCACGCACGAGCTTCTGCGCGAGCTCGACCTGCCGCAGGGTCTTCTGCAGGTCGATGATGTGGATGCCGTTGCGCTCGGCGAAGATGAAGCGGCGCATCTTCGGGTTCCAACGGCGCGTCTGATGGCCGAAGTGAACGCCTGCTTCGAGGAGCTGTTCGAGAGTCGGGGAAGACATGGAGGTGCGGTGTGAATCGTTTGGGTTGGTCGACCTTCTCTTTCAACGCCGCCTACGACCAGCTGGGCTGGCACCCGCGGAGGCTCGAGAGAAGTGCGAGGTAGAACGAACGGACGGGAGACGGGGGACGGGGGACGGCACTGCTCGCCGCTACGCGGCTCGCGGGGTACTCCTGCTGGGCCGAGAGCTGCGGGCTTCGCGAAAGCCGGCGCGCATCGCGCGCCGGCACTCCCGTCTCCCGTCCCCCGTCCCCCGTCTTGCTGTTTCTAACGCTTGGAGAACTGGAACCGCTTGCGAGCGCCCGGGCGTCCCGGCTTCTTGCGCTCGACCGCACGCGCGTCGCGGGTGAGGAGCCCCAGATCGCGGAGCTTGCGACGGTGCGTTTCGTCCATCGAGACGAGGGCGCGGGCCACCGCCAGGCGCAACGCGCCGGCCTGACCCGTCTGTCCGCCGCCTTCGACATGGGCCGACACATCAAAGCGGCCGAGCATGTCGGTCGCGGTGAAGGGCTGCTGGATCGAGGAGACGAGCGTCGGGCGCGGGAAGTAGTCGCCGAGCGTCCGACCGTTGACGTCCCACTTGCCCGAGCCGGGCTTCACGTACACGCGGCACACCGCTTCCTTGCGGCGGCCGACGGCGTGAATCTGCGCGTTCTCAGCCATCCCTACTCACTCTTGTCGTTGAAGGTCAGCACGGTCGGCTGCTGCGCGACGTGCGGGTGGTTCGCATCGGGGTACACGCGGAGCTTGAGACGCAGCACCTGGCGGGCCAGCGCCGACTTGGGGAGCATCCCGTGCACCGCCTTCTCGATGACGCGCTCCGGGTGGCTCTCGATCATGCGCGAGAACGGGGTGAACTTCTCATGCCCCATGTAGCCGGTGTGGCGGAAGTAGCGCTTCTGCTCCGCCTTGCGCCCGGTGACGCGCACCTTGGCCGCATTGATCACGATGACATTGTCACCGGTATCCATGTGCGGGGTGTACGTCGGCTTGTGTTTGCCGCGAAGGATCTTCGCGATCTCCGACGCCATGCGGCCGAGCACCTGCCCCTCGGCGTCGACGATGAACCACTTTCGCTCGATGTCCTTGGGCGTCGCGGAAAAAGTCTTCATGTTCGAGTACGAATGACGAGAACTGCCCACACTGGCCCGACTCGCGACCGAGCGCGGCGCAGAAAGGCGCTTTTTGACAGACTCGCAAGCTAGATAGGCACTTACAACCTGTCAACGGAGCGCGACGCGCGCGCGCGCAGCTGCAGCGTCAACGCGGCGCTCCTCAGCCGGGGAGCTCGAACTCGACGAGCAACGCCCCCTTCTCGACCGCCTGTCCGGGCTTGGCGTGCACCGCTTTCACCACCGCGGTCCCCGCCCCCGGTGCTCGCAGCTCGTTCTCCATCTTCATCGCCTCCATCACGACCACCCCGGTGCCACCCTCCACGGAGTCGCCGGGGGAGACCGTCACGCGCACGATAAGCCCGGGCATCGGGGCGACGAGCGGGCGCGGCCCGCCGGCCGACTCGTTCGCCGCCGTCAGGTCGCGAATGGCCCGCATCCGTTCGTCCAGCGCCTCGGCCTCGAAGCGATAGCCGTCCATCCAGAGCGCGTATTTCCCGCGCGCATCTCCGCGGCGGGAGGCCACGCGATGCGTCTCGTTCTCGACGGTCACGAGGTGGATCGGAGTCCCTTCCACGTCGGCCAGGTGCGCGCGCACATGACGCCCGTCGACACGGACGCCATCGCCGTCGATGTCGACCGTCAGCCGCTCGCCATTCACGTCCACGATGTACTTCACTCAGCGCTCCGGTACGAGGAGGCACAGCGTCTCGACGTGTGCCGTCTGGGGAAACATGTCATACGGTTGCACGCGCGCCACCCGATACGACGGAAGCCTGGCCACGTCGCGCGCGAGCGTCGCCGGGTTGCAGCTCACATACACCACACCTTTCGGGGCGCTCGCCGACGACGCGTGCGCCTCGAGCGCAGCGCACACGCGGGCGTCGACGCCGGCACGTGGCGGGTTGAGGATCACCGCATCGGCCGGGAGGAGCGAATCCATCACGTCCTCCACGCGCGCCGCCACCACCCGCGATGGAGGCGCGAGTTGGCGCGCGGCATGATCGGCGGCCTCCGCGTCCAGTTCGATCGCGGTCACCTGCACGCCGAGCGCCGAGAGCGCGGCAGCGGTCTCCCCGACCCCGGCATACGCGTCGATCACGGTGCGTGCCGGCATTTCGCCGCTCGAACGTTCGAGCAGCGCGCGCACTTCCGTGACGACATCGGCGTGCAGCCGCTCGGCGAGCGCCGGGTTCACCTGCTCGAACGACGCCGTAGGGCGCGGCGCGCCGTGCGCCGAGATGTCGTGCGACCGCCCCCCCGCGTCGATCCAGCGCACCGCCCCAAAGCTCGGCAGCAGTGCGGCGAACTCGCGGGCGTGTGCCCAGTGCGTTCCCCCTTCGATGAGGAGGGCGAGTTGCTCTCCCGCCAGCCGTACCGCACCGCGGAGCTCGTGGGCGCGCGGAAGGAGCCGTCCCTCCTCGAGCACGCCGCGCCACCCCGCGACAACGCGCGGATGGGTGATCGGGCACTCCTCCAACACGAAGAGACGGTCGACGTCGTCCCAGCGGTGCATCCCGCCACGCCATTTCCCGTCGCTCCAGCGCAGCGTGAGCGTGAGCTTGTTGCGATATCCCCACTCGTTCGGGCTGGGGACGACCGGCGCGATATCGACCGGACGCTTGGCGATGCGGGCAAAGGCGTCTGCCACGATGCGCCGCTTCGCGTCGCGCTGCGCATCGATCGAGAGGTGTTGCAGCTGACAGCCGCCGCACGCGTCACCCTCGTAGTGCCGACACCGCGGTTCGACGCGTAGGGGCGACGCCTCGAGGACGCGCGTGAGCCGCCCCTGCCCCAGCCGGTCACGCTTGACGTACGAGAGTTCGGCCAGATCGCCCGGTGCCGTGCGCGGCGTGAAGACGACGAGTCCATCGATGCGCGAGACTCCCGCTCCGCCGGCTGCAATGGACGCGATGCGCGCGGTGGCCGACGCCCGTCCTCCTTCCCGTGCGCCCACCCCTCAGCGCACTCCTTCGCGTCGCGCGGCGATGACCCACGGATCCATTGCACCTGACGATCCAGCGGTCGCGCCCGTGCGCGCGTCGCCATTCCCGCTCGAGGGGACGCTGCGCTGGGTGCGCCGATCGCGATCGGCGAGGAGTGCAGCAGCGATCGCCGCGGCCTCCACGTGCGTGCGCGAGGCCGACGCGCCGACCAGCTCGGGGAGGCGCCGCTCCAGCCACTGGATTTCGATATCGCCGCGCTGGAACTCGGCGTCTTCCATCACGCGGAGGTGGAACTCGCGCGACGTCTCGATCCCGACGATCGTGAGCTCCGAGAGCGCACGATGCATGCGGGCGATCGCCTCGGTGCGCGTCGCTCCCCACACGATCAGCTTGGCGAGCATCGGGTCGTAGTTCAGCCCGACCGTGGTGCCGGCTTCGATCCCGCCGTCCCACCGAACGCCGGGCCCCGCTGGGAGGTGCACGTACTCGATGCGCCCGGTGCTCGGGAGGAAGCCGTTGGCCGGGTCCTCGCTGGTGATGCGGCACTCGATCGCCCAGCCACGCGGCGTAAGGTCGGCCGGGTACGGGAGGCGCTCGCCAGCTGCAACACGAATCTGCCACTGCACGATGTCGATCCCGGTGACCAGCTCGGTCACGGGGTGCTCCACCTGCAGCCGAGTGTTCATCTCCAGGAAGTAGAAGTCGCCGTTCTTGTCGAGGAGGAACTCGCAGGTGCCGGCATTCACGTAGCCGGCGGCGCGCGCCGCGGCGACGGCTGTTTCTCCCATGCGGCGGCGCAGCTCCGGGGAGACCGCGACCGACGGCGCCTCCTCGATCATCTTCTGGTGCCGGCGCTGCACCGAGCACTCGCGCTCACCTAACGACAACACGTTCCCGTGCGTGTCGGCGAGGACCTGGATCTCCACGTGGCGCGGCCCCTCGATGTACTTCTCGACGTAGACGGCGTCGTCGCCGAAGGCGTTCTTCGCCTCGCGGCGCGCCGCATCGAGCGACGACGAGAGTTCGCTCGCCGAGCGCACCACGCGCATCCCCTTCCCGCCCCCACCGGCGGCCGCCTTGAGCAACACCGGATAGCCGAACTTGTCGGCGATCTCCGCCGCCTCGGCAGCGTCGAGCAGCGGTTCGGTTGTCCCCGGGACGACTGGCACTCCAGCGGCGATGACCAGCTGCCGTGCCGCGATCTTGCTCCCCATCGCGGCGATCGCCTCCGGCGGCGGTCCGACGAAGACCAGCCCCGAGTCGCGCACCAGCCGGGAGAACCACTCACGCTCGGAGAGGAAGCCATACCCCGGATGGATCGCCTCGGCGCCGACACGAAGCGCCGCCTCGACGATGCGCTCTCCCTTGAGGTAGCTCTCGCTCGACGCCGCCGGCCCGATGTGCACCGCCTCGTCGGCCTCGCGCACGTGCGGCGCCTGCGCGTCGGCGTCGGAGTAGACCGCGACCGACTTGACGCCTAACTCCTGGCAGGCGCGGATGATGCGGAGGGCGATTTCGCCGCGGTTGGAAACTAGAAGCTTCTTGAACATCAGAGGACGAGAAGACGAGAAGACGAGAAGACGAGGGGCTCCATCACAGGGGCAGGTTGCCGTGCTTTCTCGCGGGATTTCTGTCCCGTTTCCCCTGTAGCGTCTCGAGGGCATCGATGAGCCGCGGGCGCGTGTCGCGCGGGTCGATGATGTCGTCCACGTAGCCGCGTGAGGCGGCGACGTACGGGTTGGCGAACTTCTCGGTGTATTCCTTGACCCGCTCGTCGGTCACCTGCTGCGGATCGCTGGAGGCGTCGATTTCCTTGCGGAACAGAATCTCCACCGCCCCCTTGGGTCCCATCACCGCAATCTCGGCGCTCGGCCAGGCGAGGTTCACGTCGCCGCGGATGTGCTTGGAGCTCATGACGTCGTACGCCCCGCCGTACGCCTTGCGCGTGATGACGGTGAGCTTGGGGACGGTCGCCTCGCAGTAGGCGTAGAGGAGCTTGGCGCCGTGGCGAATGATGCCACCGTGCTCCTGCGCCACGCCGGGGAGAAATCCGGGGACGTCCTCGAAGGTCACGATGGGGATATTGAACGCATCGCAGAAGCGGACGAAGCGCGCCCCCTTCACCGATGCGTTGATATCGAGCACGCCGGCCAGCACCGCCGGCTGGTTGGCAACGATCCCGACGCTGAAGCCCCCCAAATGCGCGAAGCCGCAGACGATGTTCGCCGCGTAGTCGCGGTGCACTTCGTAGAACTCGCCGTCGTCCACCACGCGCGAGATCACGTCGTGGATGTCGTACGGCTTCCCGGGGTTGTCGGGGATGACGTCGAGCAACGCCTCGTCGCGCCGGTCGCGCGGATCGCGCCCACTCCCCCGCGGCACGTCGCTCAGGTTGTTCTGCGGGATGTAGCGGAAGAGCTCGCGGATGTGCTGCAGGCACTGCAGCTCGGAGTCGCAGGCGAAGTGGGCGACACCCGACGTCCCCGCGTGCGTGTCGGCACCGCCGAGCTGCTCCATCGTCACGTCTTCGTGCGTGACCGTCTTCACAACGTTAGGGCCGGTGACGAACATGTACGACGTCCCGCGCACCATGTAGACGAAGTCGGTGATCGCCGGCGAATACACGGCGCCACCGGCGCACGGCCCGAGGATCGCCGAAATCTGCGGGACGACTCCCGACGCGAGCGTGTTGCGCAGGAAGATGTCGGCGTAGCCACCTAACGACACGACCCCTTCCTGGATCCGCGCGCCCCCCGAGTCGTTGAGCCCGACGACCGGCGCCCCGTTCCGCACCGCGAGGTCCATCACCTTGCAGATCTTCTCGGCGAACGTCTCCGACAGCGAGCCGCCGAAGACGGTGAAGTCCTGCGAGAAGACGTAGACCAGACGCCCCTCGATGCGTCCGTGCCCGGTGACGACGCCGTCGCCGTAGACCACGTGGTCGGCGAGCCCGAAGTCGGTGGAGCGGTGCGTGACGAAGCGGTCGTATTCGACGAACGAGCCGTCATCCAGCAGAATGTCGAGGCGCTCGCGCGCCGAGAGCTTTCCCTTGTCGTGCTGCGCCTTGATGCGGGCGGGGCCGCCCCCCTGCTCCGACTCGGCGCGCCGGTGCTCGAGGAGCTCGAGTTTCTCACGCATGGTCATGGGCGCCAAAGCTAGCGGCGGGGGCGGTCCCGGCCAACGCGCCGCGGAGCGGCGATCGCCAGATGCACGACGCCCCCGGGAGCCGAAGCACCCGGGGGCGTGTGGAGTTCGGAGCGATGCGGGAGCGCTTACTCGTCGCCCACGCTGTCGGCGTCCATCATGGGGATCTCGCCGACGACGTCGCCGTCCTCGGTGTGGATCTTCGACGGCGTCTCCGGCTTGGGCGGCTGCTCCTCCGGAATCGCCGTGACCGACAGGACGATGCGGCGGTGGATCGGATCGACCTCGACGACGCGCAGGTCGAGGTTCATCCCTTCCCAGCAGACGTCGGCCGGCGAGGTGATCGCCTTCTCCGACGGGAGGTGCGAGAGCGGGACAAAGCCTTCGATGTCGTTGCCAATGTCGACGACCACGCCCTTCTCCATCAGGCGCACGACGCGCCCGCGCATCTCGGTGCCGACCGGGTAGGTCTCACCGATGCGGAGCCACGGATCCTCGCTGGCCTGCTTGAGGCCTAACGAGATGCGCTTGTTCTCGGCGTCGATGTTGAGGATCACCACGTCGACCGAGTCGCCCTTCTTGACCACTTCCGACGGATGCTGGACGCGCTTGGTCCAGGACATGTCGGAGATGTGAATGAGGCCATCGATCCCCGGCTCGATCTCGACGAACGCGCCGAACGAGGTGAGGTTGCGCACCTTCCCCGAGAGCCGCGTCCCGACCGGGTACTTGAGCGGGAGGACCATCCACGGATCCTGCTCCGTCTGCTTCATGCCGAGCGAGATCTTCTCCTCGTTCGGGTCGACCTTGAGCACCACCGCCTCGATCGACTCGCCGATGGAGACGATCTTCGACGGATGGCGAACGTTGCGCGTCCAGCTCATCTCGCTGATGTGGACCAGCCCTTCGATGCCCGGCTCGAGCTCGATGAAGGCGCCGTAGTTGGTGATCGAGACGACCTTGCCGGCGACGCGCGTGCCGACCGGGTACTTCTCGATGACATCCTTCCACGGATACGGCTGCAGCTGCTTGAGGCCTAACGAGATGCGCTCGCGTTCCCAGTCGATGTCCAGGACCTTGACCTCGAGCTCGGCACCGATGTGCACCATCTCGGTGGGGTGCGAGATGCGCCCCCACGACATGTCGGTGATGTGGAGGAGGCCGTCGACGCCACCGAGATCGATGAACGCACCGAAGTCGGTGATGTTCTTGACGACGCCCTTCCGCACCTGGTCCTTCTGGAGCTCCTTCATCAGCTTCTCGCGCTTGCCGGCGCGCTCGGCCTCGAGGATCACGCGGCGCGAGACGACGATGTTGCGGCGGCGCTTGTTGAGCTTGATGATCTTGAACTCGTACTTCTGTCCGAGGAGCTCGTCGATGTTCGGCACGCGACGAAGCGCGATCTGCGATCCCGGAAGGAACGCGTCGACGCCCATGAGGTCCACCACGACGCCGCCCTTGATCTTCTTGACGAGAGTACCTTCGACCGGCTCGTCGGTCTCGTACGCGACGCGGATCTTCTCCCAGACGCGCATGAAGTCGGCCTTCTTCTTCGAAAGCACGACCGAGCCTTCCTGGTCTTCGAGATGCTCGAGCAGGACCTCGACCTCATCACCGGGCTTGAGGTCGGGCATGTCCTTGAACTCTTCCAGCGGGATGGTCCCTTCGGATTTGAAGCCGATATCGAGGACGACCATGTTGTCGCGGATCTCGAGGACCTTCGACTTCACGATCTCGCCCTCGTCGATCGACGCAAGCGTCCCGTTGTACATCTCCATCATCTGCTCGTATTCGGCAGATGAGTACTCGTCTTCGTCGTACAGTTCTGGGCGACGGTTCGCGAGCGGGCGCAGCTCGGCCTTCTGGGCCTTGCGCTTCTCTACGACCGACATGGCGGCGGTGTCGAGCTCGGACATAATGAGGGTGGCTCCAATAGCGGATGTTTAGGCTCGCCGCGACGAGGTTGAGTGGTTGTTCAGTGGTTAGGACACGTCGCGCCCGAATCGCCCGCGGAAGACTCCCGCGACCGAGTCCAGGCGCAATTTTGGGGAACGCGTAACATACCCTGAGCCGGGAGGTCGCGTCAACCGCAGAAGTGGCGTTCTCTACTGCACTTGGACGCTGCTACGTTGGATCGCCCTCAGGAGGAGCGCCGACGATGGGCATCCCGTCCCACGGCGTCAGCGGGCGACGGAGGCGCGCGGCCCGAACCAGCGCGGCGATTCGCTCGACCTGCTCGGCCTGCGTAAGGTAGGTGGTGTCGATCAGCACCGCGTCCTTGGCCTGCACCGTCTGGGTGGCGTCGGCGGCGTCGCGCTGGACCAGGCGGTCGGTCTCCTCGGCGATCTCCTCGTCGGACGGGGCGCGCGAGAGGCGCTGAGTGAGGCGCCGGCGCGCGCGCTCCCACGAATCGGCGACGAGGAAGACCTTGAGCTCGGCGTCCGGGAAGACGGCCGTCCCCATGTCGCGCCCGTCGCAGACGACATCGTGCTCGCGGGCCACGGCCCGCACCTGGGCGTTGACCCACGCCCGCACCTCCGGCATCCGCGCCACGAGCGGCGTGGAGCGCGTGACGTCGGTGCTGCGGATTTCCTCCACGACCGACGTGCCGTCGACGTGTGGCGTGAACGACGTCTCGCTGGGGACGAGGGTGACGCGCGCGGCCTGCGCGAGTACGAATGCCTCGGTCCATTCGGCGGGTGGGCGCCCCGTGCGTATCGCCGCCGCCGTTGCCGCGCGGTAGAGCGCTCCCGAGTCTACATGGCGAAAGCCAAGTTCGGCCGCCACCCATTGCGCCGTCGACGACTTTCCCGACGCCGCTGGTCCGTCGATGGCCACCGCGATGTGACCGCCGCGGTCATCGAGCCGCCTAACGGTGGGCGTGTCGCTAGCGGGCGACACGGGCGAGCTCCTGCCAGAAGCCGGGATACGAGACCGAGACGCACTCGGGATCGTCGATCGTCAGCTGCACGTTGTGCGAGGCGCCGAGGATTCCGAAGGCCATGGCGATGCGATGATCGGCGTGCGCGATCACATGACCCGAGAGCGGCGCGTCGGTCCCGTCGACCTCTAGCCCGTCGGGGAGCTCACGCGCCTCCACGCCGATCGCCCGCAAGTTGGAGACAACCGCGGTGATGCGATCGCTCTCCTTCACGCGCAGTTCCTCGGCGCCGCGCACGACCGTCGTTCCCTCCGCGCGCGACGCGAGGACGGCGAGCATCGGGATCTCGTCGATCATCGAGGTGACGTCGTCGCGCCCGAGCGAGACCGCCTTGAGGCGTGAACCGCCATGCACGTCGAGGTGGACGAGTGTCTCGCCCCCAGCGGGCTCGCTCGTGGCATCGATGCGCGCGCCCATGCGCCGCATGGCGCGCAGGAAGCCGTCGCGATGCGGACTATAGAGCACGTGCGAGACGCGCAGCATCCCCTCATCGGCAAGGAGGGCGCGCGCGACGAAGAACGCAGCCGAAGACGGATCGCCAGGGACGTCGACGTCGATCGCGGCGAGCGAATCCGCCGGCTGCAACGTGATCCACCCGCCGTCGGTCGTGATCGAGACTCCACGCGCGGAAAGCATCCGCTCGGTGTGGTCGCGCGTGGGCGAGGGCTCATGCACGCGCACTGGCACTCCGCCGCATAGCCCGGCGAGGAGTGCGGCGCTCTTGAGCTGGGCGCTGGCCACGGGGACTTCGTAGTCGATCGAGTGGAGTGCGCCGCCGTGCACCGTCATCGGGAGACCGTCGCGCCCCTCCTCGAACTCGATGCGCGCGCCCATTCGCGTGAGCGGCGCAGCAACGCGCTTCATCGGGCGCTTGGAGAGCGACGCGTCGCCGAAGAAGGTGCTGGCGACGGTCTGGGCCGAGGCGACGCCAGCCATGAGTCGCGTGGTGGTGCCGCTGTTGGCGCAGTCGAGTTGCACGGTCGCTGACGGCGGTGTCGCGCGAACCCCGCGTCCATCGATGACCATCTCGCTGGCGACGTCGGGGATCGACCAGCCGAGTGCGCGCAGCACGCGTGCCGTGGCGTGCACGTCGTCCGACTGGAGGATGCCGCGCACCCGCGATGTCCCGTGAGCAAACGCCGAGAACATCAGGGCACGATGCGAGACGGACTTGTCGCCCGGGACGCGAACCGTCCCGCCGACGGTATCGCGGCGAGCGTCCATCGTCAGCGCAGCCACCCTTCGAGGGCGGTGGCGAGATCGGTTTTGTCGTCGCGGTACTTCACGATGATCGGCGTCTGGAGCGAGAGCGCGTTGTCCGCCCCCCACCCGTCGCGCACCGCGCGCGCGCCGGGAACCACGACCGCTCCTGCCGGAATCTCGAGCGGCGCATTTGCTGTCGCTCGGTAGACCGTCTCGCGCACGAGGTCGTACACGGGCGTCCCGCGGGTCAGCACGACGCCGGCGCCGAGCACCGCCTTGGCACGCACGACCGTCCCTTCATACACACCGCAGTTCCCGCCGACGATGACTTCGTCCTCGATCACAACCGGTGCGGCGTTCACTGGCTCGAGCACACCGCCGATCTGCGCAGCGGCGCTCACGTGCACGCGTTCGCCCACCTGCGCGCACGAGCCGATGAGCGCGTGCGAATCGACCATCGTCCCGGTCCCGATGTGCGCACCGACGTTGATGTACATCGGCGGCATGCACACCACGCCTGGAGCGACGTAGGCACCCGAACGAATCGTCGATCCGCCGGGGACGACGCGCACACCGTCACTCAATGCGAGGCGCCGGGTGGGGAGCGTGTGCTTGTCGAAGAAGGAGAACGCCCCGCCTTCATCTGCCGCGAGTTGGACCACCTTGCCGACCCGGAAGGCGAGCAGGATTCCCTGCTTCACCCACGGCACCGCGCGCCATTGGCCGTCGTGGGTGCGCTCAGCGGCCCGGACGTCGCCATCCTCCAGGAGCTGCAACAACTGGCGGACCGTCTCCTCGGCCCCTTCGGGGAGCGCGGTTCCCGGCGGGCAGGCCGCGAGTTCAGCTATGCGCCCGGCGAGCGCCGCGAGCACGTCCCCCGTCATGCGAATTCGACTCCTGCCGTGACCAGCGCCGACTGCACGCGCGCGGTCAGGTTCTCGGCGAGCGGGACGAGGGGGAGGCGCAACACGTTTTCCATGCGACCCATCAGTGCGAGCGCCGCCTTTGCCGGCGCAGGGTTGGCTTCGATGAATGCGGCCGACATCCAGGGGAGGAGGCGGCGGTGCACGGTGCGCGCCGCGGCGAAATCGCCGCGCGCGCAGGCATCGGTGAGGGCGACCATCGCCGCGGGCGTCACGTTGCTCACGACGGAGATGATCCCCTCGCCGCCTAACGCCATGACCGGGAGCGTCATCGGGTCGTCGCCGGAGAGGACGGCGAATCCGGCCGGGCGATCGCGCAGGATGTCGCCGATCTGCGCGATGCTCCCCGAGGCCTCCTTGATCGCGACGATGCCGGGAATCGTGGCCAGCTCCAGCGTCGTCTTCGCCTCGATATTGCTGGCCGTGCGCCCCGGGACGTTGTAGACCACGATCGGGAGGTCGACGGCCTCGGCGATCGCGCGGAAATGCGCGACGATCCCGCGCTGCTGCGGCTTGTTGTACATCGGCGACGCGTGGAGCAGGTGTGTCGCACCCGCGTCGCGCATCGCGAGCGAAAGGGCGATCGCCTTCCTCGTATCGTTTGAGCCGGCGCCGGCGACGACCGGGACACGCCCCGCTGCCTTCGCGACGGTGATTCGGACGACGCGCGACTGCTCTTCCACCGTCATCGTCGCGGCCTCGCCGGTGGAACCGCACGGAACGAGGAAGTGAATTCCCTCGGCGATCTGCCACTCGACGAGGGCGCGGAGCGCCTCTTCGTCGATCTCACCGTCCAGGCGGAACGGCGTGACGAGCGCGGTGCCGCACCCCGCCAACGGACGATTCGTCACGAGTCCTCCTCAGCGCGAAGCAGGTCGCGCATGGTGTAGACGCCGCGTCGTCCGGCGAGCCACTCGGCGGCTCGAACGGCTCCATCGGCGAAGACGCGCCGGTCGCGCGCCTCGTGGGTGAGCGTGATCTGCTCGAACGGTCCGTCGATCACGAGCGTGTGCGTTCCGGGCACGTGTCCCACGCGCACGCTGGTGGTCGGCACGGTGCGTCCCAACCCCTCACCCGCCGCCGCGGCCATCGCCGCGCCGGTCCCCGATGGTGCATCCTTCTTGGCCCGATGATGCGTCTCGACCAGGTGCACGTCGAATTGCTCCTGACGGGCAAAGGCGCTCCCCAGTGCGCGCGCGGCCTCGATGACCAGCGCGACGCCGACCGAGAAGTTCGGCGCCCAGAAGAGCGCGCCGTCACGTGCCGCCACCTCGCGCTCCACCTCGCCGAGCGATCCATACCATCCCGTAGTCCCGACGACGACCGGGATGCCGGCGGCGAGGCAGGCGTGCACGTTGCCTAACGCCGATGCCGGTTCGGTGAACTCGATCGCCACGTCGGTCGCCGCGGCGTGCGACGCGACCTGCGCGCCGCCGATGTTGTTGGCACCGAGCATCGCCACGACCTCGTGCCCCCGCTCGCGCGCGAGCGCGGCGATTGCCTGCCCCATCTTTCCGTCGCCGATGAGAAGAATGCGCATCGTCAGGCGGCGCTCGCGAAGAATTCGTCGTGCAGCTTGCGCAGCGCGTCGGCCACCTGGTCGCCGTCGACGAGGATCGTGAGGTTGATCCCGTTGGCGCTCAGCGAAAGCATGTGCACGCGCATCGTCCCCAGCGCGGCGAAGGCGCGCGACATCGCAACGCCGGAGTCGGTCAGTCCCGCGCCGACCAGGGCGACAATGCCGCGGTTGCGCTCGACCGACACATCGCCCAGGTGCGACAAGTCCACGACGAGCGAGTCGAGATGCGTCGTGTCGTCGATCGTGACGCTCACGCTCACTTCCGACGTCGCCACCACGTCGACCGACGTGCGATGCCGGTCGAAGACTTCGAACAAGGTGCGCAGGAAGCCGTGCTGCAGGAGCATGCGCGGACTCCGCACCTTGATCACCGTCACCCCCTGCTTGCCCGCCAGCGCCGACACCGGGCGCATGGGGGCGTCGAAGGTGATCAGCGTCCCGCTCCCCTCGGGATTGCGCGCATTGTAGATGTAGACCGGGATCCCAAGCCGCACCGCCGGAGTGATCGTGCTCGGATGCAGCACCTTCGCGCCGAACGACGCGAGTTCGCTCGCCTCGTCGAAGCGGATGCGATCGATCAGCTTGGCTCCTTTCACCACGCGCGGGTCGCACGTGAGCATCCCGTCGACGTCGGTCCAGATCTCGATCGCCTCGGCGCCTAACGCGGCACCGAAGAGCGACGCCGAGAAGTCCGATCCGCCGCGCCCGAGCGTCGTGACGATCCCCTGCTCCGTCGATCCGATGTAGCCGCCGAGCACCGGGACGATCCCGCGCTCCACCATCGGGCGCAGCACCTTTTGCGACGCCTCGGCGATCTTTTCGGGGCGTGGTTCCGCTTTTCCGAACTGATCGCTGGTGATCATCACCGTCGTCGCGTCGACGTGCTCCGCGGGAATACCGCGCACCGAGAGTGCCGCCGTGACGAGGAGCGACGAGAGCATCTCACCCTTGGCAGCAATCGCATCGTTGCTCCTCGGCGTCGCATGACCAAGCACGGAGAGCGCCTCGGCGAGCGAGGCGAGTTCGTCGAAGGTCGCGCTCAGCTCGGTCATCACTTCGGCGGCGACCGGCGAGTCGCCGAGCAACTCTTCGGCGGTCGTGATGTGCCTCTGGCGAAGCGCTTCGACTCCGCGGATCGCGCTGATCAGTTGTCCGTCAGCCGCCTGCTCGGCGATCGCGATGAGTGCGTTGGTCGCGCCTCCCATCGCCGAGACCACGACGATCGGGCGACGCTCGAGGCGACCGCGCACGATCTCGGCGAGGCGATTGATCGCCGCCGTATCACCGACCGAGGTCCCGCCGAACTTGACGACGATCATGAGGCGTCGAATGCCCCCTGCGCGGCGAGTACCTCGGCATTGAGGATCGAGCCGCCAGCTGCACCGCGCACCGTGTTGTGCCCGAGCGCCACCAGCTTGATGTCGAGGATCGGATCCTGGCGCACGCGACCGATCGTGACGGTCATCCCGCGCCCGGCGCCGACGTCGCGTCGCGTCTGCGGGCGGTCCTGCGCGTCGGTGACGACGAGCGGATCGGTCGGCGACGACGGAAGGCCCTGCGCCTCGGCGCAGCCGCGCCA
>JBGAHX010000024.1:0-109478 GCA_044225935.1 Gemmatimonadaceae bacterium
CAGTCGTAGTTTCTGCCCAGCGATAGGCGCCTCACCGCGATCTACCAGCTCACCTCGGCGGTCGCGAAGATCGAGCGCGCCGGGAGGACGAAGTAGCGCACCGTCCCCGACCCCGACACGGAGCCGCTGCCGTAGCGCTGACTGTCGCCCAGGTTCACGGCGCGCAGCGTGAGCGCATAACGCCCCTGCGAGAGGCGCACGCCCCCGTCGAGGATGTAGAACGACGGGAGGACGCGATCGGCACTCCCGGTGTTGTCGAGGAAGGCGCGCGACTGGTAGCGTCCCTCGAGCGACAGCGACAGCATAGGGGTGACTCGAAGGTCGGCGCGCTGCGTGGTGACGACCCTCGGCGTGAGCAGCGGCTCGACGTTGCGCCTGACGACCGGCGTCCCGCGCGACGAGTCGGTGAACGAACGGATGCGATTCGTGCTGAAGGTTGCGTTTCCGCTCAGCGCGAGGCGTGGGATCACCCGCCAGCTTCCGTCGAGCTCGAGCCCGCGCCGATAGCTCGACCCCACGTTTCGCCGCAGCACTGCGCCTGACGCCGTCGGCGCGCCGATGCGAGCGATGTCGTTGTGGAAGTCCATGCTGTAGACGTTCGCCGAGAGATCCCACTCGGCGCGCGAGAGGTTGATCCCGATTTCGAGGTCGCGCACCGACTCGGGCTTCACGCGCGAGAAGTCACCATAGTCAGCGACGTTCGACGCATTGAGGTCGTCGTCGCCGGCAAACAGGTCGCTTCGCGCCGGCTCGCGCGTGGTGGCGCCATACGAGGCGAAGAACTGGGCGCCGGGCGCGAGCTGCACGGTCACGCCCCCCTTGGGATTGAAGAAGGTCCAGTCGATCGAGCGCTCCGTGATCCCCGCGTTCGGATCGGGCTCGTAGCGGAATCGGGCGTGACGCCCCTGCAGGTCGGCGAACCAGCGCGCGCGCCCCATCGTGTAGCCGGCCTTGAGGAAGGCGCTCACATCCGCCTTGTGCCCCGTGTTGTCGTAGAGCGTGGTCGACGGCTCGAAGTAGCCGCGATGCGCGCGGGCGTACGTGTTGGCGTTGAGCCCCGCGTTGAGCTGCAGCGCGCCGCTGGTGCGATTGATCGCGCTGGTGACGCCGTACCACTTGTGATCGAGGTTGAATCGATACTTGTCGGCGCTGTCGAAGTAGTCGTAGCTCCCGCTCGCCGAGTTGCGGTACAGTGTGGTGTTGAGCGAGGTGTTCGCATCGACGATGCGCGTCCAGGCGAGGGCGAACATCTGCTGCCCGAACCGGTCGCGCTCATCGGGATTGAGCGGGTTGTACCGCCGGTTGGCGCGTAGCTCGTCGAGGGTGGCGCCAACGTAGGAGAGCGTGTCGGAGAGGATCCCGGCGAGGCCGGTGAACTTCACGATGTCGCGGTCGCCGAACCACCCGGCGCCAACGAGCGCCGACCCGCCGGCCACGCCGCTGTGGTCGCGATAGCCGTCGGTCCGCAGCACCCCGCCGCGCGCCTGCACGGCGAAGCGCCCCCCCGGCCCACCGAGCCCGGAGTGCACCGCCCCGCTCACCCGCTGCGCCCCGAACGAGCCGAGTTGCAGCTGCAACGACCCACCCGGCGCGCGCTGGGCGACCGGCATGGTCTCGAGGTTGATCGATCCGGCAAACGACGCCGTGCCGGCCGTGCTCGTCCCCACGCCGCGCTGCACCTGCACCGACTGCACGCTCGACATGAGGTCGTTCAAGTCCGCGAAATAGAGGACCTGGTCCTCCATGTCGTTGAGCGGGATACCGTCGATCGTGATGTTGATGCGCGTCTGGTCCATCCCGCGAAGCCGGAGGTACGAGTACCCCCAGTTGGTCCCGGTCTCGGTATGCGCCGTGAGCGACGGCGACGCTCCGACCAGGAGGAGGGGAACGTCCTGCCCGAACTGGCGCTGGCGGATCGTTGCGGCGGGGATGGTTTTCTGCGCGATCGGCGCCGCGTCCGACGCGCGGATCGCGGTCACCAGCACGTGCTCGAGGCGTCGTGCCGAGTCGGCCGCGGCCGATGTGGTGTCCTTCGCCTGCGCGTGCGCACGCACGCTCCCCGCGAGCAGGCCCAGGACGATGGAGGTGGTGAGGAGGGCGGACGGCATCGTGGCACGTCGCGCCGGGCGCGCAGCGCGCGCCTGAGGCAGGCAGGACATCATTGGACTCCCTACGCCGGTGCGAACCGGATCAGGTTCTACGGGACTCTCTCAGCCAGCGCTCACAAGCGTCGCCGGCACCCCGGTCATGTGCGCGAATGGTAATCGAAGGGGGACAGAGTTTGTAGCCACCCTCTGGACGCGCAGGATAGCTTGGAACTTCGTCGCCGAACCTCGTCTTCTCGTCTTCTCGTCTTCTCGTCTTCAGAGAACTGATTTCCCATGTCTGCCTTTTTCGGCCGCCGCCTCTCCCCCGAGATCGCCGCCCGCATCCCGCCCGGCCAGCATCTCGATCCCAGCTTCCCCGTCCTCTCTCTCGGCCCCACGCCGCGCGTGTCGACGAGCGACTGGACATTCACGCTCAAGGTCGGCCCTAAGCCCGTGAAGCAGTGGACGTGGGAGGAGTTCGGGACACTCCCGCAAACGTCGTACACGCGTGACATCCATTGCGTCACCACCTGGTCGATGCTCGACACGAAGTGGGAAGGCGTCCTTGTCGACGACCTCCTGGCCGACGCCGGTCTGGCGGCGCCCACCGACTACGTTCTCGCACACTCGTTCGACGGCTACGCGACCAACGTCCCCTTCGCCGACCTCACCGGCGGGAAAGCGATGATCGCGCTCCGCTACGACGGCGCACCGCTCGAGCCCGACCACGGTGGCCCCGCGCGCCTCCTGGTCCCGCACCTCTACTTCTGGAAATCGGCCAAGTGGGTGAATGCGCTCCAGTTCACGACCCGCGACGAGGCTGGCTTCTGGGAACTGCGCGGCTATCACATGTACGGCGACCCGTGGCGCGAGCAGCGCTACACCGATGACTGAGTCGGGCGCGGCACCCTCTCCAAGCTCGCCCCCCTCAGCCGCTCGCGCCGAGTGGCAACGCGCCGAGATCACCGAGCTCACGCCGATTACGCCGACGGTACTGCGCGTGGGGTTGCGGCCGGAGCGATGGAGCCCCTTCCTCGCCGGGCAGCATGTCGACGTGCGCCTGACCGCGCCGGATGGCTACCAGGCGCAGCGGAGTTACTCGGTCGCGTCGTCGCCGTCCACCGAGGGGACACTCGAGCTGGTGATCGAACGCCTGCGCGAAGGCGAAGTCTCGTCGTACTTCCACGAAGGGGCGGCGGTCGGAGACGCACTCGAGCTGCGCGGCCCGTTCGCCGAGCACTTCGTCTGGCGACCGAGCGATCCCGGTCCGCTGCTCCTTGCAGCTGGCGGCTCGGGAGTCGCACCGTTTCTCTCGATCGTCCGGCAGCGCGCGACCCTCGATTCCCCCGCGCCGATGCTCCTCTTCTACTCGGCGCGCTCCTGGGAGGAGGTCATCGCGCGCGACGAACTCCTCGAGCACGAGCGCGATCAAACAGCGCTCTCCGCCGTGTTCGCGCTGACCCGCGGTGCGTCGCCGCGCCCGAGCGATTTCGCCCGACGCATCGACCGCGACATGCTCGGCGCGCTGCTCCAACGACTCGGTGCCGCACCGCGGCAGAGCTACGTCTGCGGCGCGAACCGATTCGTCGGAAGCGTGGCCGATCTCCTCGTCGACGCGGGGATCCCCGCGGCCACCATTCGAACCGAGCGATACGGCGGCACCTGATCCCGAATCAAGCCGTCGCGCTGCGCCACACCCCGCGGCCGGCTACTCCGAGCGAAGCGCCTGCGACGGCGCCACTCGGCTCGCCCGCCGCGAGGGAATCCAGATCGCCGCCAGCGCGACCGTCGCGAGGATCGATGTCGCGACCACCAGTGTCAGTCCATCGGTCGGGTGAACGTCGAAGAGGAGCGAGCGCAGGAGGCGCGATGACGCGATGGCGCCACCGAGGCCGATCACCAGCCCCACGACGAGCGGACGCGCACCGGTCGACATCGCCCCACGTACCACACGCCCGCCAGTGGCGCCGAGTGCCATGCGAATCCCGAACTCGTGCCGTCGCCCGCCGACCGAGTACGCCATCACGCCGTAGACTCCAACTGCTCCAAGCAGGAGGGCGAGGATGCCGAAGAACGACAACACGCCGGTGAAGAAGCTTCGCTCGGCCATCGACTCGTCGAGCACGTCGGAGAGCGGTTGCATGCTGGCGATCGGGACATCGGCGTTGAGTCCCTCGATGGCCTGGCGCACCGGCGTGGTGAGGAGCGACGGCGACGCGGTGCCGCGTACCATCACGACCATGCTCGACACGCGGAACTGCGTCAGCGGGCGATACATCTCCGGGCGGGGGGCGCGGTCGAGCGATTGTTGGTGCACGTCGGACACGACGCCGATCACGTGGAAGGGCTGATTGCCGAAGAGTTGGATCGTGCGCCCCACTGCGTGTTCTCCGGGCCAGAGTGCCGCGGCCATCGTCGCGTTGATGAGCCCGACTGGCTCCCCTTCGGCGACGTCGGCGTCTGTCACGTCGCGCCCCTCCAACAGGCGAATGCCGACTGTCCTGAAGTAGCCCGGCGTGACGACGCGAAAGTTCGCGCTGGGAAGCGGCCCGTCCGTCGGTGGCGCGTGACCTTCGGCCAAGTAGGGGAATGACCAGTTGCTTGGCGTTAGGGGAAGGAGGTGAATCGCCCCGACGCTGGTCACGCCGGGGATCGCGGCGAGGCGCTCGGTCACGTCGGCGTAGTACTGCGCCGAGCGCGTGTTGCGAAAGCGCGTGTCGGGGGGTGCGAGTTCGACGGCGAGTACGTGCTCGGTGTCGAGCCCCGCGTCGACCGCGCGCAACGCGCGCAGGCTCGATAGGAGAAGTCCCGCTCCGCTCACCACCACCAGGGCGAGCGCGACTTCGAGGGCGATGAGCACCGCTCCCACCTGGCGCGCACCGCGCGACCCGCCGGCCTGCCGCCGTCCCGATCCCAGGTCGGGGCGCAGGTCGCCACGCGTGGCCCGCAGCGCGGGGACGAGGGCGAAGCCAACGATCGACAGCAGCGAGATGACGAAGGCAAAGGTGAGGACGCGTGCGTCCATCCCGGTCTCGCCCGTGCGGGGAAGCCCCGAGCGCTCGCTTACCCGCAGCACCGCGAGGATCAGCGCAGCGACGCCGGTACCGAGAATCCCCCCCGCGCCTGCCAGGAGTGCCCCTTCGGCGAGTTCTTCGCGCACCAGACGCCTCCGTTGCGCGCCGAGCGCTGCGCGCACCGCGAGTTCCTGCCGGCGGCGTTCGCCGCGCCCCATGAGGAGATTCGCCAGATTGGCGCAGGCGAGCAGAAGGACGAGGGCGACCGCGGCGAGCAGCAGGTGGAGAGAGGTCTCGACGTCTCCCACGATCGAGGTCAGGAGCCCCATCGCCCCGGCCGCTCGTACCGCATCGGCGTCGATGAGTCCTGGGAACGTCGCGCGCAATCGCTGCATGGTCGTGCGCACTTGCTGGGCCGCTCCCTCCAGCGTTGCACCTGACCGCAATCGCCCGGCGATGTGCATCACGTACCACGAGCTGTCCGTGGCGATGGTGTGCCCCGGGGCGAGATGCAACGGCACCCAGAGCGACGTCTCGGTTCCCGGCGGCGCGAACGGAGCGACGAAGCCGCGCGGCATCACGCCGACCACGGTGCGCTCCTCGGCGTCGTAGCCGTCGAGGCGCAGGCGACGCCCGATGACATTGGGGTCACCACCAAAGGTGCGCTGCCAGAGGCCATAGCTCAGGATGACCACGTCGGAGCGCTGCGGGATTCGCGCGTCGTCATCGAAGGGGCGCCCCAGCGCAGGCGTGACACCGAAGACCGAGAAGAAGCTGGGGTCGACGACCTGGGTCGCCAGCTGCACGGCCGCGCCCTCGCCGCTGAGCGTCAGTCCCCAGAAGGAAATCCCCGTCGTCGCCTGCAGCGCGGGTGCACCATCGCGGATCGCATCGGCCAGCGAGATGTTGGCGTTCGTCCCGGGCGAGACGAGGACGAGACGATCCGGCTCCGGATACGGGAGTGGGCGGAGGAGTACGGCGTTGACCACCGTGAAGATCGCCACGGC
This sequence comes from Gemmatimonadaceae bacterium, assembly GCA_044225935.1. Taxonomy (GTDB): domain Bacteria; phylum Gemmatimonadota; class Gemmatimonadetes; order Gemmatimonadales; family Gemmatimonadaceae; genus SCN-70-22. Next base: position 6,109 of record JBGAHX010000024.1, read on the forward strand.
GGCGCCGATCCCGAGGGCGAGCGTGGCGAGTGCCACGGCAAGGAACCCGGGCTCGGCGCGCAGGCGGCGCGCGGCCACGGAAAGGTCTCGCATGACTCCTGACATCGTTGCGCGGGCGCGGGGGGAGGTCGCTGGGGACGAAGGAGCTTCGTCCCGTTGGACCCGCGCCGTTCGCGGAGGGTTGCGCCGGGGTCATCGACACCCGGCGCGTCCTCCACCGTACGACCACTCGACGATGCGCTTCCGAGCGCGCAGCGTCGAGCGCTACTCGACGATGCGCTTTTGAATGCGCGACTTGAGGTCGTTATCGATCGCCGGCGACTGCAGGAGATACTGCACGCGCTCGAGATTGCGCATCGCGACGTCGTTGCGCTTGAGCTGCTGCCAGAGGATCGCGGCCTCGAACGTGGCGTTGAGTTCCATGCTCGGATCGCCGTAGCGTGCCGCCTCGACCGCGAGGTCATCGAGGATCATTGCACCGCCTTGCAGGTCGCCGTCGTAGATGTGATTCGTGGCGAGACGCCAGATCGCCTTGCCGGCGTACTGCCGCGACTCGCGCTGTTCGTCGATCAGCTGCCGGTAGATTCGGCGTGCCTCGCCCATGCGGCCCGACGCGGTGGCGATGTCGGCCTTGTTGAGCGTTTCGGCGATGCGCGACGAGTCGAGCGCGGGGCGTGCGTTGAAGACCGTGGTCGCCAGGTGCATGGCGACGGGTGCCTGTCGTGCCCAGGCGGGGAGTGCGGCGATCGGGAGGGCGAGGCCGCCGAGCAGGAGGAAGGTGGCAGGGCGCATGTGAGTGACCTCCGAAGTGACCACTGAGTGGGGAATTCGCCGTCGCAGTTCGATCGGTGCGCCGGCGGTGTATCCGATCTGACGCCATGTACACGCGCCGGGATTCACCGCGGGGACGGAACGCCAACGATCCGGGGCAGGGAGCAAGCGCGTGGCGATCGACGGTCTGCCCGTGGACGAAGCGTCGACGAACGGCCAAGCCCAAACGATTGCCAGCAGAGCGAAGATGCAGTGAGGGCCGCCCCGTGTGACGGGACGGCCCTCGCGCGCTGCAGGACGTAACGATCAGGAGGCGATGCGTTCCTTCTTCTGCCGGCTCTTGAGGTGTTGCTCCATCTTGAGCCGCGGGACCCCGTTCACCATCCAGTCGGGCGCCGGCGCGCCCTTGAGGTAGTGGTCGAAGTACTCCTGCATGCGGACCGTGTAGTCCTTCTGGTTCTTCGGCTCGCGCAGCCCGTGGTTCTCTCCCACGTATTGCAGGAGGATCACGTCCTTGTCGAGCTCACGCAGGACGTTGAACCAGGTGATCCCCTGGTTGAAGTCCACCGCACCGTCGTGCTCGTTATGCAGGATCATCAGCTTGGTCTGCACCTTGTCGGCGTGGAAGGCCGGCGAGTTGCGGATGTAGGCCTCGGTGTTCTCGATGACGTTCCCCTTGAAGCGCCCCTGCGAGCTCTCGAAGATCGCCATGTCGGCGGTGCCGGTATTCCAGTAGACCGAGGCGTACATGCTCACCATGTCGGTGAGCGGGGCGCCGGTCACGATGCTCTTGAAGAGCGTTCCGGTCTGTGTAGCGAGGAACGACGACTGGTACCCGCCCCACGAATGTCCATGCAATCCGACGTTGTCGGGGTCGACGATTCCGGTGGCGATCGCCGCCTTCACCGCCGGGACCACGCACCACACGGCCGACATCCCCGGATCGTTGATCTTGTAGACGATGTCGGGCTGCAGCACCGCGTAGCCGCGCGACGTGTAGACGCTCGGGTTGAAGGCGCGCGTCTCGTTAGGGAGCGCATACTGGTGCAGCCCCTGTGAGAGTTTTTCGTAGATGTAGACCATCGTCGGGTACTTCTTTCCCGGCTCGTAGTTGGCCGGCAGGTACAGGGCCCCCTGCAGCGTGTCTCCCTTGTCGCTCACATAGTTCACCAGCTGCGCCCCCGACGACCAGGCGTATTCCTTCTGCTGCGGGTTGGCGTCGGTGAGGCGTCGCGGCGAGGCGAGCGTCTTCTCGCTCACCCAGTAGTCGGGGAACTCCTTGAAGGTCTGGCGCGTGAAGACCCAGGTCTCGGCGTCGCGCGCGCGCGACACGAAGAACTTGGCGTCGTCCCAAAGCAGCGACTGCGCGCCGGCCTTTCCCGGCTGCACGACCGCGAGCCCTTCCTTCTTGGTCCACTCGCCGTAGGTCTGCAGGTACAGTGGCTTCGTGAGGTCGATCCCCTTCTCCTTGGGATCGATCACCAGGCGGCGCGTATAGCGCATCTTCTCAGCCTTGCCGTTGCCGGTGAGGTTCACCAGCGCCCCGCCCTTCACCGGTACCTTCCACACGTCCCAGTTGTCGAAGAGGAGGACGTTCTGGTTGTCGCTGGCCCAGCCTAACGGCTGCACCGGCGGGCGGTCGACGTTGTGATCGTCCTCGGTGTCGATGAACGACGTGGGGGCTCCCTTCGTGAGGGTGCGCGAGGTGTGGGCGAGGAGATCGTAGACGTGGTACTCGCCGTCATCGTAGTAGAGTGCCTTGGTTCCGTCGGGCGACGCGCTCCACGTCCAGCGCGCGCTCTTGACCGCCAGGGTGCGCTCGCCGGTCGCGACGTCGATCGCATACAGGTCGCGCCGCTGCCCGCCATCGATGTTGTCTCGCCGCTCGTAGGCGCGCCGGTCCGCGCCTAACGCCACGCGCTCGCGCGGGGAGAGCGTCACGTCGCGCACCTCGTCGTCGGCCAGGCGCACGAAGCGCTTGTCGCCCACGCGGTACGACGAGAGATACGAATACACCTTGTCCCGCCCTTCCTCGACTTGCTGCTGCGATTGCAGGCGCGGGTCTCCCTTGCCGTGCCAGATGACGAGCGTGGGGAGGTCGTCGTCGGTTCCGCCGACGCCAGCCGGCGACTGCATCGCCCCTGGCGTTCCCGCCACCGGGCGCACGTCGGGGCGCGAGGACTTGGAGTCGGGACCCGTGCGCTGCGCCGCGATGCCGAAGTAGATCGCCGAGCGATCGGTCGCCCAGCGCGGCGTCCGATCGGGAGAAACGCGCATCGCCGCCGGGAATCCGCCGGAGTCGGCGCGCGGGGCGTACATGACCTTGGCCGGCGCCGCAACGGCTGCGTTCGCCCAGCCGATCAGCGAGTACACGGTGTCCGACGCTGCGCTGTCGGGGCGCCCGCGAAGGACAGAGAGCGCGAAGCCGCTGTCGCTCCACGCAAGGCGTCGGTAGAGCTGCTCGTCGCTGTCCAGCGTACGCACCACGTCGGTCGCGAGGTTACGCACGCTGATCCCGTTCCCCACACGATCCTTGGTCTCGCTCGTCCAGGCGAGCCAGGTCCCGCTGTCGTCGAGATCGAACTCGCCGACCGAACCGACGGTGCTGACCGTCATGCTGCGCAAGTCCACCAGCAACATCTCCGCCGAGTTAGTCCCTTCGGCGTTGTAGCGCTGCAGGACCGCCCAGTTCGGTCGCTCGCCGGCAAACTGCACTCGGCGAACGCGCTCGAACTCGTGCTTCGCGCCACTGGTGAGGTTGACGAGGACGACGCTGTTCTGCGCCGGCTTCTTGTCCTTCTTGAGCTTCTTCCCCTGCGCGACCGTCGGGTACGACGTGAACGCCGCCCACTTCGCATCGCCCGAGATCGCGACCGGGGAGTCTGCCGAGGGACCGAAGCCCGCTGCCTGCGGCGCTTCACCGATCGGGAAGCGCCACTCCTTGCCGTCGGCCGCCGTCGGACGGATCACCACCTCGCCGTCTCCCTCGTTAGGGACGAGCATGTAGGCGAACCACTTTCCGTCGTTGGAGGTAGTGGCGTTGCGGATGCTCTTCCATCCCGAGGCGTCGGATGGATCGAGGATCTTGAGTGCCGAGCGCGCCGGCGCGGAGACCGGAGTGCCTGTCGCCGATGCGCCCTGCGCGTGCAGCGCCACTGGGAGCGCGACGACGATCGCGCCGGCGGTCGCGAGGCGCACGGCAATTCGCCCTGGCGCGCGAGGGAAAGCGTACCACATGTGAACCATCCCGGTTGTCATGACGGTCGAAAAACGAGCGGGAGGCGCCGAGCGCGCCCCGCCGCGCTGGGGAAACTGTGAAGTGACGCACGCCCTCACCAGACCGCTGTGCTGGTGCGACCCGTTCGAGCAGTGCCCGCTATCGGATGCATCACCCGCAGCCAAACCCTCCGCCACGCCCCGCACCCCCCGGCGCGCCGTAGGCGCGCACTCCCATCTCCCATCCCCCGTCTCCCGTCCCGAGGTCCTACCCTCCCCTCCCCGCGCGCCGAATCGTCGCTCCGATCCCCTCCGCTTCCAGCTGCCTCGCCCAATACGTCGCGTTGTAGTTGTCCCAGTTGAGAAGCCAGTTGTACGCCTGATCCGCCTCGCGAACGGCGGCGGCGCGACGTGAATCTCCCTTGGGGAGGCGCGCGAGGAAGTCCGCGTACGCCTTGACCGCGAAGTACATCTCGAAGGTCTCGTGGAAGTGCCGCCCGATCGCCCGCACTTCGTCCTCCGCGCGCCACGGGAGGATTGGTGTGAAGCCGTCGTACGTCGAGTCACCGATCGCGCGCTGTCGCCAGTTGAGCGAGCGATACCAGACCTTGTCGTTCCCCCAGAAGAGGCGCCCGTTGTTGGTGCGCATGTGACGCGCGAAGGCGAGGCGCCCGGCGAGCGATGTATCGGCGGCGAGCCGCTGCGTCGCGCGCCACCTCCTCGCCTGCATGCTGTCGCCCGGCGGCAGCATCGCGCTCGCGACGGCCCAATCACCCGCAGCTGCTCGGCGCAGCGCGCGCGTGCGGCGTGCTTCGCGCGAGAGGAGCCGGTCGCCCGCGCGGACCAGCGCCTCGAGGACCGAGTCGGGAGCCATGACGCGCACAAGGTATTGCCGCGCCTCGGGCACCATCCTCGGCGAGTTCAGTGCATCCTGCCAGCGCCGTTCGGCAAGAAGGAGTTGGACCCTGATGGGGGCGACGATCGAGTCGATCTCCACAGGCTCGGCCGGGCGCGCCGCCCCGCCGCTGAGCTCGAGCGAGTCGGCGACACGCAGCGCCACCGGCACGTTGCCCCCACGCACCAACGCGACGAGCCGGAGCGCGTTCGCAAGTGGCGACAACGCCACGCCCGGCTCTGCGACGATGCGCGAACGCCCATCGGTCGCGTTGGAGGTGTCTCGAGCCGCGCGCCACATGAGTCGCTCGCGCACCGCCGTCGCCCACGGCGCATCCGCGCGTTGCGCCCTCGACCACTCGCGCTGCCATCGCGATGCATCGAGCGGGATTTCGCCGAGGAGGGCGGCGCGCAGGGTGTCGTCGATGCGCGGATCGTCGAGCGAGGGCGGGTACATCGGCTGCCGCAGGAGGAAGCGCATCTCATCGAGCGCGCGCCAGCGATGCGTACCATAGGTATCGAGCGCGACATCCCACGCCTTGGCCGAGTCGCCGGCGAAGTACGCGAGGCGAAGCCGCGAGAGCTGTACCCACGGCGCCAGCGGATGAGTGGGGAAGCGCTGCATCCAGCTATCGTGAAGTGCACCAAGCTGGCGCCAACGTTCGGGCGGCACCGAGTCACGCGTCTCGCGCGCCCAGCCATCCGGGATCCCTCGGCGCATCGCCAGCTGCAATTCCACGAAACGGAGCGATCCCAGGCGTGGAGAGTCGGGATGGCGATCGGCCCACGCCGGCATCGAATCGCGCGGGAGTCCGCGTATCTCCACGACCTCACGCGCCCATTGTGGAAGCGACGCTACATCCTTCACGACGGAGTCACCATACAGCCGGCGGGCGATGGTTGCCGAGAGCGTCACGGGCGCGGCGGGATTCGTGGGCACGGCGAGAATCTCCAGCGCCTCCACGGCGCGCCGCACGGAGGGCTGCACCTCGTCGGATACTGTCGCCGGGACATCCAGCGCGCCGCTGATCAACCTACGCGCCACGATCTCGGTGCTCTCACGATTCCCCGTGGGCAGGATGCGATCGAGCGCTCGTTCCAGCGAATCGAACGCGAACCTCGCGGTCGTATCGACCCCCATCGCCAGATTCCAGGACGCATCGGAGTACGAATGCATCCAGATCGCGCTGGCGTCGTGTCCGCCCTGCGCGACGAACGGGTGCAGGAAGCGTAGCTCGGGGCGCAGGCGAAAATCGAAATCGTCGACCGTCTCCAACGCCTGCAGGAACGCATCGGCACGCACAAGCGGTGCATCGATCGGATAGCTCTCGGGACCGCCACACGGATACAGCGGCGCAGCGAGGGCGACGAGGAGGAGCGCGGTGCGACCGATGAATCCGCGGCGCATGAGCGTGACGGTTGGGCGTGACCTAACGCGGGAGTGAACTCAGGTACGGCGTCCCTGCCGGAAAGATCCAGCAACCCCGGTACCAGCGCGACTGCGAGGCCTCGGGAAGAATCGCGAACCACGCCCGATGCGTCGTCACTCCGGTCGCCAGCTCCCGTTCGAACGCCCCGAGTCCGACGCGAAAGGGAAGCCCGGCGTGCTCCAGTCGCGCGAGCACATTGCGCTCGCCGCGCGCGTCGTAGCGGTCACCGGTATCGAAGAGTTGGACGATGTGCCCGTCGACGAACGGGCGGAGCCGCTCACCGTAGCGCGGATCGGCGAGGTGCGCGACGAGCGACGTCACCCAGAAGCCGCGATCACGCAGGACGCCGATTCGCGGAGCGCGGAGCCGTGCGATGAGCTGCGCGTAGTCGCCCAGCTTCGACATCGGCGCGTCGTAGTCGAGCTGGATCGTCCGCGGCGCGCGACCAGAACCGGGCGCCGGATCGATCAGCGGGAGAAGACGGGCCAGTCGCGCGGTGACGCGCGCGGCGATCGAATCCGTCGGTATCGTCTCCCAAAGTTCCGACAACGAGTCGTCGATGCGGATGACCGCTTCGGCGTCGTCGCCCAGCGAGGCATCGATCGGACGCCCGAACTCGGTGACGAGCGAATCGCCGCGGCGGGAGAGCGTCGCCACCCAGACCGCCCCCCGAAGCGCTGGGCGCTGCGCCCGGGTCGCCGCGAAGAGCGCCGAGTCGCGCGCGGTCCATATCCACTGCCCGAGCGTCGGCAATGGAGACGGCTTGGCTTGACATTCGGAAAGCAGCGCGGCGAGACAAACGATCGCGAACAGGCGAGTCGCGCGCGCGTGCACGCGCGCCGACGCATCACTACGCCTCACGCTCAAAGCAGCTCGGGATGGCGCGGCGTGATCCCCTCGTACAGCGACCGGAGGTGCGCGATGTCTCCCTCGCGATCGTCGGTCGCAACGAACGGGCGCCCCACGATGACGCGCGCGAGGCGGTAATCGAGTGCCACGGGAACAATCGGCGCACCGGCCTTGCGCGCGATGCGATGAAAGCCGCTCTTCCACTCGGCGACTTTCTTCCGCGTTCCCTCGGGAGCGAGGGCGAGGAGCATGCGATCGCGCGACTGGAACTCCGCGCTGTAGGCGTCGACGATTTCGCTCGCCGCGCGGCTCTCGCGCTGAATGGGGATTCCACCAAAATGCCGAAAGATGGCGCCGAATGGCCAGATGAAGAGCGTGTGCTTGCCGAACCAGGTGCACTGCAGGTCGAGCGCGAGATACGCCCAGAAGCCGGCAACGAAGTCCCAGTTCGACGTGTGCGGTGCGACGATGATCACCAGCTTCGGCGCGTCGGGAAATTCCCCGACAACCTTCCACCCGAAGAGCCGCAAGCCGACGCGTCCGACCAGCCGACCGAGCGCGCTCCTCCGCGTCGGAATACGTCCCCGGATCGGAAACGAGACCGGCGCATCCGGGGACGCCGATTCGGCGATCGCCAGGAGGGCGTCAGCTCCGGGGCGCGTCGAATCGGGCATGCGAAGGTGTGAGAAGAGCGGGAGGGGACGACGGATGTGCGCCCTCGAACAAACCGCCAACTACCCGCTGCCGGGCTGCACTCGACTCGCGGTAAAGCGAAAGGTGATGCGCCCCCGCTTGAGGTCGTAGGGCGACACTTCCAGTCGCACGGTATCGCCCGCGAGAATGCGGATGCGGTGCTGGCGCAACTTCCCCCCCAGGGTGGCGAGCACATCGTGCCCTCCCTGGATCGACACGCGGAAGGTCGCGTTCGGGAGCACTTCCGAAACCACGCCTTCGAGTTCGATCGCTTCCTGCTTGGCCATCGACACCCCTCACGCGCAGCGGCGGGTCTGTCAGCCCGGAGTGGACTGCGCCCATGGCGCGCCGCCTCGAACACCGATCGCCTGCGCCGAGTTCCTTCGGTCGGAAATCGGCGCAAGGAATCTGAGGGGCCCTGCCCAGCGGTGCAAGAATGGCGATGCTCCCTCCCCGCCTGCTAACGGGACGCCGCGAGGGGGCGAAGCCGTTCGGGCATGTCGGCTACGACGTACGCCATGACGGCGAGCGTCGCCACGCACATCGCCACTTCGCGCGGGTCGAGCTTGTCCACCGTGTCCGCATCGGTGTGGTGATACCAGAAGTAGCGCGACCCGTCGACGTTGAGTCCCATCCCGGGAACGCCAAGCGCCATGATCGGTCCGATGTCGGCGCCGCCGCCCCCCTTCGCGATGTTCCCCGAACCGATCTTGCTCAGGAGCGTGCCGATGTCGCGCACCGTCGCCATCGCCGCGTCGGGACCGGTGAAGCCGAACCCTTCGGGCTTGAAGACGCCACCGTCCGACTCGATGGCGAGGATGTGATTCTCCAGCTGGTCACGGTGGGCGTCGCGATATGCGACTCCGCCTCGCCCCCCGTTCTCCTCGTTCGTCCAGCCGACCACGCGGATCGTGCGCTTGGGGGTGAGCCCGAGGCGCTTGAGAACCTTGAGCGCCTCCCACGCCGCCACGACGCCGCCAGCGTCGTCCATCGCACCGCGCCCGACGTCCCACGAATCGATGTGCCCCCCCATCACGATTACCTCGTCGGGGAACTGCGACCCGCGAATCTCCCCCATCACGTTTCGCGACGGCGCGTCCGGGAGCGTCTGCGCCGACATCTGCAGGCGGATCGTGACCGGCTCACCGCGCTCGGCGAAGCGCGCGATCATCGCCGCGTCTTCGGCGGTGATCGCCGCATGGGGGATTCGGCGGACGGTCGAGTCGTACGACATGTTGCCGGTGTGTGGCGTGCGCATCGAGTACGGCGTCACCGAGCGCACGAGCGACGCGACTGCCCCGGCTTTCGCGGCGGCAATCGCACCTTGTCGGCGATACAGTCCTGTTTCTCCGTAGTTTGTCCACTGGGCGTTGAACAGGACGATCTTCCCCTTGGCCTGCTCGGCGCGCGCTTCGAGGTCGGCAAAGCTGCTCACCACGAAGACGGGCGCCGTGATCCCGCTCGCCGGCGTCCCGATGCTCCCGCCGAGTCCAAGCATCGGGAGCGGGGCACGACGCGGGGTGAGCAGTTCGGCGGATTCCTCGCCGCGAACCCAGTGTGGCACCATCGCCTTCTCGGTGTGCACGTTGTCCAACCCGTCTTCCTTCATCCGCGCGACGATCCAGTCGATCGCTTGCTCCAGCGACTTGGAGCCGCTCAGCCGGTTGCCGAACGTCTCGGTGAGGAGGGCGATGCGGTTCCACGCGGCGCTGTCCTTCATCGACTCGGCGATGATGCGGTCGGCCGTGGCGCGATAGCGCGAGCTGACCGATTGCGCCTTCAGCGGTAGCGAGGTGACGAGGAGGGGAGCGATTGCGAGCGCCGGACGCGAGAGGCGCGCGACGAATCGGGACACGGTCATGGCAATGGCGTTGTGCGGAGAAAGAGCGCCGGTTCTCATTGGCCGGCAGCGAAAGGGGGCGCCAGCTCACCCGGCGCCCCCGCACAACTAACCCATCGCACCACCGCCACGCTAGAACACCATGCGATCGGCGGCTAGAACACCAGGCCGAGCGTCCCGATCGACCGATCGAGCTTTTCGTGGCGGCGCACCTGCGCAAAGAGGCCAAGTCCACCAAGCTGCAGCCGCAGTCCCGCGCCGTAGCTGATGCCGCGAAACTCCGCGTCCTTCCCCCAGTCGTAGATCCCGTATCCGAGCATCGCGTACGGTTGAACGATGGGGAGCCGCAGCGGCGCGATCACGCTCGCACTCACGTTGCGCGTCCCGCGCGAAAAATCGCTCCCGGCGAACGAGATGTCGCCGCGCAGCGCGACCGGGAGGACGGGGACATCGAGCTGCACGCCGCCGTAGGCGTCGAGCTTGTGGAGCGAAAAGGAAACCGAATCGTGCGCCACCTGTCGACCGGCCCCGAGCCAGAGTGAGATGGGGCGCGTCTGCGCAGAGGCGACCGCCGGAACCACGATCGCGACGAACGCCGCGCCAAGCATCGCGCGAAGAATCGGAACGGCCCGCGACCGATCGAACCATCGGATAGACCGTGTCATGTTGCACCTGAAGGAGGAAGGGACACCAAACGCCTCTCGACTGACTGCTCCTACCCCCCATCCGTGACATCGGCTCGCCCGGGAGTTTGTAGAAGCGCAAGTGCCCGAGAGTGTGTGATCCAACGCACAACCTCCGCGCCCCCACCTCTCGTCTTCTCGTCTTCTCGTCTTCTCGTCTTCTCTACTCCGTCTTCTCGTCTTCTGACTACTGCAGTCCGTACTTACGCAGAATCGCCTTGACCTTGTCCAGCGGCAACGCCTCGATCGTGCGCCCGTTGCTGCTGACGGTGGTCGCCGCGAACAACGAGTTGTAGATCGCTTCTTCTGTCGCCTCGACAACCCCCTGGAACAACCCCGACATCGCGTCGTTGGTCAGCTCCTCCGTCGTGCGCGTGAACGCGGGGCGACTGTTAGGCGCACCGGTCGAGAGTGCACGGCGCGCCCCTGTCGCAGTCGAGAAGGCGAGGACGTAGTCGCCGCTCCCGTTCGACGCCGACGACCCCGTGCGCGCCAACCCCATGATCGCCCGCGCCGCCACCCGCTCCAGGTTGCGATCGGAGAGCGGTGCGTCGGTCGCCACCACCATCATGATCGAACCGTCGCCACGCTCGCGATCCACGTCGTTCTTGAAGGCATACTGGCCGAGCTCCTTCCCCACCGGTGCGCCGAGGATCTGCAGCACCCCACCAAAGTTGGATTGCACCAGGACGCCGACCGTGTAGCCGCCGAGCGTCGCGGGGAGGACGCGCGACGACGTCCCGATCCCTCCCTTCCACCCAAACGCGATCGTGCCGGCCCCGGCACCGACCGCTCCTTCAGTCACTGGACCGCTCGTGGCGCCATCGAGCGCGGCGCGCACATGCTCCGGGCGAATCGGGCGTTCGCGAATCGCGTTCAATCCGCCGTCGTTGGTCTCCCCGACGACCGGGTTGATCGACATCACTCCCGCCATCCCCGGCTTCTCCAGCATCCACCCGACCATCGCGTCTGCGGCTTTCCAGACGCAGAGCGTGCAGGTGAGCAGGATCGGCGTCTCCAACTCGCCGAGTTCGCGCAACTGCGTGACACCGAGGATCTTTCCGAAGCCGTTGCCGACGTGAAGTGCAGCCGGCACGCGGTCGAGGAACGGATTGCCATCGTGCGGGAGGATCGCCGTCACCCCGGTGCGGATGCTGTCTCCTTCTATCACGGTCGTCTGCCCGACGCGCACGCCGGCGACGTCGGTGATCGCGTTGAACTTCCCGGGGCGGAAGATCCCCGGCGCCACGCCGAGGTCGCGCGCGCGCGGACGCGACTGAGTCTGCGCGTCTGATGGTGTCGCGCTCATCGCGCCCACCAGAACCACGAGGGCGACAGCCGCTCGGCTGCGAAGCATACGCACCTCACCCCTAACTGCCAAAGGTGTCGCACGCCGACCGCGACCCGCCGCGGAAGCCGCGCGTGAACCACTCGGTGCGCTGCGCCGACGATCCGTGCGTCCACGATTCCGGCGACACACGCCCCGTCGACATCCGCTGCAGCCGGTCATCGCCGACGGCCGCGGCCGCGGCCAGCCCTTCCTCCGTATCACCTGCATCGAGCTTGTTGCGCTTCGCCGCGTCCGCCGCCCACACGCCGGCGTAGCAATCGGCCTGCAGCTCGAGCCGCACCGACAGCGCGTTCGCCTGCTGACGCCCCGAACGCACTTGCGCCTGGTGCACCTGATCGCTCGTCCCCACGAGGTTCTGCACGTGGTGCCCGAGCTCGTGCGCGATCACGTACGCCTGCGCGAAGTCTCCCGGCGCCTTGAAGCGCTGCCGCAGTTCGTCGAAGAAGGCAAGATCGAGGTAGACCTTCTGGTCGCCCGGGCAGTAGAACGGCCCGGTCGCCGCCTGCCCTTCGCCGCACGCCGTCGACGTGGCATCGCGGAAGAGGACCAGCTTCGCGTCCTGGTACCGCGCCCCCTCGGCGGCGAATTGCTGCTGCCAGAATCCCTGTGCGTCGTCGAGCACAAACGACGCGAACTGGACGAGCGGCTCTTCGTTAGGGTCGTTGATCGGTGCCGCCTCCTGCCCGGCATCGGGTGCCACCGCACCACCGCCGCCGGTCACGCCAAGGAAGTCCTGCTTGAAGACGAGGCTCAGGATCACGAGGATGACCACGCCCCCAAGACCTAGCTTTCCACCACCGAGCCCCCCGCCACCGCCGGTTCCGAAGCCGAAGCCACCACCCCCTCCGAGCCCTCCCCCGGGCGATGCCCCGCGGCGATCCTCGAGGTTCGCGCTACGACGACCGGGCGTCCACTTCATGCAGCAGCTCCTGGTTAGGTGCGATAGGTCGAACTACCTTGCTCACGAACGCATCACCCTGGGAAAGAAGCGAATCCGTCCCATCTCCCCGCGCACATCACCGGTCATTTCACGGATGGTCGCTCGAACAACCGGCGCCCAGCGCCGGCCAACCGGCGTCGACCAACCGTGAGATGACTCCTACCCGCCTCGTACCACGGCCGCCGGCGGCGTCCCCCGAAAGATCGTCGGCGAGAGCGGCACGAAGCCCGATCGGCGAAGCACCCCCTGCCCTGCAGGCGAGAGGAGGAAGGAAACGAAGCGCGCCGCCACATTCGGGTGAGGCGCATCGCGTGGAATCGTAAGGCCGAACACGATCGCCGCGCCCCGGAGTTCGAGCGCCGGACGACTCTTGGTCGCTGGCAAGCGCACGACGGCAGCACGATACGAGCTGTCGGCAGCAGCATCGCTCAAATCGATCGCGGAGGGAAGGTTGACGTACTTCAGCCCGTGGGCTCGCGCAAGCGACTCGTACGTCCAACCGTAGTCGAGCTCCCCCGCTTCGATCAGCGCCGAGAGATCGGCTTCTGCCCGTCGCACGTTGCGCCCGGGAATCCTCGCCCGTAGTCGCTCCGTCAACCCGGGGCGTCCATAGAATCGCTCCGCCAGCTGCATCACCATGTCGGCGCGGTATCCGCTGGGATCGATGTTCATGTCGGAGCGACCGACCTCCACATCGTCGCGCTGGACAACCTCCCACCAGTTGTCGGTGGTGATCTCGTCCCGATAGCGCGAGCGTGGTCCGTAGGCGAGTACCATCGCGTTCGATCCAAAGAGCACATACCAGTCCGAGTGCTTCGGCACGACCAGCGAATCGAGGAGCGCGTGGTCCGCCACCGCGAGGACGTCCGGAACGCGCCCCAACTCCGTCAGCATCCGCACCACCTCCAGACTCGGCGCATTGTGCTGCGCCGGCTGGAGCCCCTTCACCTGCTGTCCGAACTCCGCCAGCGCGTCACGGAACGGGGGACCGAGCGATGCCGCGTTGAACACTTCCAGCCCGTCATTCGCCGATCTGGGCGACGAGGAGCACGCCACAACGAACTGCAGCAGGGCGAACATCACGACCGCCCGGGTTCTACGCAGATCGCCAACCATCGACGTCAGCACGAAGATAGAGTCGTGTTCATGCTCGCTCGCCTTCCTCCGCAGACGTCAAGCTGCCTGGACACTGCGCGCCAGCACGCGGCCGGCGCGCTGCGCCGCTTCCTCCAGCCGCGCGGGCGGGACGATGAACGAAATGCGGAAGAAGCCTTCCCCTCCAGCACCGAACCCCGAGCCCGGTAGCACGATGACCCCCTCCTCTTCCATCAGCAATTCCGCGAAGGGCTGACTCGCAACTCCCTCGGGAAGGGGAATCCAGAGGTACATCGTCGCACTCGGCGCCGAGACCGCGAAGCCTGCACGGCGGAATGCCGCGACCGCGGCGTCGCGGCGCTCTCGGAAGATTTCCACGTTCGCGTCGATCCACCCCTTCCCGCTCTGCAGCGCGGCGACCCCCGCCGCCTGGATCCCCATGTACGCCCCGGTGTCGACGAACGTCTTGATCTTGGTGAGGGCACCGGCAAGCTCTGGTTTGCCCGCCGCCCAGCCGCAACGCCATCCCGTCATGTTGTACGTCTTCGAGAGCGAGTGGAACTCGAGCGCCACGTCGCGCGCGCCATCGATCTCGAAGATCGACGGCGGGACGTAGCCATCGAACGCCAGCTCGGAGTACGCGTTGTCGTAGACGAGGAGCACGTCGTGCTCGCGGCAGAAGCGCACCACGCGCTCGAGGTACTCGCGTGGCGCGATCGCCGTCGTCGGATTGTTAGGGTAGTTGAGGTACAGCACCTTCATGCGCGCCACGACGTCGGCCGGGAGTTCGTCGACATCGATGAGGAAGTCGGTGCGCGGGCGGAGCGGGTACGTGTACGGCGTGGCATCGCTCAACAGCGTGCCGCCGATGTACGCCTGGTACGCCGGCTCCGGGATGACCGCCACGTCACCCGGGCCAAGGAAGGCGAAGGCGACGTGCGCGAGTCCATCCTTGGAGCCGAGCAACGGAACGATCTCGCGGATCGGATCGAAGGTTACCCCAAAGCGCTCCTGCATCCAGGCGACGATCGCCTCGCGATACGGGACGTGCCCCAATCCGAATCCGTATCGCCCCATCGAGGGGACCTCGGCTGCCCGCTGCAGCGCAGTCACCGCCGCGGGCGGCGGGGCCAGGTCCGCATCGCCGGCCCCGAGGTCGATCACATCGACCCCGCGCTGCAGGAGTTCGCGCTTGCGCTGCGGTACGTGAGCAAGCGGATACGCAGGAAAGCGCGCGAAGCGCTCGGAGAACGTGGGCACTGGGGCGTCGTCGCGTGGAAGGGACGACGGGCAATCTATCGCCCGCATCGCGGCGTCGGCGACGCTGCGCGACCGTTGCTCAGCTCGTACCGGCGTCCGGCTCTTCGAAGACCGGTTCGAACTCCTGGTCGAGCGCGGGGAGCGTGAAGGTGAAGATGCTCCCGCCTCCTTCGCGCGGCGTGTAGAGCAGCTGCCCTCCCTGCGCCTCGGCCAGCATCTTCGCCATCGGGAGGCCGAGCCCCGCCCCTCCCACGTCGGGGAGCACCGCCTTGGAGCGGAAGAACGGGATGAAGATCCTTCCGAGATCCTCGTCGGCGACTCCCGGTCCGCGATCGCGCACCTCGATCACCAGCTCTTCGTCGTCGCGACGGGCGACGAGCTCGATGGGCTGGCTGGCCGGCGAGTACTTCGCCGCGTTCTCCATCAGGTTCACGAGGACGCGCAGCGACGCGACGAAGTCGAACTTCCCGACCAGCGGCCCCTCGTCGTCGACCACCGTGCGCGTGACGCGCCGGTCGCCGAGCATCGGCGTGAGCTGACGCATCGCCGCGCCGACGAGGTCCTCCAGCGTATTCACGTCCATCGCCAGCGAGAGCTCGCCAGCGCGCGCGCGCGAGAGGTCGAGCAGGTCGCCCACCATGCGCGAGAGGCGATCGGCTTCTTCCTCGATCTGCACCGCCGGCCCCTCGCCTCGCCGCGAGAGCGATGCGGCGAGGAGCTTGATGGTCGTGAGCGGCGTACGCAGGTCGTGCGAGACCGAAGCCAGCACCATGTCCTTCATGCGGTCGGCCTCGCGCAACGAGTCGGCGTGCGCGGCGTTCTCCGCCAGCTGCATGCGGTCGAGACCGAGCGCGGCGTATTGCGCCATCGCCTGGAGCGTCGTCGCGCGCGTCTCGCGCAGTACACGCGCATCGACGCCGTCGACCCGCATGTCGCCGATGCGCACCCCGTCGGCGTAGAGCGGGAAATGCAGCGGATCGGTAGGGGGCGTTCGGTGCCCACTCGCGGGACGGGCGATCGTCGCCTCGGCCACCACATCGAGCTTGTCGGTCTCGACCCCGCGGCTGATGCGACAGCGCTCGGCGCCGAGCAATTCGCACATCACCGTCGCCACCCGTTCGAGCGCGGCGTTGGTGTTCGCTGCGGAGAGCATGTCGGCGCCCAGATCGGCCATGCGCTGCACCTCGGCACTTCGTCGTCGCGCCTCCGCCGCCTGGAATTGCGCGCGCGCGAGGAGTCGCGTCGCCACCGCCGCCGTCACGAAGAACGAAACGAGGACGGTGAGGTCATGCGACTTGCGCATGCTGAAGGTTCCGAACGGGCGCTGGAAGATCGTGTCGATCGCCACGAATCCCACCGCGGCGAGAAAGAAGCCGAGTCGCTCGCCGCCGATGGAGCTGGCGAGGAGGATCAGGAGGAGCATCGGGAGGACGACGTGCACCTCGTCGACCGTTTCCCGATACGGCGCCATCACCGAGACGAAGATCAGGAGCGTCGCGGCGCCGCCGATCCAGATGGACGGACGCGCCCCGCGCGCACGAATGGAGTGCGGCGGGGCGATGGTCGGCGGCTCGAGGCCAAGCGACTGCGCCGCGGTCGCCCACGCTGGGCGCGGCGTCCCATTGGGACTTCGTTCGCCAGGTGGCGTTCCGTTCGATTTCGCGGCGTCGCCGTTCTCTCGTGTGCTCATGTCGTGCGCGGGCGCCTTCCGCTACGCGTCAGGTCGTACGCGGGATCTCGAACCGGTATCCCACGCCGGGCTCGGTGACGATCAGCTGCGGTGCCGACGGATCGGGCTCGATCTTCTTGCGGAGCGCCGTGATGAACACGCGCAGGTATTGCGACGCATTCCCGTGCGAGCGTGCCCACACCGCGTCGAACAGCTGGCGATGAGTCAACGTGCGCCCGGCCTGCGTCGCCATCGTGCGCAGGAGCGACCATTCGAGCGGGGTAAGGTGCAGGCGCTCCCCGTCACGGAAGGCGCCGCGGCGATGGAAGTCGATCTCGATCGAGCCGGCGCGGATCACCGCCGGGAGCTCGCTCTCGACGACCGTCGCGCGGCGAAGGTGAGCGCGAACCCGCGCGACCAGCTCGGCCGATCCGAACGGCTTTGTGAGGTAGTCGTCGGCGCCGAGGTCGAGGAGACGCACCTTCTCGGTCTCGGAGTGGCGCGCCGAGAGAACGACGATGGGAATCTGGCTCCAGGCGCGCAGCTCGCGGCACACCACGTCGCCGGCGATGTCGGGGAGCCCGATATCGAGGATGATCAGGTCGGGGTTGGCCGATGCGGCGAGCGCCAGCCCCTCGTTTCCGGTTGCCGCGTCCACGACGCGCGCGCCGCGCTCCTCGAGCACGGCCCCGAGCGCGCGGCGAATCTGCGGCTCGTCATCGATTATGAGCACAAGGGCATCGAGCTGCTCCGTGGGGACCACGAAGCGCTGATGCCCGGCGGGTATTGCGGTCATCTGTGACATGCTCTCACTCGTCGGCTGGAGAAACGCCCTCGGTCGAACACTAACACGCGAAACGCGGAGCTGGGAGAGAGTGGGCGGCGACCGCCGACCATGTCGGGGTGCAAATGCCTCCCCTCTCACCGCCCCCTACGAGAGACACGCCGCCTCCACCCAAACCCGACTGCACCAGCGCCGTGACGAACCGCTCGGAGCGTGTGCGGGCGTCAGCGAGCGCGCGTCGCTCACTTGCGACGGACGAGCGTGAGGATGGTGTACGTCGCGACCATCTCGCCGTCCTGGTTACTGACGTTCACATCCCATGCCACCACTCCCTGCGGGACGCCGTCGGGCGGCGTGTCCTTGAGCGTCTTCTGCTTGCAGGTGAGCGTCGCCTGGATCGTGTCCCCGACGTACACCGGCTTCGTGAAGCGGAGGTTGTCCATGCCGTAATTCGCCAGCACCGGCCCGGGGGCGGGGTCGACGAAGAGCCCTGCCGCCGCCGAGAGGACCCAATAGCCGTGCGCCACCCGCTTCCCGAAGAGCGAGTCCTTGGCGGCGATGTCGTCCATGTGGGCATAGAAGAAGTCGCCGCTCAACCCCGCGAAGTTCACGATGTCGGCCTCGGTCACGGTACGACGATGCGTCGTGAGCGAGTCGCCGATGTCCAGCTCATCGAAATACTTGCGGAACGGGTGCACCCGGTCGGTCGTGCGATCGGCGCCCGGGATCCATTCGTTGGTGATGCGGGCGAGCGTCTGCGGCGCCCCCTGCACCGCCGTGCGCTGCATGTAGTGCATCACCCCGCGCATCCCCCCCATCTCCTCTCCCCCGCCGGCGCGCCCCGGCCCGCCGTGCACAAGGTGAGGGAGCGGCGAGCCGTGCCCGGTCGCCTCCTTGGCGCTGTGGCGATTCATCACGTAGAGACGACCGTGGTACGGCGCCGTGCCGAGCACGACGTCGCGCGCCACGTCGTCGTCGGCGGTGAAGAGCGAGCCGCAGAGCGATCCCTTCCCAAGTCGCGCGAGCGCGATGGCGTCCCCTGTCGTCGTGTAGGGCATGACGGTGTTCACCGGGCCAAACGCTTCGACATCGTGCGGCGCCGACACGGCAAACGGTTCGTTGCAGGAGAGGAGCGTGATCGGGAAGAAGGCCCCCCGTTCGGCGTCGGCGTTCACCAGTCCGACCGCCTCACCGCCACCGAAGACGACATCGGCGCCGGCGCCGATCGCGGCGAGCGCGCGCCGCACCTCGCCCACCTGCGCCTGGCCGGCCAACGGCCCCATCTTCACCCCTTCGGCCGTCGGGTCGCCGACCTTCACGTCGCCCAGTCGCTTGCGGAGCGCGACGATCACATCGTCCATCACCGCCTCTGGGACGATCGTGCGGCGGATCGCCGTGCACTTCTGCCCCGCCTTGCTCGTCATCTCGCGCGACACTTCCTTGATGAAGAGGTCAAACTCTTCCGTGCCGGGCGTCGCGTCGGGACCGAGGATCGAGCAGTTGAGCGAATCGGCCTCCATGTTGAAGCGCACCGCGTTGGTCACGATGCTCTTCTTCTCCTTGAGCATGAGCCCAGTCGACGCCGACCCGGTGAAGGCCACCGCATCCTGGCAATCGAGGTGATCGAGGAGATCGCCCGCGCTCCCGCAAATGAGCTGGATCGCCCCCTCGGGGAGGAGCTTGGACTCGATCATCATCCGGAACGCCGCCTCGGTGAGGAACGAGGTGAGCGTCGCCGGCTTCACGATGCACGGGACACCGGCCAGGAGCGACGGCGCCAGCTTCTCCATCATCCCCCACACGGGGAAATTGAAGGCGTTGATGTGGATGGCGACCCCCTCCAACGGGACGCAGATGTGGCGCCCGACGAAGGTCCCGCTCTTCGAGAGTCCCTCGACCGCGCCGTCGACGAAGAACGACTCGTTAGGGAGCTCGCGGCGCCCCTTGCTCGAATAGACGTAGAACGTGCCGATCCCGCCGTCGATGTCGATCCACGAGTCGGCCTTGGTCGCACCGGTCGCCGTGGACAAGGCGTAGAGTGCATCCTTTCGCTCGCCCAGGTACTTGGCGAGCTCCTTGAGCATCAGCGCACGCTGGTGGAAGGTCATGCGGCGCAGGCGCGGGCCGCCGACGGTGCGGGCATACTCGCGCATCGCCGCGAAGTCGAGCCCTCCGCTCCCTGCTTCGGCGATCTTGTCCCCGGTCACCGCGTGAAAGAGATCGGTGCCGGCTCCGGAGCCGGTCACCCACTCCCCGTGTGCAAAGTTCTGCAGTCGCATGGACGCCCTGTTCGAAGTAGGAAGGTCGGATCGCGAGCCGCGTGAGGCGATCGAAGGCAGGACGCGATCCGTCGATAATGCGAGTGTTCGTCTCAGTCGGAGGGGAGCACGCCCCTGCAGGCGGTCGCCGGACTCGACTTCGTCGATGGCTGATCGCCATCGATCACCACGCCGGCGACCGACTCACCTCGACGACCTCAAGTTAATGGGCGGTCCGGTTGGGCAGCGGCGTCGCCTTCGCCGGTCATTGCCTCTCGCCCGCCTCGGGTAGCCTAGCCCGGTCTTCGGCGATATCGTGACCCCATGCCTACCTCGTCGCGCCTCCAAACGTCTCTCCCGCGCCACGCAAGCCACTGGGGCGCGCTGCGCTCGCCCCTCGCGTCGATCGCCCTTGGCGTAGCCCTCGTCGCGCCGCTCGCTCCCACCGCTGTCGACGCGCAGAAGACTCCTTCCTCGGCGGCGTCGCGCCAGGTTTACCCCGGGAAGGGGGCCGTTCCGGGGCGACGCGGGATGGTGGTCTCTGTCTCCAACTACGCCTCGGATATCGGAGCCGCCACACTCGCTCGCGGCGGGAACGCCATCGACGCCGCCGTAGCCACCGCCTTCGCCCTCGCCGTCACCCACCCGTCGGCCGGGAACATCGGCGGCGGGGGGTTCATGGTCGTCCGCATGGCGAAGGGCGAGGCGACGACCTTCGACTTCCGTGAGAAGGCACCGCTCACCGCCACCCCTACGATGTACCAGACGGCGGACGGCGAGATCGCCTACGCCCGCACCGATTCGGGGTGGCTCTCGCCGGGCGTTCCCGGCACAGTTCGCGGGCTGGAGCTGGCGCACAAGCGCTTCGGCAAGCTCCCGTGGCGCTCGGTCGTCCTCCCTGCATCTCAGCTCGCCGCGCGCGGTTTTCGACTTTCGCGCGACCTCGCGGCCGATCTCAACGAACAGGTCAAGAGCACGTTCGCTCCGTTCCCTGCCTCAGTCGCGGCGTATGGCAAGCGAGGGGGGACTGCGTGGCGCGCGGGCGATGTACTGCGCCTCCCCGACCTCGCCCGTACGCTCCGCGCGATCGCCGACAGTGGCGCCGACGCCTTCTACACCGGGTGGATCGCCGACTCGCTCGCCGCACAGATGCAGGAGCACGGCGGGGCGATCAGCAAGCGCGACCTGGCCGAGTACCAGGCCGTCGAGCGCGCGCCGATCCGCGGCACCTACCTCGGCAACGACATCATCGCGATGGGTCCGCCCAGCTCTGGCGGTGTCGTGCTGATCGAGACGCTCAACCAGCTCGAGGCGCTCAGCGCCGAGCGCTTTGCCCGGAGCCAACCCGAGTTCCTGCACCTGCGCATCGAGGCGGCGCGACGGGCCTACCTCGATCGTGCGCGCTTCCTCGGCGACGCCGACTTCGTGAGCGTCCCCATCGAGCGCCTCACGTCGAAGGACTACGCCGATTCGCTCGCCCGAAGCATCGATCCGCAGCACGCCACGCGCTCCGTCTCGCTCGCCCCGGACCTCATCACCGCCAGCGAGCCTAACGAGACCACGCACTTCTCGGTGGTCGACGCCGAGGGGAACGCCGTTTCGCAGACCTACACACTCGAAGGAGGGTACGGATCGGGCGTGGTCGTGCGCGGCGCCGGTTTTCTCCTCAACAACGAGATGGGGGACTTCAACAAGAAGGCGGGCTACACCAGCGTGCGCGGCGACATCGGAACGCCGGCCAACCTCATCGCGCCGGGGAAGCGCATGCTCAGCTCGATGACCCCGGTGATCCTCGCGCGCGACAACCAGCTCCTCCTCGTGACCGGTTCGCCCGGCGGACGCACGATTCCCAACACGGTGATCGACGTGGTGCTGGGTGTCACCGCGTACAAGCTCCCGGTGCGCGCCGCCGTCGACGCGCCGCGCCTCCATCACCAGTGGCTCCCCGACGTCACGCAGTTCGAGAACGGGGCGATCTCGACGCAGGCGCAGTTCGAGCTCGCCGAGATGGGGCACACGCTCCGGCAACGTCCCGCGCAGTCGCAGGGCGATGCGCACAGCATCTGGTACGACGCAAAAACGAAGACGGCATTCGGGGCGAACGACAAGCGGTCGCCGGACTCGAAGGCAAGCCCGGCGCCAGCTGGGGGGAAGCGTTAGGCACCGGCGAACGATGGTTCCGGCGCTCCCAGCGCCGGGAAGGGCGGAGGCGGCTTTTTTGCGTTAGGGGCTCGTGGCGTCAGCCGTCGCCCCTGGTACGAGTCCAGGGCTGGTACGACGCGACGATCGCGCTCCCCCAGCCGTCGGGGCGCTCGCGCAGCGGCTCCGCCGGCTGCAACGTGGCGTGGAGCGAGGCGGGGAGGCGCTGGTAGTGCGCCGTCCCCTCGGTCTTCCAGGCGAGCATTTCGTCCGAGACGTCCTTCACGATGCGCGCCGGGTTCCCCACCACGACCTTGCGCTCGGGGATCTGCATCTCGGCGGGGACGAAGGCGAGCGCCCCCACGATGCTCCCCGCGCCCACCACGGCGTTGTCCATGATCACCGCGTTCATTCCGATGAGCGCGTTGCGTCCGATGCGCGCCCCGTGCACGATCGCGCCGTGCCCCACGTGCGCCGACTCCTCGAGCACCACGGTGACTCCGGGGAACATGTGCACCGTGCAATTCTCCTGCACGTTGCACCCGTCGGCGATCTCGATCGCGCCCCAGTCACCGCGGAGCGCGGCGCCGGGGCCGATGTACACGTCGCGCCCGATCGAAACGTGCCCGGTCACCACGGCCTGCGGATGCACGAAGGCCGACTCGTGCACGATCGGGGTGACGCCGTTGAAGGAGTAGATCACGGAACGCTCGCGTGTGGGACCACGGAAGCTAACTGGGCGCCCACGCCGTCACATGCGCGATCGAGGTGCCTCGTTCGATCGAAAGTCATCGCGCGAAGCGCAGCGCGCCAACGCGCGCACCGGACGCACAAAGCGCCCGGCAGAGCGAAGCTCCACCGGGCGCCGTCGCGTTCGCAACCGTGTGCGTTACCAGGCCACGATATAGCCCGAGAAGTGATTGATGCGCCAGGTAAACGAATGATCGAGCAGGTTCAGCACGCCGCCGAGCAACTCGCTCACCAGCGCCGACGTGCCGGACGGATTGATCAGCGAACGATCCGGGAAGTACGCGCCCCGCAGGAGTCCGAGTGCCGGCTTGGTACCGTAGAGCGATTGGTTGGCGACGAGGGGGCGTCGAAATGTCGTGCCGTGCGGCTCGAACTCGTACGCGACCGCGGTGCCCGCCAACGCGCGCACCGAGAAGCGCGTGTGGCGCGCGACTGCTCCGGGAGGGACGGTGAGTTCGAACCCGGTCTCGGGAATCGAGAGTCGTCCGCCAGCCGCGCCAATGGTCGCCGAGACCACGATCTCGTGATCGAGCGGCACCAGACGATTGAGGGGCCGCACCCTGGTGAGGCCATCGAGCAGCGAGTGCTCCGCGCTCGCGGGCTGCAGCGGCGCGGTTGTCTCCGTGGAATCCGTTCCACACGCCGAGAGCAGCGCAAGTGCGATGAGGCTGGCTCCCAACTTCCATGTCATTCTCTTCATGACCCACGCTCAGGTTCGATGTCCGATCGGGAAGTGCGCCCTCGCGCCTTTCCGTCCGCACCACGCCACGCCACCCGAGCGGGAAAAAAGGCAAGTGACATTCCACTAATCCCTGCGCGGCGACCGCACGGCGATCGGTCATCGTGCCCGAAGTTCGGTCACCACGGGATGTGGGCTCGGACAGCTTGGGCGAACCCTCACGCACGCGATGCTCACCTGCGGCGGCGAGGCGTCGCGCCCGCTCCACACGGAGGCGCGAGACGAGGGAGTGTGCGCAACGTCACGCACCCTTGGTAATCGCCGACGCGGCCGAGCACGTCCGCCAGCGCCCACGTGGGCCCACGTGCGCCCACGTGCGCCCACGTGCGCCCACGTGCGCCCACGTGCGCCCACTCGCGCCCACTCGCGCCCACTCGCGCCCACTCGCGCCCACTCGCGTCCACTTGCGCCCAGTTGGGGGGCGCCCTTCATCGTGCGGCGCGCCGCCTCGAATTCCGCGCGTGTTGTCGTCGGGCGGCTTTCCCGGCGTCGGCGCGACCCGCGCGGATGTCAGGTCGCGCGCGCCGAAGGCGATCAGACGTTCGGCGTACTTCGAAGGGTTCAGACCCGCTCGAGGATCATCGCAAATCCCTGCCCCACACCGATGCACATCGTGCAGAGTGCGTAACGCTTCCCGGTGCGTTGCAGCTCACGGACCGCCGTCAACGCCAGCCGTGCCCCCGACATCCCCAGCGGATGCCCGAGCGCGATCGCCCCTCCGTTGGGATTCACCCGCGGATCGTCGTCGGCGATCCCCAACTCGCGCAGGCAGGCGAGCGACTGCGCCGCGAAGGCCTCGTTCAGCTCGATCACATCCATCTCGTCAAGCGTCAACCCGGATCGCTGCATCACCAGCCGCGTCGCCGGCACCGGTCCCATCCCCATGACCCGCGGCTCGACTCCCGCGGCGGCACTCGCCACAACCCGCGCCACCGCCGCCAACCCCTCCTGCTTGAGCGCCGGCTCCGAAGCGAGCAGCAGCGCGCAGGCGCCGTCGTTGATTCCCGACGAATTCCCCGCTGTCACCGACCCCTTCCCGTCCGTCCGGAAGGCGGGGCGCAGCTTGGCCAATCCAGCCATCGACGAGTCCGGGCGCAGGAACTCGTCCTGCGAGACATCAACCGTCGTCCCGCGCTTCGCCCCAGGCGCCGCCACCGCCACGATCTCCTCGGCCAAACGCCCCGCTGCCTGCGCCGCCGCCGCCTTCTGCTGCGAGCGAAGCGCGAACGCATCCTGGTCGTCGCGCGAGATCTTCCACTGCTCCGCGACGTTCTCCGCCGTCTCTCCCATGGAGTCGACGCCGTACTGCGCGCGCATTGCCGGATTCACGAAGCGCCAGCCGATCGAGGTGTCGAAGAGCTGCGCGTCACGGGCGAAGGCGGCGCCCCCCTTCGACATCACGTACGGCGCGCGCGACATGCTCTCCACACCTCCGGCGATGTAGATGTCGCCCTCGGCCAGCTTGAGCGCCCGCGCCGCCTGCGCCACCGCGCTCAGCCCCGAGGCGCACAGGCGATTGACCGTCTCCCCCGGCACCGTGACCGGGAGCCCCGCGAGGAGCCCCGCCATGCGCGCGACGTTGCGGTTGTCTTCACCCGCCTGGTTTGCGCAGCCGAGGATGACGTCGACGATCTTCTCCCCCTCCACACGATCGTTGCGCTGCATGAGCGTCCTGATCGTATGCGCGGCGAGGTCGTCGGGACGCACGGCGCTCAGGGCGCCGGCGAAGGAGCCGATCGGCGTCCGTACGCCGTCGACGATGTAGGCATCACGCATGGGAAGCTTCACCGGGAAAGTGGGGACGAGAGGTGCGATACGCCGTCCCCTTGAAGATCGCCACCACCGCTGCATCCTGGTTGGTGACTACAACGCGATAGTAGCCGAGTCGGTTGGAGTGCGTTTCTTCGCGCGCCTGGGCGGTGAGCACGTCGCCGGGGCGGATCGCCGCGGGGTAGGTGATCGTGTTGTCCACCGCCACCGTCACCGTCCCGTGCGTGTTGCAGGCAAAGGCGAACGCCGAGTCGGCGAGCGAATAGACGATTCCGCCGTGGGCGACGCCGAAGCCGTTCACCATCTCCGCGCGGACCGTCATGCGACAGGTGGCGGCGCGCGGGGCGATGCGCGTGACTTCGAGTCCGAGCCAGCGGCTGAAGGCGTCGTGCTCGAGCATGCGCTCCGTGACGCGGGCCGCGAGGTGCTGCTCATCGTTTGCCGAAGGCGCGGCGGCGCCAGCCGAAGCGCGTGCCGAGGCGCCGTCGTTCGGCGGGAACTCGCTCATACCGCGAAGCGCTCGGCGTTGCGGACCATGCGGCGCAGGAGCGGCGAGGGGCGGTAGCGATCCTCACCTGTTTCGGCCTGCAGCGCCTCGAGGTGCTCCAGCACCTTCCCCAGCCCGATCTCGTTCCCCCAGGCAAGGAGCCCCTTGGGATAGTTGACCCCCTTGGTCATCGCCAGCTCGAGGTCCGGGGCGCTGGCAATCCGCAGGTAGAGTGCGTCGGCCGCCTCGTTCACCAGCATGGCGACGATGCGTCGCACGATGATCCCGCCGAGCGTCGCGTCCTCGACCGGCGCCGGCCGAGTTGCTCCGTCGCTGTAGTCGTAGAAGCCGCGCCCGGTCTTCCGCCCCAGCAGCCCCGCCTCGACGAGGCGCTTCTGGGTGAGCGAGGGGCGATAGCGCGGGTCGTAATACATCGCGGTCCAGACGCTTTCGGTCACCACGTAATTCACGTCGTGCCCGATGAAGTCCATCAGCTCGAACGGACCCATGCGAAAGCCGCCGATCGTCGTCATCGCCCAGTCGATCGTCGCCATGTCGGCGACCCCTTCCTCGACCATGCGCAGCGCCTCGCCGTAGAACGGGCGCGCGACGCGATTGACGATGAACCCCGGGGTGTCGGCGGCGCGCACCGGCACCTTGCCCCATCCATGCACCATCGCATGCACGCGGTCGGCGACCGCGGCGTCGGTGCGGATCCCCGAAACGATCTCCACCAGCGGGAGGACCGTCGCCGGGTTGAAGAAGTGCACGCCGAGGACCCGCTCCGGGCGCTCGCAGGCGGCGGCGATCGCTGCAATGGAGAGCGACGACGTGTTCGAAGCCAGCGCGGCGTTAGGCGCGACCACCCGCTCGAGCGCCTGGAACGTCGCCTGCTTCACGTCGAGGCGCTCGACGATCGCCTCGATGACCAGGTCGCAGTCGCGGAACGGCCCCACGCCGTGCTCCGGCTCCACCAGCTGCAATCGCTCCACCGCCGCCCCCTTCGCCTCGGCGGTGAGTCGCCCCTTGTCCACATCGCGCTGCAAGCCGGCGGCAATCGCCTCGCCCGCCTTGCGCACCGCGGGGATCAGCGCGTCGGACAGGAGGACGCGGTGTCCCCGCCGGAGCGCGACTTGCGCGATCCCGCTCCCCATCGCGCCCGCACCGATGACCCCAACGACTGGCAGCGTGTCGCCGCCTGCCGCGCCCAAGGCGCCTGCTCTCATGGCGCTACTCACCGCGGAACTCCGGCGCGCGCTTCTCGAGGAAGGCGCGGACCCCTTCGACGAAGTCGTGCGTCTTCCCCGCGTGTCGTTGCAGCCGCTCTTCCTCGTCGAGCTGTGCGACAATGTCGTTGGTCATCGATGCGTTGATCGCCTGCTTGGTGAGCGCGAATCCGCGCGTGGGGAGCCCCGCCAGCTGCACAGCGAGCGCGTCGGCCTCCGCCAGGAGCGCCTCGGGCTCGCACACTTTCCAGATCATCCCCCATTCCGCCGCCTGCGCCGCCGGCACCTTCTCGGCGAGGAACATCAGCGCCGTGGCGCGCGCCATTCCCACCAGACGCGGGAGGAAGAACGTCCCGCCGCTGTCCGGAATGATTCCGAGCTTGCTGAACGCCTGCAGGAATGACGCGTTGCGCGCGGCCAGGACGATGTCGCAGGCGAGGGCGACGTTGGCGCCGGCCCCTGCCGCCACGCCGTTCACCGCGGCAACCACCGGCTTCTCCAACGCGCGGATGCGCCGGATGATCGGGTTCCAGAGCGCCGCGACGACGTTTCCGAGATCGGGGAGCCCCGCCGGGTCGTCGAGCGAGACAGAGCCCAGGTCCTGGCCGGCGCAGAACGCGCGACCCGCTCCCGAGATCAGCACCGCGCGCACGGTGCGGTCGCTGGCGGCGGCGTCGAGCACCCCTTGCAGCTCGCGCCCCATCTCCATGTTGAACGAGTTCAGCACATCGGGACGATTGAGGGTGATTCGCATCACCCCCGAATCCGTCGTGTGCAGGATCGTCGGATCGGCCATCGTCGTTCCGCTGTTCCGTGGTGCGTAGATGCGCGCGGCATGACTCGCCGCAGCGCCGTGGACGAGAGAACTGGTCAACTCACGATTCGTCGCCGGTCGCGAGGTCGATCCGCGCTCCCGACGCGACTTCGACCGTTTGAGCGAGGACTTCTGCTGCAGGCAAAATAGTCGACGCCCTCTCCCCGGCGACCGGGTGCGCGCACGCGCGGCTATCGCGCGCGGACCACATCCACCCGCTCGATCACATCCCCCTCGATCACCCCTTCGGCGACCTCGCGCCCCTGAATGATCTCGCCGAACACGGTGTAGTCGTGGTCGAGGCGGAAGTTGTCGGTGAGGTTGACGAAGAGCTGCGCGTCTCCGGTGTCGTGCCCCCGCGTGGAGATTCCGAGCGATCCGCGCAGGTGCGACGGAAGCCCGACCTCGTCGCGCATGAACGGACCGTCCCCCACGTACTCCGTGGCGGCCGGGCTCCCTCCCTGAATCACAAACGCCGGCTCCACGCGATGAAAGGTGAGGCCGGCGTAGTAGCCGGCGCGGGCGAGGCGCACGATGCGCGCGACCGTGAGCGGCGCCTCGTCGGCGAGGAGTCGCACCACGAAGACCCCACCACCGCTCTGCGGCGACATGCGCACCAGGAGACGGAGGTCGGCGCCGACGACCTGCGACAGGTGATCGTCAGGCGGAGCGAGCGCCTTCGGTGCCGCCACCGCGCGCCGCAACGTCCAGCGCTCCATGATCGTTGCCGAGCGCGTCGCCACCGTCGAATCGAAGTCGGTGGTGAAGGGGGCAAGTCGCGGCGCGAGCTTCGGGTTCCCTAACTCTCCGATGCGCTCTAGTATCGCCACGCGCGGGTCGCGCGCATTCTCTCGGCGTTCGGCGGTGAGGCGTTCGAGCGCCGTGAAGAGCGCCGGAACCACCGAGTCGGGGAACGGTGCCCCCTTGAGCGCAGTCGCCGCTGCCAGCACCACCTGGTAGTCGTGCGACGCGAGGGCGTTGGTGAACACCCGGTCGGCGACATGACCGAGTGTCGCCGAGATCCCGGCGAGCGCCGCCTCGCGCACGTTGCCGCTCCCGTCGAAGGCCATCGAGGAAAGGGTGATCGTGTCGCGCGCGACGAGCGCCGCGCGCGCGACGTACATGCGCACCTGCCAGACCGGGTGCATCGCACCACGCCGAAGGAGTGGGATTGCTCGCGATGGCGCAATGCGCGACAGGGCGAGAAGCGCGTGCGCCTGCACGTGCCAGCTGGTCTCCCCTTTCGCATGCGCCGACGACGTCGCCGGATGCTGCTCGATGAGTTCCGTGAGCGCTTCGGCCGCCTCGTCGCGCGAGTCGCAGCCGCCGCCTAACGCATCGATCGCCGCCAGCTGCACGTGCGGATTGGGATCGCCGGTCGCTGCCTCCAGCGGGGAACAGGGACGCGGGGCGGCCAACTGGCGGTAGCTCCGAACCCCCTCGAAGCGCACGAGGAAAGAGGGGTCGCGCATCGCCCCCTCGACCAGCGCGCGCCGAGTCGCCGTATCGGTGAGCGCGAGCGCCGAGACGACGGCGAGTCGCCGGACCTGCTCGTCCGGGTCGCGCAGCGCTCGGCGCGCCAACTCGCTCGACGTGTCGCGCGCCGCTGCCAACGCGAGGTATGCGAGCCGCCGCACGCGCGCCTCGGGATCGTCGCTCGCGGTCGCTGCGGTGGCCGAACCCGCGACAGTGCGACCGCCGGCCGCCCCCGACGGCGCGCCTCGCCCCCCGTTCGAACCGCCAGCGCCCCCCGTGCCCCCCGTGCCCACCGCGCTCCCTGCGCCTCCTCGTCCGCTCCGCGAGGCGTTCGTGCCGCTTGCAGCTGACGACGCTCCGCGGGAGGGCGTCGCTCCCCCGTCGAGCCCGAACGTCGTCGCCGATCGCATCGCCGCCAGCGCCGACGCCGACGGGCGCCCGGTCGTGCGCGACGCGCGCGCCAGATCGTACAGCCCGTGCATCATCCCAAGCGCTACCTCGGCGTCCCCCCGCGCGAGCGCGCGCCCGCCGTTCCCGGTGCGTGTTCCCATCTCGGCGATCACCCGCTCCACCTCCCGCGGCACGATGCTGTCGACGTACGGGAGGCGTCCCAGCGTCGCCGCGACGACGGCGAGCAGGCGCGGCTCTCGATGGCGCTCGGCGCCGAGCATCAGTGCGTCGACAGCCTCGTCGAGCGTCTTGCGGCGCACGTCGGGAGCGACGCCGTCGAGCCGCAGCCCCTGCAGCGACTGCCCGATCGCGTTCATCGCCTCGCGCCGTACCTCCGGATCATCGTCATCGATCGCACCGCGGATGTCGCTGAAGAATTCCGGACGTTGCAGGCGACCCAGAGCGCGCACCGCAGCACGCCGAACGCGTGCCGATCCGTCGGACAGCCCCTGGATGAGGGGAGTTGCCGAGTCCGGGCCGGCCGCGCGGCGATCCTCCACGGTCGCGATGCGGAGCAGCGCCTGACGGTCGGCGACCGAAAGTGCGCCGCTCTGTCCAGTGGATGGAGGGAGCGGTCTCGTCGTGCGCGCCCCCGGCCGTACGGGTGAGACCTTCTGCGCCCCGATCGGGACCGCCGACAGGGCGAGGAAGAGCGAAAGCAGACAAGCGGCGGAGCGCCGGACAGGCGGCATCGAGCAGCGAGGTTCGGGTGAGCGGAGACGGCGGTGTGTCCCGCGGGCAATGTGCAGCCGCGCGCGCTGTCGCGCACGCCGCCACGCGACGCACGCGCGTCAACACGCGCCGCCCCACGCGCGCTCCTGCGCGCGCTCCTACGCGCGCTCCCACGCGCGCCCTACGCGCGCTCCCTCGCGCGCCCAACGCGCGCTCCCACGCGCGCCCTACGCGCGCTCCTACGCGCGCCCCGCCCACGCCGACACGCGTGCTCGTGCGGTGCCGCAGCCCAGCCCAGCCGATAGATTGCCCAGGGTCGCGCTCGCCGATGGCAGGATCGATCCTCGCGCGCGTACGATCGGCTCCAACTGACCCGTAGACGTCACGTCATGGCTCGTTCACGCACCACCTCTCGTTCCTCGACTTCTTCCGCTGGCGCTCCAGCCGCCAAGTCGCCTGCCGCTCCCGCGGGGACGCGCGCCATCGCCGATCCGATGGCGGTCGACTGGCGGCGCGTCGCGTATCACACGCTGGTCTCGCGCTCGCTCGACGACATCGAGGAGGCGACCAACCGGAATCGCGCGAAGATCCCGAAGGACCAGGTGGTGCTCTACCAGTTCTCGGCGCGCGGCCACGACATGGCGCAGGCGATCCTGGGGAGCTTCCTGACGCACGAGCATGATGGCGTGGGGGCGTACTACCGCTCGCGCCCACTCCTCCTCTCGCTCGGTCTCACCATCGAGGACGGATTCGCCTCGCCCCTGGGGCGCTCGGGGGGATTCAGCGACGGTCGCGACATCGGGGTGGTCTGCAACTTCCCCAATCCCGGGGGACCGACCGTCCTCCCGATGGCGGGCGACGTAGGGTCGCAGTACACGCCGGTCGCGGGGTGGGCGCAAGCGATCACCTATCATCGCGATGTGCTCGAGGAGCGGGAATGGGATGGGGCCATCGCCGTTTCGTTAGGCGGCGACGGATCGGTCGCCACGAACGGATTCTGGTCGTCGCTCACGATGGCGACGACGCTCAACCTCCCGATGCTCTTCTACATCGAGGACAACAACCTCGGGATCTCGGTTCGCGGCGAGATGCAGACGCCGGGCGGAAACGTCGCCCGCAACCTCGCCTCGTTCGGCAACCTCTTCGTGCGCGATGGCGACGGCACAGACCCGCAGAACTCCGCGGACAACCTCGCCGCAGCAGTGCAGCACGTGCGCGGCGGACACGGGCCGGCGCTTGTCCGACTCACCCTTCCCCGCCTCTCGTCGCACTCTGGGCCCGACAACCAGAAAGGGTATCGGAGCCCGGACGAAATCGCCGCCGATAGCGCACGCGACCCGCTCCCCCACCTGCGCGACTTTCTCGTCCCCGCGCGCATGAGCGCCGGCGAGTGGAGTGAACTCGAGCAGGAGGTCGCACGTGACGTCGCGGCCGGGCTGGCCGGAGCGCACGCGCGCCCAGCGCCGAATCCGAACACGGTTCGCCGCCACATCTTCGCGGAGGCAGACGCGCCGGCCGACGAAGCCGTCGGCGGCCTGCGTGCTGAGGAGCGGCAGGCGCTGCGTTCGAGCGAAGTCGCATCCGAAGGAGGCGACGTCGTGCGCTTCCAGGAAGCGGTCCGCCGGACCCTGCGGCACGAGCTGTCGGTGAATCCCAAGCTGCTGGTTTTTGGTGAGGACGTGGGGGTGAAGGGAGGCGTGCACCTCGTCACCGAGGGTTTGCAGAAGGAATTCGGCGTCGGACGCGTCTTCGACACCTCGCTCTCGGAGGAAGGGATCATCGGGCGGGCGTCGGGACTGGCGGTGGCCGGCCTCATGCCGGTCGCAGAGATCCAGTTCCGGAAGTACGCCGATCCGGCAACCGAGCAGCTCAACAACACCGGGACGATGCGGTGGCGTACCGCCAACCGATTCTGTGCGCCCATGGTCGTGCGCATGCCCGGTGGCTACGGGAAGGACGTCGGCGATCCCTGGCATTCCTTGAGCGCGGAAGTCCTCTGGACGCACGCCGTGGGGTGGCAGGTGGCTATCCCTTCGAACTCGGCGGACGCCGTCGGGCTGCTGCGGTCGGCGATGCGCTCGCCCAATCCGTCGATCTTCTTCGAGCATCGTTCGCTCCTGATGACCAGCGACGGGAGCGCCCGCTATCCCGGCGACGACTACGTCGTTCCCTTCGGATCGGCGAAGACGCTGCGCGAGGGGACCGACCTCACGCTGGTGACCTGGGGCGCGATGGTGCATCGTTGCGTCGACGCGCTCGATCACGCCGACGCCTCGGTGGAACTGATCGACCTGCGTACGATTTCGCCTTGGGACAAGCGTGCAGTCTTGGAGTCCGTCGAGCGCACCGGGCGCTGCCTGATCGTGCATGAGGACACGCGCACCGCAGGCTTCGGCGCGGAGATCGCCGCGGTGATCGCGGAAGAATCGTTCTGGCACCTCGACGCGCCGTTGGTGCGCATCTGCGTGGACGACGTCCCTATGCCGTATCATCCCGCCCTCTTGAACGCGGTGCTTCCGTCGGCGGAGGAGATCGCCGCGCGCATCGAGGCGCTGGTGCGGGCGTAGGCAATTCGCGCGAGCGACTGACCTTCGCACGTCCATGCGGGGGCGGCACTCCTGCGCGATGTTCGCGCGCGACGCTTGATCGCGAGGTTCTCGAGGTGTACGAACGGGTGCGTAGCGCGCACGGGGGCCCTACACGTTCTCTGCCGGCCGGCGCGAGCCGCGCGCCTCGGGCGGTGCTCCCTGCTCCACGATCACGCGCCCGAGGAAGCGCCGGAACTCGGGCTTGGGGCCGAAGTGGAGGAGCATCCCGACTTCGGCCTGCGAACACCGCATCGCGTTGAGGAGTTGCACGCGATCGCTTTCGTGCAGATCGGCGCCGGCGCGCACCGCGACGACGACCTTGCCGTCGACGACCAGATCGGCAGAGAAGGTCCCGATCTTTCGTCCCTTGTAGAAGACGCCCAGCGGGATGTCCTGTTCGGCCTGGACGCCGCGTGCGGCGAGTTCGAGGATGAGCGCGCGCAGGTAGACGGCGTCGGCGAAGCCGTGCCCCAACTCGCGATGCACAGCGAAGAAGGCAGAAAGGATCCGTCCGGTCGTGTGCTCGTGCACGAGGCGCGACGCGTTCGGGCGCTCGTCGACCGTGGCGAGGGCGCGTTCGACGTCGAGGGTCAGGATCGGGACAGAGGCGGTCATGCGGGGCGCTCCCGTGAGAGGACGCCGCAAGCTGTCCCGGGTTGGGGGGCGATGCGTTACCGAAATCGTGTGGGTGGTACCATTCGATTGCGAGGGCGGGAGGGGACGCTCGCAGGCGAACCTGCTCCCTGTCCGGCGTCGTTCAGAACGCCTTGAAGTGCTCGAACGGCTGGTGACAGGCGTTGCAGAACTGGAGCGACTTGCACGCCGTGGAGCCGAACTCGCTGCGCGTCTCGGTGTCGCGCGACCCGCAGAAGGGGCACGTCACGGCGGGAGGGCGGCGCAGGATCGGGATGAGCACCTCTTCGTGCGCTCGCGCGGGCTGCGGCGGCGCGATTCCGTAGCGCCGTAGCTTCTCGCGCGCTTCCTCGCCGATCCAGTCGGTGGTCCAGGCGGGAGAGTAGACGACGCGGACGCGCCCGTTCACGCCGCGCGCCGCGAGTGCACCGACGATCGAGCGCTCGATCTCGTGCATCGCCGGGCAGCCGGAGTACGTCGGGGTGATGTCGACGACGACGCCGTCGCCCTCCGACTCGACGCCGCGCACGATCCCCAGCTCGACGACGCTGAGCACCGGAACCTCAGGATCGCGCACGTCGCCCAGGATAGCATAGACGTCGTCGCGCGAGACCGGCGCCGGGGTCACCACTTCGCCTCGGGGTGGCTCCGGGCCACGATCTGCATTTCGGCGAGCAGGTGCCCGAGGTGTTCGGTGTGGCGTCCCCGGCGCCCGCCGCGCTGCATGTGCGGCTCGTTAGGTACGGTCAAGGTCGCGAGCGACGCCACGTCGTGCAGCTGCTTCTCCCACGCGGCGCGCGGCGCCGAGGAGTCGGTGGCGATCCCCTGCGCCACGAGGCGCGCCTCGAGTTCGTCGTGGTCGAAGAGTTCGCCGGTATAGCGCCAGGCGCGATCGAGCGACGCCTGCACGCGCTGGTGGCTCTCCGCAGTCCCGTCACCCAGGCGTACGATCCACTCGCCGCAGTGGCGCACGTGATAGCGCGTCTCCTTGAGCGCCTTGGCGGCAATGCCGGCCAGCACCTCGTGCGACGAGCGTTGCAGCTGCTCGAGCTGGAGCAACGCGTGCAACGAGAAGAGGAACTGTCGCACGATGGTATCGCCGAAGTCGCCGTTCGGCGTCTCGACGAGGAGGGCATTGCGATACGCCCCCGAATCGCGGAAGTAGGCGAGCGCGTCCTGGTCACGCCCCTTCCCCTCGACCTCGCCCGCGAGCTGCAACAGGAGGTTGGCCTGTCCGATCAGGTCGAGTGCGATGTTGGAGAGGGCGATGTCCTCCTCGAGGATGGGGCCGTGCCCGCACCACTCCGACATCCGGTGCCCGAGGATCAGCCGGTCGTCGCCGAGGCGGAGGAGGTATTCGAAGAGGTCGTCGCGGGTGCGGTCGTCCACGGTGAGAGTCCTGGTGCGGGTGCTGATTCGGAAACGGGCGCGTGCCGCGGAGCGGAGGCTCCTGTGGGCGCGTTGACGATCGCCGGCGCTCGTTGCAGCTGTCGGAGCGCGGCGATCGGGTCCATCAGAAGACGCGCACCCCGCGCGGCGTGCGGTAGAATTGCGGGTGACGGTACGCCTTGTCGTTGGCCGGATCGAAGAACGGCCCCACGTCCTCCGGCGTCGAGGCGTGGATCGTCACCGAAGGGACAACCCAGATCGAGACCGCCTCGTTGCGGCGCGAGTAGACGTCGCGCGCGTTCTGCAGCGCCTGCTCGGCGTCGGTGGCGTGGACGCTCCCCGCGTGCTGGTGCGGAGCGCCGTCGGCTTCCTGGGTGAAGACCTCCCAGAGCGGCCATTGGGTCTCGCCGCGCGGCGCCGGCTCGAGGGCGGGCGCGGCGTTCGGCGCGGAGGTGGCAGCGGATGGCATGCGGCGGATCCTCGTCGTGTTCGTTAGGCGGCGGCGATGGCGCCGCGGGGAGCGCGCTGCTTCGCGGCATGCGCTTCTGCCGCCTCGCGCACCCACGCGCCGTTGTCGTGTGCCGCGCGGCGGGCCTCGAGGCGCTCGGCGTTGCACGGGCCGTGTCCCTTCACCACCGCCCAGAATTCGTCCCAGTCGATCGGTCCGCTGATCCAGTTCCCCGCCGCCTCGTCGTAGTGCAGCGAGGGATCGGGAATGGTGAGGGCGAGCGCCTGCGCCTGGGGGACGGTCAGGTTGATGAAGCGCTGTCGCAATTCATCGTTGGTCTTGCGCTTCACGCGCCACTTGAGGAGTTCGGCGCTGTTCGGCGAGTCGGTGTCGCTCGGACCGAACATCATGAGCGCCGGCCACCACCAGCGGTCGAGTGCGTCCTGCACCATCGCCCGCTGTTCGGGAGTCCCGGCGGCGAGGGTGGCGCAGATCTCGTAGCCCTGGCGCTTGTGGAAGTTCTCTTCCTTGCAGATGCGGATCATCGCCCGCGCGTACGGGCCGTAGGAGGCCTTGGCGAGGACCGTCTGGTTGACGATCGCCGCGCCGTCCACGAGCCACCCGATCATCCCGATGTCGGCCCAGGTGAGCGTCGGGTAGTTGAAGATCGAGGAGTACTTGGCGGAGCCGTCGTGCAGCTGGTCGATCAGCTCGGCGCGGTCGACGCCTAACGTCTCGGTCCCGCAGTAGATGTAGAGCCCGTGCCCCGCCTCGTCCTGCACCTTGGCGATGAGGGTCATCTTGCGGCGGAGCGAGGGGGCGCGAGTGATCCAGTTCCCCTCGGGAAGCATGCCAACGATCTCGGAATGTGCGTGTTGCGACATCATGCGCACGAGCTGCTTGCGGTACCGCGCCGGCATCCAGTCCTTAGGCTCGATGACACCGCCCGCGGCGATACGCGCCTCGAATGCTGCCGTGCGCTCGGCCTCGTCGGTGGATGGCGTGCTGAGAGTCTCGGTCATCGCGGGATACGTCCTCCTCGTGGAGCGTCATGCGGCGCGAGCGTGCCGTGCCTGTAGTATCTCCCGCATCTCCATGCATCGCAAAGTCTTGCGCGCCACAACCCGCCGTATTAGGACTGGTTGGTCCGATCAAAGATTTCGGGAGAGGTGCGCCGCGACTTCACTCGCTCGCACCGCGCATACCTTTCGCCCCCGCACCTCGTCTTCTCGTCTTCTCGTCTTCTCGTCTTCTCGTCTTCTCAAGACCCATGTCTCTCCTCGACGCCGGCACCGTCAGCAGCACCGTCGCCTCTGGAATCGCCACTGTCGTTTTCGGTCACCCCAAGGGGAACTCGCTCCCGAGCGCGTTGCTGCGCGAGCTCGCGGCAACCATCGACGCCGTGGGCGCGCGCGCCGACGTCCGCGTGATCGTCCTGCGCAGCGAGGGAAACGGACCGTTCTGCGCGGGCGCCTCGTTCGATGAGTTGCGCGCGCTGCGCGATGAGCGCGCCGGGCTGGCGTTCTTCTCGGGCTTTGCCCACGTGATCCTGGCGATGCGCCGGGCCCCGCAGTTCGTGATCTCGCGCGTGCACGGGAAGGCGGTCGGCGGGGGCGTCGGCGTCGTCGCCGCGTCGGACTATGCGATCGCTGCCGCCGGCGCCTCACTCCGCCTGAGCGAGCTCGCCGTCGGCATTGGACCGTTTGTCGTCGGCCCGGTCATCCAGCACCGGATCGGGAGCGGGCACTTCACGGCCCTCTCGGTCGACTACGACTGGCGCGACGCCCACTGGGGCGAGCGCGCCGGGCTGTACGCGAAGGTGACGGAATCGGTCGAGGCGCTCGACAAGGAGATCGCCACCCTCGCCCGCCGGCTCGCCCACGCCAACCCCGCCGCCATCCGCGAGATGAAACGCGTCTCGCGCGAAGGGACGGAACACTGGGACACCCTCCTCTACGAACGCGCCGCCATCAGCGGCACACTGATCCTGACGAAAGAAGCCCAGAACGCCCTCACCGCCCTAAGCCAGAAGTGAGTTAGCAGTTCCTCGTCTTCTCGTCTTCTCGTCTTCCCGTCTTCTAAGACGTAGGCGGTGCGAACGCGACGTGCTGCTGGTCGATCCAGCTCTTGTGGTACGCCGGATCCTCGATGTCCAACGCCGCCTTCGCCACATGTAGCGGGCGGAACGAGTCCATCATCACGGCCAACTCGTTCGTGTACTTGGCACCGATCGACGCTTCCGTACGTCCCGGGTGCGGACCGTGCGGAAGACCATCGGGGTGATGCGTGATGGAGCCGTACTCGATCCCCTTGCGGCTCATGAACTCGCTCGACGCGTAGAAGAGCACCTCGTCGGAGTCGACGTTGGAGTGATTGTACGGCGCGGGGATCGCGTTCGGGTCGAAGTCGTACGGGCGAGGGCAGAAGGAGCAGATTACGAAGCCATCGCCCTGGAAGGTCTGGTGCACCGGCGGCGGCTGGTGAATGCGCCCGACGATCGGCTCGAAGTCGTGGATGTTGAAGATCCACGGATAGAAGTAGCCGTCCCACCCCACGACGTCGAACGGATGGTGATCGAGGACCAACTCATTGATCGCATCGTACTGCTTGACGAGGAGCGGAAAGTCTCCGACCTCATCGCGCGTGTTGAGCTGCAACGGGCGGCGGATATCGCGCTCGCAGAACGGCGCCCCCTCGAGGAGCTGCCCCACGTTGTTGCGATAGCGGCTGGGGAAGCGCACGTGTCCGCGACTCTCGAAGACGACGAACTTGTTGGGGCCGGCGCCGAGTCGCCACCGATGCAGGATGTTGCGATGCACCACGACGTAGTCTCCCGCCTTGTAGGGGAGGTCGCCGAAGACCGACTCGAGCACCCCTTCTCCCTCGACGACGTACGTGACCTCGTCCGCCTGCGAGTTGCGGTAGGCGTGCGGATCGAGCACGTCGGGGGCGACGTACCACATGCTGATGTCGGCGTTGAACAGGATCGGAATCCGGTCGAGCGTCGGGCTCCCGCCACTCGAAGCGCGCGCCGTGAGGAAGTGCCGGTGCCGAAGCGAGGTCGCGTCGTCGGCCACAAGCTGCACGTCGCGCACCCGCCGCGCCGACTTCACGGTCGTCGGCGGATGCGTGTGATACAGCAACGCCGACGTCCCGGTGAACCCCTCATGCCCCATCAACTCCTCGGCATAGAGTCCCCCATCCGGCCGCCGGAACACCGTATGCCGCTTGGCCGGCACCTGACCTAGCTGATGATAGAAGGGCATGGCTCAAGTCCTCTCGTCTTCTCGTCTTCTGAAGACTGTAGTCTGTAGTTAGAGATTCCCCCGCAGCGCCTGCTCGCGCTCGATCGACTCGAAGAGCGCCTTGAAGTTTCCCTTCCCGAAGCTCTTCGCCCCCTTGCGCTGGATGATCTCGTAAAAGACGGTCGGGCGATCCTGCACCGGACGCGTGAAGATCTGCAGCAGGTACCCGTCGGGGTCACGGTCGACCAGGATCCCCAAATTTGCGAGAACATCGACCGGCTCATCGATCTTTCCGACCCGTGCCTGCAGCTCGTCGTAGTAGGAGGTGGGGATCGAGAGGAACTCGACGCCGCGGTCGCGAAGCGCGGTGACGGTGCCGACAATGTCGTCGGTGGCGAGCGCCATGTGCTGCACCCCTGGACCGACGTAGTACTCCAGATACTCCTCGATCTGCGACTTCTTCTTTCCCGCCGCGGGCTCGTTGATCGGGAACTTGATGCGATCGTTGCCGTTGGCCATCACCTTCGACATCAGCGACGAGTACTCGGTCGAGATGTCCTTGTCGTCGAAGGTGAGAAGGTTGCGGAAGCCCATCACGTCGGCGTAGAAGTCGACCCAGTGGTTCATCTTCCCCAACTCGACGTTGCCGACGCAGTGGTCGACGTACTTGAGTCCGACCGACGGGGCTTGATAGTGCGGCGTGACGGCGGTGAAGCCGGGGAGGAAGGTGCCGCGATAGTTCCGGCGCTCCACCAGCGAGTGAATCGTCTCGCCATAGGTGCGAATCGCGGCGATCACGACCTCGCCATTGTCGTCGCTCAGGACGTGCGGTTCGCTGACCGATGTCGCCCCGCGCTCGATCGCCTTCTCGTACGCATCGCGCGCATCGTCGACCCAGAGCGCGAGGTCGCGGACGCCGTCACCATGCTTGTGCACGTGCTCGGCGATGAATGCCGCATCGGGGGAGAGGTCGGGGCGGATCGCCGTCGTGAGGACGAAGCGGATCTTCCCCTGCTGCATCAGGTAACTAGCGCGGTCGCGCGTCCCGGTCTCGGGGCCGCGATACGCGACGAGCTCGAAGCCGAATGCCGCGCGATAGTAGTGCGACGCCTGTCGGGCATTGCCGACGTAGAACTCGATGTAGTCGGTGCCGTTGATCGGGAACGTATCCTGAGTCGTTCCGGGGATCGGCGCGCTGATCGTGGCCATGGCCAGCCTCCGCTCGGGGGTACGCCGCGGCGGTTGCGCCGCGGTTGGACGTGGCGCCGGGATCGCGCCGTTTCGCTGCTGCTCCGCCCAATGTAGTGCGCGGAACCATGAAGCGGCGAGTGGTCAGACCGGTTGTAAACGTTGTACCACCAACACTTACGCGGCTGCTACCACGGATCTCGCACGTCGTCGCCGATCGCGCCGATGCCCATCGCCGCCCCGAGTCCGCCGGCGATTTGTGCGATGACCTAGTGCTCCCACGGGCGCTTCTCACCCGGCGCGTACTTCGTGACGGTCGATGGCGCCGACGCACCATTCGCGGGAGTGCCGGGTGTCGCGGGCGCCGCCGCGTTCGCCGCGTTCGCCTCCCTCGCCGCGCGCCCCACCGGCTCCCACACGACGTCGGGAGGATTGCTCAGCCAGAGGAGCGGACGCGCCCCCTTCACGAGGCTGACGCGGAAGTCCACCGGCGCGCCATCGTCCTGGTATGTCATCGAGAGCACGACCGTGTCGCTCACCATCTTGCTCGACAACGCGGTCACCGGGTGCAGGCTCGGTGCCTGCCCGTCAGCCATCGAGATCCCGACCCGGTCCTCGGTGAAGGAGAGAACGCGCTCCCGGTATTTAGGATTCTTCGTGCGCCACTCGCCGTGCAACTCGTCCGGGAGCGGCTCCGGCTTCGGCGCCGGCGTCAGGCGAGAAAAGCCTGCTACCCCGAGCATCGCCACCGCCAACACGAGAAGCGCAGCGGCGCGCGCGTTGATGCGCCGCGGCGCGACGGTCGTCTCCGGAATGATCACGACCGGACGCGTGGCCTGTCGCTTCGGCAGCCGCAACAGGACTCCCAGCTCCTGCATGAAGTCGGGGAGCGGGACGGCATTCTCCAGGTCGCCGTCCTTGAGGTTCACCGGGCGCGCGGACGCATCGGGCGTGTAGGGGGGCGTGGGGCGCTGGCTCATGCGAGAGAGGCGTGGGCGTCGCGCGCACGCACGAATTTCGCGGCGCGCTGCGACGGTTCGGTTGATGCTGGCTCGGCGCGAACGCGCCCGGTGCGCACCAAGGCGCGCAAAACGCAAACGTCTTGCGGCACGTCAGTAACTCTTCGCCGACCCGGTGAATCCGCCGTCATTGCCGACGACGACGTCGTCCTGGGAGTTGGCGGCCGACAGCGGTGGCGCGCTCGACCCGTCCTTCCCCATCGAATACAGGTCGAACCGGCTGTTGATCGGAACGAGAAATCGGTCGGTTCTTGCACCGGAGGGCGGAGTGCTGCTGCTCGGCGCGAACTTGACATAGACGTACGGATTGCCCCACGGATCCAGCAGGGTGTGACGGTTGATCGTGGCGAGCGATGACGGAAGGGAATCGAGAGAGAGGAGGTCTGTTGAAATCGCCTTCAGGTCGCCGATGGCCTTGGCCACCTTCGCGTGCTCCACGATCTCGGAATACTTGGGAATCGCCATGGTCGCGAGAATGCCGATCATCACCATCACCGAGATGAGCTCGATGAGCGTGAAGCCGAAACGGCGCCTTCCGCGAGCGCGCGATGTATCCGGGAGTGCGATACGACGGGAGAGAGGCTTCAAGCGGCGGGAGATGGAGGTGAAACACTTCCACGTCGCAGTCTCGGCGCTTCGTCTCGGCGACTGAAATCAGCCACCTGCTTGGAGTTGCAACGGCCGAGTTTGGACTCCCGATCCCGTCTCCGACCCTTTCGGACCGTCCGCGGTGGCTGCAGAGTCAACGGACGATATCTTCCCCCGCATGACCGCTCCCATTTCCCGTCCGGACACGCTCGCCTTCTCCACGGCCCTGGCCGGCCAATACCAGCTCGAACGGGAGATCGGACGCGGTGGGATGGGGATCGTGTACCTGGCGCAGGACCTGAAACTCGTCCGCCCGGTGGCGATCAAGACGCTTCCGTATCACCTGGCGAGCGACGCGCTGATTCGCGAGCGCTTCCTGCGCGAGGCGCGCACCGCCGCCGCGCTGGCGCACCCGAGCATCGTCCCGATCCATCGCGCCGACGAATTGGGGGACTTCGTCTTCTTCGTGATGGGGTATGTGGACGGCGTCTCGATGGCGCAACGCGTTCGCGAATCGGGTCCCTACCGGCCGGCCGAGCTGATTCCGCTCCTCATCGATGTCGCGTCGGCGCTGGGCTACGCGCACGCGCGCGGGGTGGTGCATCGCGACATCAAGGCGGAGAACATCCTGCTCGACGCCACAGGGCGCCGGGCGATGGTGACCGACTTCGGGATCGCCCGGCTCGCACAGTCGGCGTCGCTCACGCAAACCGGGACCGTCCTGGGGACGGTCCACTACATGAGCCCCGAGCAGGTGGCGGGGGAGGAGCTCGACGGCCGGAGCGACCTGTACTCGTTCGGCGTCCTCGCCTTCTTCGCGCTCACGGGGCGCTTCCCCTTCGAAAGCGAGACGCCATCGGCGGTGCTGGTGGCGCACGTGACGCGCCGCGCTCCACCGATCAGCAGCATCGCGCCGACCGTTCCCGCAGCGCTGGGAGACATCGTCGACCGTCTGCTCGCCAAGGATCGCGGCGAGCGCTACGACGATGCGGAGTCGCTCGTCGTCGCCCTGCGCGAAGCGGCGCACTCGATTCCCGAGCATGCACCGGCGGCCTCGGCGGTCGTGCTGTCATCGGACGAAGCGAACGCGGTGTGGGAGCGTGCCGCGCTGTTGCAGGAGATGACCGGGCAGCTCACGCCGCCGCCGGCGCTCCCCCCTCGGCCGCCAGGCGCAACGCCGGCGAGCGAGACGAGCGGCTATCGCGTCGACGACGTGCGGCTGGCGGCGCGCGACGCCGGGATCAAGGAGAAGTACGTCGAGCGCGCGCTGGCCGAGCGTGCCGTTCCGGGGATGGATGACGCGGCGACGGGTGCCCTGCGCCCCGGCGTGGCGATGGACGCGCCGATCAATCCGTTGGCGGGCGCGCGTTCGAAGCTCGAGTTCGAGGCGATCGTTCCGGGGGAGCTGAGCGACCTCGATCTCGAGGACGTGGCCGACGAGATCCGCCGGAGCGTCGGCGACGTGGGGAACGTCAACAGCATCGGGCGCAGCGTGACCTGGACGGCGTTCGCGTCGCCGACCTCGCAGCGGAAATTGCAGCTGTCGGTGTCGACGCGAAACGGACGGACGGTCATCCGCGGGTTCGAGGACCTGGCGAGTCTGGCCGGAGGAATCTTCGGCGGGATCGTGGGGGGCGCGGGGGCCGGGGGAGGGAGCGTGGCGTTCGGGATCACGATGGGGGTGACCAAGGGGGCGTTCGTCGTGGCCGGCCCGGTGTTCGCAGGGGTCGCCGCCAGCGCGTATGGCCTCGCGCGCTACGTGTTCAGGCGCGCCTCCCGCACCCGAGAGCAGCAGCTGCGCACCGCGGTGGAGCGCGTCACCCAGCGCGTGCGCGAGTGCATCGAGGCACGCCAACTCGAGCGCGCGTCGGGCCCCCGGCAGCTTCGTCGTTAGGCGGGCGCCCCGCCGCGCACCGAACGATTCGCGCGCGTTCGACGATCCGCGCGGGCTCCCGATCAATCACGTCGCGCTCAACGTTGTCCGCACCGCCCTCCCCCGAGCGCGCGCAGCGCGCTCACCCCCGTCTCCCGTCCCCCGTCCCTCGTCCCAGCTCCAGCTCCGGCATCGCGCGAAACAGTTCAAGCGACTTCGGATTCGCCAGCGCATCCGTGTTCTTGACGGTTCGACCGTGAACCACGTCGCGCACCGCGAGTTCCGAGAGCTTGCCGCTGATGGTGCGCGGAAGGTCGGGGACGGCGACGATGACCTTGGGAACGTGGTGCGGTGAGGTGTTCGCGCGGATCTGCGTGACGATGCGCGCGCGAAGCGCGTCGTCGAGTACCGCGCCCTCGCGCAGTCGGACAAACAGGACGATGCGCACGTCGCGCTCGGCCGCCCCGCCGATCTCCTGCCCTATCACCAGGCTCTCCACGACTTCGGGGAGTTGCTCGACCTGCCGGTAGATCTCGGCCGTCCCGATGCGTACTCCGCCGGGGTTGAGCGTCGCGTCGCTTCTCCCGCTGATCACGAAGCCGCCGTGTTCGGTGCGCTCGGCCCAGTCGCCGTGTCGCCAGACGCCAGGGTACGTCTCGAAGTACGCGGCGCGATAGCGCGCGCCATCGGGATCGTCCCAGAAGGCGACCGGCATGCTCGGAAACGGACGCGTGCAGACCAGCTCTCCCGCCTCTCCGTCGACGGAATTCCCATCGTCATCGAAAATCTCGACCGCCATCCCGAGTCCCGCCACCTGCAACTCTCCGCGCCAGACCGCCCCAGCGGGATTTCCCAAGACGAAGCAGGAAATGATATCGGTCCCGCCGGAAATG
The DNA here is from genome assembly GCA_044225935.1 of Gemmatimonadaceae bacterium. Lineage (GTDB taxonomy): Bacteria > Gemmatimonadota > Gemmatimonadetes > Gemmatimonadales > Gemmatimonadaceae > SCN-70-22. The sequence goes on from JBGAHX010000024.1 coordinate 50,229, forward strand.
GAACTCAGCTGCACGTCGCGCTTGATGTCCCGGTACACGTAGTCGAACGACGGCGGCGCGAGCGGACTCCCGGTCGACAGGATGCAGCGAAGCGCGGAGAGATCGTGGTCGTTCCCCGGGCGCCACCCGTCCTTCTCGGCGAGGGCGAGCGCCTTGGCGCTGGTGCCGAATACGGTGATTCGCTCCGACTCGGCCATCGACCAGAGCAGCGAGCGCCCCTCGGCCAGTCGTGCACCGGTCGCGCCGAGTGTTTCAGGTGCAACGCGCGCCGTCGGCGCGCCATCGTACAGCACGACAGTCGCTCCAGTCGCCAACGCGCCCACCAGCCAGTTCCACATCATCCACCCGCAGGTGGTGAAGTAGAAGATGCGGTCGTCCTGGGTGAGGTCTACGTGGAGTTGGTGCTCCTTGAGATGCTGTACCAGCGTCCCGCCGGCGCCGTGCACCATGCACTTGGGGAGTCCGGTCGTCCCCGAGGAATACATGATGTAGAGCGGGTGGTCGAAAGCGAAGTGCTCGAACTCGACAAACGGCGCACTGCCTGCACGCTCGGCGAGCCATCGCTCCCCTTCGGCGAGCCACGCATCCCAGGCGACTGCCTGGCGCGCCGCTCCCCCGCCATCCTCCGGCGCCGCATCGCCCAGCACTGGGACCAGCACCACCTGCTCGATCGCCTCGATGCGCTCGGCGATGTCTCGCACGCGCTGGAGTGTGTCGATCAACTTGCCGGCGTATCGATAGCCGTCGCAGGCGATCAGGACGCGCGGGGCGATCTGCCCGAAGCGATCGAGGACCCCCTGCAGGCCAAAGTCTGGGGAGCAGGAGGACCAGATGGCCCCAAGGCTCGTCGCGGCGAGCATGGCGATCACCGCCTCCGGCGTGTTAGGGAGGAAGGCCGCCACGCGATCCCCCTCCCCGATGCCGCGCGCCCGCAGCGCGCCGGCCGCACGTTGCACCTGATGGTACAGCTGCGCGTACGTCAGTGCACTCCGCCGGCCGCGCTCGTCCCATGAGACCAACGCGTCGCGTTCGTCCCGATGGCGCAGGAGGTGCTCGGCGAAGTTGAGCCGAGCGTGCGGGAACCAGCGCGGGCCCAGCGTTGCATCGGGCGGCGCCATGCGCTCGAGTCCGACCACAACGTCGCCCCACGGATCCGTCCCGTCGCCCGTCGACGCGCGCACGTCGCAGTAGCGTACCAAGGCCGGCCAGAATCTCTCCGGATGTTCGACCGACCAGCGATGGAGCCGCGGATAGTCGAGCGCACCGTCGGCGGCAATCGCATCGACCTCACCGCCCGATTGCAGCTGTCGGGCGAAGCGCACGATGTGCGATTTCGCGACGCGCGCGGGCGAAGGCTCCCAGAGCGGCGCGTCGTGCGCGGGCCCTGCTCCTTCGCCCGATGGATTCACGATCGCGACGCGGTCAGGGCGTGCAGCCGATCCCGTCGAGCTTCACATCGAAGAGCAAGTTCGAATTCGCCGGAATCACGCCGTTCGCACGCGTCCCATATCCGAGTCCGGGAGGAATCAGGAGGCGGCGTGTCCCGCCGATCTTCATCCCCTGCAACCCCACGATCCAGCCGTCGATGAGCTGGTTCAGCGGATAGCACACCGGCTGCGCGCTGGTGGCGACCTCGTCGAACTTGGTCCCGCTCGGGATATAGCCAGCGTAGTGGACCTGCACCGTCGGCGTCCCGTTGAGCACGGTCCCGGTCCCCTCGACGGTGTCGAGGTAGTAGACGCCGATCGTGAGCTTGGTGAACTGCGAAAGGTTCACGCCGAGCGCAGACGCCCAGGTCTCGGACTCCAGAGGGATCACCGGAGGCAGTCCGACGGGATCGCTATTGCACGCGCTCGCTGCGATGCAGGCGAGTGCGAGGGCCAGGCGGCGATACGAACGCAGAAGCGGCATGACGACGGGGACGAGTGTGACAGGACGGGGGGGACATCCGAAAGCAAACGCGCGAAACCCTACGCGTCTACCACGAGATCCGCGGTCAGTTCCTCGATCGATGCGCAACCGGAGAGGGCCATGGCGAGGTCGAGTTCGAGCCTGAGGTGATTGAGGACCTCGGCCGCCCCCGCTTCCCCGCCGACGGCCAGCCCCCAGAGCGGCGGGCGCCCGACGAGCACCGCCCGGGCGCCTAACGCGACGGCCTTGAGCACATCGGTACCGCGCCGGATCCCTCCGTCGACGTAGACCTCCGCGCGGTCGCCGACGGCATCGACGACCTCCGGGAGGGCGCGCGCCGTTGCGATCGACGTGTCGAGCTGACGTCCGCCGTGATTGGAGACGACGATCCCGGCCGCACCATGATCGATCGCCCGTCGCGCATCGTCGCCGCGCACGATCCCCTTCACCACCACCGGAAGCCCCGTGATCTCGCGCGCCCACTCGATGTCGCGCGCGGTGAGCGCGGTGTCGTGGAGTGCCTTGAGGTGCTTGGCCAGCCCCGATTCCCCCGCGTCGGCGGCGGGCATGCGCGAGTGCCCCGATCCCGCAGCGACAGCGTTGGCGATCGTCAGGTGCTTGGGGAGGGTGAAGCCGCTCACGATGTCGCGTTCGCGCCAGCCAAGCATCGGCGAATCGACGGTGATCACGACCGCCGAATAGCCGACGTCGCGCGCGCGCTCGAGGAGCGAGCGGGTGGCGCCGCGATCCTGGTAGATGTAGAGCTGAAACCACGTGGGGCCCGTCGCCGCCGCTCGCACGTCCTCCAGCGACGTCGTGGCGGTGGTGCTCACGACCATCAGCGTTCCGCACTTCCCCGCGGCGCGCACCATCGCGCATTCGCCGTCGGGATGCGCAAGCTTCTGCATCGCCGTGGGGGCAACCATGACCGGGAAATCGATCGGCGTCCCGAGCACCGTGGTGCCGAGCGAGCGCGTGGAGACATCGACCATCGTGCGATAGCGAATCGCCAGTCGGTCCCATGCGGCGCGATTCTCCCGCACGGTGATTTCGTCGTTCGCCCCCCCGGCGTAATAGCCCCATGCCGAAGGGTCCATCCGCGCGGCCGCGGCCGTCTCGATTTCGAAGAGGTTAATCATGGGTCTAGGTGAGTCGTGCGAACCTCCTCGCGAATTCTTTCCTTGCCCGGCGAGACGGGTGGCTCGTTCGTGGAAGGTAACGCGATCCAACAGGAGTTCGCCGCCATGCGCCGCGTCTTCGCCAGTCTTGCCCCTCTTGCCCCCTTGGCCCTCGCGCTGGCCATCACGCCGCACGTAGCTCGGGCGCAGGAGATGAAGCCGTTCAAGATCGAGGGGCAGAAGATCACCGACATCAAGACGCCGGCGCAGCCGTCCTGGAAGATCACCAAGGCCGACCCGTACAAGGTTGCGACGCCGCCAGCTCCAAAGACGTACGGCGGACAACCGATCATCAAGGCACCAGCTGCTCCCGCGCCAGCCAGGAAGGCGTCGGCGTCGAAGAAGTCAGCGTCGAGCAAGGCAGCGGCGCGAAAGTCGGCCGCGCGAACCGCGCCGGCACCGCGTCGCGCGGTCGCGCCACGTCCGGCTCCGCCCCCCGCCTCTCCGCTCGGCTTCGGGCGCGGACGCGGACGACTGCTCCGGATTCGTTAGCCCGACGGGGAGGGGAGCCGATGTAGCGCTCCCCTCTCGTGGTCGTGTGCTTGCCTAACGCCGATACTCCGACGACTTGCGCAGCGCCTTGGTGCAGGCCGGCCAGCTGCTCGGCGCACGGAACGGCCCCGAGTCAGTCGCATTGGAGCCGCGGTCGAAGCCACGACGATCGCGGCTCAGCGTCTCCGGGTCTTCCGACGCGAGGTAGGCGAGCATTGCCGTGAGCACCGCGTTGTTGCGCAGGTCGTCCACGACGACCTTGTCGTACGTGTCGCGCTGCGTGTGCCAGGTGTAGGTGCCGTACGACCAGTCGAGCGCGCCGAGCCCGAAGGCGGGCGCCCCGTAGCAGACAAACGACGCGTTGTCGGAGCCGCCGCCGGACGGCGCGCCCGGAAAGTTGAGCGTCATGTTGCGGGCGATCTCGGCGGGAATGCTGACTATCCAGCGGGCCAGGTTGCCGCTGGCGGTGGTGAGCCCCGACGCCGAGAAGTTGATCACGCGCCCGGTCCCGTTGTCCTGGTTGAAGAGCGCCTGCATCCCCTTGACCACCTCCGGGTGATCCTCGGAGTACGCGCGGGAGCCGTTGAGCCCCTGCTCTTCTCCCGACCAGTGGCCGACGAGGATCGTGCGCTTGGGGTTGGGATAGACCTGCTTGAGGATGCGCATCGCCTCGAGCATGGTGATCGTCCCGGTGCCATTGTCGGTCGTGCCGGAGCCACCGTCCCACGAGTCGAAGTGCGCCGAGAGGACGACGTACTCGTCGGGTTTCTGCGACCCGGTGATGCGGGCGACGGTGTTGAAGACCGGGACCTCGCCTAACGCTTCGGCGTCGGCGCGCACGCGGAGCTTCGGGCCCTGCTTGTGGTCGGCGAGGCGATAGAGGAGCCCGTAGTCCTCGCAGGAGAGGTCGACCGAGGGAACCTTGGTCGTCCGCGAGTCGAAGACTTTCTGTACGCCCCATCCGCGCGACCAGTACGACGCGACCACGCCGGCGACTCCGGCTTCCTCGAGACGAACCCCTAACGTTCCCGTGCCGAGACTGGTGGTGTAGCCGGTCGCCTGGATGCGCTTCTGCCACGCGGTGGTGGCGGCGGTGCGCGCGTCCTTCATGTGCTCGAAGGTGGCCGGGAGGGCGTACTTCTCCCAGTTGTCGTCGGGGCGGCAGGTGGGCTGCAACATCGAGACGAGGACGAACTTTCCCCTGGCCTGCGGGAGCCAGCGCACGAACTCGGTCGAGTCGGCAAACTCGGGAAGGACGACGACGTCACCTGTGACGTCCTTGTTGCCGGTGCCGCCGCTCCAGGCGAGCAGTGTCCCCTCGAGCGAGCGCACGCGGGGTTCCATGAGGTCGATGTGCGATGCGCCACGACGCCACCCCTTCCACGTTCCGTACTGCTCGTTCTTGGCCTCGATCCCCCACCCGGTGTAGGTGGAGACGAGCCAGTCGTTGCCGCGCTTTTGCCCGGGGGTCCCGGTGAGGCGCGGGCCGATGGAGTCGCTCAGCACCTGAATGAGGCGATCGGCCTGGGAGCGATCCATCCCCTCCTCCCAGATCTTCCGGATGACCTGATCGTTGGTGGCGTAGCTCTGCGCACCGAGGAGCGGCGCGGCGATCGCCGTGAGACAAACTGCAGAGAGAATACGACGCATGGGGGGCATGGGTATCGGGAAGAGTATGACTGGAGAAGAGTCATGCGGCGCCCCGGATCGCTCCGGGACGCCGCATCGAGTCAAGCACTCGTGCAGTGCGCGTCTGTCTCCCGCGATGCACGTGCGGGTGAACGTCAGCGCCCGTCCATCGTGGCGCTGGTCACCGCGTCGCCGCTCGCGTAGATGCCGTTGAACAGGAACTTGAACGTCCCGGCCGGCGTGGCGCGGAAGGTGATTTCCGGACCAAAGAGGTAGAGCATCCCCTTGCCCACGTGGGCCTGAGCGACGGCGACCCCGCCTTCGAGATACCCCTGTCCCCACGCCCAACCGCTCCGCAGCGGATGGTCGTCGGCATACCAGGCGACCGGGCGCACTCCCTTGAGTGCGGCGTCGGGGCCGAGGCGGAAAGTCGGCGAGTCGTCGAAGAAGACGTCGGTGGTGGGGTTGAGGCCATAGGCGACCGGGACGGTGTTGTCGACCGCCGCGGCCAGGATCGAGCCGGGGACGTAGAACTTCTCGCGCGGGAGTTCGCGCTCCACGCCAGCCGGCGTCTTCTCGACCATGTAGTCGTACACCGGGAGCCCGAGCTGCCCGGCGAGGTTCGTCGACGTCCCGACGGTGATGATCGTGCCGCCGGCATCGAGGAACTGCTTGAGCTGCGGGATCGTCTTGTCGGCGGTGACGGACCCGAGCCACGGGCGGTACTGCGCCGGAATATCGTTGGGCTGCGGCTGGCGGTTGAAGCGCGCCATCATCGTCGAGAGCTCGCTCCCACCCCCCTGCCGAGCGGCCGGGATCGCGCCGCTCACGAAGACGATCACGTCGTACTTGGCCTTGAGGTTCCCGGCGTCGAGGGTGGGGGCATAGACGACGTCGAAGGGGAACTCGAACTGCTCGAAGAGCCAGCGCGTGTGCCCCGACGGCATCGAACCGCCGTACGTGTCCCACAGCGCGATGCGCTTCGCCGAGAGGCGCGTGGCGTCGCCGGGCCCGCTCGTCGTCCCCTGCGCAGCCACGCCGAGCTCCTTGGCGCCACGCTCGACGATCGCCTTGCTGGCGGCCGTTGCGGCGATGTAAAACGAGCCCGGTGGATGCGACACGCTACCGGTGCTCATCGACTCGTTGACGCGATAGACCGCGACGCCGCTCTTGAGGGCGCGATTGACGACGATGAACGCATCGTTGATGCGCGGGTCGATCACGTAGCCCTTGGCGCCACCAGCGCTGGCGATCGTTTGGGCGGGGACCGTCGCCATCCCGTCGATCCGTTCGCAGGGGCAATCGAAACCGTCGAGCATGCGGTCGAACTTGACGCCCATCTGGAAGGCGAGCGTCCAGCCGGCGTTGTCGTACGGCGGCTTGGGCGGGCCACCCGGGTAGGCGAAGTCGTTCGGGTGATCCTGCGGCTCGAACATGTCGAGGACGTACGGGCGGAAGGCCTGCGCCGTCTTCACCACGTACGATCCGGCGGGATACTGCTTGCCACCGGCGCTGAAGCCGGAGGTGGCGCGCATCACCGTGATGTTGCTCTTGCGTAGGGCGTTGACGAACTTCGTCGCCGTCGGGAAGTCGGCCTGGTCCGACGGGATGATGAAGCCGCGCGGGTCGCGCTTGGCGGGGTCACGCAGCTCCTGGAAGTACTTGGTCGGCACCGTCCCGCCGAACGGATTGAGCGCCGCCGAGAGGCGGTCGCGCCCGTTCCCCTGCGCATTCGCCGCCGCGCGGTCCTTCGCGATCTCGGCGTTCAGGTCGGCGATCTCGGTCGGCGTCGTGGTCCACGAGTCCTTGCTCCCACGCTCGATCGCGTTCTTCCCCATCCGGTAGATGTTGAAGAGGAAATCCTCCTTGCGCTTCGAGGCGATGTCGAACACCGCGTAGTTCGCCGTCACCGAGTAGTCGATCGACTGGCGGAAGTGCCAGGGTTGCGGCGCGATCGGGAACGGAAGGTCGGCGCGCGGGAGCTGGTTCGCCGGCACGAGCGGAATCTCGATCGGCGTCGGTGAACCGATGGTCTCGGTCAGGAGCCCGATCATGTTGTGGAAGTAGACCGCAGTACGCAGCCCACCGTTCCACCACGTCGAGTAACTCGAGCCGGAGCGCATCGTCACGCCGGGCTTCCCCTCGACCGCAAAGCGCGTGTGCATCGCCGCGCCCACCATGTCGATGCCGAGCGGGATGAGCGGGTCGAAGGTGTAGTTGAACGGGTCGCGGAACGGCGGCGCGAACATCACCGTCCCGGCCGGGCCGGTCTGGTGGTGGTTGTAGACGATCTGCGGGAACCACTCGTGGTACTGGATGCGCGCGACGTTGATCGATTCGTTCTGGTTGAGCATGAAGAAGTCGCGGTTGTTGTCGTGGCCCACGTACTTCTGGTAGAGGCGCGGGATCGTCCCGAACGTCTTCTTCTGATCGTTTGGCTCCTGCATGTACCACGACGAGACGAGCTCCATCCCATCGGGGTTCGCGTGCACCGCGAGGATGATCAGGTCGTTGAGGAGGCGCTTGGTCTCTTCGTCGTTGCGGCTGATGAGCTGATAACTGGTCTCGATGAGCTGGTGCGCCCCGAGTACCTCCGTCGCGTGCAACCCGCCGTCGAACCAGACGACCGCCTTCCCTTCCTTCGCCAGCGCGTGCGCCTCGTCGTCGGTGAGCCCCTCGGCCAACGCGAGCTTGCGCGAGATCTCCTTGTAGCGCGCCAGCATCTTGAAGTTCTCGGGCGACGTGATGATGGCCATCAATTGCGGCCGTCCCTCCGCGCTCTTCCCGATCTCTTCCACCTGCATGCGGTCCGACTCCTGGTCAACCTTGTGCCAGTAGTCCACGAATTGCGTGTAGGTGGCGAGCTTGTAGTCATCGCCGATGTTGAAGCCGAAGAATTCCTTGGGCGAGGTGATGTGCCCCTGCGCCAGCGCGACCGGCGCATGCACGGTGGCGCCCAGGAGCAACGCCGCGGCCGCAATGACGGTCCGGCGCGAACGCCAGACGGGAGGATGAACCTTCACGAGCATGGGGACGTCTCGAACTGGTGGGGGGGCGGGATGCGCACGGTGAACGTCGACGCCTACAGTACGCCCCGCGCTCGGGGGCGTCCATGACGCGGGCGCCGCGAGGGCGCGTGCTTCGGAAGCGTGGAAGACAAGGCCCCCGAATGGCCCGCGCCAGCGGGACGAGCGTCACGCGATAGTACGCGGCAGGGGGCATCGGCGCTGATGCCCCGCTCCCCACGACATCGTCATTCCGGCTGTAGCCGCGGATTGCCCGACTACATTTATCGCCTCCGTCGACTCCTACTCCTCGCTCCGTGCCCGCCGCCAAGTCCCGCTCGCTTCCGCAGATCCACAAGTTCGGCGGCGCCTCGCTCGCCGACGGTGCCGCTGTGGCGCACGCCGCCTCCCTCATCGCCAGCCACAAGGGACCGCGCGTAGTGGTCGCAAGCGCGATGGGCGGGGTGACCGATGCACTCCTCGCCGGGAGCGCCAAGGCGGCGACCGGCGACGCCGATGCGCTGCGTGCGACCGCAGAGTCGCTGCGGACGCGCCACCTGGAAGCCGCGCGCACGCTGGTGCGCGACAAGGGGCGCCGCGCGTCCCTCGAACACGCGATCGTCGAACTTACCGACGAGTTGGAACACCTCGCCCGCGGGCTCGCCGTGCTGCGCGAGCTCACGCCGCGCACCTCGGACTACATCGTCGCGCGCGGCGAACGGCTGAGTGCGCGCCTCCTCGCCGCCGCACTCGTCGAGGCCGGGGTGCGCGCCGAGTACATCGACGCGACCGAAGTGGTCAAGACCGATGAGCAGTTCGGCGGCGCTGCTCCCGACTTCGCCGCGACCGACACCGCGGCGCGCGCGCGCCTCCTCGGCAAGCTCTCGCGCGGCATCGTCCCGGTCGTCCCCGGCTTCCTCGGCGAATCGCCGTCCGGGCAAGTGACGACGCTCGGGCGCGGCGGGTCGGACCTCACCGCCACGCTCCTCGCGCGCACGCTCAAGGCGTCGTCGATCACGCTCTGGAAGGATGTCGCGGGCTTTCTCACCGCCGACCCGCGCATCGTCTCCGATGCGCACGTGATTCCGCAGCTCACCCCGCGCGAGGCGGCGGAGCTGGCGTACTACGGCGCCAAGGTGTTGCACCCGCGGGCGCTCATCCCGTTAGGCGACCGCAACATCCCGATTCGCGTGCGCCCGTTCGCCGATCCCGAGGCGCCGGGGACCGAGATCTCGCGCCGCCGCACGCTGCGCGAGTATCCCGTGAAGGCGATCAGCAGCGTTTCGGGGCTCGCGCTCCTCACGGTCACAGGCAACGGGATGCTTGGCGTTCCGGGCATTGCCGCGCGCACGTTCGCGGCGTTGCACCGCGAGCGCGTCTCGGTTTCGCTCATTTCGCAGGCATCGTCGGAGCATTCGATCTGCTTCTCGGTCCCCGAGGCGAGCGCCGAGGCGGCGCGCAAGGCGCTCCTTGCGGCGTTCGCCGAGGAGATCGCGCATCGCGACATCGACGGCGTGGAGTTGCGCGCCGGGCTCTCCACGCTGGCGGTCGTTGGACTCGGGATGTCGGGGACACCAGGGATCGCGGCGCGCGTCTTCGACGCTCTGGCGACCGGCGGAATCAACGTCGTCGCCATCGCGCAGGGCTCGTCCGAGCTCAACATCTCCGTCGTGGTCGATGCGCAGGACACGACGGCGGCGGTGCGGCGCATCCACGGTGCGTTCCAGCTCAACCGGATCGGCGGCGGGCGACTCGTGCGCCACGACCAGGTCGACGTGGTGCTGCTGGGCTTTGGACAGATCGGGCGCGCGCTCGCCCGCATGCTTCCCCGCGCCAAGCAGGACGGCGTGTCGCTGCGTATCGTTGGGGCGATCGACAAGAGCGGCTTCGTCTTCGACAGCGCGGGGCTCTCGACGCGAAAGCTCGACGCGCTGGTCCGACACAAGCTCACCGGGCACACGCTGGCCGAAGCCGAGGGGGCGCGCTCGGCAACGGCGAGCGAGGCGGTGCGCGAGATCGCGCGCCACGCGATGGCGCATCCCATCCTCGTCGACGTGACAGCCGACGACACGGTCACGGCACTGACGCTCGCGCTCTCGTCGGGAATGGACCTCGTCATGGCCAACAAGCGACCGCTCGGCGGCCCGCTGGTCGACGCGCGCAATCTGTTGTCGCTGGCGGCGACGCAGGGGCGGCGCATGCTGCACGAAACGACGGTCGGCGCGGGGCTCCCCATCATCGACACGTTCCACAAGCTCGTGGAGTCGGGCGATCGCATCATCTCGATCGAGGGGTGCACGTCGGGGACGCTGGGCTTCCTGCTCGACGAGGTTTCGAAGGGGAAGAAGTTCTCCGACGCCGTCGCGCGCGCGATGCAACTCGGATACACCGAACCCGATCCGCGCGACGATCTCTCAGGGATGGACGTGGCGCGCAAGGCGCTCATCCTCGCGCGACTCATCGGCTATCAAGGCGAGCTGTCGGACATCCCGGTGGAGTCGCTCGTTCCCGAGGCGCTGCGCAAGGTCTCGCGCGACGAGTTCGTCGCGCGCCTCGCCGAACTGGACGCACCATGGGACGCGCGCGTGCAGCAGGCGCGCGAGAAGGGACAGGTGCTGCGTTACATCGCCCGCATCACGCGGCAACGCGTCTCGGTCGCGCTGCAGGGCGTTGGGGCGTCGTCGTCGTTCGCGGGGCTCAAGGGGACCGACAACCAGGTCGTGTTCACGACGGCGCGCTATCGCGAGAACCCGCTGGTCATCACCGGGCCGGGGGCGGGGCCGCAGGTCACGGCGGCAGGCGTGGTCAACGACGTGCTCAAGCTGGCGACGACATGACCTACGTGATCCGGACGTCGGCCTTCGCGCCCGGGAGCATCGGCAATGTAGGGCCGGGGCTCGACGTACTCGGCGCCGCGGTGACTGGCGCGGGCGATACCGTCGTCGCCGAATGGTGCGACAGGCCCGGCGTCACCATTCGCGAAGCGGGGGCGCCCGACCTCCCCTTCGACGCGGCGGCGCACACCAGTGGCGTCGCCGCGCTGGCGGTGGTCCGCATGGTGACTTCGTTAGGCAACACGGCGCCGGCCAACGGCATCGCGCTCCGCGTGCGCAAGGGACTGCCGCAGTCGGCCGGCCAGGGAGGGAGCGCGGCGTCGGCAGTAGCCGCGGCAGCGGCGGTGAACGTGCTCCTCGGCGCACCGCTCGATCAGCGTGCGCTCCTCGACGCCTGCCTCGAGGCCGAAGAATCGGTGGCTGGCCGTCATCTCGACAACATCGCCCCATCGCTCCTCGGCGGGATCGTCCTCGTGCGCTCGCTCGACCCGATCGACGTCGTTTCGCTCCCCGTTCCCGACTCCCTCCGCATCGTGCTCGCGCTCCCCAACCAGCGATTGCGCACCTCCGAGGCGCGCGCCGTTCTCCCCACGGAGATTCCGCGCGCCACCACGATTCACCAGCTCGCGCAGGTGGGGGCGATGGTCGCCGCGCTGTACGCAGGAGACCTCCCGCTCCTCGGGCGGGCGATCGACGATCGCATCGCCGAGCCGGCACGCGCTGCGCTCCTTCCGCGCTTTCTCGAGGCGAAGGAAGCGGCGCTCCGCGCAGGGGCGCTGGGTGCGTCGATCTCCGGGGCGGGCCCGACGGCGTTCGCGCTCTGCGACGGGGAGGGCATTGCCAATCGCGTGGCGTTGGCGATGCGCGACGCGTACGCGGCCGGCACCATCGAGGCGCGCGTGCGCGTCGAGCGCGTGGATCTCACGGGTGTGCGCGTGGAACGATTCACCGCGGAGGAACGCTGATGCCACCGACGCCTCGCGTGTGGCAGGTGTGCGAAGCCTGCAGTCACCGCCTTCCCGACGATGCAGCCGACCCGCAGTGCCCGCAGTGCGGGGGGCTGCTCTCCATCGAGCATCCGGCGCCCACGGAGTCGAGCGCGGCGCTGCGATCGCGCTTCGACGGGCGGTGCTGCATGCAGTCGCCAGGTGCAATGCAGTCCGGCGTCTGGCGCTTTGCCGAGGTGGTGCATCCGAGCGCCGAGCGCCTGGTGAGCTACCCCGAGGGGAACACGCCGCTCCTCGCGCGTCCGACGGTTCAGGGCTTCGCCGGCTGCAACGCGCTCCTCCTCAAGCATGAGGGGATGAATCCCACCGGATCGTTCAAGGACCGCGGGATGACGGTCGGTGTGACGCAGGCGTTGCGGCTGGGGGCGCGCGCCGTGGCGTGCGCATCGACAGGCAACACCTCGGCCTCGCTCGCATCGTACGCGGCGCTCGCCGGCATTCCGGCGCTCGTCTTTGTACCTGCCGGGCAGATCGCGTTGGGAAAGTTGACACAGACGCTCGCGTATGGCGCGCGCACGCTCCTCGTTCGCGGCGATTTCGACGCGTGCCTCACGCTGGTACGCGAGTCGAGTGCGAAGCTCGGGATCTACCTCCTCAACTCCATCAATCCATGGCGCGTCGAGGGGCAGAAGTCGATCGTGTTCGAACTGCTGCAGCAGCTGCGCTGGGATCCGCCCGACTGGATCGCTCTCCCGGCGGGAAACCTCGGCAACACCGCAGCGTTCGGGAAAGCGCTGCGCGAGGCGCACGCGTGGGGACTCATCTCGCGCGTCCCGCGCCTTCTCGCCGTGCAAGCGTCAGGCGCCGCACCCTTCGAAGCGAGCTATCGCCAGGACTTCGCCGAGCGTCTGCGTGTGAAGGCCGATACGGTCGCGACCGCCATCAAGATCGGCGATCCGGCATCGTACGATCGCGCGGTGCGGGCGATTCGCGAGACCGACGGCGTCGTGACACAAGTGAGCGACGCGGAGATCCTCGAAGCGAAGGCGGCGATCGATGCGGCGGGCGTGGGGTGCGAACCGGCGAGCGCCGCGAGCGTGGCTGGCGTACGCAAGCTGGTGCGTGCAGGGACGATGTCGCCTGACGCGCGCGTCGTCTCGATCCTGACGGGTCACGTGCTCAAGGATCCAGGGATCCTGCAGTGGTACCATCAGGAGGCATCGCCGCCACCGGCACGCGCCAATCGTCCGGTGGAGATCGAGGCGTCGGTGAGCGACGTGGAGCGAGTATTGGCCGATCGCTGATTCGGTCGACGATCGAGTCGTTCCTGTACGACTTTCCTGCACGGCATTTACGGACCCTACCTCTTGGGAGGTAGTCGCGCCTGCGCCATGATGCGGAGTCGTTACCCGTCGGTTGACAGAATCGTGAATGGCGGGGTCTTCCTGAGTGAAACGGGCACCCGCCTGACGAGAAAAGAGTTGGTATCTACGACCGGATGTCGCTAATATCACAGCACTTCTGGCATTACGTGTCGTGTTCGCCAGACGCATGAACGCGACGCGCACAACGACGGTGTTGCAGGATTTCGCTCTATCTCCAGAGGATTGAATGAGAAAACAACTCGTAGGAGCGGCCGTGCTCGTAGCGGCGTTCGCTGCCGCGCCGGCTGAGGCCCAGAAACCGCTATCGCTCGAACTCGGAGCGTTTGGGCAGTACACGAAGTACGACAGCGACCTGGATCTGAACAATGGCGCCACCGTAGGCGGGCGCGCTGCGTTGTGGCTGTGGAAGCGCTTCGCGCTCGAAGCCGACATCCAGTACGGGAAGACCGACTGGTCGGGCGCAGGCGTGAACCAGAACGAAACGAAGTCGCTGACGGTGCGCCCGTACGCAGGGCGTCTGTTGTGGGCGATTCCGGCGGGCGAAAAGAACTCGATCCTGATCGGTGCTGGCTACCAGAACAACGTCTTCATCGGTCGCTTCATCGATTACGGCAACGCGGTCGCCCGTAACGAGTACGAGGACTCCTTCACCGGACTGTTGGGGCTCCGCACTTGCCTCAACGATCGTTGGAACCTCCGCGGTGACGTGGTCAGCAACCACGCGCCGTCGCCGAACTTCAACAGCACCTCGGGGACGCTCGATGGGCGTGCCAACACCTTCGGCGTTCGCGTCGGCGTTGGCGTGATGGCGCGTGGTGGCTGCTACAATCACCACCAGGCTCCGCCGCCGCCTCCGCCCCCACCGCCGCCGCCCCCACCACCGCCGCCGCCACCGCCGCCGGTCGATGAGGCACCGACGCTCACCATCACTGCGCCGGCCAACGGGAGCGACTTCAACGGCCCCGTCACGTTCACGGCCACCTGCACGGACAAGGAAGACGGCACCATCTCCAACAAGGTGACGTGGCGCAGCAACCGCGACGGCGACGTCGGCACTGGCGCGAGCGCGACGAAGACGCTGTCGGCCGGGACGCACACGGTCACGGCGACCTGCGTCGACGCAGGCGGCCACTCGGTCACGCAGCAGGTGACGATCACGGTCAACGAGCTGCTCGTGCGCCTCAACTGGGTGTACTTCAACTTCGACCAGGCCACCCTGACGCGCGCCGGCCGCGACTCGCTCGATCGCGTGATCCAGACCCTGAAGGACAAGCCGGATTGGAACGTCGCCGTCGAGGGGCACACCGACCCGTATGGCAGCGACTCGTACAACCAGGCGCTCTCCGAGCGTCGCGCCACGACGGTCGCCAACTACCTGACGCGTGCCGGCATTGCTTCGAGCCGTATCTCGCAGAAGGGCTTCGGCGAGCAGTGCCTGATGCTCGACGACAACCACGACCGCCCGGCCAAGTCGCGCGCCGAACATCGCGTGAACCGCCGCGTGGAGATCTGGTCGGTCGGCGACAAGGGTGCAGCCACCAGCTGCCGCCGCTAACGCTCAATCGCTCCACCCGCACGACAAAGCCCCCGGTGCCGCTGGCACCGGGGGCTTTGCTTTCGGTTGCGCCCGACTGACGGCGCCGCAGCACGCTCTCTCGCCCGTTCCCCGCGCATCAGCGGGGGGTGTTCGTCAGGCGACCGCCTTCCCGGCAGCTGCAGCGTCGGCCGGATGGCGATAGACCGGCGCCGACGCACCCTGGACGCGCACGAGCTTCGTGGTGATCCCCAATGTGTTCTCCGTCCCGCCGAGGAGGACCGCACCGCCGGGATGCAGCTGGCGGGCGATGCGCTCCAGCACGTCGCGCTTTGTCACCGTGTCGAAGTAGATCAGCACGTTGCGAATGAAGACGATGTCGAACATCCCGAGCATACCGAAAGGCTTGAGCAGGTTCTGCTCGCGGAACGAGATGCGGTTGCGCAGGTCGTCCTTCACCTGGAAGCCGGCGGGGACCTGCTGGAAGAAGCGCACGAGGTCCGTGACCGGGAGGCCGCGCTGCACCTCGAACTGGTTGTAGATCCCTTCCTTGGCACGCGCGAGCGTGGGGGTCGAGTAGTCGCTCGCCACCATCTCGATCTTCGCGCCCCCCAGCTTCCCCGCCATCTTCTCGAGGATCATGGCGATCGAGTACGGCTCCTGCCCGGTGGAGCATGCGGCGCACCAGATACGAATCGGGCGTCCCCCGCCCTTCGTCATCACACGCTCGGCGACTTCGGGGAGGAGTTCGCGTTCGAGCACCGTGAACGGCGTGGTATCGCGGTAGAAGAACGTCTCGCCCGTGGTCATGGCGTCGCACACGGCCTTCTCCACGTCGGCCGACGGGCGCGCGCGCAGCGACTTGACCAGCGCTGCCAGGTCGCTGAACCCGAGGCGCGTCGCCACCGGCGGAAGCCGGCTCTCCAGCAGGTACTCCTTCCCGTCGCCTAACGCGAGCCCCGACTGGCGATGCAGGAGCTCGGCGAGGAAGCGATAATCGTCGGTGCTGATCATGCGGCCACCACGAGGCTCATCGAGGAAATCTTGCTGGCGATTTCCGGCAGCGGCAGGATCCAGCGTGCGAGACCGGCGTTCACGACGGCGCCCGGCATCCCCCACACCACCGAAGTTGCTTCATCCTGGGCAATGATGCGCCCCCCGCGATCGCGCACGGCCTCGCAGCCGCGCCGCCCGTCTTCTCCCATCCCGGTGAGCACCACCGCCAGCGTCCCGGCACCGTACACCGCCGCGATCGAGCGCAACATGACGTCGGCCGCGGGGCGACAGTGATTCTCCGGCGGCGTCTGCTGCAGCCGAATGATCGGCTGCCCTTCGTGCGTGTGCACGATCATGTGGTAGTCGCCAGGTGCAATGTACGTGCAGCCGTTGCGCACCGATTCGCCATCCTTCGCCTCGACACACTCGCGCCCGGTGTCGCGCTGCAGTCGCTGGGCGAGGAGCGCCGTGAAGACGGGCGGCATGTGCTGCGTGATGAACGTCGGGAGGCGGTAGTTCTTCGGGAGACCCGAGAGCACTTCGGCGAGTGCGTTCGGCCCGCCGGTGCTGGAAGCGATCGCCAGGACGCGTGGTGCCGATTCGCCGGCAGGCGCGCCCACGAGGATCGAGGCGCCCCCCTTGAGCGGCGGCGCAACCGGCTTCGCGGCGATGGTCGGGCGTGTTCGACGCGCATGGCCGATGGCCCTCACCTTCGCGACGATTTCGTCGGTGATACCGGCCAGTCCCGCAGCGCCGACGCGCGCAGATGGTTTCGAGATGTAGTCCGCGGCGCCCAGCGAGAGCGCCTGCATGGTGATCGCCGCCCCCTGCTGCGTGAGCGAGCTCGCCATCACCACGCGCACCGACGGGTGCTCGGCGAGAATGCGTGGAAGGGTCGTAATGCCATCCATCACCGGCATCTCGACGTCGAGCAGGACGACGTCCACCTCGACGTGCTTGAGCGCGTCGAGCGCGAGTTGGCCGTTGGGGGCAGTGGTCACGACCTTCATCCCTGCTCCCTCCAGGATCTTGCCAAGCGCGCCGCGCACAACCGCCGAGTCGTCGACCACGAGCACCCGGATCGGGGCGTCCGCGGTCATGCGGCCACTCCGCACGAGGCCAGCTTGCCGCCGATGATCTCGGCGTCGAAGGGCTTCATGATGTACTCGTTCGCGCCGAGCCCCATCGCCTGCTGGATCTTCTCGAAGGTGTTGTGCGTGGTGCACATGATGACCGGAACGTCGGCCATCGCGCCGATGGCGCGCAGCTCGCGCACGAACGTGAGGCCGTCCATGACCGGCATGTCGATGTCGCAGAGAATCGCGCGCGGTCGCGCCTTGCGACACTCGTCGAGCGCCTGCTGCCCGTCTCCAGCCTCGCGCACAGCGAAGCCCATGGGTTCGAGGATGCGCCGGATCGCCTTCCGGATCGCGGGGGAATCGTCGATGACGAGGAGGTCGCTCATGAAATCGCGGCTCGCACCAAGAGGAATGACGACGGTCCCGAAGGCGGGGCCCGTCACCGGAAGTATCGGCAGCGAGCACACAAAAACGAGCGCCGCCGCACGAATGCGACGGCGCAGGATGAGACGCAGTTAATAGTTAGGTGACGAGCGAGGCGACGCTACCGGCAGCGGGGGCCGCCACCACCGTGCGATCAGCGCGTACCTCGCGCGCGAGACGGCGGAGCGCCGCGTAGGCGACGATTGCCAACATCCCCTCGAGCAGCCCGACGAGGGCGAAGATGAGTCGGTAATTCCCTGACGTGGCGCCGTCGCGAGTCGCCGCGAGGAGCATTCCTCCCACCATCGGCCCCACGAGGAAGCCGAGCGAGCCGGCCACCTGGAACGCACCGAACAGCCCTTCCCCGTGACCACGCTCGGCGAGGTCGGAGATGAGCAGCAGGTTCGGCGTGAACATGAGCGCGGAGAGGACGCCCGACGCAATCATGGCGAGCGGGAGCCAGCCGGACGGAATGATGCCGTACGACGCGAAGACTGCGCCGAACAGCACGTTGCCGATCATCATCGGGGCGAACCAGCCGATGCGGTCGGCGAGGCGCCCCGCGGGATAGCACAGCACGGCGAAGGGGAGCATGAAGAGCGCGATCAGCACCCCGCGCTCCGACGCCGTCAACCCGTGCACCTGCGTGAGGAAGAGCGTGAACGTCGAGACAAACACGCCGATGCTGAAACGATCCATGAAGGCGTAGCCCAGGGGGACCCAGGCCTGCAGCTGCGCGCGATCGAAGCTGTACCGGCGCGGCGCCGGTTCGGTGGCAGGTGCCGGCGTCGCGGGAATCGCCAGCGCCATGAGCGCCGCCACGAGGAGGAGCGACGCTCCCACGATGTAGACCAGCGATGATCCATGCTCGACCAGCCACCCGCCGAGCGGCGAGCCGATCGCCACGCCGATCATGATCGCCGAGGCCAATGCCCCCAACGATCCGCCCCGCCGCTCCCCCGAGCTACGATTGCTGGCCACCATGAGGAGAGTGACCGCCGGGAGATGCACCGCGCCGTCGAGCACGCGGAAGGCGTAGAGCGCGGGAAGTGAGGGGGAGAGCCCCATCCCGGCGAAGGCGGCGGCGTCGATCAGGAGCGCCGTCACCACCCAGCGCCGCAAATCGGCCGCGCCGCGCGCCCGGCGCATGGCAAAAGGAACGGTGAACATGCCCGCGAGCATGTTCACCGTCATGAAGGCGTGCGCGTCGCTCGTCGATCCCCCGTGTGCCACGACGACCAGCTCATGCAGACCGGGCACCAAAAGCGTGACCGGGACCAGCGTGAGGAACATCGTGAGGGAGATCGCCGAGCGGATGCGCATCAGGCTAGAAAGCTCGCATCTTCTGCAGGAAGTCCGCAACCGCGGCGTTGAGCTTCTCCGCTTCCTGCGAGAGCTGCGACGAGGCGGTGCGGATGTTCTCCGCGGTCTGCCCGCCTTCGAGGGCAACCTGCGTCACGCTGGCGATGTTGTAGCTCACGTCGGCCGTCCCGCGCGCGGCCTCACTCACGTTGCGCGAGATCTCGCCGGTCGCCGCGTTCTGCTCTTCCACCGCGCTGGCGATCGTCGTCGAGATCTCGTTGATCTTGTCGATGACGCCGGCGATTTCCTTGATGGCCGTGACCGCGAGCCCGGTCTCGGACTGCACGCCGGCGATCTTGTCGCCGATCTCCTCGGTGGCCTTCGCCGTTTGCCGCGCGAGCTCCTTCACTTCGTTTGCCACGACCGCGAAGCCCTTGCCGGCCTCGCCAGCGCGCGCCGCCTCGATGGTGGCATTGAGCGCGAGCAGGTTGGTCTGCTGGGCGATCGAGGTGATGACCTTGACGACCTGGCCGATCTCCTGGCTCGATTGGCCGAGCTTGGCCATCGTCTCGCTCGTAGCGGCGGCCTGCTTCACCGCGACCTGCGAGATCTGCGACGCTTCCTGCACGCGGGCGGCGATCTCGCGGATGCTCGCCGTCAGCTCCTCGGACGAGGCGGCGACGGTCTGCACGTTGCGCGTGGCCTGCTCCGACGCGGCGGCGACGGCCTGTGCCTGACGAGTCGTCTCTTCGGTCGACGCGGCCATCCCCTGTGAGCTGGCCTCGAGTTCCGTCGCCGACGAACTCACCACGTTCACCACCGTCTGCACGCTCGACTCGAAGTCATCGGCGAGGCGCACGCGATCGGAGACGACCGACCAGGCGACCATCGGTCCGACGTACTTCTTGTCCTCGTCGTAGATCGCCACGACGTTGAGGTCGAGCGTCTCCGGGCCGACCTTGATCTTGGCGCGGTGCGGGAGGTTCTTGTCGCTTGCCAGCATGCGGCGCTGGTGCGACGGGTCCTTGTGGAAGATGTCGATGAGCTGCCCGACGATCTGGTCGGCCTTGATCGGGAGGTACTGCTCGATCCCCTTGAGCGTGCGCGTCGACGCCGGGTTGACATAAACGATCCGCAGATCCTTGTCGGCCAGCATCATGTTGAGGTTCGCCGACTCGACCATCGGCTTGAAGAGCGCAGTCTCGCGGCGGAGTTTCACCATCGCCGTGATGTCCGTGGCGAACTTGACGACCTTGAAGATCTTTCCCGATTTGTCGCGAATGGGATTGTACGAGGCCTGGATGAAGATCTCGCGCCCACCCTTGCCGACGCGCTTGTACTCGCCCGAGTCGAACTCACCGCGATTGAGCTTCTCCCAGAACGCGCGATATTCGGCACTGTTGCGGTAGGTCTCCTCGCAGAAGATCGAGTGATGCTTTCCCTTGATCTCGTCGAGGCGATACCCGACCGCGCCGAGGAAGTTGTCGTTGGCGGTAACGATGGTGCCATCGAGGTTGAATTCGATGACGGCATTCGACTTGTTGATCGCCTCGACCTGCCCGCGCAGGTTGGCCAGTTCCGCCTCTTCCTCGGCACTCCGGCCCTGCGGTGCGACCGGCCCGGCGGCTTCGGCGCCGGCGATCGCGAAGTCGGCGACCGTGCGATAGGCATCGCCCCAGGCCTTGGCGAGCTGCTTGCTCCAGAGCGGGCCGGCGACCGAAGCGAGCGCCGAGAGGAGCGACTCGCCGACGGCATCGTAGTGCGCGGGCTCGGCGCCGTAGGCGACGTGACGCGCTCCCAGGTCGGTGGCGACTTCCTCCAGCCGCTCCGGCTTGTCCGCGTTGGCCACGACGACGGCAATCGCCTGGATGAGCTTCTTGCGCTGCGCGGTCATGTCGACGTGCGCGAAGAGCGGCTCGACCTCGGGATAGTTCGCGAAGAGGGTGCGATAGAAGGTCCGAGCCAACTGGTCGGCCCGCGGCTTGATCGCATCGAACGAGTCGCGGAGGAGCTTCACGCTGGTGGACACCGGGGCGGTCTTGACGCGCGGCATGGCTGGATTCCTTTAGGAAGCGTTAGAGGGAGGCGACGTCGAGTCGCAGCAGCGTGTGGACTTGCACGATCACGAGCAGGCCGCGCTCGCGGCGGATGATGCCGGCGCAGGCCTGGCGCCAGGAGGGGTCCAGCGTCGGCGGGGGAGGTTCGACCGCCCCATCCTCCACCGAGACGACGTCGCCGACTTCGTCGACCAGGAGGGCGAAGAGTTCCCCTTCGAAGCGCACGACCACGTTCATCGGCGGCTGGTCCTCGGGGCGCGCCCCGAGGCCGAGTCGCGTGCGCAATTCGACGGCGGTCACGATCTGTCCGCGCAGGTTGAGGAAGCCGGCCACCTCGTCGGAGGCGCGCGGGACGCGCGCGATTCGCTGGGTGAGCAGGACCTCCTGCACCATCAGCACGGGGATGCCGAGCCACTGATCCGCCAGGCGGAAGGTGACAAACTCCACAGTGCCGGCTCCTTGCGTCGCCACGGCGGTCATGCGACGGCCTCCTCGCGCTGGGTCAGGCGTTTGAGTGTTCCGAGCACGGCCTCACGATCGAACTTGACGAGGAAGTCGTCGAAGCCGCAGGCGATCGCGTGTTCACGGTCCGACGCACCGCTGCGCCCAGTGAGGGCGATGATCGGCGACGATCCCCACTGCGGATGCGCGCGATAGGCCTGGGCGAAGGCGTATCCGTCCACCGTGGGCATGTCGATGTCGCTCACGATGATGTCGAAGCGTTCGCCGCGCTCCAGGCGGGCGATCGCTTCCTCGCCGTCCAGCGCGGTGGTCACGCGATACCCCGCCCCACGAAGGACCGGAGCGATGAGGTTCAGGAAGAAGCGCGAATCGTCGACAAGCAGGACGCGTCGATCCTCCTGCAACAACTCGGCAGCCGGCGCGAACCAATCACCGAATGCCTGACGCAGGAAGTGGTTGGTGTCGATGATCTCGGTCGCCTTGCCATTGATCACGCAGACGCCGAGCACACCGGCGCGATGCGATCCCTGGTCGACGCTCAGGCGGGTGTCGACGATGTCGCGGATTTCGTCGACGGCGAGCCCCATCGAGCGTCCGTTGTCGGTGAAGACGATGACCGGGCGTGGATCGCGCGCACGCACATCCATGTCGGGGCTCGGGACAAGGAGCGGGAGGAGTGCGCCGCGGTATTGCACCAGGGTGCGTCCGTCGGCCTGCTCGATGTCCTTCGCGGGAATCTCCTCGAGGCGGGCCACCAACGAGAGCGGAACGGCCTGGAGGGCGGCGCCCCCCGAATCGTAGAGCAGGACGCTCTCCACGTCGTCATTGTCCGTCGAGTCGCGGTCGGCCGACGCATTGCCCTGCTGCTCGTCGCCGGTGAGGACCGACGAGGCGTTGGCGATGCCCGCCGGGTCCAGGATCATGATCACGCGACCGTCGCCAAGAATGGTGCAGCCCGCGTAGACGGTCAGGTGCTTCACGAGGCTTCCGACGGGCTTGACGACGATTTCCTGCGTGTCGAAGACCTCGTCGACCACCAGGCCGAAGCGCGTCTCGCCGACCTGGCAGACGATGATGTTGTACTCGTCAGGCAGGGTCGCGCCTGGCAGCTCGAGCTGCTCGGCGAGCGAGACGAGCGGGAGGAGGGTGTCGCGCAGGCGATAGAAGCGTGCACCGTGGACGATCTCGATCCGGTGACGCACTTCCTCGTTGACGCGCACCAGTTCCACCACGCCGATCTGCGGAATGGCGAAGACTTCGGACTCGGCGCCCACGAGGAGCGCGGAAACGATGGCTAGCGTGAGCGGAATCTTGATGCGCACCGTCGTCCCGCGTCCTTCGCGCGAGTTGAGTTCGACGGTACCGCCGATCTTTTCGATGTTGCTCCGCACCACGTCCATCCCCACGCCGCGTCCGCTGACGTTGGTGATCTTCTCGGCAGTCGAGAAGCCCGGCTCGAAGATGAACTTGAAGATCTGCGTGTCGTTGAGCGTGGCGGCGACTTCGGCGCTCACCAGCCCGCGATCGATCGCCTTGCGGCGCACGCGCTCGAGGGAGAGACCGGCGCCGTCATCGGTGACCTCGAGGATCACGTGCCCACCTTCGTGGTAGGCATTGAGGCGGATCGTCCCTTCCTCGGGCTTGCCGGCAGCGCGGCGACGCTCGGGGGTCTCGACGCCGTGGTCGGCCGAGTTGCGCACCATGTGCGTGAGCGGATCCTGTATCGCCTGGAGGATCTGGCGATCGAGTTCCGTCTCGGCACCGTGCAGTTCGAGCGCGAGCTGCTTGCCGCTCGCCTGCGCGAGGTCGCGCACGAGGCGCGGGAGCTTGGTCCACGCTCCACCGATCGGCTGCATGCGCGTGCGCATCACCGCTTCCTGCAGGTCGGTGGTGACGCGATTCAGGTGCTGCACCGGCGTCGAGTACGACGAGTCTTCCTCGGCGGCGGAGAGCTGGATCAGCTGGTTGCGGGCGAGCACGAGCTCGCCGACCAGGTTCATGAGCTTGTCGAGGATCGTGACGTTCACGCGCAGCGTGCTGTCGGCGATGCTGCCGCGCGCATCGCCGCCACCGTTGCTGCCAGCGTTGCTGCTGGCGGCGGGCGCTGCGCTGGCTGCGGCGTTCGATTCCACTGGCGCTGCGCCGCTGTTGTCACGCGCCAGCGCGACTTCGGCCGCGAGGCGTGGCGAGGGGAGCGTCGGTCCGTCGGCTGCCGGGGGCATCGTCGGCTGCAACGAGACAGGCTCCTTGAGCGCGTCGGGGTGGATGGCCATGACTTCGCCCGTGTCGAACAACTCGATCGTGCCGCGATCACCGCCGCGCAGGACGGAGCCGGCGTCGGCTGGCGCATCAGCCGCAGCCTCGGCGGCGGCGTGCTCCTTCTGCCGCGCCACCTGCTCGTCGTTCTGCTGCATGATCGCCCGCACTTCGAGCGGGGTGGGGGTCGATCCCCCTGCGCCGCCGGGCTTGCTCGCCGAGTCGAACCAGCGGTTCAGCGTGGCGATGAGCGCCGAGTCGTCGCCCGCGGGCTCGGCCTCCGTCGCCTCGAGCGTCTCCAGAACTTCCTTGATCGTGTCGACCGAGTTCAGGATGACGGTGATCAGCTCGGGCGAAACGGCAAGGCGTCCTTCGCGCACTGCGCCAAGGACGCTCTCCGTTGCATGCGTCAGCATCTCGAGGCGCGGAAGGCCGACAAATCCACAGGTCCCTTTGATCGTGTGGATGGTCCGGAAGATTCCGTGTACCAGCGAGAGATCGTCAGGTCGTCCTTCGAGGGCGATCAGATCTTGATCGAGCTTCTGCAGGTTTTCGGTGCTTTCGGTCAGGAAGTCGCGCAGCAGGTCGTCCATAGCCAGCTATGTCGGCGGGAAGGCAGGCGGGATGGGAGTGGTGCGCTTCAACACTCCTTGCATCTGTTATCGGTCACGCCAAGCAAAGCTTGAGGACCTCTTGTATTAGAGGTCGGCAATCTGCCCGTTCCGAACCGCCTAACCGCCGTTTCCCGACTCTCGCGCCACAGTTGGAAGGGCAACGATGCGCCCGTCGACGACGCCCCAAAGGCGCGCGTGAGGGTCGTCCACGCACTCGCTTCCACCGGTAAGCGTACTGAACGCGGGGATGATTGCCGCCCCCGCATGGATCGCGAATACCGGAAGCCTCGCGCGGTCGATCCCCCCGCGCACCGTGCGTACAGGGTGGAGGTGGCCGTGCCAATTGAACGGGGCCTCGCCACCTAACGCCGATAGCGGCTCGTGGGAAAAGACGAACGGGGGCTCCGCCAGCTGCACCGGGAGTTCCTCGACGCGCCACTCCCTCGGTAGCTCGGTGACCCGGCGGTCGTGATTACCCGGGATGAGTGCGATCTCACAGTCGATCGACGCACGCCACGCCGCCACGCGACGCACCATCGCACTCGTGAGCCCAGGCGCGTCGTGTACCAGGTCGCCCAGGACGAGGATGCGCTCCGCTCCGCTTTCGGACACCGCCAGCTGCAACCGCGCGAGGTCGGCGGCCATGACGGCGTCGGGGAGGGCGATCCCGTCTCGCCGAAGGCTTTCGGCTTTTCCGAGATGGAGGTCGGCGACGACCAGCCAACGGCGTTCGGGCCAGAACATCGACCGATCGCCACGCAGCACCACCTGCGCCCCACGCAGCGTGAGCGCGACCTCACGCGGTGGAGGCGCGAGCGCATGGGAGTGCGACCGGTCCAGCGGCGGCGGCTCCATCTATTGTTGCCAGCCCGCGATCATCTTCTGCACGCGCGTCACGAGTTGCTCGGTCGAGAGGCGCGATCCCAGACGATCGATGACGAGCGGAAAGGCGAGCGGAGTCGGATGCGGGATGTCGACGATCGTCACGCGACTGTGGCCGAGTCGCGCGAGCGCGCGTTCGAGGCGGGCAAGCTCGAATTGCTGTTCGAACACCTCTCGCCGTGCCTGGTGCAGGAGGAGGTTGTCCGGGTCATACCGCGCGAAGACGTCATAGACGAGCGATGCTGTGACTTGCACCTGACGCCCTCCCTTCCCTACACCCGGATATCCCGCGAAAACCAATCCCGCGATGCGGGCGATGTCTCGGAACTGCCGCTTGGCGAGTTCGCCGAGATTCACGCTCTCGGTCAGGTCTTCCACCACGCCGTCGGGCGAGAGTACGTCCGGGTGCAGCAGGTCTTCGGTGGCGACCGGCGCGCTCCCCACCAGCTCGATGCCGTAGTCATTGACGGTGAGTGAGAACGTACCCGGCGACTTGCGCCCGAGGCGGAGGGCGAGGAGTGCGGCGAGCGCCTGATGCGCGCGCCGCCCTTCGAATGGATAGAGAAAGAGGTGGTGCTCGGCGCGAGCGCGCCAGCGTTCTACGAGAAGTTCGTCGCCCATGGGAAGGCGGGAGAGGCGCGCCTGCTCTTCGAGGATGGGACGCGCCGCCTGCAGCTCCATCGAGGCGTCATTCCACTCGCCGCGCGCCGCGCGCTCCAGCTCCATGCGCACACCCGAGCCGAGCGACGTGGACATCGGGAAGCGGCTCCCCGACCAGATCGGGGTGAGCGACGGCACCACCTTGGAGGGACGCACGTACGCCACGAGGTCGCGCACCATCACAAACTCCAGCGAGCGCCCGGCGAAATTGAAGCGGTCCCCCGGCCGCAGGCGGGCAATGAAGTCCTCCTCGATGGTCCCGATGCGCGCGCCGCGAAGGAAGCGAATGTCCATCGTCGCGTCGGCGGTGATCGTCCCGATCCCCAAGCGGTGAAAGCGGGCGATGCGCGGCGTCGTGACGCGGTAGACGCCGTCGACCGCGGCGATGCGATGATGCTGGTCGTACGCGGAGAGCGATGCTCCCCCGTGCTCCACCATCGCCAGCGCCCAGTCGAACGCCGAGCGCGAGAGCGAGCGGTACGCCCACGTGGTACGCACCTCGGCGAGGAGCTCGGCAGGGTCGAAGCCGCCGCCTAACGCGCAGGTGACCAGGTGCTGCACGAGGACATCGAGCGGCTCGCCGAGCGGGAGTCGCTCCTCGATCTGCCCCGCTGCGAGCGCGGCGCGCGCGGCGGCAAACTCCACCAGCTCGAGCGCGTGCGTGGGGACGCCGTAGACACGCGCCGTCTCGCCCGGGCGGTGCGCCGACCGCCCCGCGCGCTGCATGAGGCGCGCGATTCCCTTGGGCGATCCCATTTGCAGCACGCGATCGACCGGCGAGAAATCGACGCCGAGGTCGAGCGACGAAGTGGCGACCACCACGCGGATCGCGCCGGTCTTGAGTCCCCCCTCGACGCGTGCGCGTTCTTCGCGATCGATCGAACCGTGGTGGAGCGCAACGATCTCGTGCCAGTCGGGGCGCGCGTCGATGATCGCCTGGAACCAGCGCTCGGCCTGCGAGCGGGTGTTGGTGAACAGCAGGCTCACAGCGCCGTCCTCGAGGAGGGCGAGCACGCGCGGGAGCATCGCCAGCCCCAGTCGCCCCGCCCACGGAAAGCGCTCGATGCGTTCGGGGACGAGCGAGGTGAGCTCGACGGGGCGACGCTGCGCCGCCGAGACGAGCGTCGCCTCACGCCCTACCCCAACCACGCATTGCGCCGCGAGCACCGGATCGCGAAGTGTGGCTGTGAGCGCCCACGTGCGGACATCGGGGGCGAAGCGGCGGAGGCGCGCCAGTGCAAGCTCGGTCTGCGTCCCGCGCTTGGTCGAGATCAGTTCGTGCCACTCGTCGACAATCACCATGCGCAACGAGGCGAAGGCACTCGTCGCGTTGTCGTACGAGAGCAGGACGGTTAGCGACTCGGGTGTGGTGATGAGGATGTGCGGGAGGCGCGTGCGTTGCCGCTGGCGGGTAGCGCTCGACGTGTCGCCGGTGCGCGTCTCCACCGTGAGCGCGAGCCCGAGCTCTTCGATGGGCGCGCGCAGCGCCAGCTCGATGTCGCGCGCCAGCGCGCGCAGCGGCGTCACGTAGACGACGGCGAGTGACTCGGGCGGGCGGTCGACCAGCCCGGCCAGCGCGCCGAGGTAGGCGGCGTACGTCTTCCCCGCCCCGGTGGGGACGTGCACGAGCCCGTCCTTCCCCTTGGCAATCGCGCGCCAGGCCTCGCGCTGAAAGGGAAAGGGTCGCCACCCGCGATTCGCCATCCAGCGCCGCACCTGCGTCATCCCGCTAGCCACGGTCGGGATCCGCCGGCTCGAGATCGTCAAAGAGCGACAGCTCCTCCGGCGCGCCGCGCGCCTTGCGCACCGATCGCTGACGGGTGCGAGCGGCCTCGGTCCCCTCGTTGGCGCCCACGATGCTCGCGTGCATCTCGCTGAGCGCCGTGAGCTCGCCGAGCGTGGAGGCGTCGTGCACCCCTTTGTCCGTCCGCCAGCGCAGGATGCGCGGAAAGCGTAGCGCCACCCCCGACTTGTGGCGCGCCGACGGCTGGATCCCCTCGAACCCCAGCTCGAAGACGTGATACGGCGTGACGGTGCGCACGGGACCAAAGCGCTGCAGCGTGTTGGCACGAATCCAGGCGTCGAGGCGGCGGATCTCCTCATCGCTCAGTCCCGAGTATGCCTTGGCCACCGGGACGAGCTGTTCGCCGTCCATGACCGCAAAGGTGTAGTCGGTGTAGAGCGACGCGCGACGCCCGTGACCGAGTTGGGCGTTCACCATCACCGCATCGACGGTGTAGGGCTCGATCTTCCACTTCCACCACTCCCCGCGCGGACGCCCTACGCGATACGGCGCGGTGCGCCCCTTGAGCATGATCCCTTCGACCGCGCGGCTGCGCGAGGTGGCACGCAGCTCGGCTAGTGCGTCCCACGAGTCGAACGCTACGAGCGGCGACAGCTGCAACACCCCTTGGGGCGGGAGCGGTGCAAGAAGCGTCTCCAGCACCGCGCGCCGCTCCTCCTGCGAGCGCGCGCGCAAGTCCACGCCACCCATCTCGAGCACGTCGAAGGCGAGGAGCGCGACCGGCGCCTCGCGCAGCGCACGCGCGGTGAGATTCGTGCGCCCGATGCGGGTCTGCAGCACGCCGAACGGAAGCACGCGTCCCTCCCGCCAGGGCACCAGCTCGCCGTCGATCACCGTTCCGGACGGAAGGGCACGCGCCGCTGCCTCTACCTCGGGAAAGCGAGTCGTGACCAGTTCCTCGCCCCGCGACCAGACATACACATTCCCCCCACGCACCACGAGCTGCGCGCGAATCCCGTCCCACTTCCATTCGGCGAACCAGTCGTGCGGCTCGCCTAACGTCGCCACGTCGTCCTCCAGCGGCGACGCCAGGTAGAACGGATATGGGCGCGATCGGTCCGACGCGTCGTCCTGCGCCGCGAACAACCGCTCGGCGAACGCCTCGCCCGGCTCCCACTTTCCCATCAGGCGATGCGACACCTGCGCCGCCTCGCGCCCCATCGCCGCGGCGAGCGCGCGCGCCACGAGCGTCGCCGATACGCCCACACGGAACCCACCCCCGAGCAGCTTGTGCACCACCAGGCACCCCGTCACATCGAAGGCGCGCCACCACCCTTCCACGCGCGCACGTTGCGCCGCTTCGTCCTCGTGCCGCAGCGCGTCGATCTCGCCCTCGGCAAACTCGGCGAGGGAGAGCGTTGTCACCGCTCCCCCTTCGCCGCGCGCACAAAGCAGGGAGAGCGTTTCGCCCAGGTCGCCCACGGCCTGGTACGAGGCGTCGAGCAACCACTCGGGGAGCCCGGCGAACGCAGAGGCCCAGCGGCGCAGAAGGCGCGTGGCGATCGGTCGTCGTCCGCGCCGCCCGGTGAGGAAGTGAATCGCCCACACCACGTCGAGCGGCGGCCTGGACGAGAAGTAGCGCTCGAGGGCCGCCAGCTTCTCCGACGTGGCGGTCGTCTCGTCGAGCGCGACGTAGAGCGCGACAAACGATGCGAGGCCGCCGTCGCTCACTCGGTGTCCTCGCCGGTGAATTCGGTGGCCAGCGCGGAGGCGTCGAGCCCGCGTTCGTTCAACAGCCTGACGAGTGCCGCCGAATCGCCGTGCGTCGCCAGCACCCGCTCGGCGCCGCTCTCCTCGATCGTCTGCAGGAGTGCCGGCCAGTCCACGTGATCGGAGATCGCGAAGCCGCGATCGAGCGAGCGACGACGGCGAGTCCCGCGAAGCTGCATCCATCCTGACGCAAACGCCGTGTCGGGTTCGTGGAATCGCCGCATCCACCCCGGGACGTTCGCCGACGGCGGCGCGAGCACGAGCGCGGCACCGATTCGCTCGCCGCGCGGTTGCTCGCTCACCCGCTCGGTGGGCGGAAGCCAGACGCCATCGGCGCGATACAGCGCATTGAGCGGTTCGATGCTCCCGTGTACGAGGATCGGGACGTCGCTCTGCGTGCCAATCTCGGCCAGCAGGCGCTGCGCCTTGCCGAGCGTGTAGGTGAAGAGGATCGCGGTACGTCCAGCGACACGGCAGGAGTCGACCCAGCGCACGACGTCGGCGATGACCGCGCTCGTCGCTCTCCATCGGTAGACCGGGAGGGCGAAGGTCGCCTCGGTGATCAGCGTGTTGCAGCGCACGACCTCGAACGGGGTGCACGTCGGGTCGGCAGCACGCTTGTAGTCGCCGGTCACCACCCACACCTCCCCGCCCTGCTCCACGCGCACTTGCGCCGAGCCGCGGATGTGTCCCGCCGGGTGCAAGCTCACGGTCACGTTCCCCAGCCGGCGCGATGCTCCCCAGCCGAGCCCCTCGACAGCGATGTCGGCCCCGAGGCGATGGCGCAGGAGCGAGACCCCTTCGGCGGCCGCGAGGTAGGCCGCGCTTCCGGCACGTGCGTGATCGGAGTGCGCGTGCGTGATCACCGCACGCGGCACCGGGCGCCAGGGGTCGATGTAGAAGTCGCCGGACTCGCAGTAGAGTCCCGCGGGGGTGACGCGAAGCAACGGCGGAATGGGGCGGTGAGCGAAGAGAGGTGACGGGTGCGACGATGGATCTGC
Source organism: Gemmatimonadaceae bacterium (assembly GCA_044225935.1). Taxonomy (GTDB): domain Bacteria; phylum Gemmatimonadota; class Gemmatimonadetes; order Gemmatimonadales; family Gemmatimonadaceae; genus SCN-70-22. Next base: position 80,390 of record JBGAHX010000024.1, read on the forward strand.
CGCCGTCGGTTCCTACCCATAACCTATCGGATCGACGGAGGGTTTCGGCGCGCTGCCCCTCGCTCCCCGCCACGCCAGCGCACGATTCCGTATCTTCCGGCGAGCGCGAGCGGCACTTTGCGACCGGGCTCCTCGTGCGCCCCCGACATTTCGCGCCGATCTGCCACGCCACGGAGTCGCGCGGGTATACGCTCCCGTCGCTTGCACACATCCGGAGTTCGAATGCCGATCAGCCCTTCCCTTCGCCTGGCCACAGCAGTTCCCGCTCTCGTTCTCCTCGCGCAGAGCGCGCTCGCCCCCGACGCAGGGGCGCAGCGCCCAGCGTCGAAGCCAGTGCGTGCCGCTGCTCTCACTTCGCCGATTCCGGCCGATAGCGCCGTGCGAATGGGGGTGCTCCCCAACGGATTGCGCTACTTCGTCCGGCGAAACTCTCGTCCGGCCGATCGCGTGGAGCTGCGGCTCGTCGTCAACGCGGGCTCGGTGCTCGAGGACGATGACCAGCGCGGGCTCGCGCACTTCACGGAGCACATGCTCTTCAACGGGACGCGTCGCTTCAAGAAGAACGACATCGTCTCCTACCTCGAGTCGATCGGCGTCAAGTTCGGCGCGGACCTCAATGCGTATACCGGCTTCGACGAGACGGTCTACATCCTCCCCGTCCCGACCGACAAGCCGGGACTCGTCGATCGTGCCTTCGACATCCTGGAGGATTGGGCGAGCGGGGTCACGTTCGACTCGACCGACGTGGTCGGGGAACGCGGCGTGGTCCTCGAGGAGTGGCGCGGCGGGCTCGGCGCCGACACTCGCATTCGCGACAAGCAGTTCCCGGTGATCTTCGCCGGCTCCAAGTACGCCGACCGTCTCCCCATCGGCCTCCCCGAGGTGATCCGCAGTGCGAATCCCGCGCCGCTCAAGCGCTTCTATCACGAGTGGTATCGCCCCGACAACATGGCCGTCGTCGCCGTGGGCGACGTCGATCCGGCCAAGCTCGTCGCCCTCATTCGCGCGCACTTCGGGAAGATGACGGCTCCGGCGCGTACGCGCGCGCGCCCGTCGATCGCGGTCCCCCCTAACGATTCGGCGCTGGTCACGATCTCCACCGATCCGGAGCTCCAATACGCCAGCGTGGAGGTGCTCTACAAGCATCCGTCGAAGACACTGCGCACGGTCGGCGACTATCGCCAGGCGCTGGTGGGGCGGCTCTACAACCTGATGCTCAACCAGCGCCTCGCCGAGATCACTCGTCGCCCCGACGCGCCCTTTGCCTTTGCCGGATCGGGGTACGGGAGTTTCGTGCGCTCGACCGACGTGTACCAACTTCAGGCGGCCGCCAAGGACGGCGCGCTTCTTCCCGCGCTCGAGGCGGTGCTCATCGAGGCGCGCCGCGTCGACCAGCACGGCTTCCTCCCCGCCGAGCTCGAACGTGCCCGAACAGCCATGCTCCGTTCGTACGAGAGCGCCAACGCCGAACGGGAGAAGACCGAATCGGCGAGCTACGTCGAGGAATACGTCGACGAGTTCCTCACCGGCGACGCATCGCCCGGGATCGCGTGGGAGTACGCGCAGGTGCAGAGCCTCCTCCCGGGGATCACCTTGGCCGACGTGAATGCGCTCGGCCGCTCGTGGATCACCGACAATAATCGCGTCGTCGCCATCTCGGCTCCAACGAAGGACAGCGCCAGTGTTCCTACGACTGCGCAGGTCCTGGCCACCTTCCGCTCGGCGAACGCGACGAAGGTCGAGCCGTACACCGAGACCGTCTCGTCGGCCGCGCTGGTCGCGAAGGTCCCGACGCCCGGGCGCATCGTCGCGGAGAGCACCACGACCGAGTTGGGCGTCACCACGTGGACGTTGTCGAACGGTGCGCGCGTCGTACTCAAGCCCACCACGTTCAAGGCCGACGAGGTGATGATGCGCGGGTGGAGCCCCGGCGGGTCGAGCCTCGTCGCCGACTCCGATCTCGCCAGCGCGATGCTGGCCACGACCGTGGTCGAGCGCGGCGGGTTGGGAGAGTTTGACCTCACCGCACTCGGAAAGAAGCTCACCGGCAAGCAGGCGCGCGCCAGCGCCTACCTCGATGTGCTCGACCAGGGGATCAGTGGCGGCGCGTCGACCAAGGACCTCGAAACGCTCTTCCAGCTGACTTATCTCCGCTTCACCGCCCCGCGGCGCGACTCGAGTGCCTTCCTCGCCTTCAAGGCGCAGGTCGCCCCGTTCTTCGCCAATCGCTCCAATTCCCCCGACGCGGTCTTCTCCGACACGATCCTGATCACGATGGCGCAGGATCATCCGCGCGCGCAGCCGATCACCCAGGCGCTCCTCGACCGCGCGTCGTACACGCGCGCCTTCGAGATCTACAAGGAGCGCTTTGCCGACGCCTCGGCCTTCACCTTCGTCTTCGTTGGCTCCTTCTCGCTGGAGCAGATGCGCCCGCTCGTGGAGCAGTGGCTGGCGACGCTCCCGGCCACGCATCGCGCCGAGCGCTGGCGCGACGTCGGGATCCGTCCGCCCGCGGGCGTCATCGAGAAGACCGTTCGCAAGGGCGTGGAGCCCAAGGCATCGACCGTGGTCGTCTTCTCCGGCGACACACCCTACACGCCCGAAACACGCTACGCCCTGCGGTCGCTCGGCGAGTACCTCGAGATGCGCCTCCTCGACAACCTGCGCGAAGCATTGGGAGGGACGTACTCGGTGGGCGTCGACGGCTCGGCGAGCAAGTCGCCTAACGCCTCGTATTCGGTGACGATCCAGTACGGCTCGTCGCCGGCGCGCGCCGACTCGCTCTTCCGCACCGTGCTCGCCGTCATCGACTCGACAAAGGGCGGGCACATCACCGACGCCGACGTGCAGAAGGTGCGCGAGCAGCAGCTCCGTTCCTTCGAGGTGAACCAGAAGGAGAACAGCTACTGGCTGGCCAACCTCGCCGGGCGCATCGAGAACGGCGAGGATCCGCGCGGCTTGCTCACGTACGACCAGTTCATTCGCGCGCTCACCGCCGAGCAGATCCAGCGCGCCGCGCGTGAATTCCTCGACGTGACGCACTACGCGCGCTTTGTCCTCCTCCCCGTCGCCGTGCAACCCTGATCGGCGCCGAGTCGCCGGGGCGTGTCTTCACCAAGGAGAGCGCCGCCCTTCACAGGGCGGCGCTCGTTCGTGCGGGCGACCGTTCACCTGCGACGCTCGCGTCGGCGCGTCCACTCCATGAGGGGTGCCTAACCAGAATCGTCAGGGATTCCCCGACGCATCCGGGGCTCGGCCCCGATGGGAGGCGAATCGGGGTTCGTCGAAATTTGGAGGACACCTACGAGTTGGTCATGCGAGGGTCGCAGGCAACTCGGTTTCGACACCGCCGTTCCATCGCCCCCTGTCGAGGTCCCGCATGCCCGAAGCTCGGAGCGTCCCCGCCGACTCGGCCGCCGCCGCGGCCAATCGGCTCGAGTCGTTCAGTTACGATGACGCCATCGTCCGCAAATTTCTCTTCGCCACGATCCTGTGGGGATTCGTGGGGATGCTGGTGGGCGTCATCGTCGCCATCCAGATGGCGTACCCCGACGCCAACTTCGCCCCGTTCCTGACCTTTGGGCGACTGCGACCGCTGCACACCAACGCCGTCATTTTCGCGTTTGCCGGTAATGCGATCTTCACCGGCATCTACTACTCCACGCAGCGTCTCTGCAAGGCGCGCATGTTCTCCGACGGGTTGAGCGCCGCCCACTTCTGGGGGTGGCAGCTCATCATCGTCGCGGCGGCACTCACGCTCCCGTTAGGCTTCACACAGGCCAAGGAATACGCAGAGCTCGAGTGGCCGATCGACATCGCGATCGCCGTGGTGTGGGTGATCTTCGCGATCAACTTCGTCGGCACGCTCCTGCGCCGCCGCGAGCGCCACCTCTACGTGGCGCTCTGGTTCTATCTGGCGTCGATCATCACCGTCGCGATCCTGCACATCTTCAACAACCTGTCCATTCCGGCAGGCCCGTTGAAGAGCTACAGTCTCTATGCCGGCGTGCAGGACGCGTTCATGCAGTGGTGGTACGGGCACAACGCCGTCGCCTTCTTCCTCACGACGCCATTCCTCGGCCTGATGTACTACTTCATGCCGAAGGCCGCCGAGGGACCGGTGTTCAGTTACCGCCTGTCGATCCTGCACTTCTGGACGCTGGTGTTCATGTACATCTGGGCGGGGCCGCACCACCTGCACTACACCTCGCTCCCGGAGTGGGCGTCGACGATCGGGATGCTCTTCTCGGTCATGCTCTGGGCGCCGAGCTGGGGTGGCATGATCAACGGCCTCCTCACGCTGCGCGGCGGTTGGTACAAGGTGGCCGATGACCCCATCCTCAAGTTCTTGGTCATCGCCCTCACCGGCTACGGCATGGCGACGTTCGAGGGGCCGATGCTCTCGGTCAAGTCGGTGAATGCGCTGTCGCACTACACCGACTGGACCATCGCGCACGTGCACTCCGGCGCGCTCACGTGGAACGGCTTCCTGACGTTCGCGATGATCTACTGGCTCGCGCCGCGCCTCTTCCAGACGGAGCTGTACAGCAAGAAGCTGATGAACACCCACTTCTGGATCGGGACCGTCGGCGTCGTGCTCTACATCGTGTCGATCTACTCGGCGGGCGTCACGCAGGGACTGATGTGGCGCGCCTTCGACGAGACGGGGCGCCTGCAGTATCCGGACTTCGTCGAGACCGTGGCACGCCTCGTCCCGATGTACTGGGTGCGCGTGGTCGGCGGGACGATGTACCTCACCGGCGTGATCCTCTTCGCGTACAACATCCTCAAGACGTGGGCGCGTCGTCCGGCCAACTATACGGTGCCGGTGATTCAGGCACCGGCGCTCGCCAGGAACTACGTCCCGACGCCGATGCGTCCGGGCGTCGATGTTCCGGCGACGGCGTGGGGGCGGTTCGTGAACCTCACCTTCCACCGCTCGTGGGAGCGCGCACCGATTCTCTTCTCGGTGCTCACCCTCCTGGCGGTCTCGGTGGCGACGCTGTTCGAGGTCATCCCGACGTTCCTGATCAAGTCGAACGTCCCGACGATCGCGTCGGTCAAGCCCTACTCGCCGCTCGAGCTGGCCGGGCGCGACATCTACATTCGCGAAGGGTGCTTCAACTGCCACTCGCAGATGGTCCGCCCCCTGCGCTTCGAGACGGAGCGCTACGGCGAGTACTCCAAGCCTGGCGAGTCGGTCTACGACCATCCATTCCTCTTCGGGTCGCGCCGCATCGGTCCTGATCTCGCGCGCGAGGGAGGGCTCAAGAGCAATCTCTGGCACCTGCGCCACTTCCAGAATCCGCGCGAGGTCAACGCGCGCTCCATCATGCCGGCATACGGGCATTTGATGACGTCGGAGCTCGATTTCGCGCAGATCCAGCATCGTGTCGACGTGATGGCGATGCTCGGCGTCCCCTACGGCGACGCGGTGACCCGCGCAGCCGACATGGCAAGGACGCAGGCGCAGGAGATCGGCACAGACCTGCAGAAGACGGGTGGTGGAAACGGCTTCGAGACGAAGGAAGTCACCGCACTGATCGCCTACCTGCAGCGACTCGGGCGTGACATCCAGGTGGCGCCGCCGAGCGTCGCGAAAGGCGCGGCTGCTTCGCCGCACACGGCAGGAGGGACTCCATGAGCCTCACCGACCTGATGAGCGGTGCGGACCTCGACGGCTACGCGCAGGTCTCCCTCATCCTCTTCCTGTTCGCCTTCATCCTGATTGTCTGGCGCATCTTCTCACCCCGCTTTCGCGCGGAGCACGCGCGCGACGCGATGATGCCGCTCGACGACGAACACCCCCAAACGCCGCGCACTCCGGGAGAGTGACATGCCAGCTCCGCACGACGACTCCAACCTGATCGAGCACAACTACGACGGGATCCAGGAGTACGACAATCCGCTCCCGCGGTGGTGGGTCTACCTCTTCTATGCCACAATCGTCTTCTCGGTGCTCTATCTCCTGAACGTTCCGGGGATCGGCGTCGGCAAGGGGCGCATTGCCGACTACGAGGCCGATGTCGCGGCCTTCAAGGCGGCGCACAAGAACGAGGATACCGGCGCGACGCCCGAACAGCTCGCAGCACTGGCCTCCGACCCATCGGCAATCGCCGAGGGGAAGACGCTGTTCGCCACCAACTGCGTGTCGTGCCATCGTGCCGATGGCGGCGGCCTGATCGGCCCCAACCTCACCGACGATTCGTGGATCCACGGCGGAACGCTCCCCGAGATCCACAAGACGATCACCGAGGGAGTGCTCGCGAAGGGAATGCCTAACTGGGGGAAGATCCTGAAGCCGGCGCAGGTCAACGCGCTCACCGCATACGTTGCCTCGCTCCACGGCACTAACCCGGCGAATCCGAAGGCGCCGGAAGGAACGCCGGTCGTTCCGTGAGCGCCGCTGGAGCACCGAAGGCTGCGGGACGCGTTCTCCCCACGATGAACGTCGACGGGTCGCGCCGCTGGGTGCGACCCAAGCCGTCTGAGGGTCCGTGGATGTCGCGCCGCCGCGCGGTCGCGTACCTCCTGATGGTGCTGTACCTCGCCCTGCCGCACATCATGATCAACGGCAAGCCAGCGATCTGGCTCAACGCCGTGCGTCGCGAGTTCACCTTCTTCGGTTACACCTTCCTCGCGACCGATACGCTCCTCTTCATGCTCCTCCTGGGGACGCTGGTCCTCCTCGTCTTCACCTTCACCGCGTTGTTTGGGCGCGTGTGGTGCGGGTGGGGATGTCCCCAGACCGTCTGGATGGAGTTCCTCTTCCGCCCGATCGAGCGATGGGTCGAAGGGGGGCGGATGGGGTCGATGAACATCGACAAGGGAAAGGGACATCTGCACCCGCGGCGCATCGCGAAGTACGCGATCTACGCCGTGCTCGCCCTGATCCTCGCCCACACCTTCCTCGCGTATTTTGTCAGCGTCGACCAGCTGAAGGTCTGGGTGACGCGTTCCCCCGTGCAGCACCCGTCGTCGTTCGCCGTCATGGCGATCACGAGCATCCTCGTCTTCCTCGACTTCGCCTACTTTCGCGAGCAGACGTGCACGATCGCCTGCCCGTACGGTCGCTGGCAGTCGGTGCTCCTCGACAAGAGCTCGCTCGTCGTCGCCTACGACTACGGGCGCGGCGAGCCCCGCATGAAGGGGAAGGTGCGCGATCCGTCGGCCGGCGATTGCATCGACTGCGGCGCCTGCGTCGCCACCTGCCCCACCGGGATCGACATCCGCGACGGCCTGCAGATGGAGTGCATCCATTGCACGCAGTGCGCTGACGCGTGCGACGCGATCATGACGTCGATCGGAAAGCCCACTGGGCTCATTCGCTATACCTCGCACGAGATTCTCTCCGGCGGCAAGCGCCACCTGCTGCGCCCCCGGACCGTCGTCTATCCCGTGGCGCTCGCCCTCGTGAGCGGAACGCTCATCTGGCAGCTCGACACGCGTCCCGCCGCCGACGTCACCCTCCTGCGCGCGCTCGAGCGTCCCTTCACCGAGGAAGCCGACGGCCGGATCTCGAACCAGGTGCGCGTGAAGATCGCCAACCGCAGCGACGCCGACGCACAGTACAACCTCGAGGTTGCCGGTGCCACGGACGGCGCCGTCATCATTCCGGTCAATCCCTTCCCGGTGGCCAAGGGGACCGAGGCGACCACGAGTATCTTCATCCTCCTCCCGCGCCAGGCATTCGAGGACGGCGACCGGATGATCACCGTGCACGTGAAGGGCGCCGGATTCGACAACACCTACCCGTACCGCTTGCTCGGTCCGCGTGGGGAAGGTGGCGAGGGTGAGGAAAAGGAGCACGAGAACCCCAAATCTCCGGAGCAGTCGCGATGAAGCGTGGATGGCAATGGCCGGTCGGGATCGCCGCAGTCCTCGCCGTGGTGGTCATCGCCGACGTCACCGTGGCGATCGTCGCCAGCCGCGACGAGGCGTTCGCAGTCGAGCCGGACTACTATCGCAAGGCGGTTCATTTCGACGACGAAATGGCGCTGCGCGCCGAGAGCGCACGCCTCGACTGGCAGCTCGCCCCGGCGTTGCGGCTGGCGCGCGCCGGCATTCCGGGGAGCGTGTCGCTCGAAGTGCACGACTCGGCGGGGGCACCGATCACCGGTGCACGCGTGCAGCTGCTGGCGATGCACAACGCCCGCGCCTCGCACCAGCTCGAAGCCTCGCTCACCGACCGCGGCGACGGGCGCTACGACGCCCCGCTCGACGCCGAACGCCCCGGGGAGTGGGAACTGCGCTTTCTGGTCACGCGGGGGACCGACCGCTTCGAGGCGCGCGAGCGGATCGACGTCTCCGCGCCGCGTTAGGCCGACATGACGCCCACGCTGGCGCTCGGATTGCTGGGTGCGTCGCTCCTCGGGAGCGTGCACTGCGCCGGCATGTGCGGTCCCTTCGTCTGCTTCTACGCCACCGGCGGAGCCGGGGCGGGTGCAAGTCGCGGCGCGCACGCGGCCTATAACCTCGGACGTCTCGTGTCCTACCTCGTGCTCGGCGCCGTGGCCGGCCTTGTCGGGAGCGGCGTGGAACGACTCGGGGCGCTCGCTGGACTGTCGCGTGGCGCGGCGATTCTCGCCGGCGCGCTTATGATCGGGTGGGGAATCGCCACGCTCGTCACGAGTGGCGGCGTGCGCCTCCCCCGCTTGGAAGGGCGGGCGCCGTGGAAGAACCCGTTAGGCGGCGCGCTGGCGAGGGCACGCGGGCGCCCACCGGTGGTGCGCGCGGCGATCGTCGGCCTTCTCACCACGCTCCTCCCCTGCGGGTGGCTGTACACCTTCGTCGTTGCCGCCGCTGGAACGGGAGCGGTGCTCCCGGCGATGGCGACCATGGCGCTCTTCTGGGCGGGGACGCTCCCGGTGATGGTGGGAGTGGGGCTCGGCGCGCAGCGCCTCACCGGCGCCCTTCGCGCACGCCTCCCGCAGGTAACGGCGATCGCCGTCGTCGTCCTCGGCCTCCTCACGATCTCCGGGCGACTCCAACTCCACGCAACGGCAGCCGGTGGCGCCGAAGGAGGGGGGATGCACGGCGGGATGCATCACGCGATGCCGATGGTGAACGCACCTGGCAGTCAGTCTCCGGAGTCCACAACGCTCGACTCGACGGTGCGCGCCGCAGATGGCAAGCGTCGCTAGGCCGGAGTTCTCCGGCTCAGAGCCGCGCGACGCCACGACGAGCGCGGTTGCCGACGGCACGCAGGCGGGTGCCACCCAAGCGAGCGCGCTCGCGTGCGCACACTGCTCCCTCCCCGTCCCCGAGGCGCTTCGCGAAGCCGAGGGGGAGCGCTCGTTCTGCTGCGCCGGCTGCCGAACGGCGTACGCCATCCTGCACGAGCACGGGCTCGATCGCTACTACGATCTCGGGACGCGCCGCGAAGTCCCGGTCGCGCTCTCCACGCGCAGCTACGACGAGTTCGACCACGAAGCGTTCCGCGCACGCCACATCACCGCGACTCCAGACGGGCTCTCGCGAATCGAACTCCTCCTCGAAGGGGTGCATTGCGCATCGTGCGTCTGGCTGGTCGAGCGCGTCCCGTTGCTCCTGACGGGAGTCGCCCGCGCCGAGCTCGATATCGGGCGCTCGCTCGCCACGATCGAGTGGGACGCCAACGCCCTCCCGCTCTCCAGCGTCGCCCGTACCCTCGCCTCGCTCGGCTATCCCCCGCACCCCTTCCTCGGCGTTAGGCGCGATGCCGTGCGCCGGAGCGAGGAGCGCGCGGCGCTCGTCCGCATCGGCGTCGCCGGTGCGATCGCGATCAACGTCATGCTCCCGGCGCTCGCGATGTACGCTGGGGTGCTGGGCGACGGGATGGATGCCAGTCTTGCGCGATTCTTCCGAATCATCTCGATGGGGCTCACGCTCCTCGCGGTGGTCTTTCCCGGACGCGTCTTCTTCGCCGGCGCGTGGGCCGCGATCTGTACGCGCACGTTGCACCTGGACCTCCCCGTCGCCGTCGCGCTGGGCGCGGGTGTGCTGCGAGGGACAATCAACACTATCACCGACAGCGGCCCGGTCTACTTCGACGGCGTCACCCTCCTGATCTTCCTCCTGCTCGTCGGGCGCTACCTGCAGCAGCGCGGAACGCGGGCCGCCACCGATGCGTCGGAACTCCTCCTCTCGCTCACACCGCAGGGGGCGCGGGTGGTCGAGGGAGATGGTCAGGTGCGCGAGGTTCCTGCTGCGGCACTGTTGCCGGGCATGACGCTCGAGGTGCGGGCCGGCGACGTCTTTGCGGCTGACGGCGAGATATCGGGCGGGACGTCGACGATCGACCGCTCGCTCCTCACCGGCGAGTCGCGCCCGGTGCGCGTCGAAACGGGTGACCGGGTCTTTGCCGGCACTCGCAACTGCACCGCCCCGCTCCGCATTACCGTGACGCAGGCTGGCGACGAGAGCCGAGTCGCGCGCCTCCTGCGACAGGTCGAAGAGAGTTCGCGACGTCGCGCCCCGATCGTGCGACTCGCCAATCGGCTCGCCGGCTGGTTCGTCGGAGTAGTCCTCGTCCTCGCGGTCGTGACCTTCGTGGTGCGCTCAGCCGTCGATCCGTCCACGGCGCTCGACGCCGCGATCGCGTTGCTCGTCGTCACCTGCCCATGCGCGCTGGCGATGGCCACGCCACTCGCGGTCACCGTAGCGATGGGGCGCGCGGCGCGCCACGGCGTCCTGATCCGCGGGGGCGACGCCCTCGAAGCGCTCGCGAAGCCCGGTGTCCTTCTTCTCGACAAGACCGGGACAGTCACCGAGTCGCGTGTCTCACTGGTGCGCTGGGAAGGCGCCGAGTGGGTCAAGCCATTCGTCCTCGCGCTCGAACGCGAGTCGCTGCATCCGCTCGCAGAAGGATTCCGCCGAGGACTCTCCGATAGCGAAGCGCCCGATTCGATGCGCGACCTCCCGACCGTGGAAACGTCGACGCACGTCGCGGGGGGCGGGATCGTCGGACGCGTCGATGGACACGACGTCATCGTCGGGTCTCCGCAGTTTGTCAGCAGCCACGTCGCGGTGCGCGTCCCGCCCGAAGGGACTGCCCACGCAGACGACGCGCTCACACCGGTATGGGTCGCAGTCGACGGCGAACTCGTCGCTCGCGCATTCCTGGGTGACCCGATTCGCGCCGACGCGGTCGAGAGCGTTACCGCACTCCGCCAAGCGGGATGGGACGTGCAGCTCCTCTCTGGTGACGCGGAGAGCGTCGTTCGTGCGGTCGGCGGAGCGCTGGGACTTCCACTCGAATCCTGTCACGCGCTCGCCACCCCCGAGGACAAGCTGCGCATCGTGGAAGAACTGGCGCGTTCGCAGCGCGTCGTGATGGTCGGCGATGGCGTCAACGACGCGGCGGCGATCGTCGCGGCGACCGTCGGGATCGCCGTGCATGGAGGCGCCGAAGCGTCGCTCACCGTGGCGGATGTCTACCTCTCCACTCCCGGACTCGCGCCCCTGGTCGACCTGGTCACAGGTTCTTCGCGCACGATGCGCGTCATCCGCCGAAACATCACGATCTCGCTCCTGTATAACGTCGTTGGAGCATCGCTGGCGATCACCGGGGTCATTTCCCCGCTCGTCGCCGCCGTGATGATGCCCATCAGTTCGCTCACGGTCGTGCTTGGGTCCTGGTACGCCACCACGTTCAACACCCGCACATGAGCGTCGTCTACCTCGTCCTCCCGCTCGCGCTGGTCATCGTCCTGGTGGCGGTGATCGCCTTTGTGTGGGCGGCGCGACGCGGGCAGTTCGACGACCTGGAGACGCCGGCGCTGCGCATGCTGAACGATGACGACGTCCGCACCCCGCGTTCGGGGAACTCTTCCCCGGATCACTAGGGCAGGCAAGCGCGCGACGAGGAGGCTCGCGCGCCGAACCGGGTGACGTCGGCGCTTTACCGACCGGCGCCCGCGTCGCTCGCCGAGCGCTGCAGCCGCGCCGCCACCTTCTCCACCTCGCTCATCACACGCAGCAGGTTGCCGCTCCACAGCTGGGCGATCTGCGCCTCGGTGTAGCCGCGCCGCACGAGTTCGAGCGTCACGTTCGGCGCTTCGGTCGCATCGTTATAGCCGTCGATCCCGCCCCCGCCGTCGAAGTCGGAGCTGATCCCCACGTGTGAGATCCCGATCAGCTTCACCGCGTAGTCGATGTGGTCGACGAAGTCCTTGACCGTCGCCCGGGGCGGCGGGGGATACGACACGTTGAGCGCCTCCATCTTCGCCTGATAGTCGGCGCGCTGTTCGGGAGTGAGACGCGCCATCGCGCCGCGCCCGCCCTCGAGCCCGAACGATTCACGCAGCGCCGCGAGCGCCTTGACCCGCTCAGGCGACTCCGGGGGCGCCTTCTTCACGTAACTGTTGAACGCGACCATCTGCACCACGCCGCCGTTCTTGGCCAGCGCCTTGAGCTGTTCGTCGTCGAGGTTGCGACTCACGTCGCACAGCGCGCGCACTCCCGAGTGCGAGGCAATCACCGGCGCCTGCGACATCGCCATCACCTGGAGGTTCGACACCTTCGACGGGTGCGAGATGTCGAGCATGATCCCCAACCGGTTTGCTTCCTGCACCACCTGCTTCCCGAGCGGCGAGAGCCCATTCCACTGCCACGTGTTGTCCCGCTCTCCCGTGTTGGAGTCGGAGAGCTGCGAGTGCCCGTTGTGCGCGAGCGAGAGGTAACGCGCCCCCTGGTCGTAGAAGAGCTTGACGTTGGCGAGATCCATCCCGAGCCCGTAGCCGTTCTCCACCCCCATCAGCGCGACCTTCTTTCCCGAGGCCGCGATGCGCGTGACATCTGCGGCGGTGTAGGCAATCGCAATGCGATCTGGCGCAATCTCCTCGGCCAGGCGATGCACCGCGGCGAACTTCTCCATGTCCTGCGCCTTGGCTCGGGCGAAGCCTTCGGGGGTCTGCTCCCCCTGCCCCACGTAGATCGAGAAGAAGACGGCGTCGAGCCCCCCCTGCTCCATCTTGGGGAGGTTGACCTGGGTCGAGAGGCGGTCGGCGTAGTTGGGGTGCTGCAGCGTGAACTGCGCCGGGTTGATGTCCACGTGCGTGTCGAGCGTGATCACACGGTCATGGATCGCGCGGGCCCGCGCCACGAGATCGCCATCCGGCGCGGCCGTGCGCCCCTGTGCGCTCGCACAGCCGGCGGTCGTGCCTAACGTGAAGGCAGCAAGCGTGAGTGCCTGTCGTGCCCGGAGGTGAACGGTCCGCATGCGAGTAGGAAGCGGGTGGAATGCGAGAGGGAGAAGGACCAGGGAGATACGAAACCCGGCGGCCCAAATCGGCCGCCGGGTCTGTCGGTGCGTCAGGCTGCCGGGACGTTGCCGAACGGATCCTCGAGCGACGGCGACTGCGGCGTGAACATCTCGGCGCCCCCCTCGGTCACGACCCAGTCGTCCTCGAGGCGCACCCCAAACTCTCCGGGGATGTAGATCCCGGGCTCGTCGCTGAATGTCATCCCGACTTCGAGCGGGAGCGGATTTCCCTTCACGAGGTATGGCCACTCGTGCCCGTCCATGCCCAGGCCGTGCCCCACGCGATGCGAGAAGAACTTGTACGCCGGACCGTAGCCACCGTCCTCGATCACCTTGCGCGCTGCCGCATCGATGTCGCCGCACGGGACGCCGGGCTTTGCCGCCGCGAGCGCTGCTGCCTGCGCCTTGTGCTCGATCTCGAACACCGCCTTCATCTTGTCGCTCGCCTTGCCAAGCACGAACGTCCGCGAAAGATCGGACGAGTAGCCTTCCACCTTGCACCCGCCGTCGATCAGCAGGATCGATCCTTCCTTCACGACCTGCGGCGTGATCGATCCGTGCGGGAGCGCCGACCACTCCCCCACCTGCACGCCGGCGCCGCCACTGAAGCCCAGCTTGTCGTGCGCCTGCGAGACGAGGCGGGCAAAGTCGCCCTGCGTCATCCCTTCCTTGAGCGACTTGTAGGCCGCTTCATACGCCTTGAGCGTCACCAGCGAGGCGAGACGCATGAGTTCCAGCTCGTGCGCGTCCTTCACCATGCGGCACCCGGCAGTGATCGGCGTTCCGCTCGTTATGCGGATCTGCGGTGCAGCCTGGGCGATGTTGTCGCTGAAGACGAACTTCACCGTCTCCTCGACGCCGAGCTTCCCGGCGCTGATTCCGCGGGCGCGCAAGCCATCGGCGACGAGCTTCGACGGACTCTCGTCTTCCTCCCAGGTCATCACGTCGGTCCCGGTGCCTAACGGGCCGAGCTTGACTTGCTCGATCGTGCGCGCCTCCTCGAACTTGGGCGTGACGACGAACGGCGTCCCCTTCACCGGGACGACCACGGCGGTGAGGCGCTCGCTGTTCCCCCAGTTCATTCCGGTGAAGTACGACATCGACGTCCCGCCACACAGGAGGAGGGCGTCGATCTTCTTCTCGGTCATGAGGCGGCGCGCCTTGTCGAGTCGCGCCTTGCGTTCGTCGACCGAGATCGGCGTCGCCTTGGACTTCATCGACGTCAGCGCGGCGATCGCCGGCGGCACGGCGCCCCCGCGACCACCCCCTCCCCCTCCCTCCTCTCCTTCCTGGGCGGCGCTGGCCTCCTTCCCTCCGCCCACACACGCGGTTCCGGCGATGGCCAACGACGACGTGGCAAGGAATTTCCGGCGGGAGAACATGCGAAACGACTCCGGCGTTAGGCGTGAGGCGGGCGGCAGCGGCGTGCCGTCGGGGCGATCCATCCAAAGTGCCCCCGGTCACCGGGCCCGTCGAGGGGCGACGGCGAGGTGCGTCGGCAATGGTGGCGTGCCCGAACAACGCACGCTTGCGGCGCGGCGTTGGCGTGCCGCACCTTCTCGCCGGCGCGTTCCGGCGCGCGTTGCCGGTTTACTGCGACCATTCCCCTCCGGCATCACCCAGTCCCTCTCCCCACTGCCGTGCGGCCGCTCGAAGTCGTCTTCCTCGTCGCTCTCCTCCTCGCCGGCATCTCCCTCTGGTTCGCTCCCGAGCGGCGTCCGCGCTGGCTGCGCATCCATCCAGCACTCCCGATAACGCTCGCCCTCGTCCACGTCTTCATCGACCACGGGCGCTGGCAGCTCTACCTCGCCTACGTCGTCGCCGGAGTCCTCGCGATCGTCGCCGTCGTCGGGATGCGCTCGCGCGACGAAGCGCCAGTCGACCGCCCGTGGGCGCGCCGCCTGGGCGGTTCCGCAATCGCCCTCGTCGCCGGCGCGACGATCCTCCTCGCCTCGGCGGTTCCCGTCTTCTCCCTCCCCGAGCCCACCGGGAAGCTCAAGGTCGGTTCGCGCTGGATCGTCCTCACCGACAGCAGTCGCGAAGAGGCGCTGACCCCTGAACCGGGCGATCACCGGCGCGTCGTCGTCCGTGTCTGGTATCCTGCCGACTCCGTGCTGGGGGAGGCGGACTCGTACATCGAGGAGCCGGTCGCGCGAGCGATCGCCACCGGCCTCAAACTCCCCGGGATCGTCCTCTCGCACCTCACTCTCGTTCCGACGCACTCTTACCGGCGCGCCTGGCTCCCGGCGACGCCCGCGCGCTTTCCGCTCATCCTCTTCTCGCACGGCTACGCCATCGGCACCGAGTCGCAGAACACCGTGCAGATGGAGGAGCTCGCGTCGCAGGGCTTCGTCGTCGCCAGCATCGATCACCCGTACGAGGCCGGGGCGATCCTCATGCCGGGCGATTCGCTCCTCACGCCACGCCTCCCGTTCGACGTGATTGGCGACACCGCCGCCGTGCGGCGGATGAACGCATCGGTCGCTCGGCTCAAGGTCGCACGCGATACCACCGAGGTCGCCGCCCTGGTGCGCGAGCTATACGCCGCCAGCAGCGCACTCGAGACGTCGATCGTGCGTTGGACCGACGACACGCGATTCGTCCTCGACCGCCTCACCGCGATGAGCGCCGCCCACGAAGGCGCCGATACCCTGCTTGTCGGTCGTGTGGCGACCGATCGCGTGGGCGTCTACGGCATGTCATTCGGCGGAGCGGCCGCTGCCGGATTCTGCGCCAGCGACGCGCGCTGCGCCGCGGGGATGAACCTCGACGGACTCCTCTATGGCATCGCCGGGCGTGAGCCGCTCACCCGACCGTTCTTCTTCGCCTCGAGCGTGGACAACGCGCCGTTGCATCGTCTCATGTACGAACGCGCGACCGGTCCGGCGTGGATGCTTACGGTGGACGGGAGCAACCACATGGACTACACCGACTTTGCGCGCATCGCCCCGCGCCTTGCGGTGCGAAGCGGAATGCTCGGCGGGATCTCGGCTGAACGCATGGGGGCGATCATGAACACGATCGCCGTCGCATTCTTCGACCAGACGCTGCGCGGCGGGGCAGGACTCGATGCGACGCAGTTCGCCGCGCGCTTTCCCGAGGCGACGCTGGTGTCGCATGGAGCCCGCGCGGTCGGCGCGCCCGCGGATTCGACGGTCGTTCCGCACGGCGCCGATGGAGCCGTGCCGATCGACAGCGCACCCCCGAGGTCACGTTAGGCGAGCCGTCATCTCGCCTCTATCCATTTTTCACGCCGCTACGCGGTTCCGGCCGGACGGCGTCGACAATTGGTGTGATTCCGCGACTCGGTTCACAACGAGCATTCGCTCTCGCCCTTGCATCGCGTCGGGCGCAGGCATCAGCTACGGGTGCGATGACTCCTCGTCGCTCGAATCTCCGTTCTCTTCGGTAGTCGCTGGTGCGGTCGCCGCGGCAGCGCGCAGCGTACGCTCCACCGGCGTGAGCACCGGCAGCTCCGTCGCCGACGCCACGCCGAGGTCGCGAAAGCGCCGCGCCTGTGGCATCACCTTCTGCTCCAGCGACCCGACACTTCGGTTGTAGGCATCCACCGCTTTCTCCAGCCCGCCGCGCATCGAATCGAGATGGGTCGCGAAGCTCCGCAGCCGATCGTGCAGCTCGCGGCCGAGTGCGCGCACTTCCTCGGCAGATCGGGAGACGCGCTCCTGCTGCCACCCGTAGCCAACCGCCCGCAGCAGGGCGATGAGTGTCGTGGGCGACGCCGGCACCACGCGTCGCTCCACGCCGTACTCGATGAGCCCTGGATCGTATTGCAGCGCCGCGCTGAAGAAGGTCTCTCCCGGGAGGAACATCACCACGAACTCCGGCGCCTGGGGGAACTGCTCCCAGTACCCCTTCGCCGAGAGGCGCGTGATGTGATCGCGCACCTGCCGCGCGTGCTGGCGCATGAGCGCATCGCGCGCGGCATCGTCCGGCGCCTCGAGCGCATCGAGGTACGCCTGCAACGGCGCTTTGGCGTCGACGATCACCGCCTTGCCACCGGGGAGCAACACCTGCAAGTCGGGGCGCAGCATCCCCTCGCGCCCCCCCACGCTCCCCTGCTCCACGAAGTCCACGTGCTCCTCCATCTGCGCCAGCTCGCACACGCGCCGGAGCTGCATCTCCCCCCACCGCCCGCGCACCACCGGAGACTTGAGCGCATCGACCAGGTGCCGCGTACGCCCGCTCAGCTCCTGGTGCGCGTCGGCCAGCGATGCGACCTGCGTTAGGAGCGACTCGTACGCCCCCGCACGCGCCACTTCGACGTGTCGCAAGTTGCCATCGACTCGATCGAGCGCCTCGCGAATCGGCCCCAGCATCTCCCCGATCGCCCGCTGCCGCCCCTCGAGGTCCGTCGTCGACGCCACGCGCGCCTCCTCCAGCGTGCCACGCGCGAGTTGGAGGAACGACTCGGCGTTCTCGCGCAGCGCGTCGGACGAGAGCGCACGAAAAGATTCGCGCAGCTGCTGCTCCCCCTGCTTGAGCAGCGCCTCGCGCTCCCCAGCGTGCTTGCGCTCGGCGTCGAGCGTGGCGCTGACTTGCGCGAGCGCTGCGGCACCACGCGCACGCGCCACGAGCCAGGCGATCGCGCCACCGATTGCGAAGCCGGCGAGTCCCGCAAGCCACCAGGTCCACCACGAAGCTGTCGGCATTCCCCCTCCAATTCGGGCCGATTCGTCCGCGCTAGATTACTCCGCGCCCCTGACACCCGATATGCATCGACCAGACTTCACGGAACGCCGCGTCTCCGCCGACGACGTCGTCTCGCTCGTGCAGAGCGGGATGCGCGTCTTCGTGCACGGCGCGGCTGCGACACCCACGCCGCTCCTCGACGCGCTCACCCGGCGCACCGATCTCGAAGGGGTGCGCCTGTACCACATGCACACCGAAGGGCCGGCGCCGTGGACCGCGCCGGGAATCGCCGAGCGAATCCGTAGCGTCGCTCTCTTCTGCGGACCGGCGCTGCGCGAGCCCGTCGCCGACGATCGCGCGGACTTCGTGCCGGTATTCCTCTCCGACATCCCGTCGCTCTTCTGGAACGGGGTGATCCCGCTCGACGTGGCGATGGTGCAGCTCTCCCCGCCGGACCGACACGGCTTCTGCTCGCTCGGCACGTCGGTGGACTGCGCACGCGCCGCCGTCGACACGGCACGCTTTGTCATCGCCGAGATCAACGAGCAAATGCCGCGCACGCTGGGGAATACGGCCTTCCCCATCGATCGTGTCGACGCCTTCTGCTGCACCGACCGCGCACTCCCTGTGCACCGGGCGTCGGAGGAGTCGCCCGTCGAGGCGCGCATCGGCGAGTTGGTCGCATCGCTGGTCGAGGATCGCGCCACGCTCCAGATGGGGATCGGGGCGATCCCCGACGCCGTCCTCTCGCGCCTGCACAACAAGAAGGATCTCGGGATCCACACCGAGATGTTTTCCGATCGCGTCCTGGACCTCATCGAGTCGGGGGCGGTGACCAACCGCTTCAAGCAGGTGCACCCCGGGCGCGTCGTCACGTCGTTCATCAACGGGACTCGGCGGCTCTACGATTTCGTCGACGACAATCCGCTCGTCGAGTTCCATCCGTGCGACCGCACCAACGACACCGCACTGATCGCCCGCAACCCCAAGGTGACCGCGATCAACTCGGCGATCGAGGTCGACCTCACCGGTCAGGTGTGCGCCGACTCGATCGGATCGCGAATCTATTCGGGGATCGGCGGCCAGATGGACTTCATCCGCGGCGCCGCCCGCTCACGCGGCGGCAAGCCGATCATCGCGCTGCCTTCCACTGCAGCTGGCGGCAAGGTCTCGCGCATCGTGACGCAACTCTCGCCCGGCGCAGGCGTGGTGACCACCCGCGGCCACGTGCACTGGGTGGTCACGGAATACGGCGCCGTGAATCTCCACGCGATGCCGTTGCGGGAACGCGCCGAAGCGCTGATCTCCATCGCGCATCCGGATTTTAGGAGTTCTCTGAAGACGAGAAGACGGATTTGAGTTCTCAGAAGACGAGAAGACGAGAAGACGAGAGGTAGCGCTCGCGCCTCTCTCTTCAGAAAACTCGTCTTCTGAGTTCTCGTCTTCTAGCTACTGCTCGTTGGTCGCGATCGGCAGCTTGCTGATCCCTCGCTCCTTGCGCTGCTTCTCCACCATGCGATGCACGTCCTCGAGGAGCTTCTTCGCGTCGTACACCATGCCGTCCTTGATCGTGTACTTCACGCCGCCCACACGCTCGACTTTCCCCGTCTTGTCGTTCAGGCGAGGGAAGCCGGTGCCGTAGAGCACCTTCAAGTTGGCGATCGGGTTCTCCGGGACGATCACCAGGTCGGCGAGCTTCCCTTCCATCACCGTCCCCAGCTCCACGGGCTTGCCGTTCACCTTGTTGAGCTCCGTCGCGGCGTGCAGCGTCGCGGCGCGGATCACCTCCAGCGGGTGGAAGCCCGCTTCCTGGAAGTTCTCCAACTCTTCGATGTAGGAGAAGCCGTACGTATTGTAGATGAAGCCGGCGTCGGTCGACGGCGTCACCCGCCCGCCCATGTTCTTGTAGTCGTTGATGAATTCCATCCAGACGTTGTAGAACTTCTTCCAGGCCACCTCGTCCCACGTCGTCCAGTTGTAGAAGTAGGCGCCGTGGTTCTCGCGGTTGGGCGTGTAGAAATCCCACAGTGACGGAAGCGTGTACGGCTCGTGCCACTCGGCGGTGCGCCGCTTCATCAGGTCGCGCCCCGACATGTACGTCGTCATCGTCGGGTCGAGCGTGACGTTGTGCTCCTTGAGCTCCTTGAGGAACGCGTTCCACTTCTCGCCGTGCGGCTTTACGAGGCTCCACTGGCGCGCCACCTGTCCAAAGCGCCACTGCTCATCGGCGTAGTTGTATTCGGCAGGGTAGGGTTGCACCTGCGTCCCTTCGTACATCGACTCGAAGATGCCGTAATAGTGCGTCACCGCACCGAGTCCGAGGCGCGCGGCGTCGAGCGCATTCATGTTCGGCACGCCGGTCTGCTGCAGGTGCGCGGTCGAGTTGAGCCCCTGCTTCTTCGCCTCGTCGAGGATCGCCGCCATGATCTCGGGCGGGAAGGCGCCGAGCTTGAGCCCGTCGATCCCCTGTGCCTTGGCCCAGCGAATCCAGGCGCGCGCATCGTCGGGCGTGTTGATCGGCTTCTTCCCCCACCCTTCCCCCGTCCCCAGCCGCTGGTAGTTGTACATGCGCGGCGCGGTGATCTCGTTGGCATTCGCCCGCTTGGTCTCGCTCAGCGACCACTCGAAGCCGCCGAACGGAACGCCACGCACGGTCGTCACCCCATGCGCAAGCCAGAGTTTGTAGCAGTACTCCGCTTCGGGCGCTTTGGGCTTCCCGCAGGTGTGGACGTGCAGGTCGATGAAGCCCGGCAGGACGTACATCCCCGTGGCGTCGATCTCGCGCGCCGGTCCCTTGGGGCGCTTGCTCAGGTCGACCGGACGACCGGGAAAGCCGACGTCGGCGATGTCGGTGATGCGGTTCTTCTCGATCACGATGTCGACCGGGCCGCGGGGCGGACCGCCCTGCCCGTCGATCAGCGTCGCGCCGCGGATGATCAGCTTGTCGAACGGCCCTTCCCCTTCCGCACGCTTCGGCGCCGGGTCGGCGTCCTGTGCAGAGAGGTGAGCTGGTGTCCACGAAAGGGCAGCCGCGCTCGCGACGGCGGCCAAGGTGCGGGTGAAACGCAGTCGCATGATGCTCGCTCCAATCGAGAAGAAGTCTGGGGGGGATAGAGCCCACTCGTCGGGGTGCCGCGAAGCCCGCAACATAGGTCCTCTTCACCGCACCCGTTAGATTCGTGCAAACATTTTCCCCCACTACAAGTCATCTCACAAATAGTCGCCGGACGCGCCGGCGCCCAGCGCCGGCCTGAGGCCGGTGACTATTTGTGAGATGACCTCAAATCCACGCTCATATGCGCCGAATCTTCACGTCCATTCTGGTCCTCGCACTCCTCACCATCGTCGCCTCCCGCTCGGACGCGCAGGAGAAAAAGGCGCACGACATGCACGGTGCCGCCGCCGGCGAGATGAAGGACCACGCCATGTCTGGCTGGAAGGAGATGGATGCCTTCCACGCCTCGCTCGGCGCCGTGTTCCACCCGTCGGAGAAGGGCGACCTCGCCCTGCTCAAGTCGACCGCCGACATGCTCGCGCGCGCGCGAAGGCGTGGAGCGCGTCAACCGCGCCGGCGTCGTGCTCCTCGGCCGATGCCAAGGCGACGATCGCCTGGCTCGCCACCAGCACCGCCGACCTCGCGGCGCAGGTGCACAAGGGCGCCGCCGACGATGCGCTCAAGGGCGCGATCGCGGCGATTCACATGAAGTTCGAGACGGTCGAGAAGACGTGCGGTGGGATGCACGGCATGCCCGGCATGAAGCACTAGCGATCGTCTCACCGACGCTCGACATCGGTCGACAGATGTCGGGCGTCGGAGGGCGCCGGTGAAATCCCTTGCGACGGTCAGCACGTACCACTTCCGCGCGCGCGGTGTCATCCCCAGCACGTCCGAATACTCGTCGAGCCCCTTGGGCGCCGACGCACGCGCGCGCGAGCGATCGTCGCCCGAGTCGTTCACGTCGCCGCGGGGGTGAGAGAATACGCGAAGCAGTGCTTGTGCCCGATCTTCCACTCGTCGGGCGACGTGCGCGCGTAGCGGCGCCGCTTCTCCGGATATTTCTCGATGTCCTGGAAGTGGAAGCCGCAGCGCTTGAAGAGCGCATCGGAGAACGAAACGGCAAAGATCTCCGGGTAGCCGCGCTTGGCCGCCAGCGTCACCGCCGCCTTGATCAGCTGCGCCCCAAGCCCGTGCCGTTGCTGCTGCGGATCCACGGCGAGCGCCACCAACTCCACCAGCGAAGGCGAATACTCGTCGATGCACACACACCCGACCACGTGTCCGTCGTCGTCGCGGATCACGCGGTAGTCGTCGAGGTGAGCCTCGACGAACGCTTCGGAGCGCGGGAGGGTGAGACCTTCGGGAGAAAAGCGGTTGTTCAACTCGGCGAGCACCGGGACGTCGTACTCCCGGGCGGGGGCGATTGGTCGCATGGGCGGATCTTAGGGGGCGTCATCCCTTCGGCGCAACGTGCGCAGGCGGGGGAACACCGGCATTCATTCGAGCGCATCGACATGGGTCGCTCGCGAGGTTCATGGCAAGGCGCTACGGATCGATCAGGATCCCTCGGTTGAAGCGCCACTCGGGATCCACCCAACGCTTGATCGTACGCATCTGCTCGATCATGGCGGCCGAATACTGCGAGGTGAGGAAAGACTTCTTGATCCTCCCGATCCCGTGCTCGGCCGCCACAGCCCCTCCACGCGCCACGATCTCGCGGGCGAGGATCGCGTAGCAGCGCATCGCGCGCGTGAGCTCGCCCGCGTCGCGCGGAATGATGTTCACGTGGAAGTGGTTGTCGCCCACGTGACCGAACACGGCAAAATCGAGCCCCTCCCCGCCGAGCAGCGCCTGATAGCGATCGTAGACCCAGGTGAGCGACTCGTCGGGGACGGCCATGTCGGTGGCGAGCTTGTGCAGCCCCGGCTGCGTCGCGCGCCGAAGCGCGATGATCGCGTTGATGCGCTCGGGGACGGCGTGGCGAAACGACCGTACGTCGCGCAGCTCCTCTTCGTTTGTCCCCGCGAGTGACGTGTCGGGATTTCCCCCTGCGTATGCGGCGAGCGCCGCGAGACGCTCCGCGATGTCTGCCAGCTCCGCGTCGTCGGCGTATTCCACCTCCGTGAAGACGGAGCACGATCCCGGCGGCGCGATGTGCAGCACCCGCTCCACCGCCGGCTTCCCGCTCTCGTGCGCCAGCACGTGCGACCGCTGGTCGAGAAACTCGATCGCGTTCGTGCGCAACGACTTCTCTTCGCGGAGCATCTGGACGAAGCGGAACGCGTTTGCCGCATGCTCGAAGAACTGCAGATATCCCAGCTGACGTTCTGTCGAATGGCGCAGCCTCACTGTCACCTCGGACACCACGCCCAGCGTTCCTTCGGCGCCGATCCAGAGGTCGATCGCGCTCCCGTCGGCGCCGAGCCCGTAGCCGATCGCGTTCTTCGTCCTTGGCTTCGGGATGGGGGCGACGGCAAGACGCCGTCGCACTTTGCCCTCCTCGAGCACGAGCGCCCCTTCGTGCACGCGCTCCCGTCCGCGCTGGAGCGTCAAGGTTCGTCCGCTCGGGAGCTCGACGGTCAGTCCCACGACCCAGTCGCGCATCGCACCGAATCGAAAGCTGCGTGCCCCGCCGGCATTCGTCGCGACCATTCCGCCCAGCGAGGCCGAGGTCTCTGTCGGGTCGACGGGAAAGTTGAGCCCGGGGTGGTGCGCCGCGAGGTATGCGTTCAACTCGGCGAGCGAGGTTCCGGCGAGCACCTTCGCCGTCCACTCTCCCTCGGCTTCACGCACCTCGGCCACTCCCCTAAGCGCTGCGAGCGAGACGAGGTGCGCGTCCCTCTCGGGCACTGCTCCTCCCGTGACCCCCGTCCGCGCCCCGGAGAGCGCGACGGCGTGCCCTTCCTGCGCGTGCCATGCCATCACCTCGCGCAGCTCGTCGAGCGTCGCCGGCGTGGCTAACGACGCGATGCCGGTTGCGGTGAGCTTCGACTCGTCGTGCAGGAAGTCGGCGACGCTGCGCACGTCGGGCGCGAGCCGCACACACGCCGGCGGCGCCGAGATCGTTCCCACGCGCGATTCGGCGCGGAGGAGCGACGGATCGTGATCCATGCGCCCCTAGTACAGGATGCGCGTGCGCACGCTCATCGGAAGCTCCGCGATGCGACTGTGCACCTCATCCGAGAGTTCGCGGTTCACGTCCATGACGAGGTAGCCGATGTCGCGCGTCGTGGCGAGTTGCTGCGCCTCGATGTTGGCCCCGATTTCCGAGACGATCTTGTTCACCTCGGCCAGCGCGCCGGGTTGGTTGCGGTGAATGTTGAGGATGCGGTGGGTGCCGGGGATCGCCGGAAGGTTCACCTGCGGGAAGTTCACGGCCCCCTCGGTCGAGCCCCGGTCGATGAAGGCGATGAACGAGTTGGCGACCTCGATCCCGATGTCGCGCTGCGCCTCCTCGGTGTTCCCGCCGACGTGCGGGGTGAGAATCACGTTAGGCAGGTCGGCGAAGCCCACGTCGAAATCCGCGTTGGTCGGCGTCGGCTCAGTGGGAAAGACGTCGAGCGCCGCGCCGGCAAGGTGCCCGCTGCGCAGCGCTTCCTTGAGCGCCGCCACGTCGACCACGCTCCCGCGCGACAGGTTGAGCACGTAGCTCCCGGGCTTCATGCGCTCCAACTGCGCCGTGCTGAGCATTCCGCGCGTGCGCTCCGTGTCGGGGACGTGGAGCGAGACGTAGTCCGACTGCTCGAGGAGCGCGTCGAGCGTCGTGACCGGACGCGCCAGCCCGAGGGGGAGCTTCTTCTGGATGTCGTGGAACGAGACGCGCATCCCGAACGCCTCGGCGAGGATCCCCACCTGCTGCCCGATGTGGCCGTAGCCAACGATCCCCAGCGATCGCCCGCGCACCTCGTGCGCGCCGGCGAGCCCCTTGTCCCACTCCCCCTGGTGCAGCTTGAGGTTCTTGTCGCCGAGCCGTCGGGCGAGCGCCACGATGTTGCCGATCGTCAATTCGGCCACGCTTCGCGTCGAGGCGTGCGGCGCGTTGAACACCGGTACCCCCGCCTGCGCCGCGTCGACGATCGACACCTGGTCCGTCCCGACCGAGAAGCAGCCGATCGCCAGGAGCTTCCCTGCATGCGCGAGTTGGGGTTGCCGGATCTTCGTGCGCGAGCGGACGCCGAGGATGTGCGAAGACGCGACGACTTCGTTGAGTTCGTCCCCCTCGAGCGCGCGCGGAATCAGCTGGACGGTGTACCCCGCCTCGGCGAGCGTCTCGCGGGCCGCGCGGTGAATGTTTTCGAGGAGCGTGATGCGGATGCGCTCACGCGGAAACGACGTTGGGCTCGACATGTGTGGGCGAAGAAGGACGACCGTCGGCGAAGGGTGTTCGGCACACCGCGCTCCGCGTCCGGCTCGCAAGCTAACGCCCTATCGCCGCCACCCGTGCCGAGGAGACTCGAATACCGCCAGGAGCAGTCAGCGAGCGCACGCGCCCAGCCATCGCCTCGAGCGCAGACGCTGGCTCCGCCTGCGCCGGTGGGAGGAGGATGCGAACCAGCGTCCCCTCCCCCACCGCGCTCTCAACCTCGAGCGATCCTCCCATCTGCTCGACCACCCCGCGCGCGAGGAAGAGCCCGAGCCCCGCCCCCCCTGCCTCGAAGCGCGTCGTGAAATATGGCTGCGTGAGCCGCCGGATCTCCTCGCGCGACATTCCGGGGCCATCGTCGCGCACCTCGATGAGCGCCCGCCCGTCGGGAGCGGTCCCCACAAGAAGGTCCACCACCCCCTTCTCCCCAGGTGCCCGGTCGGGAGACGCGTGCGCCGCGTTGAGGAGGAGGTTTACCATCGCCTGCACCAGGCGCCCTTCGTCGCCCAGAATCTCCGGCGCGCGCCCGACGTGCGTTCGCACCTCAGCGAGGCCGCGCAGCTTGTGCGAGGTGACCCGAAGCGCCGCCTGCGTGAAGTGCTCTGGGGAGATCGGAACGAGATCCCCCGTCGCGGGACGCGAGTAGGCGCGCAGCGCGTCGACCACACCTCGAATGCGGTCGGCGCCATCGAGCGCTCCCTCGACCGATTCCATCAACTCTTCTGCTGATCCATGCTCGCGCCCCCACACCTGCATGAGCTCGAGATTGAGGCGCAAATACGCGAGCGGATTGTTGATTTCGTGCCCGACGCCCGCCGCCAGCCGCCCGAGCGCGGCCTGTCGCTCCGCCTCGATCCACGCGCGCTGCGCCTCGTCACGCTCCTGGGTGCGGCGGTCGATCTCCTCGGTGAGATAGGTCGATGCAACGGAGAGTCGTCGTGCGTCGTCGATGAATCGCTCGGCGGTCACGATCGCCATAGCCAGCACCACGGCCAGGAACCCCAGGTCGGCGACAAAGAAGAACTCGAGCACTCCGTTTCCGACCAGCGTCTCGACGATCGCCGCGGCGAAGAAGATGGAGAAGCCGACCACGTACGGAATGCTCACGGGCTTCGCCGGTCCGCGCGGACGGCAGTACTGGGCGCCCGTCCATAGCAAGCCGACCAGGTTGAGATACGACACCCACTCGCCAAGCCTCGCCGGCGTGGGGAACCGGTAGTGCACGTCGCTCCAGGCGACGATCACGTCGGTGAAGGCTCCGGAGAAGAACCAGTCGCGCGCCGCGAAGGCGAGGACCCCGCCGCCGATGAGGAGCACGATCAATCCCTTGCACCAGCGCGGGATCGGTCGCGCCCCCGCCGAGTCACCTCCGTAGGCGCTCACCAGGCACGCCGAAACAAAGATCCCGGCGATGAGGTAGCTGCCCTGGCTGAAGATCACGCGCACTGAATCGGCGAGCGGCCAATACGACGCGCCGAGATTGGTGACGCTGTACGCCGCCGCACTGAATGCCACCACCGCATACGCCCGCGCGCTTCGCCAGCCGGGGGCAAGCGAGACGGTGAGGAGCAGCGCGCCAATGCCCACCTGCAGCACGGCGACGCACGTCGAAATCACGAAGGCGGCGTTCACGGTAGCTGCTAGTCTCGGTCGCTCGCGCCGCAAACGGTACAGTTCGGCAACCCAACTGATTACCACCGAATCGTTTTGACGCCCCTCCGCCCCGTGGGCGGCGCCACGCCGGCGTGATCGCTGGCCTTGTCACCCCACGCACGACACCCGCGAAGCGGGCGCGCTACCAGATGTCACCCACCGTAAATCCTTCCGGAAACGGATCCTCAGGATCGAGGACATACGTCGCGCTCCCGGTGATCCAGGCTCGCCCCGAGATCGTCGGGACCACCGCCTCGTACGTCCCCACCCGAGTGACCTCTTCGAGCCTGCCGGTGAAGACCGTCCCGAGGATCCCGGCGTGCCGGAAATCCTGCCCGAGCTGGAGCAGCCCCCGCGCGTGGAGAGTCGCCATCTTGGCCGACGTCCCGGTGCCGCAGGGCGAGCGATCGAGGGCGCCGGTCCACGTGGCAGGGCGATCCCAATCGAGCGTCCCGGTCGAGACGACGACCGCGTTCTGCCAGTCGGCGTCCTTGACGAGCGACGGGGCCGACAACTGCGCGATGGTCACGCCGTCGAAGTCGGGCTGGTCGGGATGCACGACGGGGAGCTGCTCGCGCGCGGCGGCCTTGATCATCTCGCCGATGCGTACCACGTCGCGCCCCTCGTCGGGCACGAGGGTGAGGCCAAACTGTCGCGCGTCGGCGATTACGTAGAACATGCCGCCGTACGCCACGTCGACGGTCGCCGTCCCGAGGTGAGGGACCTCGATCGTCGCATCGAGATGCGTGGCGAAGGCGGGGACGTTTCGAAACGTGACGCGCTTCACCTTCCCCCCCGAGCAGTCGGCGCGCACGCGAATGAGTCCGGCGGGGGCTTCGAGCGTCAGCTCGGTCACCGGCTCGCGCATCGGGACGATCCCCGTCTCGAGGAGGACCGTCACCACGCACATCGTGTTCGTCCCCGACATCCCCGGGTACTCCACCTGCTCCATGATCACGAAGCCGGCGTCGGCCTCCGGGTGGCTCGACGGGAGGATCACGTTGCAGTTGGCGGCGGGATATCCGCGCGGTTCGCGGAGCATGCGCAGCCGGAGTGCGTCGCCGTGCGTCCGGAGCCACGTCATCTTCTCGAACATCGTGGTGCCGGGAATCTCGCCGACGCCGTCGGTGATCACCCGTCCGTGCTCCCCGCAGGCGTGCGCGTCGTAGGCGCGAATGGTGGTGGCGGTCATGGAATTCCGTGCGATGCCTAACGAACGACCATGCGGGTGAACGGCGGGACGTACGCCTGCAGGAGCATCAGCCCGCCAACCAGCGCGGCGAGCACCAGCGAGTGCCAGAAGACAAACCGGAGGATGCGCCCTTCCTGCCCGTACCATCGCGTCGCTGTGCTCGCGACCACGATGCTCTGCGCGTCGATCATCTTCCCCATCACCCCGCCCGACGAGTTGGCCGCCGCCATCAGCGTGGGATTCACTCCCACCTGCTGCGCGGTGAGCACCTGTAGCGATCCGAAGAGGACATTCGACGATGTATCGGATCCGGTGAGCGCCACGCCGAGCCAGCCGAGCATCGCCCCGAAGAACGGATAGAGCACACCGGTGCGCGCGAAGGCGAGCCCCAGGATCGCGTCCATCCCCGAGTAGCGCGACACGTAGCCTAACGCGAGCATCGCCGCGATGGTCACGAGCGAGGCGCGCACCAGCCGGATCGTCGCCCAGTATTCGCGCAGCAGCTCCCCGAACCCGAAGCCCATCACCCCGCCAGTAAGCAGTGCGGCGAGGAGAATCGCGCTCCCCGTCGCCGAGAGCCAGTTGAACGTGAAGACCGCCGCCTCAGCGACCGGCGCGGGTACCACCGGCGGGACGCGTTGCACCTGCAGGTGCAATCCTGGGATCGGGAAGGCAGGCGCCGACAGCCCGTTGAGCGCCGCCTTCACCTGCGGCAATCCCCACAGGAAGACGACGACCGACAGGATGATCCAGGGGAGCCACGCCCGCGCGCGCGACACGAGCGGCGCTGCATCTGCACCTTCGCCAGCGGCGACCGGCGCCGGCAGCGCGTCATCAGGGCCGCGATCGAGGCGGCGCGCATCGCCCGGCGTCCACCCGTCGCGCGGCTGCCACCAGCGGAGGAAGAGCGCCAGCGCCCCCATCGAGCAGACGCTCGCCACGACGTCGACCAACCACGGCCCGTGATAGTTCGAGACGAGAAATTGCGGC
>JBGAHX010000088.1:0-11879 GCA_044225935.1 Gemmatimonadaceae bacterium
TGCGCCTACCGTGATGAGCACCGGCCGGAGGCGGAGAATGCCCGCGTCCAGGAGCGCATCGGTGAGGCTCTCTCCCTTCTCGCGCGCCTCCTCGATGAAGTCGAAGAGCACGATGACGTGGCTGACGATCACGCCCACTAGGCTCACGATGCCGAGGAAGGCCATGAAGCCGAACGGTTCCCCCATCACGGCAAGCGCGATGAACGCCCCGACCATTCCGTACGGGATCGCCCCAAAGACCAGCAGCGGCTTGACCGCGCTCTGGAATTGCACGGCCAACGCCAGATAGATCAGCGCGATGGAGATGAGAAGTATCACCGCCAGCTCCTGGAAACCCGACTGCTGCTTCTCCATCTCGCCGCCGATCTCCATCTTGACTCCCGGCGGGAGCGAGGCGGCAAAGCGATCGAGATCGGCCTTGGATGCCGCCATCACCTCGGACGCGAGCACGCCCGGACGCGGGAATGCTCCGATCGTGATGGTGCGGAACTGGCCGCGGCGCATCACCTTCTCCGGACGCATCCCGGTCTTGAGCTGGGCGATTTGCTGCAGCGGCACCTTGTTCGACCCCTGCGTGCTGTAGACGTACAGGTTGGAGAGATCGCCGAGTTGTGCGCGCTCTTCCATCCGCAGGCGTGCCACGACGGGAATCACGCGGTCTCCCTCGTGCATCTCCGTCAGGCGCACGCCGTTCAGTCCGAGCGCGGTGCTCGCCGCCACATCGGCGTTGGTCAAGCCGGCGCGCGTGGCGCGATCCGGGTCGATGGCCACGTCCACCGCGAAGCTCTCGGCCCCCCAGTCCTCCTGCACACGCTCGGCGAGGGTGTTGCGCTGGAACAGCTGCAACAAGTTACCGGAGAGTCCGCGCAGCGTGGCCATGTCGTCGCCGCTCAACCGAATGGACACGGGCGTCCCGACCGGGGGCCCGGTCTCGAGCTCGCGTACGTTGACGCGCGCACCGACGATCTCGTGCGCCAGCTTCTCCTGCAGCTCGGCCACAAGCTCCGGCGTGTCGTGCTTGCTCGCCACCTGCAGGATGAGCAAGCCGTAGTTGGGCTGCCGTGCCTCCGGGGTGAAGGTCGACCAGAAGCGCGGCCCGCCCCCGCCGACGAACGAGGTGACGGACACCAGGCGCCCTTCCCCGTGCTCGCTCTCGCGATGCGCGAAGAAGTCGGCCGCATGCCCCTTCACGAGTTGCTCCACGTGCTCGGTCATCGCCCGCGTCTCGACGACCGGCGCGTCCTCGGGCATCCAGACCTCGACGTACGAGAGATACTGCAGATCCTTTGGGAAGAACTGTGGCTTGAGGCTGCTCATCACCCAACCACCGAGTGCAAGAATCGCCACCGAGCCGAACGCCGCGCGCCAACGATGGTTGATGGCCGCCTGCCCCATGCGATGGTACCACCCGGCGAAGCCGCGCGTGCGCCGCTCGCTCATCGGCGGTGACACCTTCCCGCTGGGACGCAGGAAGTAGTAGCCGAGGAGCGGGATGAAGGTCATCGAGACGAGGCGCGACGCCACCAGCGAGCAGGTGAGAACGATGGGAAGCGTGACGAGGAACTGCCCGACCGCTCCCGTCAGCAGCAAGAGCGGGAGGTAGGCGACGATGTTCGTGATCGTCGCGAACAGGATCGCGTGCGCCAGCTTCGTGGGGCCGAGCCAGGCGGCGATGATCGGGCGATGTCCATGTTCCAGGTCGCGCTTGATCGCATCGCCGGCAACGACCGGATCGTCGACGAGGAGGCCTAACGCGATGATCAACGACGCGATGGAGATCTGCTGCAAGTCGATCCCCAGCATCGCCATCATCCCGAACGTCATCGCCAGCGTGAGCGGAATGCTGATCGCCAGCACCAACGCCGATCGCCATTCCCAGAAGCCGAGGAGCGCGATCAGCACCACGAGCGCCACCGCCTCCCAGAGACTGCTCATGAAGAGGTCCATGCTCTCCTGCACCTGCAACGGCTGGTCGGACGTGCGGGCCAGGATCAGGTCGGCCGGCACCCGATCGCGGAGCGCTGTGATCGTCGAATCCACCGCGGCACCGAAGGCGCCGATCTTTTCGCCGGGGCGCATCTGCAGTGCCAGCGTGATCGCGCGCCCACGAGTCCAATTCCCAGCAGAATCCGATTGGCTGTAGAAGTTGAGGTAGCGCGCCGGGCTCTGATATCCACGATCGATGTCGACGAGGTCGCGCAGGTAGAGTGGCGCGCCATTCTTCGACGACCCCACGATCACCTGCCCGATCTCGTTCTCGTCCTTGAACTCGCCGCTCGGGTTGAGTCCGACGCTTCGCCCAGCGACGTCGATGACGCCGCCGCTGAGCGCCGTGTTTCGCCCGCGCAAGATGTCCTTGAGCTGGCCGAGCGGCACGCCGTACTGTGCCACGCGCTCCTGCGAGAAGCTGAGCGTCACCTGCTCGTCGAGCACGCCCGAACGGTCGACCTTGGACACTTGCTTCACCGTCTGGAAGGTGCGCTGCATGATGTCGGTGAACTCTTCCAACTCGCGATAGCTGTACTTGTCGCCCCCCGACGCGAGGAGCTGCGCCCGCGTCTCGGCCGCGTCGCGAATCACCACCGGTTGCCATGCGTCGGGGTGCAGTTCGGCGATGCGCAACCGCCGCTCGACGAAGTCGCGCAGGTCGGCCAAAATCAGCGAGTCGGGGAAGTCGGTGATCCCGTCCACCCCCACGAACTGCGGCCCCTCGAGCAAGCGCGCATCGCGAAAGACGCCACTCGCGACCGCGTGCTGCAGATACAGCGTGGTCGGACGCACCGCAGATGCGCTGGAGATCGATGCTGGGAAGTTGTAGACCAGTGTGGCGCGCCCCTCACCGGCGCCGCCGCGAAGTTCCTGAATCGCCCGCGCCACCTCGTCCGCTCGCAGCGACACCTGTACCTCGTCGAGATGCGGGCTCGCGACCGTGAGCATCAACGATGCGGTGCTCCCGAAGTCCTTCACGTACTGGATCGGCCCGGCACCGTCGGGGAGATCCGTGATGCCGTTCAGGCGGAGCCCGATGTCGTCGAAGATCTGCCCCGTTTCGGTGATTCCCTCCTTGAGATCGATGTAGACGTATGACACGCCACTGCGCGTGGTCGAGCGCACGGTCTGCACGTTGGCGTTCTCGGCGGCGACCGCCTCGATGCGCCGAGTGATCCGCTCCTCGATGCGCGCGGCGTCCATTCCCGGCCACGGCGTGATCACCATCGCCGAAATGACCGGGATGTCGGGATCCTTGCGCTGCGGCATGCGGAAGTAGCCGATGATTCCCCACAGGACCGTACCGAAGAGCACGACCCAGGCGATCTGCCGCTTCTCGGTGAAGTAGCGGGCGGTGTTTCTCGTCTTCGCGATGAGCGTCGCGTCGTCGGTGTGTGCCATGGTGCCCTCTAGCGGACGATGCGGATGGGCTGCCCATCCGCTACGAGGGTGGCGCCGCCCACGATGACCCGGTCGCCGGCGTCGAGGCCACTGGTGACGGCGATCAGGTTTCCGCTCACCGCGCCTAACGTGACGCGGGTGCGCCGTGCGATCGTGGAGTCACGCGAGGCTTCGCGTACCACGTAGACCGCATAGCTCGTGGTGTCACCGAGCGGGCGGACGATCGAGGCGAGCGGCACGACGGGATTTGGCTCGACTGCGCCGCCACCCAGGCGGAGCGTCGCCAACATGCCGACCTTGAGCTCCCCGTTCGCGTTTGGGAGCGATGCGGCCACCTCGAAGACACGGCTGCTCTTGTCTGCCGACGGTGCGATACGCGTGATGCGCCCTTCGAGAATGCGCCCAGGGAGCGCTTCCGCTTCGATCGCGAGGCGCCCGCCGAGGCGTAGCTGCGCCACCGCGACGTCGGGGACGCCGAAGACGACCTTGACCACGCGCGTGTCGGCGATGGTGAAGGCGGGCACCGACGGACCGGCGAGCGCCCCAACCTCGGCGGTGCGCTTGATCACGATCCCGTCGATCGGGCTGCGGAGCGTGGCGTCGTTGAGCGAGACGGCTGCCTGGTTCCGGCGCGCACCGCCAGCCGCAAAACGGGCGAAGGCGGCGTCGTACTCGGCCTTGGAGATCGAGCGATTCTCGAACAGCTGCGAGGCACGTTCGTAGTCGGCGCGCGACTGTTGGAAGCCGGCCTCGGCATCGGACCACTGATCGCGGAACTCGTCCTGCCGGAGGCGCGCGAGGACCGCTCCGCGTCGCACCACGTCACCGTCCTGCAACGCGCGCGCGCGCCCGTCCACACCCGGACGTTGCGACACCGCATCGACGATTCCACTCACGCGGAAGGCGACGTCGACGGAGACGTCGGGTTCGATCGCCCCACCGTAGCGCGTCTCGTTCGCGATCGCGGCGCCAGTGCTGGCGACGGCGATGGTGACGGGGGGCGGCTCGGCGGACGGCGGCGGCGCGCCACCGCATGCGGCGACGGCGAGCGCCAGGAAGCTCAGGTTTCGGGGGCTAGTCATTGGGAGATGATGGAGGACAGTCGGTTATGGAAGGCCTGGCGCTCGGCGGGAGTCAGGAGAACTCCAAACGTTCCGATCGAGCGCTCGAGCTTGAGGAGGTCGAGCAGGAAGTCGTGCACGGCGTTCGCGGCACTCTGTTCGGCATTCAACGCCGCGACCTGCGCGTCGATCAGCGTGGTGATCGAGACGGCGCCACGGCTGTAGGCATCGCTCACGAGCTGGTAGTTCTGCTCCGCGGCTTCCGACGCCGCACGACTGAGGGCGATCGCCGCGTACGTGGCGCCGGCCGACTCGATCGTCGACCTGACGCGCTGGTCGACG
This sequence comes from Gemmatimonadaceae bacterium, assembly GCA_044225935.1. Taxonomy (GTDB): domain Bacteria; phylum Gemmatimonadota; class Gemmatimonadetes; order Gemmatimonadales; family Gemmatimonadaceae; genus SCN-70-22. Next base: position 4,794 of record JBGAHX010000088.1, read on the forward strand.
CCGAGCTGCGCGTTCTGCCGTTGCACCTGCAGACGGCGAAGGTCGACTTCCGTCTGCGCACGGTTTGCCGCTCGGCTGAAGCCGTTGAAGATTGGATACGACGCCTGGATCTTGAACTGCCAGCTCATGTCGGGCGTGTTGGGAAAGTCGTACTGCGCGGGAATCGTCGGCGCGCTCGAGCCGGCGCCGTTGCGGCTAAACACATTCGACATCCCGCCCTGCAGCGTGACGTCGGGGAGCCAGAAGGCGCGCTGTGCGGCGACCTCCTGCCGACGCTTTGCCGCGATCCCGGCGTCGAGCTGCGCCAACTCGGGAGAGAAGGACGCCGCCTCGCCTCCCAGGAAACGCGTCAGGGTCGCAAGGCGATCGGGCTCGTCGAGCCACTGGAGCACCGTCGAGTCCTGCAGGAGGAACGCGGCGTCACCGGGCGCCACCGCGGGCTGCGCGACCGGGCGCTCCAGCGGACGGTTGAGCATTCGATTGAGCGAGATCCCGGCGACGCGCACCTGCGCATCGGCGGCGATCAGGTCGCGCCGCGCATTCGCCACCTCGCCTTCCCAGCGAAAGACGTCGGCGCGGCTGGAGCTTCCCACCCCTTCGCGCAGGCGGGCGATTTCCAGGTTCGATTGCGTGCGCGCGAGATTGATCCGCTTCACGCGGGCCAGGCTCTGGGCACGGAGCGTCGACACGTAGGCGGTTCCCGCGTCGAGCACGACGTCGAGTCGCAACTGGTCGCGCTGCGCCTCGCGCCCCTGCTGGAGCTTCTCCTCCGACTGGTACGCAGCCCAACTACGCTCTGCGTATAGCGGCACCGACAGCGAGAGCCCGCCGTCGCCCATGCGCTCCGGCTGCTGCCCGAAGCTGGCGGCGGCGGTCCCCGACCGCGTGCGCGTCTGCGTGAGGCGCGCATCGATCTTGGGGAGGAGGTTGGACTGCGCGATCTTGACATTCGCTTCGCCCGACATCGCCTCGAGGCGTGCGGCGACTACGTCGAGGTTGGTGTTGGCCACGATGCGCATGGCGTCGGCGAGCGTCACGGTATCGCGTGCCACCAGGGCTTCGGCTCCGACCAGCGTCGCGTCGGTGAGAAGCGTGCGGCTCGGCGAGAAGCCGATGAGGCGCGCCGTGGTCAGGTTGAGGGCGAGGCGCGGCGCGGCCACGAGTTGCACCGGCAGCGTTCCCGCATCCTCCCCTGCAAGGATTCTCTGGAGATCGACGGCGATGCGGCGGGCGCGCCGCTGTGCGTTCTCCAGTGGCTCGTAGGAGGCGAGCGCGCCAAGTCGGACGTCGGGCTCGTTGGCGTGTGCCAGCGTCGGGAGGCGTCGCGCGTTGATCCCGCTCAGCAACGCCGACAACCCCTCATCGTGCAATTGCAGCTGCGGCGCCAGGAAGACGGCATCCGCATCGTTGGGAATCGCGCCCAGGATTTCGGCCGTCGTGGTGTCGGCCGCGACAATGCGCGCCGTCGCACCGGTCTTCTCGACCGCCAGCTGCACCGCGCCTTCCAGCGATGGAATGGCGCGCAACTGTTCGCGCGCGACGACCACGGCGAGTCGCTGGAACGGGACTAGGCGTCGGAACGCGACGAGTGCGCGCGCGACATCGTACGACTGGTTGAGGTAGGTGAGGCGCGGCACGCCGCTGCTGCCGTTCGCCTCTGGCGCAGACTGCCACGAGGCGTCGAACATGACGCCGGCAATCGCCGGCTTGGCTGGCGCGCCTGCGCTCACGAGGAGGTGCGAGCCGACCGGGCCCATCGTGACGACCGCCGACACCCGTGGATCGCGCATCGCCTCATCGAGCGCGCGCCGTATCCCCGCCATCGATCCGTCGCCGCAGGCCGACGCCACGAGCGTGAGCTCATCGTCCCGAAAGAAGCCTTGCACTTCGCGTCGGAGGACGGCGAGCATCGTGTCGGAGCGAACGCCCGCCTGGTCCATCACCACGGCCACCCGGGCCGGCGCCCGCTGCCCCGCCACCGGAGTGACGAAGCAGACGAGTGCCGCCAGGCAAGCGTGAACAGTTCTCACGGTTGTCTCCTGGTCAGGCTTTGGGTGGGTAGTGCTTGAACATCTTCTCGGCAGCCTTGCGAATGTTGCGATCGCGCTTCTCCGGGCTGGCCGTCTTGTCGATGTCCGCGGTCGCCGCCGCACGCCACACGACCAAATGCGTGTTGGCATCGCGCAGAAGGACGAACAGCGTTCCCACGGTCACGTCGTGCGCGCGCCGAACCGGTGCGATTGCCCCAGCGGTACGGCCCGAAGTCGGTCGAGTTCGCGTTGACCTCGAGTCCCTGCTCGAAGCCGGCGCGATAGCTCACGAGGATGTCGGGGTTGCCCGTCTGCGCGACCTGCGTGAGCGCGTGCGCGCCCAGCTGTGCGTCGACGGCGCCGACGATTCGCTTGTGGTTGAAATCGTCGGGGATGTTGCCGGCGTCGACCCACGCGTATGTCTTGTACTTGGAGAAGTCGATCGCCTTGTCGACATCGTAGGTGACACTCTGGGCCGCGAGCGTTTGTGTCCCGAGGATGAGACTCAGGGCGCCGAGGAGCTTTGCTATCTTCATGGTGTGAACGTCATCTGAAGGGTGAGTTGCCGGATTCCGCTCCGGCGCCCCTCAGTAAGGCAGGTGCAGGGCCAGCACTTGCGGCGTTCGTGCGACGGCGCGTAACACCTTCAGGGACATGCACTTTCGCCCCATTCGGCAAACCGCGTCGGAGGCGCGCCCTCGAGCTTTTCGCGACGGGATTTCACTGCGTCGCGAGATATCGCGACTCGCGATTTCGGCAGGCGCTCATGGCGCGTCGAACGCGGGGCCGCGTGCCTGACGACAGAAGCCCCGGCCGCAACGCGATGGCGCGGCCGGGGCTTCGATGTGGGCGCGGCGTCAGAAGGCGAAGCCGCTCGTCAGGTAGACTCCGTTGCGCTCCTTGCTGTGCGCGATGCTTAGGCTCACGGTGTACGTGCGAACGAGTGGCGCGATCCAGATCCCGCCTCCAACTCCCGAGTGCCACGCGCTCGACGTTTCCTCGTCGGCGAAGACGCGTCCGACATCCTGAAAGCCGAGTACTCCGACGTCCGACGGGGCGATGAGCTTCCAGCGCCCGAGTCGCATGCGCAGCTCGGCGCTGCCGTACGCCGACGATCGACCAGCGAAGCGTTGGTCGTCCCACCCTCGAACAGTCGTCCCTCCACCGATGCGCGACGCGGCAAAGTACGGGTAGTCGCCCCACGCCGTGCGCCCGCCGGCGCGCAGCGCCAACGTGGGCTGCAACGCACCCTTGGCACTCACGTAGGTGCTGGCGACGGCGTCGACATCGCCGAACGTGCCATCGACGCTCCAGACGCTTGGAGTCACCGATGTGCTGGCCTGCAGTCGGTACCCACGCGACGGTGCCGACGCGACATCGCGCCGGTCGATATCCACGCCGAGTCTCCCGGACACGCTTCCGAAGTCACCCACGCCATACGGCTGTTCTTCCCCGATGAGCGTTCCACCCATGCGATGCGTGTTGCTGAATTGCACCGCCGTGGAAGCCGTTAGCGTCACGCCGGGCGACACGAGGTGCGTCCACCGCGGCTCGACGGCGTAGCGATCCTGCTCCAGGCGATAGGCACTCCGGTCGCGGTCGTTGGCGGTCTCGTTCCCCTCACCGTAATAGTGCAGCAGGTCGATCCCCGAGGCGACCGCGCGAATGCCGAATGCATCGTGACTGTTGGCGCGCGGGAAGGTGGCGTCCCAGGTGAGTCGAGGACGCCGCTCCGACAGTGACACGTCGAGTCGAAGGTCCGATCGCGACGAATACGGCGCGTGTCGGAAGCCGTAGCCTATGCGTGTGTAGGTTGCGCTCCCGAGGACGCCGACGCCAGGCGCGACGCTCATGCCCTTCATGAGGAACGACCACGAGCCCCAATCACGCGCCTCGTTCTCCGGACGCGCTGCAGTGACGGGCGCGTACGGCTTGCGATCGATGCGCACATCGCCTTCACTCGCCACGCGATCGTCGCCGCGATCGTCGTAGACCAGGAGCGCGGCGTCGCCGCGCCCAACCCGATCGTCCACGGCGTCATCGCCATCGCCACCGATGATGCGGATGAGGATGTCATCGGTGCGCTCACCATCCACGACAACGCGATCGTTGCCGCCCTTGATTGCAGGCGTACCTCGTGCGTTTCGCCGGGAAGAAATCGACGTTGGACGATGGGGCGTGCGCCGGGTTCGCGTTCTCCGTTCTTCCCGAGTGCGTAGAGCGCCACGATCAGCTGCTTCTCGCGCGTCACCTCGGCGAGGTCGTTGCCATCGGTCGCCGACAGGTTCACCTCACGAGAAAGGATTGAATAGAACTCGTCGGCGGCGCGCGTCAGCCGCGCACGGCGAGCAACCAACTCGCGCATCAGTCGGTCGCCATTGATGCGCGCGTACGGCTCCGGCATCGCGGCGATCGCGGCGCGCAGGACCGAGTCCGTCAGCTGCGACTGGAGGATGCGCGCGCTGCTATCCCATGCGGAGCGCTCGAAGCCGCCGAGCAGTCGGCGATCGATCTCCCGCCCGTTCCAGTTGAGCCAGACCATTGCCGGATACTCCTCGCCGAACGACACCGAAACGCGGAGCCAAACCCGCGCGCAGCGATCGGAATCCCTCGAACTTGGCGAACGGCATGTCGCGATCGCGCGGGATTGGCTCCCACACCACATCCCGCCCCTTGGCAAACTTCCCCCAGCGCCACTGGTCGCGGTGGCGGTCGCGATCGCCGACGAGACGTCAGAAGAGACGCGCCAGCAGGTACGCATCGGCATCGACGCGCGCGGGGCGTGGTTCGCGCAGGCGGGCGAAGAGCTTCTCCGAACTGATCACGTCGACGGCCCCCCCCGCCCCGTCGATCGCGTCGAAGTCTGCGTCGGACGTTCCTCGAACGTCCCGACCACGCCGATGAACTCGCCGCGAAACTCGCCCAGCAGTGAATCGTTTGGCATCACCATCAATCGCGGGCGCGGATGGTGCAGTCGGTGGCGTCGGCAGCGGTGGCGCGCGGCCACGACGAACGTCGACGCCGGGTGATAGCCGCTCACCTGGTCCTGTGCAATCTCGCTGATGAGCGTCTCGCGCACGTCGGGGGGAAGCCCCTTGGTGAAGTCCTTCGACGGAAGACGTACTCACGCCCATCGGCGCCGGGCTGAAGCGAATTGGTCTGCATGCTTCCACCGCGCTTGGTCGGCGTGAGTCCACCCCCCTCGCGTCGCAGGTCGAGCACCTCGACGTCGATGGGCGCGGTCCAGAGCGCGCGATAGTCCTCGCCAAGAACCAGGGTTCTGAGGCGCCCCGCCTTGTAGCGGGGACCGGCCGCCAGCCGCAACGTCGAGGGTGATCGACCACTTCCTTCTGGTGACGTCGGCGGCGCCTGCGACAGGAGGCGAAACGGCCACCCCGCAACGACGGTGACGAAGGCGACGAGTAGACGGCGACGGGATGACATGATCTAGGCTCCGGGCGAGGTCGCTCGGCGAGCGCTCGCGGTCGGTAACAGTGGATGATCGGAACTGCGTGATGACGCCGCGTCAGTGGCCACGGCGGTAGATGGAGAGCGTCGCGTGGTGCTTTCCGCCCTCGTCGGCGATGAGGAGGAGCGAGTCGCCGACGAAGGTCACACCCCTTCGGGCTGACGTGTCGATCGCCGAGCCTAACGCCATCGACGAGCACGCCTTGTTTCGTAGCTCCACGAGGCGCCCGCTCCAGTCCGGCGAGGACGACGATGTCGCTCGCCCTGACGGGATCTCCACGGCGGCCGGAACGATGCACGCGCTTGCGCGTGGCGGCCAGCGGCGCAGCACGCGCGACTGACCAGCGAAAGAGCGTGACGAATCCTTCGAGTGTCTTCTCGCGCGGTACCTTGCAGCCGAAGAGGAGCACCTGCGCATCCGGTTCGTACGCGAGCCCTTCGAGTTCGCAGCGATCGCCGAAACCGGTCACGTGCCGCGTGAAGCGTGCGCGCCCTCGCGACGTATCGTCTGTCGCGTAGAGCACACCGTCGCTCGTCGCGAGAAAGATGCGGTGCCCCGCAGTGGCGACCCCCTCGAAGTCGCCGCGGATCGGTGGCCGCCCTAACGAGAATCTCGCCTTCGCCGTGCGCGTCGCCAGGTCGATCTCGGCGACCATTCCACGCTCATCGCCGTGGGTGAGGATGCGCCCGTCTGCCGACACCGCGAGCCCCGACGCTTCGCGCAGCCAGTCGGGGAGTTCGAAGACTGCAGCAGCGCGCCCGCCGAGTGCGAAGCGCTCCACGACGCTCCGAGTGGACTGCGCGCTGAGTCCCTGGGCGATCGTGGCGATCGACGTCACGATAACCAGCGCAATGCGAGCCGAGCGGCGGCGACGGAGTGACGCCATGGTGCTCATCGCCTGCCCTCGGCGCGCGCGCCAACGGAGGACACGAGCCGCGTCTGTGCGCTCATGACATCACCGAATGCTGGCGACCACGGCGCGTCGTACGTTCCGGCACTCGTCAGGCGCCACGCCGTCGGATCGGACATGTCGCTGGCGAACAACGCGTCGAGGCGCGCACAGTGCGTCTCGTCGCGCACGGGAGCGAGGAGCTCCACGCGCCGATGCAAGTTGCGCGGTCGCAGGTCGGCCGACCCGATCCACCACTCCCGATGTCCGTCGTTCTCAAACGCGAGACAGCGAGCGTGTTCGAGGAAGCGCCCTACCTGGCTCACCACGGTGATTCGCTCGCTCATTCCGCGTATGCCGGGAAGGAGCGTGCAGATCCCGCGAACGACCAGCTCGATCTCGACACCGGCGCACGAAGCGTCGTACAGCGCTTCGACGATCCCGCGATCGGCGAGTCCGTTCACCTTCATTCGAATCCGGGCTGCTCGCCCAGCGCGGGCGTGACGCGCCTCTCGTCGAATCCGCATCAGCACCTCGCGGTGGAGGGTGTGCGGCGCGACGAGGCAGGCGATAAAAGGGAGCGTAGTCATCGAGCCACCCGCCGTGAAACACGTGAAGAGCGTGGACAGGTCCTGGGTGATGTCTTCCCGCGCAGTGAAGAGCGAGAAGTCGGTGTAGCTCCGTGCGGTCGATGCGTT
>JBGAHX010000025.1:0-108466 GCA_044225935.1 Gemmatimonadaceae bacterium
CGCCGTGCTCACCCTCATCTCCAGCGTGCAGATCTACACGCTGCGCGCTGCCGAGAAGGAAGCCGTCACGGTCTTCGGCTCCCTGGCGTTTGGCGCGGCGACGTGGATCGTCTGGGCGGTCGCGAGTCCGATCATCCTGCGCCTGGGACAACGATTCTCCTTCGAGCGCGGTCAGCGCCTGCAGTCGCTCGCGGTTCACCTGGTCGTCGCCGTGCTGGTACACGTCCCGGCGACGTTTCTGATCTTCTGGGCCGGCACCAAGCTGTTTGGGGGAGAGCAGCTCCCGCCGCTCAACGTCCTCCTCCCGCAAGCCATCGGCGGGACACGCCTCCCGTTCGCGCTCTTGCTCTACGCCTCGCTCCTGGGCCTGGCGCGAGCGCTCGATCTTCGAGAGAACCTTCGAGCGCAGGAAGCGCGCGCCGCTCGGCTCGAAACGCAGGCCATGCAGGCTCGGCTCGACGCGCTGGCCACTCGGCTTCAGCCGCACTTCCTCTTCAACTCGCTGCATACGATCGGCGCGCTGATCGATGAGGACCCGGCGCGCGCCCGTGCCCTCGTCGCCCAGTTCGGCGAGCTGCTCCGCGACGCGCTCGATGGGAGCGATACGCGCGACATTCCCCTCGCCGAGGAGATGCGGCTGCTCGGGCGCTACCTGGAGATCGAGCAGATTCGATTCGCCGATCGCCTGCACGTCACCGTCTCCTGCGCCTCCGATGTCGCGCAGCTTCCCGTCCCGCGCTTCCTCCTGCAGCCGCTCGCCGAGAATGCCTTGCATCACGGTATTGCGCCGAACGCGCGCGGCGGCTCGATCGTGATCGACGCGAGGAAGACCGGGGACAGCGTGACGATCCGGATTGCCAATGACGGGATGCAACTCTCCGACCGGCGAACCGAGCGACAGGGACTGCGCACGACGCGCGAGCGCTTATCGGCCCGCTATGGCCCAGGTGTGTCGCTGACGCTCGCCACGGAGCGTTCGCCAGCTGCAATTCCGCTCCCGGCGACGCGGAGCGAGGAGGGAGGCGTAGCGCTCGCCCCGCCCTCCATGACCGTTGCGACGGTGATCATCCCGATCGACGACGCGCGGGAGCGGGCCATATGAGTGCGCTGCGGGCGCTCATCGTCGATGACGAACCGCTCGTGCTCCGCGACCTCGCGCGCCTCCTGGCGGCCGAGCCGGACGTCGTCGTCGCCGGCACGGCGCGATCGGGGAGCGAGGCGCTCGAGCAGATCGATGCGCTGGCGCCCGACGTCGTCTTCCTCGATGTGCAGATGCCCGAGCTCGACGGACTCGGCGTGGTCGCGGCGCTCGATCCCGAGCACGCGCCGTTGATCGTCTTCGTCACGGCGTTCGATCGTTATGCGCTCCCCGCCTTCGATTCGGATGCGGTCGACTACCTCCTCAAGCCGTTCGATCCGCCACGGCTGCGCCGCGCCATCTCCCGCGTGCGGGAGCGCGCGGCGGCGCGTGACGGGCAGGAGACCGAGCGGGTCCAACGCGCGGCAGCAGCGGCGCGTGCCCCCGATGCGCCGTATCCCGAACGACTGGCGGTGCGCGCGTCGGGGCGTGCGGTGATCGTCGACCTGGCCGACGTGCGGTGGATCGAGGCCGAGGGGAATTACGCACGGTTGCACCTGGCGAAGGGGTCGTGGCTGACGAGGCGCACGATGCGCGACCTCGAGACGCTCCTCGACCCGGCGCGCTTCACCCGCGTGCACCGCTCGCACTTCGTGAGCCTGGCGGCGATCCGCGAGCTGCGCCCGCGCGGCGACGGCGACCTCGAGGCGCTGCTCGACCAGGGCGAGAAGCTGGTGGTGACGCGGATGTACCGCGAGGAGCTGGAGCGACGGTTGGGGGGGATCGCGTAGGACCGGTCACCGTCAGGACTGTCTGGAATCGCGACACAGTATCCTTGCGCCGAGGGGTATCGCGCCCGTTCGCGTCGCGCGGTAGGATGAAAGAGCGTTCATCCAACCGAGCCGCACCCGGTAACGTCCCATGCCTCGCGAACCACGCTGGTCGCCAAGCGCCGAGCAAATGGCGCTCTGGCCCGAGATCTCCGGCAACACGATCAACGGCGTCGGTGAGCCCGACGTCCGGCAGCCGTCGCCGATCTACTGGCACGCCCCGGATTCGACGCCGCATGGTCCGCTGCAACTCTGGTTCTACAAGCGCACCTCGCCTCGGGTGATGCTCGCGCGCCACGAGCGGCAGGCAGCGATCGACCTCGTCGTCCCGCCCGAAAGCGGCGAACCGCTCGCGCTCGACGCCGAGTCCTGGACTAAGGACGTGAAGCAAGCCGCGCTCGACGCCGGCGCCGACATCGTCGGGATCACGCAGATGCGGCAGCAATGGGTCTTCGACAACGACGCCGTGCCGCAGCGCTGGGCGATCATGCTCGGCGTCGCGCACGACTGGAACGAGCTGCGCACCGCGCCGGAAGAAGCGGCCGCGGCTGAAGTGATCCGGCAGTACGCGCGCGGAATGCGCGTCGCGAAGACGCTCGCCGGTTTCATCCGCGCGCGAGGGCACGCTGCGGTACCGCACGCCGGGCCGATGGCGTCGCCGATGCTCCTCGTCCCTGCGGCCATTTCAGCAGGACTCGGTGAACTCGGGAAGCACGGATCGATCATCAATCGCCAGCTAGGCTCCAACTTCCGGCTGGCGGTGGTGCTCACCGACATCCCGCTCGTCGCTGATGAACCCGACGACTTCGGCGCCGACGATTTCTGCCGTTTGTGCCAGTCGTGCGCCAGCGCCTGTCCGCCAGCTGCAATCCAGGAGGAGAAGCAGCTCGTGCGTGGGGAGACGCGGTGGTACGTCGACTTCGACCGCTGCCTCCCCTTCTTCAACGAGCACCAGGGGTGCGCGGCCTGCCTCGCCGCCTGTCCGTGGAACCTCCCCGGCGTCGCCCCCCGGATGGTCGTGAAGATGGCCGCGCGTCGAGCGGCACGAGCCGGCTGATCGCGGAGCGGCGCATGCCACGGTATAGCGTCCTTACCATCGGCGGGGAACGGTACTTTCCGATGCGCTACGACGAACTCCCGGTCGGGGAGTCGCGCACCCCGGTCACGGCGCTTGTTCCCTACTACGATTCACTCGAAGACGCGCTCGCCGCGATGCAGCGCTTCAGCGAAGAGCGCCTCGCGCCGCTTCGTGCGCGCATGCACGGCACGAGCGCCGACGCCGACGCGACGTACGAGGACAAACTGGCGAATCCCACGATCTTCTATCGCGGGCAGTCGGACCTCGCCTACTCCATCGTCCCCACGCGCTTCCGACTCGCCGGCGTTGCCGATCCCGCCACAGAAGTCGCGCGCCGCGTGCAGGACGAGCTTCGACTGGCGGCGGCGATACGGAAGCACTTCGCCAGCTCGAGTCTCGCAGAGCTTACCGAGCTGCAATCGCGCGCCGTCGCGCGACACTTCGGCGTCGCCAGCACGCTCGTCGACTTCACCTTCGATCCCGCCGTCGCCGCCGCCTTCGCGCACCCGCGCTTCAACACCCGCGAGTCACGTGAAGGCGCCCCATTCGGAATGCTCTACGCGATCGACATGGGTCAGCTGCAAGCGCTGTTCGGGATGATGGCCTGGGCGATCGGTGCCGACGGCGGGCGCGAGATCCATCTCGTCAACGTCATGGAAGACTGGGGAATCCCCTTTCTCGCCTACGATGAGGCGAGCAACCAGGTAGTCTGGCGCTCGCTCTCCGTTCCCGTTCCCCCGGTCCTGCGCGAGCAGCACTCGCGCCTCCGCACCTGCATCGTCCCCGGCGTGTCGCGCATCAAGGCGCAGCGTGGCCTCTTCCTCGAACTCGCCCTCGAAGACGCGACCAACGCGGCGACTCCGCTCTTCTTCTGGACCCTCCTCGACTTCCTCGCGCGCAAGTGGTGCTTCCGCCGTCGCGACGAGGAATTCGTGGTGCACGACGCCGACGGCACCCGTCGCGACCTCTTCCACGAAACGGATACCACGCTCGAGGCGCTCGTCGCCTCGGCGTGAGTCGTGCGCCTCGCCGCGGCTTGACGGCTACTCGCTGCGCAGCGCCACGTTAGGATCGGCGCGTGCCGCCCGCCACGCCGGCACCGCGCTCGCCGCGAGCGCGACGAGGAGCATCGTTCCCGCCACTCCGCCGTATACCGCGGGATCGAGCGCCGCCTGCCGGAAGAGGAGCGGTTCGATCCACCGGCCGGCGACTGCAGCGACAGCGCCGCCGAGGACCACGCCGAGAAGCGTCAGGCGCATCCCCTCGCCGGTGATGAGGCGAAGGATGTGTTCCTTGCGTGCTCCGAGCGCCACGCGCACCCCCAGCTCCCGCGTTCGCTGCGCCACGTTGTAGCCGATCACCCCGTACAACCCGACCGCCGCCACCACCAGCGCCAACCCCCCAAAGGCGACGAACATCGTCGCGCCGAGGCGCCACGAACGCTGCTCGTCCTCGACGATCGAGGCGAGCGGTTGCACCGTGACGTAGGACGCCCCGAGAATCACGCGCTGGAGCGCCGCGCGCACATTCTCCCCTTCACGAAACGGATCTCCGCTCAACCGCAGGAGCATCCCGTTCCCGTGCGTCCACGTCGCCTGCTCGATCGGGATGTAGAAATGATAGCGCTGCCCACCCGTCAGGTCGCGCTGCACCATGTCCTCGGCGATCCCTACAACCGTCGTGCAGGGCATCGTGTCGGCGCGCACGCGGAAGCACTGTCCCAGCGCCTCCTGTCCCGGCCAGAGCGTCGCCGCCATGCTCGCGCTCACCACGCCCACCCGCGGCGCCCCCTCCCGATCCGCGACGCCGAGCGCGCGCCCGCGCAGGATGCGCGTACGCATCGTGCGGAAGTAGTCGGCGGTCGTCGCCTGGTAGGTGAACGTCCCCAGGCGCGACGTCGAGTCGATACCGGCGACGTAGATGTTGCTGCTCGACGTGCTCACGAACGGCGTGCTGTTCACCCACGCCGCTGACTCCACACCCGGGAGCGCCTGCGCTTCGGCGAGCAGGTGTCGGCTCATCTGCGTCATCGCCGAATCGCCAGGCCACTCGCCGCGCAGCACTCGACTCACCAGGAGCACGTGGTTGGCGTCGTACCCCATCGGCATCTGTTGCACCTGCTGCAGCGACCGAACGAAGAGCGCAGCACCGACGAGGAGGACCATCGACAGCGCCCCCTGCACCACGAGGAGCGACGAGCGGAGCCCGGTACCGTGCGCCGTGACGCCGCGTGATCCACCACGCAGCGTGCGCGCCAGGTCCCCGCGTTCGAGCAGGAGTACCGGGACCAGTCCGACCGCGACCCCGACGATCAGGGTGATCGCCAACGTGACCAGAAGCGTGCGCCCGTCAGTTGCAATCGGCGGAGTACTGGTTCCGTTGGAGATGAGGATCGCCCGGACCGCCCCGCCGGCCCACTGCGCGACGAGCACCGCCACCACACCGCCTAACGCCGAGAGCACCAGCGACTCGGTGAGCGCCTGCACGATCAACCGCCCGCGCGTCACGCCCAGTGCAAGACGCACTGCCGTTTCGCGCTGGCGCTGCAGCGCGCGCGCCAGCACCAGGTTCGCCACGTTCGCGCAGGCGATGAGGAGGACGATCGCTGCGACCACGGTCACCCAGAGCGCGGTGCGCGCCTCCAACGCCGGCGTCGGCCCCGCTCCGGGGCGCACCGACGACACCACGATCTGCGGGCGCGCATCGTCGACCGGTGGCGTCGAAGCGTCCATCGCGCGCGCCGCCTCCCAGCTCCGGCGATACGCCTGCGTCGCGTCGGTATTCGCCTGCGCCAGCGACACACCGTCGCGCCGGCGGGCAAGCACGTTCACCCACCCCCAATAGTAGGCGGAGAAGTACGTCCTGGCGTCCCCCGTCCCCGACGTGCCGGCAAAGGTGGTGATCGGGATGAAGAGCGACGGAGGATTCGCGTCGTTGACTCCATTGAATCCCTCGGGAGCGACGCCGATGATCGTCGCGCGCACGTTCCCCACCGTTAGGAGCACGCCGCGCACGTCGCGCCCCCCAAAGGCCGATTGCCAGTACGGATACGACAGCACCACCACCGATGCCCCGACCGGCGTCGTATCCTCGTCAGGCGTGAAGTAGCGCCCAAGGGCCGGAGGCGCGTCGAAGAACGACCAGAACGACGCGCTCACCGTCCCCACGCGAAGCTCGCGCGCGTCGTCTCCATCCCCCACCGCGAGCGGGCGCTCGGAAAAGGCCGCCATCTGTGAGAACGACGTTGTCCACTTCGCGAGGTCGAGGTAGCGCGCATACGGTACCGACGACGCGTTTCGTGTCTCGCCGCGACTCTGATTCTGCCAGTAGAAGCGATGCACCATCTCCGGCGCGCGCAGAAATGCGAGCGGGCGGAAGAGAAGCTGGTCGACGACATTGAACATCGCTGCATTCGCCGCGATCCCCAGCGCCAGCGTCCCGATCACCGTGAGCGCGAAGGCGGGCGAGCGGCGCAGGCCGCGCAGCGCATAACGAACGTCGAAGCGCAGGCGGTCGAGCGCTGCCGAGGGGGAGGGGGTCGGTCGCGACATGAGCGGTCGGCTTGGGAAGTGCGAGAGCCTCCCCGCGGCCGCGAGGTTGCTTGCACCATGCGACACCAGCCGTGCGCGATCGGTTGGCTGCTCTGCGCGGTCTCCTCCGGCGCTACGCCCCTCAGCAGCGGCGCCTCGCAACTCACCTGCCTATTCCCAAGCCGCCCCGGCGCCCCTCCTGGGCGTTGGGACCCTACCGCGGGTTCGCTTTGAAGAAGGCCCAGATCACCTCGGTGGCGTTGAGCGCACTGCTCGGCGCATCGCCGAATCGGCTCCCGCGCTTGCCCCCCGGCCAAGCGTGCCCCATGTCGGCGAGCTGATACCACTCGACGGCGTGCCCGCTCGGACAGTCGTAGCGCCAATGAACGATGACCCCGCTCGTCTCCTTGCGTGGCTCCGGCGCGCAGCCGTTCGCCTTCGCCCAGTACTCCCCCTGTGCTGTCTGCGGTCGCATCGGCGTTCCGTCCCACGCCTTTGCTCCGAGCCCTTCGGAGAGTCCACCGTTAGGCGGCACCGACTTGTCGAGCAGTCCGTTGATCATCAGCGCCGCGACCGGCTGCGACGGCGCGCGCTCGTCGCCGAAGACCGCACCGACGACCGGTGCGATCGCGGCGAGCGGGTGCTGCAGCTCGCGGCCCAACCGGTGCGACATCATTCCCCCGTTCGACATCCCGGTCGCATACAGCCGGGTCGGGTCGATCGGGTAGTGTGCCGCCAGTGTGTCGAGGAGAGCATCGATGAAGCCGACATCGTCGACACGCTCGGTCATCGCGAAGCCGCAGCAGTGCCCCGCGTTCCACGTGTCCATCCGGATTCGTGCGCGCTTGTTCGTCCCCTCGGGATAGACCACGACGATCCGCTCTCGCTCGACTAACCGCGTGAAGCCGGTCATCGACTCGGCGTTGTTCGCATTTCCACCGCCCCCGTGCAGCACGACGACGACCGGGAACTTCTCGCCGGCGCGCGGCGCTCCCGCCGGTGCCCGCACGATGTAGTTCCGGTTGATCCCCTTGTAGGCGAAGGACTGGAGCTCGTCGCCGCCGCGCTGGCGACGCGCCATGCGTCGCTGCGCCGCAAGCGGTGAGCTGGCGAGGAGAGCGGCGATCGCCAGTGCGGCGAGCGCGACAGCGCGATTCGGGACGAGGCGGGTCATGCCCGTTGGACGACGACGCGGGGCGAACGTTATGAATCGCTCTGCGCGCGTGACTGGACCCTCCGCTCTGCACGACGCCCCGGGCGATTCGTTAGGCCCCGGGGGTGCATCGCGAAGAGCCCCTCCCCTACCTTCCAGCCATGGACGAAGAGCTCGCGATCACCTTCCGTCACAACCCCGACCGCTCGCGCTACGAAGCGCAGATCGGCGAACACCGCGCCGAGGCGACGTATCGGCGCGTGGGCGACACCCTCATCCTCGACTTCGTCGGCGTTCCGTCGGCGCTGCGCCGCCGCGGAATCGGTGGCCGCCTGGTGCAATTCGCCTTGGACGACATTCGCGCCAACGGATGGCGTGCCGTTCCGCACTGCCCCTTCGTACGCGCCTGGCTCGGCGATCACCCGAGCTACGCCGACCTGATCGCGTCGGACGCGTAGTCTCGTCAGTCCGTGCGCAGCGCGAGCATCGGGTCCGCGCCAGCCGCGCGACGCGCCGGGAGGTAGCTCGCCAGCAGGGCGACGGCGATGAGGATGAAGGTCATCGCGCCGAACGTCACCGCGTCGAGCGGACTCACGTCGAAGAGGAGACTCGCCAGTAGTCGTGTCGCCGCCGCGGCCAGCGCCACGCCGATCGCCACGCCGACGCCCGCCAGCTGCATCCCTTCGCGCAGCACCAGTCGCACCACGTCGGTGCGCCGCGCGCCGAGCGCCATCCGCACGCCGATTTCACGCGTGCGCTGGTTCACGCTGTACGCGATGATGCCGTAGAGCCCAACGGTCGCCAGCAGCAACCCGACCGCGCCGAGCGCCCCCGTCACGATCGCCGCGATCCGCTGTGGGAGGAGGACGATGCTGTTCGCCTCGCGCAGCGACGTCACCACCGGACGAGGCAAGGCCGGATCGATCGTCCGCACGGCTTCCTGCATCGACGCAGCGATCGATTCGCTCGCCCCCTCCGCGCGTACCAACACCACCTGCGTCGGCACCCACGACTGCGCCATGCTGAAGAAGGCGTACGCCGGCGTCTCCTCGGCGAGCGACCCGTACTTCGCGTCGCGCGCGATCCCGACGATCGTGTACTCCTCGTCGCTGAATCGAAAACCGCGCCCGATCGCGCTGCCGTCGGGCCAGAAGCGTGAGGCGAAAGTCTCATTGACCACGGCGACCTTCGGCGCGTTCATGTCGTCGGTCTTCTCGATACTGCGCCCGCGCACCAGCGGCATCTTGATCGAGGCAAAGTAGTCCTCGCTCACCATCGACATCTGGATCGGCTTTCCGTCTTCCTTGCGCCCGGTCCCTTGCCCATCGGGAAAGACGGTCCCATTCGACGTCGCAAAGGCCAACGGCATGTTGCCTGTGGTCGAGACGGCGCTCACCCCCGGGATGGCCTCCAGCCGCTCGCGCAAGGCAGTGTAGAACGTGCGCCCCTGCTGCGGCGTGTAGCCGAACGACTCGGTGTTGATCGAGGCCGTGAGGACGCCGTTGGGATCGAAGCCGGGATCCTGATTGGTCCCACGGTCGAGTGCGCGCAGGAAGAGCCCGGCCGACACGAGCAACACCAGCGACAGCGCGAGCTGTCCGACGATGAGCGCGTTCCCCATGATGCGTCGCCGAGTCCCGCTCCCCGTCGTCCCGTCGCGCAGCCGCGCATTGATATCGGTATTCGCCGCACGCAGCGCCGGCGCCAGCCCGAAGACGAGTCCCGTGAGGAGCGCCGTGGCGAGCGCAAAGGCGAAGACGCGCACATCAGGCGAGATCTCGAGCACCATCGGCACGTCGACCGGAATCGTCAGGCGCTCCATCGCCGTCGTCGCCTGGTAGGCGAGTGCGATTCCGCCGGCGCCGCCCAGAACGAACAAGACCACGACCTCGGTGAGGAGCTGCCTGACGAGTCGCCCGCGCCCGGCGCCGAGTGCCGCGCGCACCGCCATCTCGCGCCGGCGCGAGATCGCGCGCGCCGAGAGCATCGAGGCGACATTCACGCTGGCGATGAGGAGGACGAGGACCGACGCCCCCATCAGGAGCCCGATGAAGCCGAGCGCCATCGCGTGCGCATCGGCGGGGAGCCCGTCCATCTCGGTCAGCCGCACGGCGACGAAGCGGTCGCGCCACTTGGGTTCGGTGCGCTGGTCGATGTACTGGCGGAGCAATCCGGTGAGTTCGGCCCGCGCCGCCTCGCGGCGAACGCCGTCGTTGAGACGGCCGAACGCCCAAAGCCACGGATCGTGCTGCAGGTCGCGGTTGGGGCGCAACTGCTGCTGCATCATCAGCGGGACCCAGGCGTCGACCAGGATCGGGGAGAAGACGCCGTGGAATTCGGGAGGTGCCACGCCGATGAGCGTGTATGGCATTCCACTCACGCGCACGGTGCTCCCGACCACACTGCTGTCGCTGGCGAAGCGCGTGGTCCACAGCGCGTGCGAGATCACGATCACCGGATGGGTGAGCGGGGTCTCGTCCTCGTCGGGGAGGAAGAAGCGCCCGAGTTCGGGGCGCACGCCGAGCACCGAGAAGTAGTTGCCGCTGACGAGATTCCCGTAAACCGTGACCCCTTCGCCCTTGGAGGCGAGGGTGAAGACCGCCTTGCTCCACGCGCCGATCCCGGAGAGCGTTCGCGAGTTGTGTCGCAGGAAATCGTAGTATTCATGGGACGCCGAGATTCCCTCCGCGTCATCCGACGTGCGACGATCGATCCCGACGAGTCGATTGGCGTCGGTCGTACCCGGGAGCGGGCGCAGGACGATCGCATTCATCGCGCTGAAGATCGTGGTGACCGCGCCGCTGCCTAACGCGATGACAAAGATCGCGATGACCGTGAAGACGGGCGTGCGCCGGAGGACGCGGAGCGCGTAGCCGGCGTCGGCAAGGACCGTCCCGACCGTGCGCTCCCACCCGAAACTGCGCACCTCTTCGCGGACCGCCGACGCGCTCCCCGCCTCGAGGCGTGCGAGTCGGCGCGCTTCATCGGGCGTTGCGCCGCGCGCCGTGTGCGCCGCCTCCAGTTGGTCGAGGTAGTGCTCGACTTCGTCAGCGATCTCGCGCTCGGACTCGTCGGGGCGAACGAGGCGCCGCACACCGCGAGTCAAATGACGCCAGGCCGACATATTACGCCTCCGCCTTGAGGAGGCGCGCCATCGCCGTAACGCGCCGCGTCCAGTCTTCCGTCTCCACATCGAGGCGCTTCCGGCCGGCGCGCGTGAGCGAGTAGAACTTCGCGCGACGCGCATTCTCCGTCTGTCGCCACTCGGAGTCGAGGAGCCCGTCGCGCTCGAGGCGCTGAAAGGCGGTGAGGAGGGAGCCAGGATTCACCTTGAAGACGCCGCGCGAGATCTGCTCGATGCGGCGCGAGATCCCGAAGCCGTGCATCGGCTCCAGGGAGAGCGTCTTGAGGATGAGCATGTCCAGGGTCCCCTGGATCACGTCGGTGCTTTTCTCGTCGTCGGCCACGGGTACTCCGGTTATCGTGACCGGAGGTTAGCGGCGATTCCTCTTGATTGTCAAGATGTGAGGGGCAAGGGGAGTGGGGCGGACGCTATGCCAACTCCTCCTCGATCTCTCGCAGTACGATCTCCTCGCGATCCGCCCAGCGCGCCGACGCAGCACACCACGCGAACATGACCACGAGATAGATCGCAAACGCCCCCCAGCTCATCCACTCCTCGCGCTGGAGCTCCCCGCGCATGGCGCGCGCCGCGACCCATGGTGCCACGCCAAGCAAGGCAATGCCCAGCGTTACCCGTACCGCCACAATGGAGCGACGCGCTTCGGCGATCCTTGTTTGGGATAGCCGCACGAAGTTGGCCGACGATTCGCCCAAGACTCGCCAGCCGTTGCGGCGGTTCCAAAGCCCGAAGGCCCACACGAGCGCGGAGAAGGCGACGGTCGCCGATCGTATCACCAGCGCCCGCGTCTCCCCGCCAGGATGCTGGCGGAACGCCCATCCTACGATCGCCACGGTCAGCACGATCTCGCTGGCGATGGTCAACGCGCGCCACACGGTACGCCTCCGGACGCGCTGACGCAGGCGATCGAACGCGTCGCTGTTCCGGGCAGACGCTCCGTCGGCGCGCCATGTCGCACCGAGATCGACCCATTCGTCAAACTGCGAAGTGCTCATGCTCTGCCTCCTGCCTTCTGTGTCATCGCGGAACGGAGCGCCACGCGAGCGCGCGTCAATCGTACCGCGACGTTTCCCGCCGAGATCCCCAGCACGTCGCCGATCTCCGCATCGCTCAGTCCCTCCAACCGAAGAACCACAACGGCACGCAGCGTCTCTGGAAGTCGTTGCACCTGCCGCATGAGATCCTCGCGCAACGCGCGCTGCTCGGTTGCTTCGTCGGCGCGCGGCGCAGGATCTTCGACGTCGCGCGCGGCGTCGAGCGAGATCACCAAACGCCGGTTGCGGTGCCGATACGTAATGGCGCGATTGCGTGCCACGCGGAACACGAACGTCCGCTCGCTGCAGTCGCCGCGAAACAGTCGCAGCGCGTCCCACAGTGCGATCGCAATCTCCTGCAGCAAGTCATCGACTCCAGCGCCGTCGCCCGCATAGGCGCGCGCCAGCCGGCGCAGCGCCTCCCCGTACTCGGCGAGGACGCGCTCGAGACGCGCCGCGTGCGACGCGTGCGACGCGTCACGAACGCGCGCGTCAGGGAGCAATGCCCCTCGAGCGCAGGCGCGCCGGAAGCAGCTCCGCCGGGGTGGACACTATCCCTCCCTGCACCACGAAGTGGATGCGTCGCGTGTTGCGGATGTCGGCGACGGGATCCGCATCGAGTACGACCAGGTCCGCCACCTTTCCCACCGCGAGGCTCCCGATCTCTGACTCGACGCCAAGCGAACGGGCACCGTTGCGCGTGGCGATGCGGAGAATCTCCAGGTTGGGAATGCCAGCATCGGCGAGCAGCTGCAATTCGCGATGGAAGCTTGCGCCGGGAACGGTGAATGGATTCCCCATGTCGGTCCCGGCGCTGAGCTGCACGCCCGCTTCGTACAGGTGCCGGGTAAAGGCGAGCACGTTTGGCCACGCCGCGCGCGCCGCGATGAAGTCATCCGGCTTCCATCCCGTTGTCAGGCTGAAGGCGCGCGACGCCGCGAGGAGCGAGGGCGCGAAGTACTCCAGGTCGCGACCCTCGCGAATGCGCGCCGAATCGCCCCATGCCATCGCCTCGAAGGTCACGAGCGTCGGATCGATGAAGACGTTGTGCGCGACGAGCGCCTTCGTCATCTGCTGGATTTCGTTGGAGCGCAGATCGACGAACGAGAACCATTCCAGCATGAACTGCGTCCCGCGAAAGCGCTTGAGGAAGAGCGGGCGCGCCGCTGAGTCGAGCAGGTATGGAGAGCCCGGCGTGATGTGCACGATCCCGTCGATCCCGGCGTTGGCCGCATCGGTCCACGACGTGCCGAACAAGTGCGCAATGGCTCGAATTCCGCGCGCATGCGCCTCGGCGATACCAGCTCGAATCAGCGGCGCGGGGAGAGACGCATACAGCTTGACGTAGTCGACGCCGAGCGCCGCCTGTCGCGCAACTTCGGCGCGAACCTCGGCTTCGGTACGCGCGGTCGACACCATTCCGGGGACTTCCACCACGTCGATCGGCGAGCCCGCGGTGAACATGCGTGGCCCGGTGACGAGACCGAGCCTCAGCGAGTCCCGCAGTGCAACAGTTGCCTCGGCGCGCCCGCCAGGATCGCGGACCGTTGTGATTCCAAACGCCAACAGGACGCGCAGTGCCTCACGCGACGCTGCGACGTCTTCGGTCGCCATCATGCGCGGCGGCTTCACCGTCGTGTCCATGCGCACCGGGCCGATGCTCGTGTGCGCGTGCATGTCGATGAAGCCCGGGAGCACGTACCGTCCGCGACCGTCGATCACTCGCGCTCCCTTCGGAACCGAGACTGCGCCCGTATCACCCAGCGCCGAGATGAGTCCGTTGCGGATCACGAGGACCTGATGAGCGCGCGGCGCGGCTCCCGTTCCATCGATGACGGTGACATCGCGAATGACGAGCTGCGCATCGAGCCGAGCGAACGCCGCGGTGCTACATGCCGAGAGAAGCAGCCAGCGGCGCATTCTGGCCACGCTGCCGGAGCGGATGATGCGAGGAGTCTGCATGGGCGGGAGGTGGTGGATGCCGATACTGTCTCCCGCCGAGCCAGAATCCTTACAACGCCCCTCGTTTCACCTCGCGTCAGCCTCTCGGGTGCGCCTGGTAGAACGCCCGCCACTTCTCCCGCACGAGTTCCGCCTGCTCCATCGCCGGCAAGTGCCCCGCCGAGTCCACCGGAAAGAACTCCAACGACGGGATGGCGCTCTGCAGCACCTTCGCCTTCTCGACGCTCACCGTCTGATCCTGCTTCCCCCAGATCAGCAGCACCGGCACGTGACCCCAGCGCTCCGCAGCAGCGATCGCCCAAACCCCTTGAAGCGCATCTGCGGGCGATAGCGATCGGCCCACGCTGGGAACTGCTCCGGGTGCAGGAAGTCCGACGCCTGCCCATCGGCCATCCCCGGGACGCGCATCACCTGCCAGATCCACGGACCGAGCATCGGTGTGCGCAGCGCTCCCGGAAGCGGTGATCCACTCGCGACCGGATCGAGGAGCACGAGCGTGCGCACCCGCGTGGGGTGCGTCGACGTGTAGTGTCCCGTCACGAATCCGCCGAACGAGAGCCCGGCAAGGTCGAATGGTCCAACGACGTGCAGCGAGTCGACAAGCTCGTCGAGCTGACGATCGTACATCGCTCCATCGTACGCTGCGTCGGGGCGATCCGAGTAGCCGCGACCGAACAGGTCATATCGAATGACACGATTCCCCTCGGCGCTCAGCGAGGCGAACGTCGAATCCCAGATGTAGGCGGGGACCGAGAAGCCGTGCACCAGCACCACCACGCGCCCCGTGTCGGGACCGGCGACCTCGTAGTGCGTCACGCCATCCGACAGGCGGACGAATTCGCCGGGGACGCCGGCGCGCGTCGACTCATCGAGCGTCGCCACTTCGGGATCCTTCCACTTCTGGATGCCGAACGCCACCACGACGACGAGGATCAGCGTGAGCACGATTATGCGGAGCAGTCGCGACATCGGATCAGGAATAAGGGAGAACGACTCGAGAGAAACGACCGATCGCTAGCTGCCGCTCCGCACGCGATCCACCACCCGCCGCACCGCGTCGATGACCACATCGGGGCGGTCGTATTGGATGTAGTGCGAGGCATCGTCGACGACGATGTGCTCACTCCGCGTGGACCACGACGCTTCGTCGTCGTGCATCGCCTTCCATTCATCCTTGAACTGCTTCCCGGTCTCCGGCGTGACTTCGAGCATCTTGAGTTCGGCGTCGCTCATCGGACGCATCGCCGTGAGCACGATCAGGGGGCGATCGCCGAGTTGGCGGAACGTTCCCGCCTCGTTCAGCGTCGCGCCTAACGCGTCCATCTCGCCAAGGGCACCGGCGAGCGAGTGCGACGCATAGGCGGCGATTTCCCGCACGATCAATGTGTCCTGATGCGGCATTGGCGAAGTGGACTTCGTCGCCAGTCGCACCACGCCAGCCCAGGAGAGCGCCGACGCGACCCGCATCGACGCGATGCCGGCATCTTTCACTTTGGGAGCGATGCGACTGAGGCGATCGAGCTGGTCGGGATGCGACGCGTCGACCATCACCGCGCCAACCACCTGGTCGCCGTAGTACTTCGCATACGTCATCAGGTACGGCCCGCCGAGCGAGTGCCCGACGAGGACGAAGGGGGGTGCGATGTTTCCCTTCTCCAGGGCCGCATGCAGGTCCTCGGCGACCCCTTTCGCCGTCGTTGCACCTGGCGCCGCGTCGCTCCACATGATCCCGGCGCGACTGTAGGCGCAGGTGCGCGTGACACGCGCGATCGAGTCGTGCACCGCGGACCACGCGGTCGATCCGCCGATGTCGAGTCCCGAGATCAGGACGACGGTCGGCTCACCACTCCCGCGACAATCGAGTTGGATGCGTCGCCCGCCGATGTCGACGAGTGCACCCGGCGCGGGAAAGTCGCGTGTTGCGGCCCGGCGCCCCATCCACTCGTAGGTCGCACCGCTCACCGCGATCAGGAGGAC
Source organism: Gemmatimonadaceae bacterium (assembly GCA_044225935.1). Classification (GTDB taxonomy): domain Bacteria; phylum Gemmatimonadota; class Gemmatimonadetes; order Gemmatimonadales; family Gemmatimonadaceae; genus SCN-70-22. The sequence continues at coordinate 15,785 of JBGAHX010000025.1, forward strand.
GAGCACAAGGACGCCGACTCCTATCCTGCGAAGCCACTTCTTCATGGGACGCGTTGAGCGAGAGGTTGGCAGAGCTGCGGCGGGACGCAGGAAAGTGCCATTCCCTTCGCTCGGCGGACAGGGGCGAAGCGTCGCCCCCGGAGATCTCGCCGCCCCCGGGATCGGCGCGCGTCAGACGTTCACTGGCGCAACTGCTCCTCGAAGTCGCGAGCCACCTCGTTCCCGGCCGTGTCGCCGAGGAGTCGCAGGAAGATCGCAGTCGTGTGTCGCGGCTCGGCAGCGAGGCGCCGCAGCAGCAGGTCCATCTTCGCGCGACCGATGCGCGCCTCCAGAGCGAAAAGCAGCATCGGGACCTTCGCGTACAGCGCGCCGTCGTTCGCGCGCCCATGACCGAGCACCGCCGGCGCCTTCGCGGCGCTGGCGCGAATGGTGACCAGGAGCGGTTCGACGGCAGCGGCGCCGAGCGAGTCGCGTACGTAGCGAAGGCCGAGATATTCCGCAGGTCCTTCGACGAGCCAGTAGTCCTCACTCGTCAGGCTCGCCCGCGAGAACCAGAGGTGGGCGAACTCGTGGGCGACGAACTTGGCGTGCCCCGCCCCTGGCTCGGTCCCAGGGACATCGGTCACGACGACGTAGCCAGGGCGCGCGTAGCCACGCCCACTCGCTCGCCTCGCGACGGTGATGGTTGCCGACTCTCCCGGCATCGCACCGAGCACCCCCTCGAGGAATCCGATCGCGGCGACGCCGTGGTTGCGGTAGTACGTCGCGAGCGCGGAGGATGGGTCGACGGCGAGCATGCGCATGCGGCCGGCGTCGGTCTCCTTCAACGCGGGCGACGCGATGAAGGCGAGGTCCGACGTTCCCGCATCGCCGCTCGACAGCTGCAACACACCGTCCGTGAAGCGACTGGCGACATTGGCCACGGTCCTCGACTCCGGCGAGAGTCCACGAACGCTCCCGTCCACGATGAACGGCGCGCCAAGGTCGGCCTGATACGGGAGCCAGAAGGAGTCGACGGAGAGCTCGACGAGGTCTGCCCCAACCACGTTGAGCGAGGGGCGCTGCAGCTCGAAGAGCGGACCATCGTATCGAAGCACCAGCGTCGCGGTCCCCTCTCCATTCGGCCGCAGCGTGATGAGCCGCAGGTTGGGTATCGGGGTCGTCGACGATGCAGTGTCGGCGGCACCGCCGGTCGCGCGCAACTCGCGGATGGTGTAGGTGGGACCAAGCAGGAAGTGTCGGGGCGAGTCACCCGCGACAGTGATCGTGACCGACACGTCGATCGTGTGTCCCTGAGGCTGGACCGCCATCTCAAACCGGTAGACCGGGAGCGTGGACGACGCGCCCTGCGCTTCCGCGGGCGGCGCGCCCAGAGCCAACCAGATCATGCCTACCGCCTGCACGATCGCGCGGAGCGATCGCGTGGACAGCGTTTCTTCCACGATGTCGCGCCTGCGTCCTAGAGGTATGAAAGCCACTTGTCGCTCCTTCGCGCCTTGACTCCGGCGAACCAGCGGCACGCGGGATACAGGATGCCTAACGCCAGCGCCCACGTGAGATACAAGAGCCAAAGCGGCCATCGATAGCCGTCGGGCGGCGGCGGATTGCCCATGGGGTGATTGGCGAAGAGCCACGGCGAGACCGCGCCGCCGCGGATGAGCGAAACGAGGAGTGCCAGCGCGTGGATGAGCGGAATGTGCAGGACGTAGTAGAAGAACGGGACGCGACCGATCGTGGCGATGGCATCTGCGACCGCGCCGCGCACGCGATCCAACCATGGAAAGAGAAGAATGAAAGGGCCAAGGGTCATCAGGAGGAACAGCAGTGACGCTGGATACTTCGTGGTGTTCAGGAAGGCGAGCGCGGGAGGCATTCCTCGCATGACTGTCCACGGGACCGGGTCACCATACGCGTTTGTCGCGCGCAACACGATGAACAAGGTGACAAGTGCAAGGCCGAGGCGCGTGAGTCGCCGGTCACGCACTGCGAGGTCCCCCTGCAGGAGAAGCGCGAATCCGTAGCCTGCCGCCATCACGCCGATCCACGGCACGAGCGAATACAGCACAATCAGGTTAGGGCCATTCGGTCCGGCGCTGATCGGCTCAGCGGCAAAGGCCAGGTACGCGATCTTCCAGAACCAGGACAGCGATCCCTCCGCCATCTTCGGCCCGAGCGTCCGCATGCCGAAGTCGAGCAGGTTGTGCGTAGCGATGATCACCACCCCGATCCACCCGACCACGCGGGCCGGCAGCTGCACGAGCCCCGCCATCAGCACCATGCACCACCCGATCACCCAGATTACGCCCGCCATCTCGTAACCGCGAAAGTCGAAATTGAAGGTCCACGCCAGTCGAAGGACCGTCAGCTCGAGGAAGACGAGCCAGAGTCCGCGCGTGAGCAGAAAGCGTCCGACGTCGTGGTGTCGCCTGCGGTACAGAAAGGCGCTCGTCCCCGCGAGGAAGAGAAAGACCGGGGCGCAGAAGTGTGTGACCCATCGGGTGAAGAAGACGGCAGCAGGCGGCCCTCCCGCCGGAACGCCCGAGTAGACGCGCACATGATCGATCGCCATGAGGATCATCACCGCGCCTCGTGCGACGTCGATGGCAGCGATGCGGGACGACGGGAGTGTGAGCGAGTCCGCCTGCGCGCGAGTCATCGGAGGTCGTCGAAGGTGAGGAGGCCAAGCTGCGGCGTCCAACCTCTGCTGCACCAGCGCCAACAGCAAGACGGGTTTGGTGAACGGCGCGCCCACGCCGTCGGACGGTGGTGAGGCGTCGCCGAATGGGCGAGCGGTCAGCACGCTGCCAGCAGCGGCTTGAACGCGCTGCCTACCGCGCCTTCAGCGCGATGTCAGCAACGCCTTCAGCTGAGCCGCTCGGCGGCGACTGACGGCGAGCTCCGTTCCGTCGCGCAGGACGATGCGCATTTCTCGCTCGCCGACGTCGTGCCGCCACTCTCGGACGCGGTCGAGCGCGACGATCGTCGAGCGATGGATGCGGACAAAGCGCGCCGGATCGAGTCGCGCCTCGAGCGCAGCGAGCGAGTCGGGAACCGACCTCGTTGCGCCCGCCGCGTGCAACACGGCGCCGTCGCCGGCCGCCTCGATCCAGTCGACGCGATTCGGGTCCACCAATTGTCCTCCGGTCGCCGACGGGACGACGAGCGGGCGCGCGACTCCCGTCGGCGTTTCATCGTTTGCCAACGCCGAGCCGCGCAGGAGTGCCGCGAGCCGGTCGGCCAGTGCCATTGCGCCGTCGAATCGCATTCGCGTTCGGACCCGCTCGATAGTCGCGCGGAAGCGCCGTTCGCTCACCGGCTTCACGAGATAGTCAAGCGCTTGCGCTTCGAACGCCGCAACCGCGTACGCGTCGTGCGCCGTGACCATCACCGTATAGGGCATTCGCTCGGGACCGTGGATCCGGATCACCCCCTCGCCACTGATGTCGGGCATCTGGATGTCGAGGAAAACGAGGTCGGGCGCGTCGACCGCGAGGGCGCGCAGCGCCTCCCGCCCGTTGCGCGCCTCGCCGATCACCACGAAATCCCCAAACGGTCGCAGCAACTGGCGGATCCCGCGCCGCGCCAGCGGTTCGTCGTCGACGATGAGAACCCGGGTCGGCGAGGTCATGGGGCGGTGCTCCCTTTCGTTCCCGTCACCGCAACCTCGCGGTACGGAAGCCGAATCGTGGCCAGCGCTCCCCCGCCTGCTCGCGCGGCGAGTTCGAGCGACGCGCGCGCCCCGTACAGCGTCAGCAAGCGCGCCCGCGTGTTGGCGAGTCCGATGCCGACGCTCCCCGGCGCCGGCGCCGGCCCAGGTCCATCATCCGCCACCGAGAGAACGAGCGTTGCCCCCTCGCGTCGCGCCGCGACTTCCACGCGCGTCGCCTCCGATCGACGCGCCAGCCCGTGCCGGATCGCGTTCTCTACCAGCGGCTGCAGGATGAACTCGGGGACCGCCGCGTGCTCCACGCCTCCCTCGCACGCGTAGACGGGCACGAGCCGGTCGGAGAAGCGGACCTCTTCGAGTGAGAGGTACTGTCGAACGAAATCGAGCTCCTCGCTCAACGGCACCTCCTCCCCCGAGTGCTGCCGCGTCACCCGACGAAGGAGCTGCCCGAGCTGCTCGATCATCCGGTCGGCCGTCTCTGTGTCGTGATCGCGAATCACGACCGACAAGGCGTTGAGGGAGTTGAAGAGGAAGTGCGGTTGCAGCTGCATGCGCAGCGCGCCGAGTCTTGCTTCGGCGAGTTGGGCCGAGAGCCGCGCGGCCTGCGTCTCACGTTCCCTGGCCTCGAGGAAGTGCCGCACCGCGTGCTCCACCCCTAACACGGCGAAGTAGACCGCCACGCCGAACGGGAGCGAGGTGAAGAACCAGCCGAGCGATCCTCGGAGCGGTGGTGCTCCCTGCGCCGGAAAGAGCGCCCACTGCAGCAGCAACCCCATCCCCGCCCACGCCGCGCACAACACCACCGCGGCGACGACGTGGATCGGTAGGTGCGCGAGCGTCCGTCCGCGGCCGAGCGGGAAACGTCGCGCCACGAGAAAGACGGCCGGAGTGAGCAGCCCGTACAGGAGCCAGTCTCCGCCTTCCCACAGCAGGTTGCGGAGCGTGATCGGCGGGCGATTGCCGAGCCGGCTCTGCATGTACGCCTCGAACGCGGCGAGAATCGCTGGGCCGATCCACGCGAGCGACACGAGAATCCATGCCGGTGGACGTCTTTGGCCCCTCGATTCGCCTCCCGGTCCTCCGTCCATTCACCCTCGTCTTCGCGTGAAGTCGGATCGACACTGTCCGCGCCCGAGGACCGCTCCAGCGTCGATCGGTACCAAGGATCCCAATCGCCGGAAGTCTACCTCCGACGCCGGCACTGCACACGTCACGCCCGGCATGACGGACTACCAAACCTGCGAAGCGGCGATTCGTCACGCCGCCTATCACTGCACCCGGCGTCGTCGCCGAGCTTGCGTACGTGCGAATTCACTCATCGCGGCACAAGGCGCAATTGGCGCATCTCGGTCGACTCGGCACATCCCGCGCGCTCCTCATCGGTTCTCTGCTCGTCGCCGCGTGCGACTCAGCGCCAGGCACCGCGCCGACACCCGCAGGTCTGGACGGAGCCGCGCTCCGCTCACTCGTGCGCGACGTGCGGAGCGGCGCATTCGGCGACGTGCGCAGCCTGCTGCTCGCCACCGGCAACGACGCACCGACAGAGTACTATTTCAACGGCGCGCGACGCGGTGAAGCGGTTCCCGTCTATTCGATCACCAAGAGCGTGACCTCGCTCGTCTCCGGGAGCGTCCTCGCGGCCGGTGCGATCGATTCGGTCGGCGTGAAGGTGAGCACGCTCCTCCCTGCGCGTCGCGCCCTGCTCGATGCCGATTCACTCCGCGCGCGCCTCACGCTGCGCGACCTTCTCACCATGCGCGCCGGCTTCGACTGGAACGAGTTGGCGACGTCGTACGAGTCGCCGGCGAATCCGGTCGCGCAAATGCTGGCGAGCAGCGACTGGATTGGCTACGTCCTCGCCAAGCCGATGGCGCGCGCGCCGGGCACGGGATACACCTACAACACCGGAGCGACGGTCGTCCTCGGCGCAGCGGTTGCAGCTGCCGATGGATCGCCGCTCCCCGACCTCGCGCAGCGCGATCTCTTCACGCCGCTCGGTATTGCGCGCCCCCCTTGGCACCAGAGTGCGGACGGTGTGACGAATGCGGGCGGCGGGCTCTCGCTTCGTCCGATCGACTTGATCGCCCTCGGTCGCATGGTGCGCGACGGCGGGACGTGGAACGGTCGGACGGTGATCCCCGCCTCGTGGCTCGAGGAGTCGTTGCAGCCGCACTCGGTCTCGGCACTCGGCGCGCGCTACGGCTACCAGTGGTGGCTGATTGGCCCGACCGGCGTGTGGGATGCCTCGCACCCTGTCTTCATGGCGCTCGGCTGGGGCGGGCAGGTGCTTCTCATCGATCGGCACGATGATCTCGTCGCCGCGATCACGGCGCGCAACTTCGATCGCGACCCGCTGGCCGCCTCGCAGGAGTGGGTGCGTCGCCTGCACGCCGTCATCGACGCGTCGAAGGAGTAGCGGACGCAACGCTCCGCCCGCGCAGAGCTGGGGCGCCGCGAGTGAGCACGCCCATCGCAACGCGCTAAGAGGTCGTGGAGGCGTACGACGGCGCTTACGGCGCGACGGCGGTTGAGCGAGTATGGCGTGACGACTCTCATCGCGCCCTCGTTGCCGCTTCGTATGACACGCCTTCGCTCGTCTCGCATCGTCCTCTGCACCGCCGCGCTGGCGATGCTCGCTGTTCACTCGCACGCCGCCCGCGCGCAGCAGGCGACTCCCGTCGACCAACGACTCCTCTCCGCGCTCACCTGGCGCAACCTCGGGCCATTCCGCGGCGGGCGCGTGAGCGCAGTGACCGGTGTGATCGGATCGCCAGGGACATTTTACGCGGGCTTTCCCGGCGGTGGCGTGTGGAAGACGACGAGCGCCGGACAGGTCTGGTACCCGATCTTCGACAGCGTGCGCGAAGTCTCCTCGGTCGGCGCCGTCGAAGTTGCCCCTTCCGATCCGAACGTCGTCTACGTCGGAACGGGCGACATGATCAGCGGCGGGACAATCGACCGCGGCAATGGGGTCTACAAGTCCACAGATGCGGGGAAGACCTGGCGGCATCTCGGACTCGAGGCGACGCGACACATCCAGACGATGGTCGTGGACCCGCGGGACGCCAACGTGGTGATGATCGGCGCACTCGGCGACGCGCTCCGCAAGAGCGAGGCGCGCGGCATCTATCGCAGCACCGACGGCGGTCGTACCTGGACCAAGACGCTCTACGTGGACGACGTGACGGGGATCGCCAAGATCGCCCGAGCCTTCGATGTCCCCGACGTGCTGTTCGCCACCACCATGCGGCACTACGCCCCGCCCGACTATCCGCAGGAGCGCCTGCGATCGTGGCAATTCAGCATTCCCGACTATGGGGACACGACCGGAGTCTTCGCCGCGCTCTACAAGTCCACAGACAATGGCGTGACGTGGCAGCCGGTGCACGGCATCGGGCTCCCGAGCCTTACGGGCAGGATCTGCCTCTCGGTGGCCATGGGGACGAACGCGCAGCGCGTCTACCTGATCACCTGGCGGGGACTTTGGCGCTCGGACGACGGCGGGTCACACTGGCGAAGGCTGGCTGCTGAAGACTCCCGCATTCGCAATGGCCAGGGGGGATACAGCTGCGGCGTCTACACCGACCCCCGCAATCCCGATGTTGTCTACACGCTCAACACGGTCACCTACCGCTCCACGGATGGCGGCACCTCGTTCACTGGGCTCAAGGGCGCGCCCGGGGGCGACGATCCGCAACAGGCCTGGATCGATCCGACCAACGGCGACCGCATCCTCCTCGGCTACGACCAGGGACTCACCGTCTCGCTCGACGGCGGCACGACGTTCAGCCCGTGGTACAACCAGTCGACCGAACAACTCTACCACGTCGCCGCCGATAACTCGTATCCGTACTGGCTCTACGCCACGCAGCAGGACGCGGGCGCGATTCGCACGCGGAGCCGAGGAAATTATGGAGCGGTCACGATGTTCGACTGGAACTCGGTGAACGGCTGGGAGTGGGGAACACTCGCTCCCGATCCTCGCGATCCGAACACTGTCTTTGCGACTGGTGGCGGCGTGGTGAAGATCTCGTATCCGAGCGAGCAGTGGATCGACATGAGTCCAGCGGTCGATCCCGCCGCGGACGTTCGTACAACCTCGTCGCAGCCGATTGTCTATGCGCCGTGGAACCCCGCGAAGCTCTTCGTCGGTCTCAACTTCGTCACGTCATCGAGCGATGGCGGCGTGCACTGGACGCGACTGAGCCCCGACCTGGGGATTCCTGCGGGGCTCGACGCGGCGACGGCGGCGAAGACCCCGGGCGGACGTGGCGCGATCGAGTCGCTCGCCCTCTCGACCGTCGCACCCGGCGTGATCTGGGCCGGCACTAACAACGGATTGATCCATGTGTCGCGCGACGAAGGGAAGACTTGGCGCGACGTCAGCATCCCCAACCTGCACACCCCGCGCCGCGCCCTGGTCTCGGCGATCGATGCCTCGCACCACGAGGCGGGGACGGCGTATGTGGCGATCGAGTACCTGCGCGTCGGCGACTTCACCCCGCACATCTATCGCACGCGCGACTACGGACGCACGTGGACCGAGATCGTCAACGGGCTCCCGACCGACGAAGCGGGAGGGAGCTTCACGCGCGTGGTGCGCGCCGACACCAAGCGAAAAGGGCTTCTCTTCGCCGGTACCGAGAGCGGCGTGCACGTCTCCTTCGACGACGGGGAGCACTGGCAGCCGCTCATGCAGAATCTCCCCACCACCCCGGTGCGCGACATCACCATCAAGGGGAACGATCTCATCGTCGCCACGCACGGACGCGGCATGTGGCTTCTCGACGACATGTCCATGCTGCGGCAACTCACGCCGCAAACGGCAAGCGAGGCGGCGCACCTCTTTGCACCTGGCGAAGCCACGCGCGTGCGGCGCAACGTCAATGCCGACACGCCGCTCCCCCCCGAGGTCCCGCATGCACTCAATCCCCCCGACGGCGTCATCATCGACTACTGGCTCGGCAGTGCTCCGAGCGGTGACGTGACGATCGACGTGCTCGATGCCGCCGGACGAACGGTTCGGCACCTGTCGAGCAACGAGACGAAGCCGGTCCCCGAAGCGGAGCGCCCGTACAGCGCCGATCTCTGGGTCGCACCACCGTTCCGTCTCCCAGCAAGCGAAGGCGCCAATCGCACTAACTGGGACCTGCGACGAGACTCGCCGCCGGCGTTTCGTCACAGCTTCGAGATCAACGCCAATCCAGGGCTCACGCCGGCATCGCCGGTGGGGGCACTCGTCCTCCCGGGGCGCTACACGCTCAAGCTGACGGTCGATCGCCACTCCTCGACCCAGACGGTCACAGTACGAAACGACCCACGCTCGCCCGCAACGATGGCGGCGCTGCGCGCACAGGATTCGCTCCTGGTGCGTCTCAGCGACGGCATGCGCATCACCTGGCTAGAGGACTCCACCTGGTCGGCGTGGCGGAAAGCCGTCGTGGCCGTGAAGTCGGCCGCACGGAATCCGCCGCCAATGGTGGCGCTGGCCGATTCCATCGATAATTCGATCTATCCGATCACCATGGACTCGACCATCGCCGGCATTCGAGATCTCAACGCCACCTTCGCCCGGCTCCTCATCGCGCAGGACAACGGCGACATGGCGCCGACGCCTGCGATGCGCGCCGCTTTCGACTCGGTGTGCCGCAAGCTCGCGCGTACCCAGTCGCAGTGGAACACGCGCGCATGGTCGAGGCTCCCACGATTCAGCGACATGCTGGCCCGAGTTGGGGAGGCGCGACTCGAGCGCCCACGCGATCTGCGCCTGACGCTCCGTTGCTGAGCGGCGCCCGGCCAGCAACCTCAGGCGTGCGTAAGGGAATCGCGCGTTGCACTTCTCGCCGAAGCCTGCAATGTTCCGAAGCCCGGACTCGCCAGAACTTGAACTGCACGAGAACTGCTCCACAGGAAGAGAGACGATGCCAGACGACGCGACCACCCGCGAGGAAGACCTTCGGCAACTCCTGACCGACGCGATCGAGGTTCAGCTCGCCGCGCTCTCGGCCGGTGTCGGCTTCTGGACCGACTGGATCACGCAGACCTCCGAGTTCATCAACTCGGCGACAAAGACGCTCGCGTCGATCAACGCCCCCGATCACCAGACCAAGGACTCGATCCTCGAACTGGTCGACGCGGGGCGCGCCTCCTTGCGCGCGATGACGGAGATCCCGCGAAACACCGCGACCCGCTTCATCGAAGAGTTGGACAAGCGACAGAGTGAGTCGACCCCGACTCCCTCCGCGGCGCGGAAGTCCTCAGCGAGCGCTTCGGCGGCCTCGTCGACCGCGACCAAGCGCGCAGCTCGGCCACGTCCGAAGCGAGCGGGGCGCGCGAAGGCGTGACCTGAGCACGTACGTTGGCAACGATCGTCTCCGAAAGCGCGCCCCCCTCCCCCACCCCCTCGGGCCTCGTCATGGCCGAGGGGTTCACGCGCGAACTCGAACAGCTCAAGGCGTTCCTCACGGCGTGGACATCGGCCGCCAGCAACGAGGTCAAGCCGCTCCTTCACTGGCAGTTTCTCGGGCGTTCGAAGTACTTCCGCCCCGTCACGGTCTTCGCCTGCTACTCGGCGATGACCGACGCGCCGATCGGCGATGAGCAGATCCGCGTGGCGGCAGCGATCGAGCTGGTGCACAACGTCTCGCTCGTCATCGACGACATCCTCGATCGCTCGCGCTTTCGACGCGGCATCCTCACGATGCATTGCCGCTTCGGACTCCTCCCGGCACTCATGACCTCGGGGTACATCACCGCCGACTCGTTCGAGCTGGTGAAGGGGCGGCCATTCTTCACCGACCGTATCGCCGAGCTGTACAAACGATTGGCGGCCGCAGAGAACTTGCAGTGGCGGCTGCGGCGACACCCGTTAGGCGTAGAGGACTGGCGCGTGATCGCCGGCGAGGACACCGGAAGCATGTTCGAGGCGGCCGCGTGCCTGGGGACGGGCGACGAGAAGCTGCGCCGCTACGGCGCCCTCCTCGGGATGCTCTACCACGGCTGCGACGACGTGGGTGACGTGAAGGGGGCCGTCGCACTCGGCGGCGGCGGCGAGGAGGACCTGCGCGACGGGATTCTCACCCTCCCCGTCGCGATCGCCATTCGCGATCCCGAGACCGCGCTCCTCTTTCGCAACCCAACCCCCGAAGGGCTGCAGACGCTTCTCAAGCGGCTCGAGGACGCACTCCCGGCCGCGGAGGCCTACCTGGACTCTATTGCCGCCGAAGCCGAAGCGGAGGCGACGCGCGTGGCGCGTAATCCCGAAGGATTGATCAAGCTCGTCCGCAACACCCGGCGTCTCTCGGCCTGACGCACACTGCGTTAGGCATCGTTCGGTATGCCGTCGCGACATTTGCCTTGGCGCGCGATGCACCTTCGCGCGCGATGCACCTTCGCGCGCGATGCGCTGCTACGCGTGTACGCCTTCTCGCGCCGCGCTCCCCCCCGACGGGGCCACGCGCAGGTGCACGAGCCCTTTCGCACGCGGATCTTTCAGCCGCATGGTGCCGAGGAGCCCGATCCACTTCCGTGTGACCTCGGCCATCCACGCGGCGTGCCACTTGGGATCCTCGGCGAGGGAGCTCCACCACGCCGTGTACCAGCGTCCCACGTCGAGCACACCGCCGATCGGCGTGAAGCGCCCCCTGGCCATCTCCGACATCACGCGGCTCCCCTCGCTCGTGATGTGACCGAGTGACTTGGCCCACATGCGACTCACAATGTCGAGCGGACGCACGTCGAGCCCGCCGAACGCGGCCCCGCCTCTCCCGGCAAAGTTCGGATCGCGCATCGCCATCTCGCATCCGCGCGCGACGACGCCGAGCCAGAAATCCCCAAAGTGCCGGTTGCGCATGATGCAGGCGACGAAGTCGAGATACGTCATCGCCGGATCGAAATACGCGCGTGTCGCCCGGTCGTACGCGGCGAGCGCGCTCGCGCTCGTGTTCCCGCGCTCGAGCGCATCGGCGATCGTCTCCGCACCAATCAGCGCCGACTCGGCGGCCGGCGTGATCCCCTCACCAGTCATCGGGTCGACGAACGACCCCGCATCGCCGATGAGAATCCCACCGTCGAAGTGATTGCGCCCGTGCCCACCGTACGTCTTGACGATCCCGCCGATCGGCTTCGACGCGAGGCGCATGCGCGCGCATCCGGGGTGCAGCCGCTGCAGCTTCTGCAGGAACGTGGCGAACATCCGCGGCACGTTGATGCGATAGCGATCGCACGTCTCGGCGAGCACGCCGACGCCGACGTTCGCCCGCCCTCCCTTCATGGGAAACATCCAGCCGTAGCCGGGAAACATGTCGCGATCGAAAACGAAAGCGGCCTCGCCGTTGGCGAGTTCGACGCCATCGACATACGCCCGCTGCGAGAGCGCCATGTGGCGGCGATCGTCTACCCCGAGACCGAACGAACGCGCGACGACCGAGTGCGTGCCGTCGGCACCGACGACGGTTCGCGCCGACACAGTCGTATCGGCTTCACTGCCGTTGTCGCGATAGTGCACCGTTAGGAGATCGCCGTCTCGCTCAACCGACGTCGCCTGGCAGCCGGCGCGCAATTCGGCGCCCGCGTCCACGGCAGAGCGCAGCACTTCCTCGTCGAGCTGCTCGCGCGGAATGATGTAGCCATGCTGCGGGAGGTCGGTCTGTCCGGCGTAGAACGGGATGTGCTCGCGATAGGCGCTCCGCGCGCCAAGGAATAGGTTGACGTGCGTGATGGCGAGGGGATTTGTCGCCTCGATACGCTGGAGACATCCCATCGTCTGGAAGAGGCGCAGCCCGCGAGGCTCGACGAAGTCACCGCACACCTTTTCTCGCGGGAAGTGGGCGCGATCGAGGACGACCACTTGCAATCCTCGCTTGGCGAGCGACCAGGCCATCGTCGCGCCTGCCGGCCCGCCTCCGACGACGATCGTATCGTAGAGCTTGGCGCGGGCGCGTCTCTTGGTTGCCCGGGGCTTCACGTCCGCTCGAGCAGAAAGTCGCAGGTGACCCACGGCAATCCCGCGGGACTCTCCTCCAGACGCGCCAGCGTGAGGCGATACGACGCCCCCTCGACGTCGAAGTTCACGGCGTCGCCCAGATGCACTTCGCCGTGCCACTGGTCTGCGAGCAGCGGCGTCGGCTTGGGGGCGAGCCGCACGCCGTGCGCGTCATGCGTGTCGTGCGCCGGTGCATCGAGCTCCGAGCGGCGCGCCACTTCAACCGTGACAAAGTCCTGCGAGCGTGGTGTGCGTACGGCGAGTACGAGATCGCCGAGCACCGCGTATGGCTCCGATTCCGGCGAGTCGGCGATCGTCGCATTCCATCGGATCTGAGACATGCGCACCCTCGAGTTCGCGTGAAGGACCGGCGCCTACGCTGCGACGCAGGGATGGAGCGCGCAAGGGCGAATCGCACGACGCGCGCACGACCGGCAACTCATCCGTAGGGGAATTTGCGACAGCGCATCCAGCGAGCTCTTGCGCACGGCCCTGCAGCATTCGCCTTGACTCGCCAATTCGTGCGGGCGTATATCAGGAAACCCGACCGAACACCCGACTGACGGAGCGACGCATGGCATACAACGTCAACGTCAACAGCATGCCGAGCGTGTACGTGGCCGACCTTCCCACGGTCGACGTCAACGTCCTCGACATCCCTCCGGTCGATGTGAATTCGTTGCCCGACATGCGCATCACCGACATTGGCCCTGTCGGTCCGGTGACGCTCGCGGGAATTCCCAGCAACTACACGGTCGGCATCACCAGCCTCCCCGATGTGAACCTGCGCATCCGGGAGATCCCGTCGTTCCGCGCGCACATCCCGGCCAACTTCCACCTCGGCTTCTCCATCCTCGGCGTCGAGCTGGCCGCGCTGAACCTGTGTGGCGAGGCGCAGATCATCACCGAGCCGTACGTCCCTAACCCGTGCGAGCGGTGCGGGGGAACGGCGCGCCAGACGCCAAATGTCGACAGCAGCGTTGGTGCCATTCTCCGACTGAGCGACAAGTGAGCGCGCGCACCGGCGACGAAGTCCTCCTGCTCGGGCCTCCGCGTAATCTTTCGGGGCGCGTCGCGTATCCCGTGGCGAAGAGCCAGGTCGCCCCGGTATCGATCAGCGTCGGCGATGCCACGACCGTCTATCGCGCAACGCTGCGCCCCGCGGGCCCCGGAACCAGCGAGCTTCGCCTGCGCCTCCCCGGCGACACGGCGCCGGGGACCTACACCGGCGAGGCCACACTCGGCGGGAAGCCGCGGCGCGTTCGCGTGCACGTGGAGCCGCTGATGCGGCTCACCATCGAGCCGAGGCAGACGATCATCAGCGTGAGCGCCGGTCGCCCCGTCGAATTTTCCCTGTTCGTCACCAACGACGGCAACGTCCCCTTCGAGATTCCCAAGGGCGACACGTTCGATCTCGACGACGGCGTCGCGCAGGAGCGCGCGCTGGGGCGAACGCTCCGTGCCAAACTATCCGAAGGCGAGCACCCGATCGACCGGTTGTTCGATGAATTACGCGAGGCGCACGGCGGCGAGGGGGCGGTCTCGGTTCGCGACGGCGCCGGTGTGATAGACCCGGGAGAATCTCGCCAACTCGCGTGTGCGCTCACCGTTCCCGAGAGCGCAACGCCCGGGCGCTTGTATGAGGGAACGTGGCAATTGGGCACCAGCGCCCACTTCATCGTCGCCGAGGTCCAATCGAGCGAACGTCCCGTCCGAACCCCCATCGTGCGATGACCACTCCCGTGAACGATTCCACGAAACAGTCGGGTGATGCGCTTGCCCGCGTGATGACGGCGATGATCAGCGCACCGGCGCAGATGGCCGCCGCGGTTGCCGGTGCGCTCACGAAGGGCGCCGCCAGCGCGGTCTCGTCCACCGGCTGTTGCGGTGGGACATCGAGCGTGCTGGGCCTGACGCACTCGGGATGCGAAATCCCGCCGCCGTGCTGGGAACCACAGCCAGTGGGCAACTGCGCGTTGCAGGTGACGCCCGGCGGATCGGCGACCATTCGCGTGCACGTCTCCAACTGCGGCTGGACACGGCAGGTGGTGGCGCTCACGGCGCTTGGGAGGATCGCCGGGCTGATGACCATCTCTCCCACGGCGCGCATCATCGGTCCGCAGGAGCGTGGCGATTTCCTGGTGATGATCCACGTCCCCGACAAGGCGCGTCCCGGCGCGTCCGTGTCGGGCCCACTGATCATTCGCGGCTGCCGGAACTACTTCGCGCGCGTCGAGATCACGGTCGTCGACTGCGTTACTACCGGGACCAACTGCTGCGACATCCGCGTGAACGACTGCGCCGACAACGTCCATCACTGGTACGATCACTTCTACTGCCCGCGCCCCTGCAATTCGGTGCGCATGCCAGACAAGGTCGATCCGCAGGGCGTGAGAGACTTCGCGGGAGTGGCGATCAATGGCTGACGATTCGGCGCTCACCGACATCGTGCGCCGCGCCGCGCAAGCGAACGCGAAGCTCTACAAGGGGTGGATGGATCTCTCGTTGGAGTACATGCGCGCCCTCTCCGAGATCTTCAGCGGAGCCACGGTCCCCCTGCAGTCGGCGCCAGCTACACAGGAAATGGATGCGGGCGCGTCGACCTTGATCCTGGAGGGTGAGCTCGGCACCGCCGCGACGGGCTCGTTCCTCGTCTCGAACGACCTCGATCGCCCGATCTCCTGCAAGCTCACCAGCTCCGACTTCGCCGACCCCACGGGGACGCCGGCCAAGGTACGCGCATCGTTCGAACCCGCGTCACTCGAGCTCGCGCCCGGCGAGCAGCGCGTCGTGAAGGTCATGATCGGCATCGACGAGTCGCTGCGCCCCGGCGTGGGGTACGTCGGGGAGATCGCGATCGCCGGCATGGAGGGGTTTGCCGTGCCGGTCGTGCTCAGGCGCCAGCATGTTCCCGCGGAGGGAGACTTCGAGCCTGATGACGGCCTCGGAACTGCCGACCCGTCCCGTAAGGAGCCGACGCAAAAGGAAAGCAGCGCCTCACCGACCGGGCGAGCCGCATCGACGACGGCGAAATCGGCGAAGGCGGCGGCCAAGCGATCCGCGAAGGCGCCTGCGCGAAAGACCGAGCGGCGGCGCTAGCAGCGTGCGCCCAAGAGGTGCGCTCGGCGTCGCGCGTATACTGCGCATCGGCGGGAGCGCCCTCTTCGCCTTGCTCCCGGGGTGCGTGGACGGACTCGCGGGCCCGGACGATCCCCCCATGTCGACCGTAGGCTTTGAGGTCGAAGTCGAAGCAGCCGCTTCGAGGATCGGATACCCCACGCAGCAATTCGAGCTTCGGCTGCAACCGTATACGGTGCGCGAGGGTGGAGCGACGACCACTCTCACGTCGCTGCGCGTGTTACCGTTAGGCAGCATATCGTCGCAACGCGCGTTCGTCATGCTCACGTTCGATTTGCGCAACTGCTTCACGTATCCCGCGCGCGCGCGCACGGGTGATGCGTGCCCGCTTCGCCTGGACGTGACGCTCGCGCTCGCGAATGGTGGCCTCGTGCTCGATCACCAGATGCTCGGCCCCTGGCCCGCCGGCCCGGGATTCCTCCCCGCGCTTGATACGTTGCGCCTGGCTGAGGTCGGGCCTCCTGACGTCTTCCCGCGGTCGCCAACACTTTCCGTTGGTGATAGAGTGGCGATGACTGCGCGCTTCGTGACGGTACGAGGCGACACCGTCACCCGTCCGGTGACCTGGCGTAGCGAATCGCCGGCCGTGGCCATGGTGAATGCGTCGGGAATGGTGACCGCCCTCGCCAGCGGGTCAGCCAACATCATGGCGATCTTCGGGGCGGGGCAGTCGTCGAACGGACAGCGGATCGTGGTGAGGTAGCGTCGCGCCTTACCCCGCCACCCGCTCGATCGCCTTCCCCAGCAACTCGAGCCCGAGGTCGACCTCACTCTCGCTTACCGTGAGCGGCGGTGCGATCCGGAATACCCCGCCCATCCCCGGCAGCTGCACGATGTTCATGCTCAACCCGAGCGTCATGCACTCGCGGGTGATCGCTGCGCCGAGTTCGGGAGCGGCGGCCTTGGTCGCCCGGTCGCTCACGATTTCGACGCCGCGCAGCAGGCCGCGCCCGCGCACGTCACCGATACACGAGTAGCGCTCCTGCAGCGCACGCAAGCCCGTCGCCATTCGCTCACCCATCGTACATGCCCGCTGGACGAGCGCATCGCGCTGCACGATCTCCAGCACCTTGAGCCCCACGGCTGCCGGGAGCGGGTCGGAGACGTGCGTCGTGAGGAAGAGGAAGCCGCGCTCATGGCAGCGCTCCTCGATGGCCGCCGAGCAGACCACCGCCGAGAGCGGAATCCCCGCGCCGAGCGTCTTGGAAAGGGTGAGGATGTCCGGTGCGACGCCATCGCGCTCGAAGGCGAACATCGTCCCCGTGCGCCCGAGTCCCGTCTGCGCCTCGTCGAGGATCAGGAGCATCCCGCGCTCCACGCACTTCTGCTTGAGCGCGGCGAGATAGCCTAACGGGAGATCGAGGAGCCCGCCCGAGCTGAGGATCGGCTCGGCGATGAAGGCGGCGAGGTTCCCGCTCGATTGCCGGTCGACCAGGTCGAAGGCGTAGTCGAGCTCCGCGCGCCAGTCTCCCTGCCCGCCGCGTTCGAAGCGCGGACGGTACGCGTTAGGCGCGGGGATCGCCAGCGATCCCACCGCCGCCGGCCCATACCCGCGGCGCCCCGCCGAGTAGGTGGCGGATGAGGCGCCCCCCGTCATGCCGTGCCACGACTGCGCGAAGCCCACCACCTCGTGCCCGCCGGTGAAGAGCTTGGCCATCTTGATCGCCGCCTCGTTCGACTCGCCTCCAGTGCTGAGCAGCAGGACGCGATCGAGTCCGGGCGGCGTGACCTCGGCGAGCGCCTTGGCCAGCAAGACGACGGGACGTGAGAGCATCCCGCTGAAGAGGTGATCGAGGCGGCTCGCGTGCTCGGCGACGACGGCGGCGATCTCGGGGTGCCCATGCCCGAGGAGTGAGCTCATCTGCCCCGAGGTGAAGTCGAGGATCGCTCTCCCGTCGGCGTCGTAGACGAAGCTTCCCTCGGCGCGCTCGATGATCAGCGGCGCGAATTTGGGGCCGTAGCGAACCAGGTGCGCGCGCGCATCGATCCAGAACTGCGGGTCATCGTTGCCGGACACGTCGCCCTCGAGGAGATGGGGTGAGATCAGCGAAGCCTGTTGTTCGACGTTCGAGTTCAGCGGGGCGATCGCGTGCGGCAAGCTCGCGCTCAGGGGACGCGCGTAGCAGTGATCGTGTTCGATCCCTGTCGTCGCATGAAGCTCGGCGCGGGCGTGCCAGATGCGAACTCGTAGCTGACGTCGTCGTTGTCACCGTCGACAAAGCGTCCATTGCCGACGTGCTTGAGCGCCATCGCCGGTCCCGGTCCCACGTGCAACGTCAGGCGCCCTCCGTCTATCGTCACGCGGACGCGCGTTTCACCCACCGCGTACTCCCCCGCGAGGCGCGTCAGCGCCGCTGCGTCGATCGGGACGGCCGGCAGATCGACGATTCCCAGCGCCTTGCGCGCAACGAGGCGTTCGAGCGCCGGCGCGACGTTTCCTTCCACGTTGGTCAACACGACGGTGATGAGCGAATCGCTGGGATAGTGGTGCAACTCGGAGATGAAGCCGTTGATCCCCCCGTTGTGACTCACCTGCCGATGTCCGCCAAGTGTTCCGGTGCCGAGCCCGAAGCCGTAGGTGAGCGGCTTTCCGTTGTTGAGCGTGCCGGGAGTGGTCATTTCCGCGTACGACGCGGGACTCACGACCTTGCCGCTCGAGAGCGCGATCGTCCACGTGGCAAGGTCGGTGACCGTCGAGCAGAGCGAACCGGCAGCGTAGGGCTGCGTCATGGAGAGCGGCGCGGCATTCGCGAACGTTCCGCCGGGGCGCGGCGTGTAGCCTTCGGCGCGATGCTTGATGATGGGGGCCTGCTCGCAGTAGTACGTCCCCGTGAGGTGCAACGGAGTGAAGAATTCGTCCTGCAGGTATTGGCCGTACGTCTTTCCGCTCAGCTTCTCGATGATCATCCCGAGGAGGAAGAACCCGGAGTTGTCGTAGCGCCATTCGTCGCCCGGCTTGAAATCGAATGGTTCCGGGGCGAAGAGCGCGAGCATCGAGTCGGGAGCCATGTCGAGCCGCATGAGCCGCTGCCACCTGGGACCCATGCTCGTATAGCTCCGGATCCCCGACGTGTGATTCAGCAGGTTGCGCACCGTGACCCGCTTCCCCTGCGCCGGATAGTTGGGGAAGAATTTCTGCAGCGTGTCATCGAGTGAAAGCTTCCCTTGCTCCTTGAGGCGCATGATCGCCGCCGCCGTGAACTGCTTGGTCACCGAGCCGATGCGGTAGACAGTCTGCGGCGTCGCGGGGACATCGTTCTCGAGATCGGCGAAGCCATACCCCTTGGCGAGCACGGTACGCCCATTCCTGACGATCGCGATGCTAACGCCCGGAGTACGATGTTCGCTCACCGCCGCGTTTGCGACCGAGTCGACGTACCTGACGAGTGCGCGCTGGTCCTGCGCGTGGGCGGGCGCGGCGGGCATCGCGCCGATGACAAGCGCGAAAGCGATGAGGAGACGCATACGCGGGGGGTGAGAGGCGGAACTGGAGCGTCGCTCGGTGCGGTGCACCGTGAAGGCCCTTCGGCCACCTCAACATATCGCCAGATGTAACTCGGCGCGCCACGCCACGGGCGACGAAGTCGCTCCCCTTGTGCAGCTGTCCGGTCGCGCGAACATTCGAGTGCGCGTACAGGGACCCTCCCCGCTTGCGTTGGTGAGCAGCATGCGAAGATTCGCAGGGCGTGCCGTCGGGATGCTGGTCGGTGTTTTGGTCGGCGTTGTGGCGCTGGACGGCTGCGCTCCAGCGCACGCGCCGAACGTCGGCCCCTCATCCAGCGCAGGCGCCGCACGCGAGGCGACTTTCGGCGCGGACCATCCCGCGAGCACCACCGTCCCTGTTCCGGGTGGTTGTGCATCGCCGCGAACTACGCCCGAAGACGAGGTCGGGTGCTACATGGCGGGGAGCGAGCCGTTCGGCATCGCGCCAGCTACGCCAGTCTACTGGCACCTCGACCGGTTCCCCGCGCGTGCGGCGGCCGACGCGGCGAGAGGTGCGCACAGCACAGTGGTGCGCGCGCACGGTCGCGACTGGCTCTTCACGCTCGCCGATAGTGCGTGGCACCCTAATGGCGGAGAGCGTGTTGCGCGCATCGGGCCGCTCCCGGTGGTCCCCGGCCGACGATACTCGGCGCACTATCTCGAAGGCGTCGTCCCGGCTGCGGGGCGCACGCCGGTGCACCAGCATGCTGGCCCCGAGGCCTGGCTCGTCCTCGAAGGGGCGCAATGCCTCGAGACGCCCGATGGCGCGAGCGTGGTGCGCTCGGGCGAGAGTCTCATCGTCGGGGAAGGCGTCCCGATGCTCCTCGTCGGCGTCGCCCCTGGGATCCGGCGCACGCTGGGGCTGGTCCTGCACGATGAATCGCGGCCGTGGACGATTCCCGCGCCGGATTGGACGCCGAAAGAGCGGTGCCCGCGCTGAGCTGGGACGCTGGGCGTTAACTTTCGCGCCCACTTCATCAGCCCCTGCCCCTCCGCGCGTGACCCTGCTCTCCCTCTCGAACGTCGGCATCTCCTTCGGTGCCACGGAACTGTTCAAGAACGTCACCTTCACCGTCGCCGAGGGCGAACGCTGGGGAATCATCGGGCGCAACGGCGCTGGAAAGACGTCCATCTTCAAGGTGATCACCGGCGAAATGCAGCCGACCGCTGGCAGCGTCGCGCGCAAGCCGGGAATGCGTCACGCACTCCTCGACCAGCATCGCGCCTTCGAGGGGGCAACGACCGTCTGGGAGGCCGGCGCGGCCGCGTGGCGCGAGGTCATCGCCCTCGAGCACAGCATCGCCGAGCAGGCGATGGCGATGGGTGAACTCGGCGACAAGCTCACCGAGGAGATCCTCGAGAAGTTCGGGCACGACCAGGAGCGCTTCGCCGACTTGGGGGGCTACACCTATCATGCGCGCGTCGACGCCGTGTTGCAGGGGCTCGGCTTCGACGCCGAGGAGTCGAAGACGCGACTCGTTTCCACCCTCTCCGGCGGAGAGCGTGGGCGCGTCGGGCTCGCGGCGCAGCTGATTGCACCTGCCGACCTTCTCCTCCTCGACGAGCCTACCAACCACCTCGATCTCGACACGATCTCGTGGCTGCAGGAGTGGCTGGGCGAGGCCGACGAAACCGTGATCGTGGTCTCGCACGACCGCGCCTTTCTCGACGCGATCTGCACCAACATCCTCCACGTCGAGGCGAAGACCAGCGAATCGTACAAGGGGAACTACAGCCAGTTTGTCCCGCAGCGCGCCGAGCGACGGCTCACGCGCGAGCGTGAACTCGAGAAGCAGCGCGCCTACGTCAAGAAGGAGGAGGAGTACATCCGCCGGAACATCGCCGGCGTGAACTCGTTCCAGGCCAAGGGGAAGCGAAAGCGGCTGGAGCGGCTGCCACGCCTGGCACCTCCCCCCGGCGATCCGGCGGCGATGAACCTCCAATTCACCGTTGCCGAGCGTGGCGGCGACCAGGTCATCGCCATCAAGGACCTGCGAGTCGAGGTTCCTGGGCGCGTGCTGGTCGATGATTTCACCGCGGTGCTCCGGCGCAACGACTTCGTCGCGCTCGTGGGGCCGAACGGCGCCGGCAAGTCGTCGTTTATCTCCACGCTGCTCGGCGACCTCGCGCCGGCGAGCGGCGAGTCAAAGGTCGGCGGCTCCATCACGCCCGCGTACTTTCGGCAGGACCTCGGCGACCTCCCCATCGACAAGTCGCTGTCCGATGCCATCAACGACCTGCGACCGCTGTGGAACCGCGGCCAGGTGCAAAACCACCTCGGCGCATTCGGCTTCAGTGGGGAGGAGGTCTTTCGGGAGATTCGCACGCTGAGCGGCGGCGAGCGAGCGCGCATGGCGCTCGCACGCATCACGCTGAGCGGTGCGAACCTGCTCGTCCTCGACGAGCCCACGAACCACCTCGACGTGGAGAACATCGAGGTGCTCGAGGATGCGCTCGACGAGTACGAGGGGACGGTGCTGCTGGTGAGCCACGACCGGGCATTCCTTCGCGAGGTCGCGACGCGGGTGTGGTGGTTCGACGGGACTCGGCTCCGCGATTTCGATGGACCGTTCGTGGATTGGGAGGCGGAGCGGGGGAGGAAGGGGTAGGCGGGTGCGCGCGACAGCGTGGGAAGAGTGCAGTAGACGGCGCGTCGTGGCATGATATGAAGTGACGCGCCTGCCCGTCTTAAATAGTCGTCGCGCCCCACTCGCTCTTGCCGGAGGGCGTATGCACCGATCGATCGTCGGCTCGGTAGTCGCACTCCTGGTCGTTGTCCTCGCCCTCAGCGGTGGAGGATGCGCGGGCTCCGGCAATACCGCTGCACCTCTTCCCACCACCGTTGCGCTAGGTACCTGGGGAAGCGACGGCGCCGGCGTCATCGTGAGCGACACGCTCGTTCATGTGCACGTCGGCTGCACCAAGGGAGATTTTCGCCGCCCCGAGGTGCTCGACGCCGACGGGCGATTCAACGTGGCCGGCACCTACCTCCTGCGTGCCTACCCGATCGCGCTGGGACCTACCTTGCCGGCGCGTTTCGCGGGGGTCATTCGAGGATCGACGATGACGCTGTCCGTGGCGGTAGACGACACCACCAACAAGTCGCTCGTGGCGCTCGGTCCCGTGACGCTTGTGCTCGGTCAGGAGCCGAAGCTCGGCATCTGTCCGATCTGCCGAGTCCCTGGAAGCTGAGCGCGAGTCGCTAGGGGAGCGAGTGCTTCTCCGGAAGTTCCTTTAGGTCGTTCACGCATTCGTCATGTAGTCGTCATCGCCCTGCAACACTGTCGAAAGCGAACGCTCATCTGGCCTGCGCAGTCTGACCTCCACCCCATTCCCGGAGGTCACATGAAACCCGCCCCGCGCGCCCTGCCCCAGCTCGCCGGAGAGCCCAACGTGGTCCCGATGATCGACGTGCTCCTCGTGCTCCTGATCATCTTCATGATGGCGCAGGGCGCCACACGCCGGGCATTCGACCTCCAGCTACCGCAGGACAGCGAGAGCACGTCATCGGCGCCTTCCATCGTGTTGAGCGTGGATCCCGGGCCCCGCTATGTCCTCAATGGCGCCGAGATTCCGCGCGGTGCCCTCTCGGCGCGGCTACGCGACGTCTTTGCCGACCGAGCGACCAAGGTGCTCTTCGTACGCGGCGCCTCAACCGTGCGATATCAGGACGTGGTGGCCGCGTTCGACGCCGCGCGCGGTGCGGGTGTTCGCGTGACCGGGATCGTTCCCGCCTCCCTGCGGGTGCCGTGAACGACCGAGGGGCGAGCCACTTGGCTCGCCCCTCGTCCAAACCACCAGCAGCAACGCCGACGCCGCCTTACATCCCCTTCGCCAACTCCCCCACCGCCCCAGCCGCCATGTGCGCCTTCGGCGCATCCGTCGCGCTCCGCGCCTCGGTGTGCATCCGCGTCGCCAACGCATTGAGCGCGTTCTTCCGCGCCTCACCCGACAGCTTCTCGGCAGCTGCAAGGTCCGCGCGCGCCGCCGCGATACGGTCGGCCGGCTCACCATTCCCACGCTCCAGCTGGTCGAGATAGGCCCGCGCCAACGCGAACGACGCCGGCCACACCAGCTTCGGCTGCTCCTGCGCATTCAGCTGCTCGAAGTGCACGCTCCGCGCCGCATCCAGCTCGTTCTGCGACAGGTGCGCGCTCGGCTGCAACTCGTAGACGTCGAGCCCGCGCGCGATCTCCGAGCTCACCAGGTTCCCGTTGTACCAATACACGGACCACGAGCCGCCGCTCACCAGCTTCGTCGAGTCGACCGGGCCGCGATCGAAGTACGCGATCTCGTGCGGCTTTTCCGGGTTGGTCCAGTCGAACACCGAGATTCCACCCTGGTACCACCCCTGCACCATCACCTCGCGACCGGGGATCGGGATCAGCGACCCGTTGTGCGCGACGCAGTTCTCCTGCGACGTCTGCGCCGCCGGCATCTTGTAGTAGCTCTTGAACGTCATCTTCTTGTCCACGAGCGTGAAGATGGCGTCGGCTCCCCACTCCATCTTGTCGGTCGAACGACAGCGCGGCTGCGACCCGCCTCCCCACTCGTCGGTGAAGAGGATCTTCGACCCGTCATTGCTGAAGGTCGCCGAGTGCCAGAAGGAGAAGTTGGAGTCGGCGACGGCCCCCACGCGAACCGGATTGGCGACGTTGCTGATGTCGAGCAGGAGCCCGTAGCCGCCGCAGGCGCCCCCCGCGAGCCCGATCGCCGGGTAGACCGTGATGTCATGGCACTGCGTCGGGCCGGCATTCCGGATGTTGCTCCCCGGGCGCGGCGGACGGCTCGCCGCACGGGCGCGCGCGGCGGAGTCGAGCACCTCGGCATGGCGCGGCGGCGCGGTGAGGTCGTTGAAGATGCGCGGCGAGCTCACGATCGCCGCCTGCTCCGGATGCGCCAGCGGCACCTTGATCACCTCGATGCGGAAGAGCGCCGAGTTGGCATCCTCCGACGGCGCCAACCCCGAGCACCCCGGGAGCTCGTTAGGCGACCGAACCCCCGCCGACCCCGACACGTAGATGTACACGTTCGCCGGGTCGCGCGGATCGCTCACCACCGTGTGCGTGTGCGAACCGCGGCACGTCTGCACGTTGGTGATGTACTTCGGGTTGGTGATGTCGGTCGCGTCGAAGATGCGGATCCCGCGCACGCGATCGTGACTCACCGTGTCGCGCACCCCTTGGGTCCCGCAGTCGAGGCGCCCGGTGAGCCCCTCGGCGGAGACGAACAGAAGATTCTTGTAGACCGACACGTCGCTCTGCGACGCCGGACAGAGGAACGACTTCTTGAGCGACGGCTTGCGCGGGTTGCTGATGTCCCAGACGATGAAGCCGTTGTAGTTCCCCTGGATCGCGTAGTGCCCGGTGAAGGCGAGGTCGGAGTTGGTCACGCCAACGAAGCCCTGCGGGGACGGCGAGTTCGAGAGGAGCCGGATGTTCCACGCCGCCTCGCCGGCGTCGTGCAGCCCTGCCTTGAGCCCGACCCGCGGGTCGGGGGACGGCGGCGTGGGCGACATGTTCGCCGCGGAATTCGTGACCATCGCGCCGCGCGCGCAGGCGCCGAGCGCGAGGGCCAGCGCCGCGCTGCGCGCGAGGCGGGTGAAGACGGCCGGCGGGCGCCGGTTCGTCCGGAGAGAACGCATGGTGACTCCTGCGGGGCGGTGAGGGGAGATGGGGATGTCCACTGCTGGATTGCCTAACGTGCCGCGGCGTGTAACGCGTTACTTGCTGCTGGCGGACGGCGGAAGGGCGTCGAGCATCTTCTGCATCCGGTCGATCTCGGTCGTCTGGTCAGCGTACACGTCTGACGCGAAGCGGAAGATCACTTCGTCCTGGCCGGCACCCTGCGAGCCGAACAACGTGTCGACCATCGTGATCGCCCCCTGGTGATGCTGCATCATGAAGGTCAGGAAGAGGCGATCGAACTCCACACCGCGCGCGGCATCGAGCTGTTTGAGTTGTTCGTCGGTGAGCATCCCGGGCATCAGCATCTCGTGCTGCATCCCGTTCATCGTCATCGACATCTTTCCAGGCGTCGCCTCCGGGACCGGCTCCCCCTTGGAGCGAAGCCAGTTCTGCATCAGCGCGATCTCGTCCTTCTGCGCCACCGCAATTCGTTCCGCCAGGCGCTGGAGCGACGCGCTCGCCCCGTGCGTCGGCGCCCATCCCGCCATGAGCACGGCTTGCGCATGATGGTGGATCATCCCGGACATGAAGTGCACATCGGCGGGCGTATGCTGCATCGCCGGGATGCCAACGCTGGTCGCCGGCGCAGGGGCGGCCGTCGCGTGCGGCGCGCTCGCGCACGCGGAGGTGAGCGCCGCAAGGAGCGAGAGAAGCGCTGTCACCTGGATCTTCGAAGTCACGGCTCTCGTCGGTCGAACGTGGGGCTGGGGAGCGTCCGCGGGATCGGAACCTCTCGATTGCGGGGGCCTATCGATTACGGCTCACCCCCGGAACTCGCTGCGGGGAAAGCGTCACTGAGACGACCGTGTATTCGGGTGACTACGCCGAGCGAACGCGAGTCGATCATTCGTGGGCACACGGCTGTAAGACGTTGCTGGCGTTGACGCATCGCGGACACCGTCCCAGACTGCGATACAGGGAGCCGAGCGCCCGCGCGATGCTCGCTCCCTCCCTTCGCCCCCGCACCCCGAGTCGATGCCCCTGCCGTTTGTCACCGCCTTCGTCCTCGCCGTCTCGCCCGCAGACACTACCACCAAACACCTCCACGCCTGCCTGCGACAGGTGCGCGCCACCAAGGCGGCGCGCAGCATCAAGTCGACCACCTGGCGCTGGCTCGACGACGCGACTCCCGACACTCGCGTCCTCGCCAGCCTCGATGCACAACCCGAGTTCACGCTCCCCATCTGGGACTACTTCGCAGTGATGGTGGATCAGGAGCGCATCGACGACGGACACATCCTCATGGAGCGCCACCGCGCCACCCTCGAGCGCGTCGCCCATCGCTATGGCGTCGATCCGGCGACCGTCGTTGCCGTGTGGGGGGTGGAGAGCAATTTCGGCAAGGGACGCGGCGGCTATCACGTGCTGCGCTCGCTCGCGACGCTCAGCTGCAACGGGCGCCGGCAGACCTATTTTCGCCGCGAACTTCTCTCGGCGCTGCGTATCGTGCAGGGCGGCCACGTCGCCCCGGCCAACTTCCTGGGTTCCTGGGCCGGCGCCTTTGGGCAGACGCAATTCATGCCGAGCACGTTCGAGCGGCTCGCGGTCGACTTCAATGGCGACGGCAAGCGCGACCTGATGGACAACGTCCCCGACGCCCTCGCCTCCACCGCCAACTACCTGCGGAATGCCGGCTGGAAGCGCGGGCAGCCGTGGGGACTCGAGGTGCGCCTCCCGTCGAAGAACGGCGCGCCGTTCGACACCAAGGGCGAAGGGCGAAAGGTGAAGCACACGCTCAAGTCATGGGCCGCGCGCGGCGTCACTCGCGTCGACGGGATGCCGCTTGCCGGCGACGGACTTTCCGACGCCACGCCGGCAGGACTGCTCCTCCCCGCCGGCATCGAGGGCCCTGCATTTCTCGTGATGAAGAATTTCGACGCGGTCTACAGCTACAATGCCGCGGTGAGCTATGCATTGGCGATCGTGCACCTCTCGGATCGGCTGCGCGGAGAGCCGCCGTTCGCGACGCCATGGCCCACCGACGACCTCGGACTCTCGCGAGGGGAACGCCGCGAACTGCAGGTGCTCCTCGCCCAGCACGGACACGACATCGGCCCCCCCGACGGGATTCTCGGACGCCGCACGCGTGAAGCAGTCAAGGAAGAGCAGCAGCGACTCGGGCGCGAGGTCACGGGGCGCCCGGGGCAATGGCTCCTCAACGCACTGCGCGAGATGTAGCCCGGCACGCGGGGGTGCGCGCCTTCCGCAGCGCGCCGAGCCGGTCCATATTGGCGGCGCTTCAGCACGATCGGCTTCGAGTCCTTTACCCCCCCTCATGACTCGACGACTCCTCCGCTGGGGACTGGGCACGGTCGCGGTTGCGCTGTGCGCGGTCCTCGCACTCGCGGGTTGGACCTACTGGGCCAGCGAAGCACACTTCCGCTCGTTCGCCTCCCCCCCGCCCTTCACGCACCCGATTTCCACCGACTCCGCGGCCATTGCGCGCGGAGATCACCTCGTCCGCACCCGCGGGTGTCGCGGCTGCCACGGCAGCTCCCTTCAAGGGCAGCAGATGTGGGGATACGCGGTCGCACCCAACCTTCCCGCGCTCACTCGGCGCGAGAGTGCGGCTACGTTCGAACGGGCCGTGCGGCACGGCATCGCCCATGACGGACGCGCCGTCTACAGCATGCCCGCGTACAACTTCGTCCGCCTGCGCGACGAGGATGTGGCCGACATCTACGCCTACCTGCGCAGTGCGCCGATTGTCGACGCCACCCTGCCGTCGCCATCACTCCCGTGGCCCATCCGCTGGGAGATCGCCCGCGGGCGCGACGGCGCCATTCCCCAGTTCCTCGACAAGGTTCCGCCGCTCAAACGAAGCGGCGAGCCCGATTCGTCAATCGCGCGTGGCGAGTACATCGCCATGACCACGTGCAACGAGTGTCACGGCTTCTCGCTGCGCGCCGACTCTCCCTTCGGCGACGAAACCGCCCCCGACCTGGCGATCGTGAGCGGCTATCCGTTCGCAGACTTCGAACGGCTGATGCGAACTGGGAAGCCCATCGGGGGGCGCGAACTCCCGATGATGGGAGGCGTGGCGCGTGGCCGATTCGCCTACTTCACCGACGAGGAAGTGCGCGACGTGTACGCCTTCCTGCGCGACATGGGTGCGCGGGCGATGAAGGGCAAAACCGATTGACCCTCCCTGCCGTATTCCGCTTCGCGGAGCGCGAGAAAGCTCCACGTTGAACCGTCACCTTCGGGGAACGAGATGAAAGTGCTCAAGTGGATCGGCGGAATCATCGGTGGCGTCCTGCTGCTCGCCGTGATCATTGTCGGCGTGCAGATATTCCGCTTCAACCGGGCGCGTGCCACGGTGCACGACGTGCCGACGCCATCCATCGTCGCCTCATCCGACTCCGCCGTCATCGCGCGCGGTGCGCACATCGCCTCGTCGTTCGGCGGGTGCGTCGGCTGTCACGGCGAAGGGCTCAAGGGCGGACACGTCGATGACATCGGGCCGATCGGCGTCATCAACGCCCCCAACCTCACGCGCGGCAAGGGAGGTGTAGGGGACCGCTACACCGACCAGCAGCTCGCCCGCACCATCCGCTACGGCGTACGCCCCGACGGGCGCACGCTCATCTGGATGCCGACCGAGGAGCACCACTGGCTTCCCGACGAGGACCTGCAGGCGATCGTGTCGTTCGTCCGCAGCGTTCCTCCCGCCGACAACGACGTCCCCCCCGCCACCGTGAAGCCGCTCGGCATGGTGCTGACGAGCTTTGGAGTCGTCCCGACGCTGAGCCACTCGATGATCGACGACTCGGCGCCACGCGAGACGGTCCCCGCGCCCGCCCCGACCGCGGAGTATGGCTCCTTCCTCGTGCGCGGGTGTCGCGGGTGCCACGGCGAACATCTCTCCGGCGGTCGCATTCCCGGCGCACCGGCGTCGCTGCCCATGCCGCTCAACATCACGCCGCACCCCACGGGACTCGGCGGGTGGACCAAGGAGCAGTTCGTCTCCCTGATCAACACCGGCGTGCGCCCCGACGGCCGCAAGCTGGATCCGTTCATGCCGATCGCCATCCTGCGCGCCATGAACGACACCGAGCGTGACGCGGTGTGGGCGTACCTGCAGAGCGTCCCGCCGCTCCCCGAGGGCAATCGGTAGGAGCGATCGATCGGGAGGCGACCGGCCGAAACGCCCCACCCCTCGCGACGCGCCGCTCGTCCCCGCTTGTGTTGACTTCCGACACAAGCGCCGCATTTTCGTGTCGACTTCCGACATGAGAGCTGCTCCGTGGCCGACTCCGCCCCGTCCGACGTCCTTCGCGGGACACTCGACCTCCTCATCCTCAAGACCCTGACGCTCGAGGACCAGCACGGCTGGGGGATCAACCAGCGCATTCAGCAGCTCTCGCGCGGCGTCCTCGAGGTGAACCAGGGATCGCTGTATCCCGCCCTGCAACGCCTCGAGCAGCGCGGGCTCATCACCAGCGATTGGCGCACCGCCGACTCCAATCGTCGCGCGCGCTTCTACCACCTTACCGCCTCCGGCCGGCGCGCCCTCGGGACCGAGACCGCGGCTTGGCGCCGCTACGTCGGCGCGGTCGACCTCATCCTGGAGTCATGACCATGGCCTCCATCGTCGAGCGCATCAGCGATCGCGTCGGCGGTCTCCTTCGCCAGCTGCGGGCCATCGTGCGCGGGCGTGCCGCCGACCGCGAGCTCGACGAGGAGATAGAGTCGCACATCACCTGGCAAACCGAAGAGAACATCCGTAGCGGACACACGCCGCTCGAGGCACGACGCCTGGCGCTCGCCGCCTTTGGGGGACGGGACTCGGCACGCGAGGCGCACCGCGACGTGCGCGGCGGACGATGGATCGAGGACGCCTTCTCCGATGCGCGCTACGCCCTCCGCACGCTGCGCCACAACCCCGCGCTCACCCTTGCCGCCGTCCTCACCATCGCGCTTGGCGTGGGCGCCAACACGGCGATCTTCTCCACGCTGTACGCCGTCGTCCTGCGCCCCCTTCCGTTCCGCGACAGCGAACACCTCGTGATGCTCTGGGAGAAGAACGCCGAGCGTGGGTGGATCCAGGCCGACGCAGCGCCCGCCAACTATCTCGACTGGAGCGAGCAGGTCGACGCGTTCGAGGGTGTTGCCGCCTATCCGTCGTTTGGCTCAGACGTAGTCCTCACGCGCGACGGCGAGTCGCAGATCCTCGAGTCGATGCCAGTCACGGGGAACTTCTTCCAGGTGCTCGGCGTCCCCGCGCTTCGCGGCCGCACGTTTACCGATGCGGAGACGTGGGATACCGGCGAACGCGTCGCGATGATCAGCGAGCGCCTCTGGCGGCAACGCTTCGCTGCCGACCCGGGGATTCTCGAACGCACGATCGAGTTGGGGGGATTCCCGGTGCGGGTGGTGGGGATCGTTCCAGCGTCCTTCCGCTTTCCGGGACGCAAGGCCGACGTCTTCCGCCCCACCGCCTTCGATCCGGCCGCGCGAACACAAACGTGGTTTCGCCGCGCGCACTGGTTGCGCGTCATCGCGCGCTTGCGCCCGGGCGTCACCCCCGAGCGTGCCGACGCCGCGCTGCAGGTCGTGATCAACCGCCTCATGCAGCAGTATCCGGAGACGAACACCGACATGGGGGGTGGGCTCACGCCGCTCCATCGCTTCCTCGTCGGCGACGTGCGCCAGCCACTTCTTGCGTTGCAGGTGGCGGTCGCGCTCCTCCTCCTCATCGCCTGCGCCAATGTCGGCAACCTCCTCCTCGTGCGGGCCGTCGATCGCGAGCGCGAATCGGTCGTGCGTCTCGCCCTGGGCGCCGGGCGCTGGCGCCTCATTCGTCAGGCACTCGCCGAGTCGCTGGTGCTGTCTTCGTTAGGCGGCGTGGCGGGCGTCGCGCTCGGGTGGGGTGGGACGCGCCTCCTCGCCGCGATGCAACCCGAAGGAATGCTCCCCGTCGGCGAGATCGGACTCGACGGCGGAGTCCTGCTGTTCGCGCTCGGCATCACCACGTTGAGCGGGCTGCTCTTCGGGATCGGGCCAGCACTCTGGACTCGGCGTCGCGCCCCAGCCGAAGTGCTCAAGGAAGGTGGGCGCGGCGCCTCGCGTTCGCGCCTTCGGCGCTGGAGTCATGCGCTCGCCGTGGCCGAACTGGCGGTCGCCGTGATGCTCATGTCGGGCGCGGGACTCCTCGTGCGAAGCTGGTGGCGCGTGCAGGGCGTCAATCCCGGACTCTCGCCCGAAGGTGTCCTCTCGGTCACGCTCAATCTCCCGCCAGGGCGCTTCGCCACGCGCGAACTGCGCGACGGCTTCTATCGCGATGTCAGCGACCGCCTCGGCGCGCTTCCGGGCGTGCAGTCCGTTGCGGTGGTCTCGCAGCTGCCGATGACCAGCCAATCGTGGTCGAGCGATTTCGCCGTCGCGGGGCGTCCGCGCGAAGCGTATGGCGTCGACGTCCTGCATCGCTCGTGCTCCCCCAAGTACCAGGAAGTGCTCCGCGTCCCGCTGCTCAAGGGGCGCACCTTCACCGATGACGACGTCGCCTCCGCTCCGCCCGTCGTGCTCATCAACGAGGCCCTCGCACGGAAGTACTTCGCGAATGAAGACCCGATCGGGAAGCGTGTCGCCTTCGACCGGTACCCCGACTCGACCTCCTACTGGCGCACGATCGTGGGAGTCGTGGGGAGCGAGCGCCAGGTGGGGCTCGAGCTGGAATCGCGCCCGGAGTTCTTCGCCCCCGTCGCGCAGGATGAGCCGGGAGTTCGTATCCTGCTCCTGCGCGCCTCGCTCGACCCGTCGTCGCTGATACCGTCGGTCCGCAGCGCGATCGCGGCGTCGAACGCGACCGTCGCCATCAATGAGCTGCGCCCCATGACGACGATTCGCGACGAGGCGCTCGCGCGCCGCCGCTTCGTGATGACGCTCGTCCTCACCTTCGCCGCCGCCGGCCTCCTGCTGTCGCTGGTTGGTGTGTACGGCGTGATGGCGCAGCTCGCTCGCGGGCGTCGGCGCGAGATCGGGATCCGCGTCGCCCTCGGCGCGCCGCTGGCCGGCATTCGAATGTTGGTGCTTCGGCGCGGAGTATCGCTCGCGATTGCCGGCGTCCTGATCGGTGCCGCGGGGGCGCTGGCCGCAGCGCGCGCCATGGCGGCGTTGCTCTATGGCGTCGAGCCCACCGATCCGCTGACACTGGTCGCGGTGGCCTTCGTCCTCACCGTCGCCGCGCTCGCGGCGAGCTGGGCGCCGGCATGGCGCGCGGCGCGGGTAGAGCCGATCGAGGCGTTGCGGCTGCAATAGCCAGAGCAGCGCGGGCACGCCGACGACGAGAACGGTTCGTCGCCGGCGGCACCCCTTACCGCTCCAGCGTCGAATCGTGCTCGACCCAATGGACCGCGAGCCGGACCGCCTCGGCCAGCACCGTCTCGCTCACGTCGTCGAGCGTGCGCGCGTCGAGCGCACACCCTTCGCTCGCCAGTACCCCAACGATGTACTGCCGAAGCGCTCCCACGTGCGTGGCGAGCGTGTGGTCGAGCGTCACGTCGTCCACCGGTACCGGCACGCGAGGCTCCATCAGGATCGTCGGCGTCATGCGAGGTACCTCGCCACGGCCATTCCCGCCGAGCCGGCGAGGAGGAGGGCGATGGTCACCGCACTGGCGAGCACGTTACGCCGCGTGCGCGCCGCCAGCGGCAACGCGGTCATCAGGTGACGGCGCCGGAGCGCGAGCATCACCTGCCCTGCCGTAGGTCCTGCGGAGGCGAGCGCGGGGGCGAGGAAGAGCGTCGTGAAGACCGCGGTCCCCACCCAGAAGATTCCGCCGAGTACATGAACGAGGCGAAGGAATACGAGTTCAGTCACGGATGCCGATAAGGAGGGCGTCGGAAAGGTGGAGGCGGCGAGACGCGCGGCCGCGACCGTTGGGACGCTGGCATCCTACAACTTCAAGTGCGCTTGAAGTCAAGGATCGCGATTCCTACCTTCGCTCGATGACTGCGTCCGATCCCGGCGATTCCGGTCACGCCGCACCCCCCGAGAGTCCGTGGGCGCGCTTCCAGCACCCCCTCACCGTCGGGGAGCTGGCGAAGCGCACCGGCGTCGCGACGTCGGCACTTCGCTTCTATGAGGATCGTGGACTGATCGGCGCCGAGCGAACCGGCTCGGGACACCGCCGATATCCGCGCGCGACGATCAGGCGCGTCGCCTTCATCGTCTTCGCCCAGCGCATGGGGCTTTCGCTCGAGGAAATTCGCGCGGAGCTCGACCGCCTCCCCACCGGCCGGGCGCCGACTGGCGACGACTGGGGCGCGCTCTCGGCGCGGTGGTCAGAACGTCTTGCGACGGAGATCGCAGCGCTCGAGCAGCTTCGGCGCGGGCTCACCGACTGTATCGGCTGCGGCTGCCTGTCGTTGGAGCGTTGTCACATCCTGAACCCTGGCGACCGCGCTGCGTCGCTGGGGACCGGCCCGCGCTACTGGATGGGCGATTCCCCAGCGACCGAGGGCGAGTAGGCTACTTCGCCCACTCCTTCACGCCGCCGTGCTTGGCGCACGCACCTCGGCGCGAAGCGCCTTCGAACGCGGTACCATCGGTGCACGTCGCGCGTACCATCGTGGCGGCCCACGACTTCACGCCACCGTGCCCGGTGCAGGCTCCCTTGCGCGACGCGCCGGAGTACTTCGAGCCATCCTTGCAGGTGGCGTTGACGGTCGCGGCGACCTTCGCGCCGCTGTCGGCCGCCTTCGCGGTCGTCGCAGCCTTGCTCATCGCGGGCGCAGTCGTCGCCGCCTTGGTCTTGGCAGCGGGCGGTGGGCTCTTCGGTGGCGTGGCCTGCGCATGCGCGATCACGGGGAACACGAGCAAAAGGGCGAGTGCGCGCAGGGCGCGCATGGGTGTGGATGACATGGAAGACTCCGGTGGAGTGGCGGTGCGACGATGATGCGGCGATCACCTTCGGGCAAGAACATGCACCCCACCAGCTGAACACAGCGTTACGAGCGAGCCACGGTGTCAGGTCATTCCCTCGATCAGCCCCGCCAGCTGCGCCGCCACCGTCCCCCACCCGTCGGCGAAGCCGAGCGTCTCGTGCACCTGACGAGCCGCGGCGTCGCGATGCATCACGTGCGCCGAATAGAGTGTCCCGTCGGGATGATCCTCGAGCGTGAGGACCGCCGTGATCATGATCGCCGACTCCGGCGCCGGCCGCCACGCCGACTGCAAGGCGGTGGTGAAGACGAGGCGACGCAGCGGCTCCACATCGAGAATGCAGGCGTGCATGTGCGGTTCAGGCGGCCCGCCGTCGTTGCGCATCTCGGTGCGCATCGCCCCGCCGGGATGGAGCGACAGCTCGAGCACGTCGAGCGTGGTCGGCGCCGGCACCCACCACTTGGCGAACAACTCGGGCTCGGCGAACGCGCGCCAGGTGAGCGCGCGAGGCGCCTTGATCACGCGCGAAATGGTGAGGTCGCGATCGGTATCGAAGTGCGTGCTCATGATGATGACTCTGGTGATTGCAGGGTGGTGACGAGTGCCTCGAGGCGATCGGTGCGCGCCTCCCAGATCGCCCGCTGCTGCGACATCCACGACTCGGCGGCCGCGAGCGTCTGCGTCTCGAGACGACACGTGCGCTGTCGCCCGCTCTTGCTCGTCCGAATGAGGCGATTGCGCTCCAGGAGCTGCAGATGCTTCAGGAAGGAAGGGAGCGCCATACGGAACGGCTTCTTGAGCTGGCTCACAGTGGCCGGTCCCTTCCCCAGCTCCATGATCACGGCTCTCCGAGTGGGATCGGCCAGCGCCTGAAACACGCCGTCGAGGGCACGGGAATTGTTAGCCATGGCGGAAACAATAGAACTCGCCAACAGTTTCGTCAACGGCTAACTATCGGACTGCGCCTCGTGATGCGACGCATCGCCGAACGATCCGCGGCACGGCGAGCCTGCCGCACCTGGTCCTTGCGAGGCTGCGCTCCTCAGTCGCTATGGAGAGGTGCCGGACGCACGCTGTCGGGCGTCCCGCTTGTATTCGCCCCGCGCTCGACCCAGTCTTTGAGCGTGCGGAATCCCTTCCATCGCCCTGACTTCCGGGCCAGCCCTCATTCCGGAGCGCCCGGCGCGACACACCGCGGCCCTCACTCACGCATCGCCTCCTCAACACGCGTGAGGCGCATGCTCGCGCGCTCGGCGATGCTCCTCGTGCTCGCGGCCTGTCGCGCCGAGACGCCGCCACCGAACCCGGACGAACTCTTTCAGGCCCGCGCGCTGGGCCTGGGATACCTGCAGCGTGACCGCTTTCCCGAAGCCGAGGAGGCGTTCAAGAAGATCATCGGGATGGTGCCGAAGGATCCGTTCGGCTACACCAACCTCGGCGTCACCTACCTGCGCATGGGGCGCACCGCGGACGCCGAGAAGCAACTCGACAAGGCGCTCGACCTCGAACCGGCGAACGCCGACATCATACTGACGCTGGCGCGCTTGTATTCGGTGACCCATCGGGAGGAGAAGGCTCGGACGACGCTCGAGGCGCTCGCCAAGGCCGAACCGAAGAACGCCACCGCTCGTTATGCGCTCGCCGAACTCGACGCGCAGGATTCGACGCGCCGCGCGAGTCCGACATATTCAACGCGCCTCGCCGACGTGCTCGCCCTGCAACCGACAAACCTCGCGGTGCGCCTCAAGCTCGCCGAGGCGCTCTACCGGCGCGGAGTCGCCGACAGCGCGCTGTTGCAGCTGCAAGACGTGGAGCGCGTCCCGCCAGCGCCTCCCGAAGTCGCCCGCCCCTTCCTCGACGAATCGCTGCGGTTGCTGGGCGACGGCAAGGTCGAGGAGGCGCGCGTCCCGTTCGAGCGCTTCCTCCACCTGATGGAACTGACGTCGCCGTACCAGGCGGCGCTTCGCGAGGTGCAGTGGGTCGAGGGCGAACTCCCCGGTCGCCCGATTCTCACCTTCCTCCCGCAGACGACGATCCAGTTGCGCGGGATGGGCGGGATGGCACTCGTCTCCGATTCGCTCGCCTTCAAGGATGCGACGGACGAAGCCGGGCTCCCGGGGCGCGGCGGTGCGACACCGGCAGCCGCAACAGGCGCCACCGGCGCGGAGTCCTCGACGGTCCTCGCCACCGGTGACTTCAACGGCGACGGGATGGACGACGTGCTCGTCTCGACGAGGGGGGCGGGAGACTCCAGCGCGACGGTGCATCTCTACCGCGTCGAGCGCTGGCGCTCCTCGGACGTCACGTCCGCATCGGGACTTTCGCTCCCGGCCGGTGCGCGCGACGCAGCGGTCGGCGACTACGACAACGACGGCTGGCTCGACCTCTTCGTGATCGGCAACGACGGACGCGGCGTGCTGGAGCACAGCGCCGGCGACGGGACGTTTCGCAACGTGACCGTCGCGTCGAAGATCGTTGCAGCCGACGGCGCGGCGCGAGCCCTCTGGGTTGACCTCGATCACGACGGCGATCTCGATCTCGTGATCACCGGCGGACCGTCGAACCGCGTCTATCGCAACAATCTCGACGGCACCTTCACCGAGGCAGCCGAGGGGATGGGGCTCGTGGGGCACCCGGACGGGCGCGACATCGCCTTCGGCGACTTCGACGGCGACGGACGCATCGACCTCGCGTTCGCCTACGGCAGCGATGGCATCGCGCTCTACCGAAATTCTGCAGGACCGGCCACGCGATTCGCCGACGTCACGGCCGCCAGCGGACTCCCGACGGGAGTGGGAGCCCGCGGCGTGCTGGTGACGGATTACAACAACGACGGATTGCTGGACCTCCTCATCGCCCGTCCCAAGGGCGCGGCGACGGAGCTCTGGCGCGGCGCCGCCGACGGGAGCTTCGCGCGCGACCGGCGCTCCGACCGCGTGCTGGCGGCGCTTGCCTCCGCCGCGGGATCGCGGGCGACGCTTGTGGACGTCGACAACGACGGCGCGCTCGACCTGGTCGTGACCGGTGCGTCCGGAGCGCGCGGCGCCGCAGGATCGTTGGCGCTCCTGCATAACGACGGCCAGGGCGTCTTCGCGGCGCGCTCGAAGGTCCTCCCGGCCACGATCGGCAGTTCGAGCATGGCGCTCCCCACCGACATCGACGCCGACGGCGACCAGGATCTCCTCGTCGGCACGCCGGCCGGCATGTCGTTGTTGGTCAACGAGGGCGGGAGCAACAAACTCTCGGTGCAGGTGACGCTCAACGGGCTCCGCACCGGGAGCGGCAAGAACAACGACTTCGGCATCGGTGCGCGCCTCGAGCTGCGCACGGGGACCATCCTGCAGTCGCGCGTGGTCACGAGCCGAGTGACGCACTTCGGGCTGGGCCCGCATCTCAAGGCCGACGTGCTGCGCATCGAGTGGCCGAACGGCGTGCCGCAGACGGTGTTCTTCCCCGGCACCGACCAGGATGTCCTCGAGATGGAGGCGCTCAAGGGATCGTGCGCCTTCGTGTACACGTGGGACGGAAAGCGCTTCCGCTTCGTGACCGACGTGATGTGGCGGAGTGCGCTGGGAATGCCGGTAGGGATCATGGCGGCGAGCACCCCCGGTGGCGCGATGGCCTACGCACCGGCCGGCGCCTCGACCGAATATCTCCGCATCCCTGGTGACGCGTTGCAGCCGCACGACGGGCGCTACCGCTTGCAGCTCACGGAGGAGCTGTGGGAGACGGCCTACACCGACGAGATCAAGCTCCTCGCGGTCGATCACCCCGATTCGGTCGACGTCTTCGTCGACGAGAAGTTTGTCCCGCCGGGGCCGACCGCGCTGCGATTGCACCAGGTGGCACGCTCGCACGCGCCGGTATCGGCGGTCGACGATCGTGGGCGCGACGTCCTCGCGGCACTGCTCACGCGCGACGATCACTACGTCGCCGGCTTCACATCCACGAAATACCAGGGCGTGGTGGAGCCGCACGACCTCGTGATGGACCTGGGGGAGGATGCCGGCGCCAGTGATGCGATCCTCATGCTCCGCGGGTGGATCTTCCCGTCCGATGCGAGCATCAACGTGGCGATCGCGCAGCAGCCCTCGTTCACGGTGTCGTCGCCGTCGCTCGAGGTGCGCGATGCAGCGGGGCGCTGGGTCAAGGCGATCGCCGACATCGGCTTCCCGTCGGGGAAGGACAAGACGGTGATCGTCCCGCTGGCGGGGATCTTCCCCACCGCCGATCATCACGTCCGCATTCGCACCAACATGCAGGTGTACTGGGACCAGGCGCTGGTCGCACACCAACGCCCGGATGCCGGCGCACGCGTGACCGCGCTGGCGCCGCTCGCCGCCGACCTGCACGTGCGCGGCTACTCGCGCATGTACCGCGCAGGGGGGCGCAACGGGCCGCAGTGGTTCGACTACGACAGCGTGACGAAGGACGCGCCGTGGCGCCCGATCGAGGGGCAGTTCACCCGCGTGGGCGACGTGACGCCGCTCCTCCGTTCTTCCGACGACATGTTCGTCATCATGGCGCCGGGCGACGAGACGACGATCGAGTTCGACGCGTCGTCCGCGTCGTCGCTCCCCGCGGGGTGGAAGCGCGACTTCATTCTCTATACCGACGGCTGGATCAAGGACTCCGACCTCAACACGGCCTACGGCAACAGCGTGGGGCCGCTCCCGTTCCATCGCATCACCCGGTACCCGTACGCCCCCGGCGAGTCGTATCCCGGCGACGCCGAGCATCGACGCTACCTCGATACATACAACACACGGACTGCAACTCGGCGCTAGCCGCGCGCGATCCGCGATTTCCCTGTCCCATCCTTCCGTGGCTTCACGTCCGTCTCCACTCGTGCGACGCGCCCTCATGGCGGTGCTCCTCATCGGGGCGCTCGCCTTCACCATCCGGAAGGATGGGGATGGCGGGGGAACGTCGGTGAACGTCGCCCATCCCGGGTTCGTCCTGCGCGACGCGACCACCGCCGCCGGCATTCGCTTCGCGCACCATCGCGCGGTCCTCGACCCCAAGCTCGCCAACATCGAGCCGCACGTTGCAGCTGTCGGCGCCTCGGTCGCAGTGGGCGATTTCGACGGCGATGGGTGGATGGACTTCTACGTCACCAGCTCGCGCGTCGATACGCCCAACGCGCTCTATCGCAATCGCGGCGACGGCACCTTCGAGGACGTCGCGGCACAGGCCGGAGTCGCCGACCTCAATCGGGCCGGCGACGGCGCGTCGATGGGCGCGGTGTGGGGCGACTACGATAACGACGGCCGCGAAGACCTTCTCGTCTACCGCTACGGGAACCTCACCCTCCTGCACAACGTTGATGGAAAGCGCTTTGAAGACGTCACCAACGCCTCGGGGCTGCATCACTGGATCAACAGCAACGGCGCAATCTGGTTCGATTACGATCGCGACGGTCTCCTCGATCTCTACGTCACCGCCTACTTCCGCGACGACGTGGACCTGTGGCACGTGACGACGACGCGCATCATGCACAACTCGTTCGAGTACGCGACCAACGGGGGAAAGAATCGCCTCTTCCACAACACGGGGAACGGGCGCTTCGAGGACGTGACCGATGCGATGGGCGTCGGGAGCACGCGCTGGACGCTTGCTGCCGCGTCGGCCGACTTCAACCAGGACGGCTGGCCCGACCTCTACCTCGCCAATGACTACGGCCCCGAGGAGCTCTTCCTCAACCAGCAGGGGAAGGACTTCACGCCGGCCAACACCGGGCTGGAGAGCGAGTCCAAGTCCGGCATGTCCGTCGCGTTAGGCGACGTGTACAACCGCGGTCGGATGGATGTTTTCGTCACCAACATCTCGGCCAAGGGCTACCTCTTCCAGAACAACAACCTGCGGGTCAACCAGCTGAGCGAGGGGACCGGCTTCAAGAACGTCGCCGATCCGGTGGTCGCCGACGCCGGGTGGGCGTGGGGATCACAGTTCGCCGACCTGAACAACGACGGCACCGACGAGCTATTCGTCGCCAACGGCTTCATCTCCGACGACTCCACGCACAACTACTGGTACTCGATGTCGAAGATCGCCGGTGCCAACGCGCGCCTCTTCGAGGACGCCGCGACGTGGCCGGCATTTGGCAACTTGAGCCTGTCGGGATACGAACGCTCGCGCGTCTACCTCAATCGCGGGCTCGCCGGTTGGGCCGACGTGGCGCAGGCCGTGGGCGTCACCGACCACTACGATGGGCGCGCCGTGGCAATGGCCGATTTCTCCAATCACGGTGCGATGGACGTCGTCGTCGCCAACCTCAATCAGCCCGTCCTTCTCTACCGCGACACCCCCGACTCGGCCAACCACTGGATTGCCTTCAAGCTGATCGGGACGCGCAGCAACAAGAGCGCGATCGGGGCCGAGGTAGTCGTGGAGTCCGGAGGGGTGACGCAGCGGCGAGTCGTCGATGGCGGAATGGGATTCGCCAGCCAGAACGATCGCCGCCCTCACTTCGGGCTTGGAGCGCGCGAGTGGGTGGATCGCGCAATCATCCATTGGCCCTCGGGGGAACAACAGGTGCTCACCCACCTCGCTGCCGATACGTTGCACACCATCACCGAACCGTCCCGTTGATGTCGCTCTCCAACGCTGCCGTTACCGCGCCCGTCGCGCCGCAGAAGGCTGCGCGATCGCCGATGGTCGAGGCGCGATACCTCATCGCCTTCCTCATCACCCTCGTGCTCGTGGTGGTGCAGTTCCGCTATCACATGGTGGGGGGATATGCGAGGCTCGCCACCGCGCTCGGCACCTGCGTCGCCGTCGAAGCACTGCTCTCGTGGTTCGATCGCGGCAAGGTGACCAACCTGCAGAGCGCCTACATCAGCGGGATCAGCCTCACGCTCCTCACCAAGCCGCAAGGCGCGACGCTCTGGCCGTTCGTGGTCGGGGCGATCCTGGCGATCGGTTCCAAATACGTGCTGCGGGACGAGAAGGGGCACCTCTGGAATCCCACGAACTTCGCGATCGTGGCCCTCCTCCTCGCCGCGCCGCACAAGGTCTCGGTGCTGAGCCACCAGTGGGGGAACGACCTCGTCACCAACCTCGTGATCTGGACGTTTGGCATCATCATCGCCTCGCGGGTGAAGGTATTGCACCTGACGGCGACGTACGTGGCGTCGTTCCTGGCGCTGGCATGGCTGCGCGCGACGCTCACCGGCCAACCGGTGTGGCCGGAGATCGCCCCGCTCACCGGGCCGATGTACCAGCTCTTCATCTTCTTCATGATCACCGACCCGCGCACCATCGTGCGCAGTCGCAAGTGGCAGATGATCGTCGTGGTCATCATCGCGATCGTCGAAGCGCTCATCCGCGTGGCGTCGGACCGCGGCGTCGCGCTCCCGATCGCCTTCAATGCCGCGCCCCCGCTCGTGGCGCTCTTCATCGTTGGGCCTCTCGCCCTTTTCATCGAACGGCGGCGCGCCGCCGCCGTTCAGGCGAACTCTGGCTCGGGCGCCATTCCGCGGAGCGCTGGAAGTCCCGCCACCGCCTGATCGCGCGTCAAGCCGAGGAGCGCGTGGCGCGCCACGAGCGCGTCGAGGTCGGCAGGATACAGGTTGTGGCGATCAGGGGAGGCGAGGGCGGCGACATTTCGTGGCGCGATCGCCGCTGCGACCCAGGCGGGGAACGATGCATGCGATTCGCGCGGTGTGCGCAGGCGCGACGAGCTTTCCCGCGGTAGGTCGGCGAGCACCGGATCATCGACGCCGAACAGTCCGGTCCAGGCGTCATCGTGGCGCGGAACGAGGCGTTCGCGCGATTCGGCGTACGACACGGCCGCGAAGTACAGCATCGTCTGGGCGGCGAATTCGTCGAAGCGTGGCATGGCGGCGTACGCGCCGGCCACCAGACGGTCGATCTGGTCGCCCTCTCGCTCGAGAAGCGATTCGTAGCGCGCCAGCGACTTGGCGTTAGGCATGCGGCTGCCGTCACCGCCAGGCGCCCCCTCCTCGAAGCAACGTGCGAGCCGCTCCACCGCGCGCAGGGACCAGGCAATTCCCGTCGAGAAGAGCGGGTCGACGAAGGCGAACGCACTCGGCAGCATCGCCCATCGCCCTCCCGTCGCGCGAACGAGCCGGTGCTGCATGCGTGGTCCGAGCGCGATTGGCATCCTGGGTTCGGCGTTCTTGAAGAGGGCACCGATCGTTGGATACTTCGCAACGAGTTGTGCCCAAATTCGCCCCGCACGCCCCTCCCTCCCGTCACTCGGGCGCGATGCGCGTTCCGCGTCGAGCATGGCGAGTCCTTGCGGCGTGAGCGCAAAGCCGGCGCTCGTCAGGCCATCGTCGAAGCGGAGCGAGTACATCCACCCCTCGTCGATGATGTGGTGCACCGCCGCCCAGTCGTCGGGATACGGCCCCGCCGGGAGCGACGGCAGGATGTCCTGCATGAGGCGAACGCCATCGAAGTGCGCAAAGAGGAGGTGCGAGTTCGTCTCGACACGGTCCAGCGCCGACGCAACTCCCATCTGCCGAGCCACAAAACCGTTCGCGCCCGAGGCGTCGATGACGAACGGAGTGTCCAGCGTGAACGGGGCGCCGTCGCGCCGCCCCGCCAGCTGCACACCGTCCGATCGCTCCTCCATCGCGTCCAGCTCGACGCGATCGTGATACGCGACTCCCGCTGCGACCGCCGCGCGCACGAAGTGGTGGTCCACGTCGGCCCGCAGCCAGTGCGTATCGGCCACGTGATCGTTAGGGCTGGCGGCGACGAGAAGCCGCTCGGAGTCGAGCCCGCGATCGGCGAACGGTTCGCCCGCGTGATGCCGGTAGAAGGTGAAGCCGCGCTTGAGCCCGCGTCGCAGCTCCGCGTAATTCGCAATCCAGCGGCCGTGCGTGGCGAGCTGATAGCAGTCTCGAAGTCCGTAACGCAGCGCGATGCGTTCGAGCGAGAGCGAGGCGAGCGGCGTCGACGACTCACCGATGGCGAAGCGCGGATGTGCGCCGCGCTCGATGAGGGCAACCGAGAGCCCGCGTTTCGCCAGGATGCGGGCGAGGAGCGAACCCGCGAAGCCACTCCCAACGATCGCCACATCGTAGCGCGTCACGACTCCCCACACTCCGCGCAGCTCACCCGCGGTTCGGCCGTGCCCGTCAGCTGCATGCGATGCATCCGGGCGACGCGGGCGGCGCGGCACTCACCGCACGCCGCGAGCCGCTCGATGTCCCACAAGTCGGCCGTCACCACGGCGGGGGCGATCGACAGGGAGCGCTCGAGCGCCTCATCCAACTCTCGCAGCGTCGGCGCGACGAACGCCCCTTCGGCCGCCAGTCGCTCCAACTCGCCGTTGCCTCCGCGCACCGGGATGATCGACACGACCGCGGCTCCGCGCGACGCCGCGTACTCCGCACTTCGCACCGCCCACTCCACCGACTCATCTGCCGGCACGTACGGGACGCCGAGGAGGACGAAGACGCGCAGGTCGATGTCGTGCTCCTCCAGGAATCCCGCCGCCCGATCGAAGCTCGACAGGTCGAGGCGCTTGTTGA
The DNA here is from genome assembly GCA_044225935.1 of Gemmatimonadaceae bacterium. Classification (GTDB taxonomy): domain Bacteria; phylum Gemmatimonadota; class Gemmatimonadetes; order Gemmatimonadales; family Gemmatimonadaceae; genus SCN-70-22. The sequence goes on from JBGAHX010000025.1 coordinate 59,132, forward strand.
GTTGCGTGGCGGCGATCGGATGGATCGTCTCCAGCCCCATCGCCACCTCGAGGCGCCCGTCGAGCCGCTTCGCGAAGTCGAGCGTCGCGGCGCCAACCGTTTTCGCGTGCGACTCCACGGTCACGCCAGCGAATGACGAGGCCAGCGCGGCTATCGCGGCCGAGTCGCGTAGCGGCACCGCGCGCCGGTCGAACCAATTCGACGCATTGTAGAGTTTGAGTCGATCCAGGTGCGGATGCGCCGCTCGCGCCTCCGTCAGCACCGAGGTTACCTGACGGGTAAGCGCTCCTTCAGGCGTCGCCCCGTCGATCGTGTAGCGCCAGAGGTCGCAGAAGGAGCAGGTGAACGGACACTCGGCGCCCGTGAGGAACGCCGTCAGCGTCTGCTCGATTGCCCCGCCCGGGCGCCGTTCTTCCTCGACGAGAAAGCCATGCGCCCGTTCGGGGTCGGCCAGCGGCTTCGCCGGGCGCAACGCCCGGATGCGGGCGTCGGTTGCAGCCGCACTCACACAGTCGCCAGATGCAACGCCTCGAAGTGTCGCCGATAGCGCGCTTCGCCGAGCGGGAAGAGTTGCCCGACTCGTGCCTCGCTGGCCGCACCGTGCTGGAAGCGGCGCTTGGGGAAGACCGGCATCTCGAGTCCGAGCACCGCGCGCACTCCGCGCTGCACCACCTCTCCCTTGAGCGCGTACAGGCGCTCGTGCGATCCCTGCGTCAGCTCGGGGAACGGAATCGCCTCGGCGACGGCGATCACCGACGGGCGCGCATAGGGACTAAAGCCGGAGAAGCCGTAGGCGTTGGCGCAGGCGTAGCTCCGAACGCAGCCGCGGCTGTAGCCGCCGGAGTAGGTGAGCGAGTGCTTGATCGAGTCGACCCCCCACCCTTCCTGATACAGCATGCGGTTGTTCACCACGCTGCGGATGGTGAGTTCGCTGTTCGCCTCGATCGGATAATCCTTGAGGTTCTCGTCGCCGCCGTCTCCGTCGACGAGGAGGCGCCACTCGGGATAGCGCTCGCGGATCCCGGCGAGGAGCGCGAGGTTCACCGCCGCGCACTCCACATCGAGCGGCTTGTAGTCCTCGATCACTGCCACCGCACGCAGCGGATCGAGCGTCTGCGACGGGATGTCGATCACCTCGCCGTACATCTCGAGTCCCGTGCGGGCGAGGAAGTCTTGCGCCTGTCGGGCGTCGTCGCCGGCGCCGTCGATCGAGAGGGTGAAGGCCTTGAGGCGCGCCCCCGACATTCCTTCGTTGAGGAGGAGCGAGTGCAGCGTGAGGAGCACCGCGCCGCTGTCGATCCCGCCGGAGAACGGAACGCCGATCGGTGCCTTCGGGTCCTGCGCGGCGAGCCAGGCGCGCAGCTCGGCGTAGAGCGCTTCGATGTAGGCGCGCCCGATCACGTCGAGATCCTGGGGGAGCGTCCCGCGTGGCGGATCGAAGAAGCGCCGATGGATCGGGTTCGGATCGGGGCACCCGACGAGTCGCAGCGTGGTGACGTGATGCGCCGGCACCATGCGCGTGTAGCTCGAGTGGAACTGGTCCTGCCACCCATGCCGCGCGAGTTCGGCGGCGATCTGGTCGATGCGCTCGGCGACGATCAGCACGGGCCCTTCGGTCGCCTTGGCGAGGAAGTAGCGCATGGGGCGATCGAGCGAGCGGGCGAGGATCACGCGCTCGTCCTGCGTCTCGACGAGGGCGAACGATCCGTCGATCGCGAGGACCGCGTCGGGTGCGCCGTCGAGCAAGCGCTGGCGTGCTTCGCCCTCGGTGAGCGACCAGAGCTGCTGCGAGCCCTCGGGGATGAGATTGATGACGCGGGGCAGTGCGTAGGCCATGGCGTGTCGCGAATGCGAGAGAGTGAAAGCGAAGTATCGCGGGTGCACCCTCTCCGGGCTACGGCTGCATCGCCCGCATATACCGACGCAGGATGCTCTTCGCTCCCCCGGCCCCGCCGTGCTCGGGGAACCAGTCGTTGTTCGGATCGCTCATGTACCCGAACAGATCCCGCGCCTTTCCCTCACCTGGGTCGCTCATGATGCGTCGCATGTCGGCCTCGGGGAGGAGTATCTCGATATTCGAATCGTGCCAATCGGCGTTTGCGGCGATGGGAGTGATCGACTCCATGAACAGGGTCTTGCCATCCTTGCCGTCGAGCACAGCTCCTTGGCACGGAGCGTCCCACACCTTCGACGGGTCGCACCCTCTCTCGCCATAGTCGACGACGCCGTTGACCCTCGTCTCCCCTTCTCCTCCCGAAATCGCCTGGAGGTATGCCTCGGCAACGAGTTCCTCGGTCGTCGGCTCGTTCTCGACCGACTCGTCAGGCGTACCGGCCGCAGCGCTTACGCGCTCGCTCCCGTCGCCCTCGGTTCCGGTCCTCGGTCGTTGCGCCTCGGGCCCTGCCGTCGAATCGGATTCAGCGACGAGCTCCGTCCCGTCCGGCTCCGTACCACCCGCAGAGCCGCCCGACATCAGACCGTAGGAGATCGCCAGTACGATCACCGCCGCCGCCGCGAGAACGAGTGGGCGACGGTAGAGCGGCTTCGGCGCCGGAGAATTCTCCGGCGCGGCAGATATTGCAGCTGCCGGCGCGACGGCCGGTGTTTGTGAGGGTGCGGGTGGCGCCGGTGCGGCCATCAGCGGAACCGCAGCGAGCGGTGCAGCTGGCGGTGTCGGCTCCTCGCGAATCCGTCGCACCTGCTCCATCGTCATGCGACGCCGCGCATGCGTGCCGGTCTTCGAGGTGTCGACCTTGAACAGCACACCATCGGGCGAGCGCATGTGTAACACCGGCGTCCCCCACTCTACGGAATTTCTCGCCGTGACGACGACCATCTTGCGCGCCTCCGACACGGCTGCGTCGATCGGGAGCCCATCGGCTATCGCCTCGTAGAGCGAGCGCGAGAACTCGATCGCCGCAAGGTCGCTGATCTCGTACTGCATGGCCACAACCGCCGGGACGCCGCGACGCACCAGCGCCGCCGCCGTGCTGGAGAAGACATTCGTCGTGCTTCCGCGCGCCCCGAGACACGAGTTCAACACGACGAGACGAAGAGTGGGATGATCGGCGAGCAGTCGCGCGAGATCGGTCGCGCTGGTCAGCGCCGTCCCGCCCTCGTCGTTGGTGAGCGCCAGCATTCCCTCGTCGGCGACCGAATCGAACCCGCCGTGCCCGACAAAGTGCAGGATGTGGTAAGTCCCCTTCCGCAACGCGCGTTGCAGCTCGCGATACGTGGTGTTCTCCTGCCACGTGAGCGTGAGCGTCCCGTCGCGCCGCATCTCCTCGGTCGCTTTCTCGATCCGACCACGCTCCTTCGCGACATCGAGACCGGGGCGATCGCTGGGGCTGGCACACACCGCGAGGATCGAAATCGGCGGCTCGACGCTGAGCTCCTCGAGCGGACGGTCAAACTCGAGATAGCGAACGATGGGCGTCTCCGACGACAGGCAGACGAAGTCTCCCTCGCTCGGGTCGTACATGAACTCCCACGGCAGCGACGACAGCTCCGGCGCCTCGATACGCATGCGCACGCGCAGCCCCTTCTTCTCGGCGCGCGCGCGGTCCTGGCTCCGGCGCAACGCCGTTTGCACCTCCTCCGAAAACAACGCCTGGAAGAGATGCGTTCCGAAGGCGGTGACACTCTCGGTCTCGGGCGCCGACGCACGGATGTCGCGCCGCAGCGATCCCGACTTGAGGATGGCGTTCTCCAATCCGAGCAGCTGACGCTCGAGCGCCGACGCATCGTACGGAAAGCGCATCGTTCCGCGCGCCTCGCCCGCGGGCGAACGAATCACCGAAACGGGATAATCGAGATCGGTGCCGGGTGAGACGCGCAGTTCGAAATCGAGGTAGTCCTTCATTGCGCTCCTCCGAGCCATTCGAGAATCGTGCGCTGTACCCTCGCGTCGCCGAAGTACCGGGTGTGCGAGACGGCATCACCACCTTCGATGAGCAGGCGCTCCTTGATCGGGAAGAATGCCGAGCCGTTTTCCTTGTAGACGCCATCGGTCGGCACGACGAAATCGTTCGCGCCCGCCATGATCTTGTTGAGTCCCTTCCGCACGAAGAGTCGCTTGAGACCGGGCTCCACCGGCGTCGCGTTCGAGGTGATGGCGTAGTACGCGGCGTCGCCGGAGCGTGGGCCTGCATTCAGCGCTTTGGCGAATGCTCCGCCCGGACGCATGGACTGCAGCCCATCCAGTCCGCCGAGCGTCCCGATCGCCGCCTGCTTCAGGACGCCGATGACCATGGTGAGCACATCGGTCACACCGTTGTCCGGTAACACGTCGAGGAGGTTGGTGATGACGTCGAGAAGATCTCCCATGCGTTCGGGATCAGCGAGCGGCGTCCCCGCGTTCGGAGCGCCGACGAAGACCACCTTCCCCACGCGCACGCGCTGCCCCGCGACCGCAAGCTCGTCCTGCCGCTCGGTGAGGATGCGGCTCACCAATCCTCCCCGTGAGTGACAGATGATGTCGACATCGAGCGCGAGTCCCGCCGGCATCGCTGCCAGCAAGTGGCGCACGTTCTCGATCGGGTCGTGCGAGAGCGTGAAGTGGTCGAAGGCGAATACCCGACCGTCATACCGTGTGTGGAGCTCGGCGAGATACTCCGGTGGAAGCTGACAAAAGGCGAGATGCGCCCGGCTGAACGTGCCGTGCACGAAGAGGAGCGCGCGACCGGCCGTGAGCCTCGTCCACGTCTCGCCATCAACCGGCGCCGCGGTATCGCTGGAATAGTCGTGCGGCGCAAAGGTGCGGACACGATAGGGCCAGCGCGCCTTCTCCATGCGATGCACGAACGATGCGCCTACCTCGCCGAGCACGGGATCGATCAGCGGGAAGACCAGCTCCTTGAGCACCTTCTTCCCGAGAACGCCCAATACGCCTCGGGTGCCGGCGGGCGCAGCTTCCGGGACGGAACGCGGGATGTCGTACGTGCGCACCGCCGGCGGGAGTGCCACACCGCGCGTTCCGGCCGGCCGAACGCGTGGTGGTGACAGGTGCCAGCTGACGACGCCGGCTTCGTCGACCGAGAGGACCATCTGCCCGAAGCCCGGACCGGGATCCGCCAGCCGCAATTGCATCGCCGGCTCCCCACCCACGCTCCGTGTCGCCGGCCCGACTTCCTGCGCGCCGGCGATCTCGATCGTCTGCCGGTCATCGATACCTGAGACCGCGAGCGCCTCACGCAGCGGATCGTTGAGCAAGGTCACGTCGACCGCATGCCCCGCCGCTCCAAATCGCGTCGTCGCCGTCCCGGTCATTCCCTGTGTCACGAGCGTCGCCGCGCCGAGCGCGACCTCCTTCCCGCTGCTCGCGAGGGGGCGCGATGACTTGCGACGCAGCAGGAACGACGCCGAGACAGTCGTCCAGTCCCCGTCGGCACTCTTCGCCTTTCCGATCTGTCGCGTCGTGCTCCCCTGGAAGACGGCGCCGAGCAACGTACCGATCGCCGAGCTTCGCGATGCGCTCGCGGAGCGCGCTGCCGATTGCCGCAGGACCGAGAAGTCCGCCTCCTGCTCCGTCACGAAGAGCTTCACGGTCTCGATCGACTCCCCTTCGCTCGCACGATCGGCGGCGTCGGCAAAGGGAAAGTTGGCGGGCCACGTGACTTCGAGCGGTGGAAACGGCGCCTTGCCGATGAAGAACTGGTTGCCCGCACCAAGCTGCTGTTGCGATCTCCCGTCGCCAGGTGCAATCACGCTGATCTCCGAGCCGAGGCCGAAGTCGACGAGCGTGAAGTAGGCGGCGGCGGAATGGTTGCTGGCGATGCGGAAGATGATGGGCTCGCCCTCTTCGAAGACGACGTGTCCGCCGTCATCGGGCGTGGCCGGCACCGGCTCTCCATCGGAGCCTCGCCGCATCACCTCGAGCTCGAACCTGCCCGCCATCTGGCTGTTAGGGTCGGGATTGGCGAAGGCGAGCCCGTGCCGGTAACGCGCCACCTTCTCGAGGTTCTCGCGGATGATCGCGATCTCCCGCACCCCCTTGAGCGGCATTACCAGGTCGCCGCCCGCGCTGGTGAAGCACCAGCGCGCCTCAGGCAGCGCACCGGCACGCGGGACCGGATCGCCCGGCGAGACGCGATCGCGCGCCTCGATGAGCACGCCGGTGATCCCCGAGCCCCCGGCTTCCTCAAGCGTCAGCAGCGTCGAGCGAGACAGCTCGGCGCGGAGCGCGGCGACCGCGCCGCTCGCGTCATCCTCCGGCAGCTGCACCGCCAGCTGGAAGGTGCCGTACGCGTGCTCGGTCTCGAAGGCTCGCGCGTCGGCGGTGATGGCACCGTCGGCGGTCTCGCTGAGAATGGTTGCGGTCGCGGAGGTCGCTCCAACTTCCCGCAGCTGCACCTCGCCGAGCAGCGACACAGGGGCGGGCTCCTTCGTCCCCTGGAGATGCACCTCGAAGGTCGAGCCGGCGGTCATCCCCTGCGCGGCGCCGGCGGAGAGCGTCACCGACGAGCCGGATCGCGTGAGAACCCGCACGAATCGCATCGGCTCGATGTCGCGCACACCAAAGATCTCGCGGTCCGCCTTCCCTTCCATCTGTGGGTGCTGCGTCGCCTGCTCACCGTTGACCCGCGCGGCCGCGCGCTCGAAGACGTCGCGATACGTGGTACCGGGTACTGCCTTCCGCAGTTGCTCGACCAGGAAGTACGTGAGCGCGCCGTGGTGCACGCGCCCCTCGCCCTCCGGCGGCGAGTACTCGAACGACGTCTCGTCGTCGCGGCACCCGGAGATGAGGACGTACTTCTCGGTGATCGGAAGCCACCCACCAGGACCGCGCGTGCGCGGTGCAGCTGGCGGCTCGGGTGTGCGGAACTTGAGGAGCTCCTCGGCCGGGCGCCGGTCCGGCGGTAGCGCGCGCGCCCTGACGCGCGGACTCACGTCGCGGGTAATCGTCCCCGAGTGGCAGCAATCGAAGATCAGGGTGATGAACGACGTCTTCGCGCCGAGGGCATCCAGCTTCTTCCCGATCACGTCGTCGGTAATGTCGCGATTGATCCCGCTCCATCCCGAGCTGTCGGTCGGGACGATGGTGCTATCGAGACCCGACGGCTCGTCTCCCTCGAGGTCGGTCATTTGCGCCCCGTGCCCAGCGTAGTGAATCACGACGATGTCATTTGCCTGCGTCTCGCGCACCAAGGTGTCGAATGCAGCCAGGATCCCCACCTGCGTCGCTTCGTCGTTCGTGAGCAGGGTGGCGTGCGACTCCGCGAAGCCGAACTGGTCGAGAAGGACCTGCCGCAGCAACCGGACGTCGTTGACGCACCCCTCGAGCTGCCGCTCGGGCGTGAGGAGTGGATAGGCATCAATGCCGATGGAGAGCAGACGCTTCGTGCCGCGGTGTTCAGGCGTCGTCATGCCGGTGCTCCGTGCAGTGCGGGGAGGAGGGGAGAAACGGCGACTCGGCGCGGACTTCCATGATCCGGAAAGCCCGCGCTCGCTGGTGCCACGAGTTACCTAGCGCCGGCGTGCCGGCGGCGGACGGTCTTCGCCGCGCCCCTTGGCGGCGGGGGGTGGCGAGTCGCCGGTGCGCCCCTTGGCCGCAGGAGGCGGCGAGTCGCCAGTGCGTCCTTTGGCCGCCGGAGGCGGCGAGTCGCCGGTACGCCCCTTCGCGGCGGGGGGCGGCGAGTCACCCGTACGCCCCTTGGCCGCAGGGGGTGGACTGTCGCCGGTGCGCCCCTTGGCCGCAGGGGGCGGTGAGTCTCCAGTGCGTCGCTTGTCGGTGGGCACCTTCGGGTTTGGGCTCATGGTGCGCTCCTCCTGTCGGGGGAAGGACCTGCAGGCGGTCGCTGGGCTATGGCGACGCGAGCGCCGACAGTCGTGTCCTGAAAGTCGCAGCCTTGGCGGCCTCGCCTAACGAATCAGCCGCCGCCGCACGAAGCCGAAGGCTCTCGGGGAGGTAGAGCAGGTGCACGCTGGCACGCGCATCGAAGACCTCGAGCACATCCAGCGCTTCCCGGAACTCCCGGCGCGCCAACATAACACGCGAGAGCGCCATCCGCTCCGCCGCCATCGGGAGTGCCTCGTCCCACTCGATCTCCGGAGGAAGACGCGGCGAGGCGAGCAGGCTTCGATACTGCGCGATCGCGAGGGCAGTATCTCCACCCTGGAGCGCGATGTGCGCGTCGAGCGATCTTGCCATCAGCGAATCGCCACGAACGCCCGCCCCGGCCGCCGACGCCAACAGGTGCCGAGCTGCCTGTGAAGCGTGGGCGGCGTCTCCCGCGCGCACCATGTGCATCCCCAGGAGCCAGCAGCGGTAGGGTACCGCACAGCGCCCGAAGTCGTCGCCGTAGGCCTGCGCGTCCACGCGCGCGACACTGTCCCCAACCTGAGGAAAGACTCCGAGCGCTACCTGATCGAGCAAGAACAGCGATCCACCCATGTGCCATCGCGCCGCGAATCGCTCGATGGCGCGACGTGCCGTCAGCGTGTCGCCCCGGCCGAGCGCGATCGCCTGCGAGCCGAGCAACGAGGCCCAGCGGCGTCCGTCCGATCGATCGTCGGGAAGCGTATCGATCCGGAGCAGGGCGTCAAACGCGGCGAGGGAGCACGCCCAACGCCTCCCTCCCGCCCCGAGATGCGCCGCGGCGATCACCAGCGGGGCCGGACGCGTGCGCGCCAGCGACTCCCACTCGATGCCGGTCGCCCCCTTTCGCACGCAGGCATCCATGATCTCGACCTCTCGCGCGAGCGTCGTGTCAGGGCCCGCCGAGAGGAAGCGCGCGAGCAGGGGGGCGGCACGCGTGGTGTCGCCCTGCCGCAGTCGCACCTCGATGAGATGGAAGAGCGGCTGCCGCGCCGTCGAGTCGAGCGCGACCGCCCGACCGAGCGCGTCGGCGACGAGCGAGTCGGTGTTTCCGGCGACCGGCAGGAGGTGCGCGTACACCTCCCCTAACTGCGCCCAGACGAATGCGCTCGCCGAGTCCATCGCGAGCGCGCGCCGGAATCCTGCAACGGCGGAGTCGGCGCGCCCGCGCAGGAATGCTTCGTAGCCCTCGGCGAAGGCGCGGTGTCGCGGCGAGAGACGCGAGCGCAGCGCCGTGGCAATGAGCGTCGAGGCGCCTTGCGAGTGATGGTTCCACGTCGCCGCTTGCGCCCCCCGGATCGCCGCCAACCCGAAGGTCGAGTCGAGCGCCACGGCCTGGGCGAATTCGTCTTCGGCCGCATCGAGCTGCACGCGGCGGAAGGCCGATTCTCCGCGCAGGAAGTGCGCGACGGTCGCTGGCGCGCGCGCCGTCCACTCCGACGCAACGTCCGGCACGCCGGTACGTATGAGTTTGGGGAGCAACTGCGTCGTCGCCGCCAGTCCGGCGCGCCACGGCGCCGCGAGCGACGCGGTCGCGCGTGGTCGCGCCACCAGCGAGTCGCCGGCAACATCGCGTAATTCGAGGAAGACATCGGCGGAATCGCCACGTTGCGCGACCCGTCCCGTCAGGGTGTATCCGCTCCGCTGCCGGCGGGCGATTGCCTGCTGTTCGGCGTTTGTGACGCTGCGGATGTCATCGCGCTGCTCGGCATTCAGGAGTTGCCAGCCGTCGATCCAGCGGAGCGCCCCGGCCCCATCCATCGCGCTCCCGATCATCGTTGCGACGTCCTCGCCCGTGGAACTCGCGCCATGCCAGTCGGCCGGGAGAACCAGCGGGAAGACCATGACGCGGTTGGGGTCGAGCGCCGCGCGCCTGTCGGCAGTCGCGCGCCAGGCCACGACCGCGGCGGTGGCAGCGAGCGCGATACCCGCGGCGGCGACGAGCCAACGACGGGGAGCAGGCGACGCGGACTGGCGCTCCGCGGTGGTCGAGGCCGTTGCCGGCGCCGTGACCGCGGCGAGAATCGCGTCTCGAAACTCGGCGGCCGTCGCAAAGCGGTCGGTGGGCACCTTCGCCATCGCGCGCTTCACCACCGATTCCAGCGCTTCGGGCACCGCTTGTCGCACGGTGCGGATGCTCGGTGCCGTATCCAGCGCGTGCCGCGCCATGATGGCCTGCGTGCTCGGGCCGGTGAAGGGCTGCACCCCCGCCAGCGTCTCGTAGAGCACGCAGGCGAGGGAATAGATGTCCGCGCGCCCGTCGACCCGCTCCCCCGACGCCTGCTCCGGGCTCATGTAGCTCACCGTGCCTAACGCGACACCGGAGGCGGTCAGCGAGTCCATCCCGGCGACATCGACCGCGTGGGCCACGCCGAAGTCGGCGAGGACGGCATGGCCATGCGACAGGAGGATGTTGTCCGGCTTGATGTCGCGGTGCACGAACCCTTGCGCGTGCGCGTACGCGAGACCGTCGGCCACGTCGGCCGAGAGGCGCACCGCTTCCTCGACGGGGAGGCAGGCGTCGCGGCGCAGTCGCTGGGCCAACGTCTCGCCCTCGACGAAGGGCATCACATAATACGGAATGCCGGCTGCGTCGCCCGAATCGAGGACGGGGAGGATGTTCGGGTGTTGCAACCCGGCGAGGATCTGCACCTCGCGGCTGAAGCGAAGACCGCCGAGCGCGGCCACCAGGTCGCGATGGAGGACCTTGATCGCGACCTTGGAGCCGTGGCGGAGGTCGCGCGCCGCGTAGACGGTCGCGAATCCGCCGCGTCCGACCTCCGACAGGATCTCGTAGCGTTCGGCCAGTGCGGCCGACAGTTCCGATTCGGCGGTCACCGCGGGCTCAGCGAGAGGGAGTGCACGACGTAGCTTAGGGCGCGAGTGCCCCCCGGTCCAGCCTGCTGCGCAGAGCCGCTGGACGCGAGGCCACCGATTCCTCACTGCTTCTTCGCGTAGGTGATGCGGAACTTGGGGCGTTCCTCACCTGCAACGACTTCGTAGACCATTCGCGAGCGCAGGTCGATGCGAAAGCGCTGCGCGGGGTTGTCCCTGCTCTGCAATTCGATCGTGGAGTTTGTGCGCCGCAGTTCGGTGAACCACCCCTCGCCGTATTTTCGTCCCGGATAGTACCAGACCCATTTGCCGTTGGTGATGGCAAACAGGTCGTAGTATCCGGCGGGATACGGATGTCCCCCGTCATACGCGACGTAGTCCACGCGGCGGGCGTCGGGGAACGAGTCCGAGGGAAACGGATAGGCAGTAGAAGCGGTCGCTCCCAGCGTTCGCGAGCTGTCGTTACCTGCGGTCGTCGAATCCGCACGATCGTAGACGATGCCCAGCGCGAGAAGGAAGTCGCCGACGTTTCCATCCGAACTCGGCGCCAGCCCCGAGCGCCCCACCAGGCCGACGAAGCGTGCACCTGGCGGGAGCGTGTAGCGGAACGGAATTCTGCCATGCTGCGGCCCCTGGTTACCGATGAGCGCCGACCGGCGCCCGCGCGTCGTGTGCAGCTGTACCGAGAAAAGGAACGCCCCGTACTCACCGTCGTACGTTCCGTCGATGGCGTCGATCTCCTCGCCATTCTCCAGCGGGAAGACGTATTCGCTGCCGCCGTTGCCCCCACGAAGTGGGAGGTCCACCGGTGCGTCGCTCGTCGAAGGATTGCATCTCAACTGGATCGCGTTGATCCACCAGCCGGCACGCACTGTTACGGCACGCACCCCGCGTTCGCAAACGTCGAGGAATGGCGTTCCTCCCTCTGCGCCCGCCGGCCCAAGCACCACGCGCGCGACGGCGACCCCCGGGGAGTCCGCGCCGTTGACGACCGTGGGCAGCGCGTCACTCGACGTCGCGAGCTCGGGTGACGGGTTGGTCAGGCGACGCGGCGCCACGGAGGCCACCCGCAACGGCGTGACCGGAATCTTCTCCCACAGGCGGACCGCCTCCGGGGCGACAAGCGAGCCTCCTTTCAGCACGAAGTAGAGGACCGGAATGGACGACAAGCAACCGACGCGTGTCCGCTTCGGCGGAGGGGGCGCGGCGGCGAGCGTCGGGCGGTCGAGTCGCCTGCCTAACGAACGCGGAAGGAGCACCCCGAGCCGCGAGCGACGCCGGTTGCGCATGAAGTCGAGGAAGACCTGGTCGCGAAGCGCCTCCGGGACTTCGGCCGATCGTCGCAACCGGCGCAGGAGTGCCTTGGCCAGGGCGTGCACGGTCCCCGGATGGCGATTCGCGACTTCCAGGTCGTAACCGCCCGCGCCCCCGACCGCCGCCGCCAGCAGCAACTGCTCGAGTGCCGCCCGGATGCGCTCCTCCTGCTCTGGCGAGAGCGCATCCAACAGGCGCGCGCGCATCCAATCGGGCATGTACGAATGCCGGAACCACGGGAGGCGCGAGAGCGCCAACAGCCGCTCGGCATCAAACAACGGCGTGCCGTCACTCGATGAGACCTGGTGGCCGAGGTTGAGCGTCAGCTTCCAGTGCATGTCCGGGTAGATGGCGCACGCGGCCAGCCAAAGCATTCCCGGTGCGTCGAGCCATGCGCGAAGCTGCGCGAGCATTGCGGCGACGTCGGCATCCGGCGGGGGCGCGCGCTCGATCCATCGCGTGGGGCGCTGCTGGAGGAGCGGCGGGAACGGAGCCCGAGTCTCGGCCGACTGCGTCGATCCACGGAGCGCGGGCGCTTCTTCGGTCAACTCGAGCACCCCGGAGATCCCCGCGTGGTGCACGGGAAAGCGCTGCTTGACCTCGACTTCCTCGCGCCCCCACAGCTCCGGAACCTCGGGGGTCAGGAGCGCACAGGCATCCCACTGTTGAAGGTCATCCGCCCACGGCTCGATCTCACCGGTGACCGGACTGAAGAAGCGCCGCGCATCGGCGAAGATGAGGAGGCGATGCGACGGATAGCGCTCGGCGAGTGTCGCGAGCGACGCGGCGCGCAGCGGACCTACCGATGGAAAGCAGACGCGCGGATCCTTGTCGAAATACCAGCGCACCACCGACACGCCGTCTTGCACGAGCCGGTCGAGCAACCCGTCGACGACGCCCGCCTGCTGGTCCCCCGGGCTGGTGCGATCGACGAGCGCGAGGTACTCGGGGGTGACTCGCAGCTCGCGAAACGACGGTGTGAAGACGCCGCCCCCCTCGAGCGTGCGTCGCACCGTTGCGGCGACGTCCAGCTCCGCGGTGGGGCGGGCGATCCGCTGGCGCAACCGCGTCGCCGCCCGAAGCGTTGGCACGACGGGAAAGAGCTGCGCGTCGACGTCGGGGAGGGAGATGCGTTCCAGGTGTGGCACCTCGTCGTCTCGCTGCTGGCGCACGAGTTGTCGCGCGCGGAGGCGCAGGACGAGGCGTACGAGCCCCCATGGCACGAAGAGGAGGAAGAGCGCAAGCCAGAAAGGCCAGGTCGCGCGCCAGATCGTCAGCCAGCGACTCGAAGAGATGGGCCACACACGCAGCGCGCCGTCGGCACCGATCGCCGCCAGCTGCTTGCCGTCAGGCGCAATGGCCACCCCCTCGACGGGGTGCCCGACGCCGATCGAGTCGACCGCACGCTGCCGCTCTGTGTCCCACAGCACGATCATCCCGTCCGTTCCAGCGCTCGCCAGTCGTCGCCCGTCGGCTGCAAAGGAGAGCGCGTTCACCTCGCCCTGATGCCCCTTGAGCTCGGCCACCAGACGTAGTCGGAGCGTGGGCGTGACCGGTTGGACCGTTGGCGGTGTGGCCGTATCGAGTGCGGCGCTCTCCTCAGCAGCTGGCGAAGTCACTTCGGTGGCCGTCGAGTCCCAGCGCCACAGTCGAACGCCGCCGTCGCCATCGGCCGACGCCAACAGGCGCCCGTCGGGACTCCACGCCACGGTGTTCACATGATCGGGATGCGCCTCGAGCGTGTCGGCGTAGGACGAGTCGGTCTGGTCCCGAATGATCACATGGTTGTCGGCACCAGCGATGGCGACCCAGCGCCCATCACTCGAAAAGGCGAGCGTCGGGACCATCCGTTGCGTCGGACCGCTCCGCGAGCGGCGCGCGTTGTCCGTGTTCGCCGGCCCGCTCCGCGTGAGGTCATAGAGGCGGAGTGCGTCGTCGGTTCCCAGCGACGCGAGACGAGAGCCATCTGCACTGATGGCGATGTCGAAGACGGCTCCATCGTGCTCCGTAAGCGGGGCACCGATCTGCTGGTGGCTGGACCTGGACCACACGCGCACGGTGCTGTCGCCGCTGGCTGAGTAGAGTCGCAGCGCGTCCGGGCTCCAGATGACGCGTCCGATGCCGCGGGTGTGCCCGACGAGCGGAGCGCCCTCCTGCCGTCTGGTCCTGACATCCCACAGCGTGAGCGCACCGTCGGCGCGTCCCACAGCGAGCAGTCGGCCGTCCGGGGAGAAGGCAATGCTGGTGACCGCGTTGCCGGGGCCGATGAGCAGCGGCGCGACACGAAGATTTCCGGGCTCCACCAGTGCGAGCGCGCCATCCGCGAGAACGGCTGCAATTCGCGCGTTGTCCGGACCTATCGCGAGTTGCACCGGTATGCTTCCGACCGGGGTCGCATCTCCACCGACCAGCGCGCCCGATGTCAGGTCCCACATGCGAATCGTGCTGTCCACGCTGCCGGCGACCAACCCCACGCCGCCGTCTCCCACCACCAGGCTCCGCACTGTGCCCCTAAAGCCACCAAGCGTATCGCGTATCTCGCCGGTCGTGCGATCGCGCACTCGTACCGTGCCGTCTCGTCCGCCCGAGGCGAGCACGGCACCTCGCCCGACGTCGGCAAGCACGGTCACCATAGCATCGGGTACGGCGCTCGGGACGGTCCGAGCCTGGATCGACGCGGCAAGACGCCACGCGTCGACACTCCCATCGGCGTGCACCACGAACAGCGTGTCACCGCCGTGCTGGAAGACGATCTGCGCCGAGCCGTCCGGGAACGCGACGCGTTCCGCCGCGATCTGCCGGGCCGGAGACGTCGCACGGAGCGCGCTGTCCAGCATACCAACGGTCCGCAGCAGCGTGCGATCCTCGCCCGCTTTCAACTCCGCCGCGACAAGATTCATCGGGTATCCCAGATACCAGCGATACACGTGACCGTCCGGACTCCCGGCGAGGAGATTGAACGCATCCTCGTACGCGACGCGCTGCAGCGAGCGATGCACGCGAACGAGCGGCGCATGCAGCGTCGCGGCTGGCGCCGCCCGCACCGTCGCGCGAAAGTCCTCGTATCCGGCCAGTTGCAGCTGGATGCTCCGGTCCCCCTCCACCATCGCGATGGTCGCGGGCGTCACGGTGTCGGCCACGCCGTCGACGACGATGCGCGCTCCGGGCGGCGAGGAGGTCACCCGCACGTCGAACAGGCGCAAGAGCCGCACCCCACCGAGGGGAGCCACCCCACGCGGTGGTACCGTGATGGTGAAGGCGCTGTCTCGGTAGCCGATGCGCGAGATGGCCACGAGGTGCGGCCCCGCCTCGAGCGAATCGCCCTCTCCGACTCCATCGCCAGGGGCGCGACCGTCGATGCGAACCTCCGCGTCCGCTGGGATTGGCGTCATCACAACCTGCCCGTACACCGTTCGCTCGAGCGTGACGCCCAGCGAGTCGGTACGCTCCGCGACAACCCGCAGGAGCGTGTCCAACTGCCGATAGCCGTTTGCGCGGACTCGCAGGCGATGGTTCCCCTCGGTCACGCTATCGAAGTGGATCGCGGCGCCCGTCCCGGCGACCGGCGCCACGGCCGTCACCGAGTCGAGGGAGACGCGCGCGTCCGGAGGCGTGGTGGCGATCCGGAGATGGCCGAGCCCCGGTGTGCGGAGCGAGTCGTGCACCTCGATTGTCGCGCGGGGCTCGACGTGCACCGGCGCCGTCGTTCGCGGGAGGTGACCCGCCAGCTGCAATCTGAATCGATAGTCCCCCTTCGAGAGGGCGACGGACAGGGGCGTCTCGCCGATCGAGTCGGCGTCAACGAGCGACTCGGGTGCACCCTGCTCGCTCGCCGAGCCAGGTTGCACCTCGGTATCGCGCAGCAGGTACACCGCGGCGCCGGGCGGCGTCGAGTGAACGAGCACCGTACCCGGACGCGTGCGCAGGCGCACCACCTGCCACCCCACGAGCGCCGCGACGCCCAGCACCACGAGTGGCCACGCCACACGCCGGAACAATCGGGCGCGGCGGCTGGTCTCTTCGATCACCCGCTCGACGGTAAGTGCGCGCGCGGAGTGCTCGGCCGCCGGACGCACTGCCTCGCCGTCGCGTCGCGCGGGGGTGATGCGCGCCGCCCATTCCGCGTATCGTCCCGGGAAGCCCGCCTGCTCCCGCTCGTTTGTACAGACGAGCGGGGCGAGCATTCGCCCGAGTCGCTCGCGAACATCCTCGCTCGGACCCATCGCGGCGAGTGCAACGGCGAGGTCGTTCGCGGCGATGTGCTGCTCCGGGCCAATGCGAAAGCCTGCGCGCCGCAGCGAGTCGAGACAGTCGGCCAGCGCGTCGGGATCGACGACGCCTGGCGACCTTACGTGCTCCTCGCCCACTCCTGCACCGTCTTGACCGCACGCTCGCGATCTTCGACCGTCTTCACCAGCGCGCTCAGCGTCTGCGTTGCCGCCTCCGGGTCGTCGCGCAATGGGTTCGCCTTGCCGCCGGCCGCGTCGACCAGCGAGGTGATCCACTCCAGCAACTCGGCCGTCGCCGGCTTCTTGCGCAGCGCGGCCCGGTTGCGAAGGGCGTAGAACAGGTCGAGTGCATCATCGAGAAATGCGCTGGCCCCGGCGGTGAAGCTGCCAAGACGCGCTTCGACGATGCCGCGCATCTGCTCGCGGTCGGGAAACGGGATGTGATAGAAGATGCAGCGTCGCAAGAATGCGTCGGGGAGATCCTTTTCCGAGTTGCTCGTGAGCACCACGATCGGCCGATACTCGGCCGACGCCCGGATCGGGCGGTTGTCCAGTTCCGCGACCCGGAAGTACAGCTGGTCCAGTTCGTTGAGGATGTCGTTGGGAAAATCGCGCGGCGCCTTGTCGACTTCGTCGATGATCACCAGCGAGCGCTCGGGCGCCGTGTGCAGTTGTCCCTCGGGCACGTAGGCCGCCACCTCCCGTGGATCGCGCGTACGGAGGATCGCCTGCCCGAGCGCGTTGTAGCTGATGTAGGGAAGCGCCGACTCCGTGCGGATTCCCGACTGCACGTGCTGGAAGCGCTGCAGTGCGTCGTAGCTGTAGAAGAGGCTCGACGCCGTGCTCCCCGACTTCGTCTCGAAGATCAGCGCCTCTCCCAGCCCGAGCTCCCAGGCGATGTAGCGCCCCAACTGCGTCTTGCCGGTCCCCGGCTCGCCGGTCAGGAGGAGCGGCTGGCCGAGGAGGAGCGCGACGTTCACCGCATCGATCGCCCCGCGATCGGGGCGAAAGTCCTCGGGCTTGAGGAAGTTGCGTCGCTTCGAGCGCGGGAGCGCCGCACCCTCCGGTCGCTGTTTGCCATCGCCGACAAAGTATGGAAAGATCATCACACCCCTCCAGGTGCCTGCACGCGATGAGAGAAGAGCTCCTGCAGCTGCCGTCCCGCCACTTCCATCGACATGGCCTCCTGCTTCGTGGCCAGCTCGTACGCGCGGAACATCTCGCGGATGTCGGTCGCCGCGAGCGGGAAGCCGTGGTCGGCGTTCCAGGTCTCCACGTCCTGCTGCGTGATCCCCTCGAGCCGCGGCAGGACCGCGTGCACGACGCCATCGCCGCTCAGCGCGCCCAGGCGCTCGAGCGCGAGCGCGAGCGCCGCATTCGTCTTGCGCGCATCGCGTCCCTTGAACCAGCCGGCGTCGGGGACCTGGTACTTGAGGAAGAGGAAAACCAGCACGCGCGGGGCATGCGCGTCGCGCGGCCACTCCTGCCAGTACGCCAGATAGTCCTCGAGGGCCGCCTCGCCGAAACGCTTCCACTCCGATGAGAGCAGGTGGCTGTGGATCATCACCGGCGCCGGGAGCGACCCAAAAAGCTGCTGCAGCTCGGGAAGTGAGGCGCCGGGCTTCACCCGCTCGGCCAACGACCAGGTGAGTCGTGCGTGCAGGTCGGCGCGGTTCCGATACTCCTTCGGCCACGCCTGCTGGTACGCGGTGATTCTGGTGGTACGCGTGTTCAGCTTGAGGAGCTTAGGTAGCTCGATCTCGGCCAGCCGCTGCTGCAGCTTGTCCTGGCACTGCTCGTCGTCGCCATGAATGATCGCCACGAGGGGGGCGGCCGGCATCGCATCCTGCCGCTGCAGGAGCTGCGTGAGCTGGAATAGCACCTCCGTGCGATCCACCATGTAGGGAAGGAGGTCCGGCACCTCGCCCCCTCCCTGCGCCCATGGCGACGTCATGAGCTGCGACGGAGTCGGCACTGCAGCTGACGGAGCCGACATCAAGCCGAGTGGCATCGAGGGCATCGACGGCGTGCGCACCGATACCGCGGCGCCCGACGGGTCCGTCAAGGGCACGACCGGGGCGAACAGCGATTCGCAGCGGGAGAAGAGGACGGGGGTGGGCCACTCGTGTCGAATCACCCGCCGTCCGCCGCGCACCGCTTCCTCGAGCGAGTCGCCATCGGCGAGCGTCGAGTACAGGCGCTCGGCGAAATCGACGGCGCCATCGTCGGAGATCGGGAACTGCATCGCGACGACCGCGGGCACGCCAGCCATCACCAACGCTGGCGCGACACCGCCATACGGATCCACACCCGGCGCCTGCACCGCTTCAGCCGTACGACAGGCATTCAGCACTACCAGGCGCAACAGCGGTCCGCCGAGCACGAGGTTCGCGAACTCAGCGCCCGTTATCGGGGACTCGCCCGCTCTCCCATCGTCGCGTTCGAGGAGGAGTACACCATTGCGGCCGTCGAATCCCCCGTGCCCCATGAAGTGCACGATGTGATACGATTCCTCGTGCAGCATCGCCTCGAGTGAACGATACGTCGCCGCCTCGAGCGCGGCGGTCTCGATCGGGATCGTTCCGCTCCGCAACCTCGCCTCGACCTCCTCCCGCTCGCGCGCCAGATCGAGGTCACCGCGCGGATTGGCCATCACGAAGAGGATGCGCAGGGGAGGCGCGAACGCCGGCGGCGCCGACGCCGCGCGCGGCACATCCAGATAGCGCACGACCGCGGTCCCGTGACGCTGCACGAGGAACTCGCGACGCTCCGGGTAGTGCAGCAGCTCCCACGGGACGCTCGCCAGCGGCGCGACCGAGCGATTGTCGAGGTCCATGTGCAGGCGAATGCGCAGGACGTCTCCTCGCGCGCTCGTCATCCCGATGCTCTCGTCGAAGCGACGCTGCACGTTGCCCGTGAAGAGCGCGCGAAAGAGCTGCGCTCCCATCCCCTCCAGTGGTGCGCTCCAATCGACCCGCGAGTCCGACGACGCCGTGTTGTCTTGCAGCTGCACCGTCACGTTGCGTGCGTCCGAGTTCCCCGCGCGCAACGACGCCGAGACGGAATGGAGCGCAGCGCCTAGTTGGTCCGCAGCGAAGGGCAGCTCGAAAGACCCTTCGGCACGTCCCGCGGGGGATTCCACCAGGATCGGATAGCCGGACCCGGCGCGCGACTGGAAGGTGATGGAGAACTCGGCGTAGTTCGCCATGTGGACGCGGGGAGACCGTTCCTGATCGGGATCCCGACGCCGAGAGCGATGTCGATGGGGCGCGTCGGGTGAGGCGAGTGAAGGAACAGTCCCTAGAGTGTCCTGCCGGACGGGACAGGGCAATAGCTAACGCGCAATGCGCCGCGCGCGCGCGTTGTTGCCGGCGCCGCTACCCCGTCGCCTTGAGCACCCGTGCCCGATCCTTGAGTTCCGCCTCGATGCGCCCGCACATCACGTCGCACAACCGGAAGATGTCCTTGTCGGCGAGCGCGTAATACACGAACAACCCTTCCTTCCGTCGTTTGACGAAGCCGAGGGAGTGGAGCTGCGCCAGATGCTTGGAGACGTTTGCCTGCGACAGCCCAGTTTCGTCGACCAGGTCGCCCACTGTCCGCTCCCCGGGGCGCATCACGTTGAGCAGCCGCAACCGCGCCGGGTCGGCCAACGCCTTGAAGCGTTCGGCGACCAGCGTGAGCAACTCCGGCGACATCGACTTGGCCATCGCGTCTACTCCCTCGGCATCTGCAATTGCGGTTGGGCACCCCGTACACTGTTTCATAATATTACTACTTAGTTATGTTTCGGGTACTCCCCGTGGCTTCATGTGCGGGGGTGAAAGCCTGAACCGGAGAACCCCATGGTCGAACAGACGACGCGATACGGGATCGGCGTGACGGTCCCCCTCCAATACGACACCGCCCTCGAGCGCACCCGCGCCGCGCTGGCCACCGAGGGATTCGGCGTGCTCACGGAAATCGACATGCGCGCCACCCTCAAGAAGAAGCTCGATGTCGACTTCCGTCCGTACACGATCCTCGGCGCCTGCAACCCTCCGCTGGCGTACCAGGCCGTCCTCGCGGAGCGCGACATCGGGCTCCTCCTCCCCTGCAACCTGGTCGTCTACGCCGGCGACACCGAGGGGACGAGCGTCGTCGCCGCGATGGACCCTGTCCAGGCGCTGCAGCTGACGGGGCGTGACGACATCCACGCCCTCGCCACCGAAGTCCGCGCCCGCCTCGAGCGCGTGCTGGCGACCATCGAACGCGAGGCGAGCGCCTGACGGCGCCAAGCCGGGTGGCGCGGCGCCATTGGTGGGAACGCGCGTCGCGTCAGCCGGGTGCAGCCGGTTGCAGCCGGGTGTGTCAGGTGCGGCAGCCGAAGAGCCCCGCCCGCCCGAGGATCTTCTCCAATGGGCAGAAGTTGGTGAAGCTCGACTGCAGCAGGTTGAAGCCGACGAAGGCGGTGAAGGCAAACCACCATGGACTGACCCACACGCCTAACGCGACCGAGAGGAGGACGAAGAGGCCGGCGACGCGGCGGATGACGAAATCGGGACACATGGGACGGGCTCCGTTTGGCGGTGCGTGAAGGTCAGAAGTAGTCTTCCATCGGCACCGTGGCGACGTGGAGGTGTTCGCCCTCCACGGCGTTGGCGCGGTATTCGGCGAGCGCAGCCCTGAGCGGCGCGGCGCGTTCGGTCGGGACGACGCTCAGGAAGACCGTCGCCGACCCGGGCCAGGCGCGCGTCCCGGCGAGCTTTCCGCTCGGACCCGCGCCACGCCCGTTCTCGAACTCGGTGTAGCCGGGCGCGTCATGCGCCTCGAGCAAGGCCGAGATGCGTTGCGGCGTCGGGCCGCTGTACATCAGGAGCAGCAGTTTCATGCGAGTCTCCGGTCTGGCGATGCATCAGCTCCCAGTACAGGAGCGGCACCACCACCATGGTGAGCAACGTGGCGACGACGGCGCCGAACATCAGCGCGACCGCCAGCCCCTGGAAAATCGGGTCCAGCACCATCACGAGGCCGCCAATCACTACTGCGGCAGCGGTGAGCGCGATCGGACGAAAGCGCACGCTCCCCGCTTCGAGCACCGCCTCGCGCAGCGATCGGCCGCGCGCCTCGGCGAGCTGGATGAAGTCCACCAGCAGGATCGAGTTGCGCACGATGATCCCGGCGAGTGCGATCATCCCGATCATCGACGTCGCGGTGAAGAAGGCTCCGGTGATAGCGTGCCCCGGGAGGATCCCGATGAGCGTGAGCGGGATCGGCGCCATGATCACGAGCGGCGTGGTGAACGACTGGAACCAGCCGACCACGAGCACATAGATGAGGATCAGCACCGCGGCGAAGGCGATCCCGAGGTCGCGGAAGACCTCGATCGTCACCTGCCACTCGCCGTCCCACTTCATCGCCAGCTCCTTCACGTCGGTAGGCTGCACCGCGTTGTACCTGGCGATCTCCGCTCCACCGATGCGCACCTTGTCGAGTTCACGGTTCATCGCGAGGATCGCGTAGACCGGCGACTCGATCTCACCGGCCACGTCGCCGGTGACGTAGATGACGGGGCGCAGGTTGCGACGCACCCGCACTCGCTCGCGCACGCCGTCCTGCACCGTCACGAAGCGCGCGAGCGGCTGCGGCCCGGTCATCGTCGCCACGGGGAGGTTGCGGAGCGCCTCGATCGACGAGCGATCGGCGAGCGCGAAGCGCGGAACGATCGCCTTCCCTTCACGCGCGTCGGCATCGGGAGCGATCCCGGTCGGGTGCCCTGAGAGCGCGAGATACAGCGTCTGGGAGATCTGCTCGACGCTCGCCCCGCTCCGCGCGGCGAGGACGCGATCCACCCGGAACGTGCGCTTCGCCTCCGGCGCTTCGATCGTCCAGTCGACGTCGACGACCCCCGGGGTGCTCTCGAAGATCTTGCGCACCTCTCCCGCCGCCGCCACCCGCACCGAATCGTTTGCCCCGTAGATCTCGGCCACCAGCGTCGACATCACCGGCGGTCCCGGCGGGATCTCGGCGACCTTCACCGAGGCGCCGTAGCGCTTGGCGATCGCGTCGACGTGCGGACGCACGGCGACGGCGATCTCGTGGCTCTGCCGGTCGCGCTCTCCCTTCCCCAGCAGGTTTACCTGCACGTCGACGACGTTTGCGCCGCGACGCAGGAAGTAGTGGCGCACCAACCCATTGAAGTTGAACGGGGCGGCGACACCGGCGTACACCTCGGTGCTCGTGACCTCGGGAACGGTGCGCAGGTACGCGGCGATCGACTCGCCTAACGCCTGGCTCGTCTCGAGCGTCGTTCCTTCGGGGAGGTCGGCGATGACCTGAAACTCGCTCTTGTTGTCGAACGGAAGCATCTTGACCTGCACCGCCTTGATCCCCAGCAACCCAACCGAGAGCAGCAGGAGCAGCACGGTGCCGCCGTAGAAGGCGTAGCGGCGCCCCGACTGCTCGATGAGCGGGACCATGATGCGGCTGTACAGCGCGGCGAAGCGACCGCTTTCTTCGGGTTCGTGTGCGCGGTCCGCCGCGGTCGCGTGCTTCTCCACGTGCCCGCGCAGGAGCTTGAGGGCGATCCACGGCGTCACGATGAACGCCACTGCCAGCGAGGCGATCATCGCCACCGAGGCGCCGACCGGGATCGGGCGCATGTACGGCCCCATCATCCCCGAGACGAAGGCCATCGGGAGGATCGCCGCGATCACGGTGAGCGTGGCGAGGATCGTCGGATTCCCGACCTCGTCGACCCCCTCGACAGCTGCAATCTCCGGCGTGCGATCGCCGCGCACCATGTGGCGATAGATGTTCTCCACCACCACGATCGCGTCATCCACCAGGATGCCGATCGAGAAGATGAGGGCGAAGAGCGTGATGCGGTTGAGCGTGTAGCCGAGCGCGTAGTACACGAAGAGCGTGAGCGCCAGCGTGACGGGGACGGCGACGAGCACCACCAGCGCCTCGCGCCATCCGAGAAACAGCCCGACCAGCACCGTGACCGAGAGCGTGGCGATGAGGAGGTGCAGGATCAGCTCCTGTGCCTTCTCCCCCGCTGTCTCCCCGTAGTCGCGCGTCACGTCGAGCGAGACGTCGGCCGGGAGCAGGCGACCACGCGCCGCGTCGACGCGCTCCTTCACCGCATGCGTCACCACGGTGGCGTTGGCTCCCTTCCGCTTGGCGACGCTGATCGTGACCGCGTGCCGAACCGGTCCGCCCGATGTCGCGTGCGACACGTAGCCGCTCACGTCGCCGTAGTCCTCGCGCACCGTCGCCACGTCGCGCACCAACACCGGCGTGCCGCTCCGGGCGCTCACGACCACGTCGCCCACTTCCGTCGGCGTCGACAGTGCCGCGCCGACGTCGATCCGATAGACCGCGTTGGCGCTGGCAAACTCGCCAGCCTGCAGCCGAGCGTTAGCGCCGCGCAGCGCCTGCGCCACTTCGCCCGGCGTCACGCCAAGCGCCGCGAGGCGCGATGGCTCGAGCGTCACCGACAACTGCAACGGCTGCCCGCCGGCGATCGACGTCTCCGAGACGTCGGTCACCGTACGAATCTCATCCTCGAGGTGCACCGCCACCTGGCGCAACTCGTCACTGGAATAGCGATCCGACGAGAGCGTGAGCGTGAGCACCGGGACATCGTCGATCGAGTGCGGCGTCACCAGCGGCGGCAACGCACCGGCCGGCGCCTGGTCCATCGACGCCTGCAGCTTGGCCTGCACCTTGGTGATGCTGCGCTCCTGGTCTTCGCCGACCTTGAAGCGCACCGTCACCAGCGTGTACCCCTCCCCCGCCATCGCGTAGACGTGCTCCACGCCGGGGATCTCCCACATGCGACGCTCGATCGGGCGAGCCAGGAGGTTTTCCACCTCGCGCGCCCCCGCACCCGGGAGCGCCGCCATCACGTCGATCATCGGGACGGAGATCTGTGGCTCCTCCTCCCGCGGCGTTGCCATGATGCCAAGAAGTCCCACCACGAGCGACGCCAGCGTGACCAGCGGCGTCAGCTTCGATTGAAGGAAGGCCTTGGCGATGCGACCTGAAATTCCCATGAGTTCACTCCTTCCCGGCGCTCGCCGGAACCCAGACGGTGTCGCCGTCGGCGAGTCCCGCGAGCACTTCGACAAACGATCCGCGCACCGAACCGGTGCGGATCCACCGCGTGGTGGTCACGCCGCCGCTCGTCGCGGTGACGCCGGTGAGGTCGCCTTCCTTGCGGACGGCAGCTGCGGGGACCAACAGTGCCGTGCGTGTCCCTTCGCCCACGCTCAACTCGGCCGAACCGCCGGAGGCGAGCGCGCCGTCCTTGTTGTCGACGACTGCATTGATCGTGTAGAGCGAGCCGCCAGCTGCGGGGACCACTCCTTCCACCCGCGCCGTGGCGCTCACGCCCTCGACCGTGACCGCGACCGTGGAACCGCGTGAGAGCTGGCGCGCCGTCGGCGGCGGCACGCTGGCGACGATGCGGAGCCGTGCCTGGTCCTGCACCGTGAGGAGCGGCGCCCCGGGAGCTGCAAAGGCACCGACGTCGACGAAGCGCTGCGTCACCACGCCACTGAACGGCGCTCGGATCACCGCGTAGCTCGCGACCGCGTCGAGTTCTCCAGCCCCCGCGCGGGCGGCGTCGACGCCGGCTTTCGCGCGGGCCAGCCCCGCTTCGGCGGCATCGAGCTGCGCACGGGGCGCGGCACTATCGGCGTAGAGCGCGCGCATGCGCGTTGCCATCAACTCGGCTTCGTGATGCATCGCCTCGGCGCTCGCCATCGACGCTTGCACCTGCTGCCGCTTGGCCTCGAGGTCGCGCGCATCGATGCGCACCAGCGGATCGCCCGCCCGCACCCGATCGCCCTCGCGCACGAGGACGGCGGTGACCGTTCCCATCAGCTTGGTGCTGACGGTCGCTTGGGCGAATGGGGTCGCGACTGCCGATGCCTGCGTGGTGGCGGCGATCGTCGTGTCACGCATAACGAGCGCGTTACCGGCCGGCGGCGTGCTGGACTTCGGTTGCGCGTGTTCCTCGGTGTTGCCCCCGCAGGCCGCGAGCCCGAGGGCGGTCGCCACCAGCACGCCTGTCTGCCATGACTGCATAACGAGTCTCCGTTGACCGTCAGTTCTTGGAAGGCGAAGGCGCGACTGGCGCCTCGTCGATCGTTGATTGCGACGCCAGCGGGGCGTCGTCGAGCATCCGCATCGCTCCCGGATCGAGGCCGAGGAGTCGGCGCCGTTCGACTGTCGCCGTCAGCAGCGCGTAGCGCGCGCCGGCGAGGGCCAGTCGGCTCTGCGTTTCCATCGCCGCCGCATCGAGCAGCTCGACCACGGGAGCGAGGCCACCGGCGTAGCGCCGGCCAACGATGCGGTGCGCATCGATGCCGTGTTGCACCCCACGCTCGGCGATATCGAGTCGGGCGAGCGCGACGCGCAGCGTCGTCGCACTCTGCTCGGCATCCAGCCGCGCCGTCGCTTCCGCGCCATCGCGCATCGCTTCGGCGGCCGCTCGGCGACTCGCCGCGGCCCGGCTGTCGGCCAGTTCGGACGCACCGGCGAACGGCGTCCACGACGCCATCACCCCAACCGTCCAGTTGTTGTCACCGCCAAACGGACGCAGCGCCGAGTTCCAGTCGTAGCGCGCGAAGCCATTGAGGCGCGGGAGATAGAGCGATTGTGCGCGGCGGGCGTCGGCGGCCGCGGCGTCGGCACCGGCGCGCGCGGCATCGACATCGGCACGAGGCGCGCCAGGTGACGCCTCGAGCGCGAGGCGCGCCGCTTCACGCAGCGACGTACTCGCAGGAAGCGCCGATGGGAGTGTCCAGTTCGTGTCGCCGGGGGCACCGAGCAGCGTGGCGAGGGCGAGTCGGGCATTCGTCGCATCACCTTCCGCCTCGAGCAGCATCGTCTCCACCTCGCCTGCCTTGACCGAGGCCAGCAGCGCATCGGCCGGTGTCACGAGGCCGTTGGTCACCATCGCCTCGGCTTGCCGCACATGCTCGCGCGCTGCGCGCACGGCGATCGTGAGTGTTTGCACCTTATCCGTCGCGAGGACGGCACCGTAGTACGCGCGAATCACATTCGCCCGTGTTCCGGTCGCAGCCCAATCCGCCGTCGCTTGCGCAGCGTCGCCCGCTCGAACGGCAGCTCGCCGTCCAACCAGCGCATCGGCGTTGAAGAGCGGCTGCTCCAGCACCATCGCGCCGGTATAGTTGGACGCGACGGCCGGGTAGTTGAGGCGGGCGGGGTCGAAGTCCTGCTGCGTGATCGTGCGCTGCCGGAGCGTTGTCCCGAAGGCGCCGATCGGGTCGGTCGTGCGCATGTAACCGGCGTCGAAGCGCACCGTTGGGAGGATCCCCTTGAGGGGGAGGAGCGCCTGAGCGCGCTGCGCATCAGCCGTCGCACTCTGCGCGCGATTGCCATAGGCGGAGCGATCGGCGCGCTCGAGCGCGTCGGCGAGGCGGAGCGTTGGCGCAGCGCCCTGTGCCCGCGCGATCGCAGGGGCGTAGAACGCGGCGGCGCTGGCCACAAGGACTGCCGGCGCGGACCACCATCGGGATGTGGAGAAGAATCGTATCATGAGCGCCTGGTGTAGACTGAGTATATAACTACATAGTTATATAACCGTCGTCAAGTGATCCCGGAAAGTGCGCTCGCCGACATCGCAGCGATCGCTGCGCTTCGGTGGCGAGGCGACTTGGCGGCGCCGCTGGGGCGCGCCCCGATCAAGGGGCGTCGGCGCGGCCCATTGGAGCGCGCACGTGCAATTTTTCGGGGCGCGTCAGGGCATCCCTGATACGGAAGCGCGGGTCGCTGGCCGAAACCACCATGCGAACGACCCTACCTGCTCCGCCTTCCGACCCTTACCGCCTGGCCGATGGCCCCGTCTCGCACGCACATCGTTCCCACGGGGATCGAGCGTCACTTCGGAGAGGATGAGATCATCGTCTCCAAGACCGACCTGCAGGGAAAGATCACGTACGCCAACGATGTCTTCATCCGCGTCGCTGGCTACTCGGAGGAGGAGCTCATCGGTGCACCGCACTCCCTGATCCGGCATCCCGACATGCCGCGCGCGGTGTTCAAGCTCCTCTGGGACACACTGGAGGCGGGGCACGAGATCTTCGCCTACGTCAACAACATGGCGGCCAACGGCGACAATTACTGGGTCTTCGCTCACGTGACCCCGTCGTTCGACGCCAACGGGAAGGTGATCGGCTATCACTCCAACCGTCGTGTGCCGGAGCCGGCCCGGGTCGCAGCCGTGAGGCCGCTCTACGAGGCGCTCCTCGAGACGGAACGCCGTCACTCCGATCGCCGCGACGGAATCGTCGCCTCGGTGGCACAGCTCGAGGGAATCCTCGCGTCTGCCGGTCTCACCTACCACGAGTGGGTCTGGACGTTCGAGCCGTAAGGATTCGCCGATCACTTCCTCTGCCAGCACCGCCCGCCCGTTCCAGAGCCACGATATGCCGACTGCCCTCGATAGAGCCGCCCTCTCCATGGCGGAGTCCATGGACGAAGTTCGCCGCGAACGCGACGCGCTGCGCGCTGAGCTCGGCGCGGCGCGTGCCGAGCTGGAGGAGTACCGCCGCGGTATCGACGCGATCACCACCGTCAGCCGCAAGGCGGCCGAAGGAAATCTCGAGGATCGCGTCCTGGGGATCCGGCGCGACGGTCCGCTCGGCGACCTCTCGCGGGGCATCAATCATCTCCTCGACCTCACCGACGCCTTCGTGCGCGAGGCGCGCGCCTCCCTGCAGCATGCCAGTGAGGAGAAATACTGGCGGCGCGTGCTCGAGCGAGGACTCCTCGGGAGCTATCGTCAGGCTGCGCGCTTGATCAATGGCGCCACCGACCAGATGGCCGCCAAGACGCAGCAGCTGCGCGATGCGCATACCCGCCGGTTGCAGCTGGCCGACGAGTTCGAGGATGCCATCAAGGTCGTGGTCGACAACGTAGCCGCTGCAGCGACCGAGGCGCGCGCCACGGCCGAATCGCTCGCCGGCACCGCCCAGCTCACCGCGCAGCAGTCGACGACCGTCGCATCGTCGTCGGAAGAGGCGAGCCGGGGGATGGAATCGGTCGCCGCGGCGGCCGAGGAGATCACCGCGACGGTCGCGAGCATCGAGGACCAGGCGCGCTCCTCGCGCGACCTTGCCACGTCGGCCGTGAAGTCGGCGCACCAGACCAACGAAACCGTGGTCGGCCTTTCCTCGGCGTCGCAGCAGATCTCGCGCGTCGTCAAACTCATTACCGACATTTCCAGCCAGACACGCCTGCTCGCGCTGAACGCGACCATCGAGGCCGCGCGCGCCGGTGAATATGGGCGCGGCTTCGCGGTCGTTGCCGCCGAGGTGAAGAATCTCGCGACCAAGACCGGTGAGGCGACGGAGGAAATCGGTGCGCAGGTCGGGGCGATCCAGTCCGCCAGCGAGCGCGCCGTGAAGGCGATCGGCGGCATCAGCGAGACGATCGGCGACATGCACAACCTCTCGAATGCGGTGAGTGACGCGGTCGCGAATCAACGTGTCGCGATCGACGAGATCAACCGCAACATCCACGAGGCGGCGGAAGGCACTCGTCTGGTGACGGGAAGCATCACCATGGTTTCGCAGTCGGTCGACGAAACCCAGTCATCGTCGGAGCAGATGCTGCAGGCCGCGGGCGAGCTCTCTCGCATGGCCGAGCGCCTGCGCAACGAGGTGAATCGCTTCCTTCAGGTCATTCGCGGGACCGGCGACTCCTCGTCTCCCCGTTGACGCGCGTGCCGTAGAACTCATCGCACGCGAAGCCCGCGGCCGAGGGCCGGCGCGGCAGGCAACTCGTAGCCAGATGACCGGTACGTCTCGTGACATGCGCCGGCGGTCGATACGACCGTCGGTGCAGTGCTATGCCGCTGGCTCTCGTGCCTGCAGTTGGTCGTTGGGTTTCTGGCCAGCGCCCACCGGCTCCAGCCTGTTCAGGAGGAGGCGCAGCTCGTCGATCGGCACCGGGCGGCCGAAGTGATATCCCTGCCCGATTTCGCACCCGTACGCCCGCAACGCGTCGGCCTGCTCCGCAGTCTCGACCCCTTCGGCGACGACCACCATCTCCAGGTCGTGCCCCAACTCGATCGTGCGCTCCACCATGCTGCAGGCGTCGTCCTCACGAAGCATGTCGCGCACGAAGGAACGATCGACCTTGAGTTCGGTGGCGGGGATGTGCCGCAGCTGCGCCATCGACGAATAGCCGGTCCCGAAGTCGTCGATCGACAGTCCGATCCCCCGCATGCGAAGGCGCGTGAGGATGTCCAATGCCGTCCCGAGATCGTTGATGAGCCCCGACTCGGTGATTTCGAGGACGATGTGCGACGGATCGACGTGATACGATTCGGCGAGTGGGACGACTTTTTCGGGGAAGGAGAGGTCGGTGAGCGATCGCGCCGAGATGTTGATCGCCAGCTTGAGGCGCGGCCACTCCGAAAGCGTCCCGAACTCGTGGAGAGAGCGCCGAATGATCGCGTTGGTCAGGCGGTCGATCAGGTGATGTTCCTCGGCGACGCCGATGAAGCGGTCGGGATAGACCAGCGTGCCATCGTCCGCCACGATCCGGACAAGCGCTTCGATGCCCGCAACGCGCCCGTCCGACAGGTGCAACTGCGGCTGGTAGTGCATCACGACGCGCCCTTCGTCGAGCGCCTGCACCAGAGCGGTCGGCGTCAGGAGAGGAGGCTGCACCGCCGGATGCTCCTCCACCTCTCGCACCGCGTGCGCCTTCACCAGTATGTCCTGCAGCTCCTTGATGCGAAACGGCTTGCGCAGGCTCCCCGCCGTGCGTAGGCCGAGCGAGCGCGCGAGCTCCTCCGCGGTACGAAGCACCTTGCCATCCATCCCGCTCAGCAGGATGACGTGGGCGCGACACCCTTCGGCGGCGAGTTCACGCAGCAGCTCGATCCCGTCCGCATCGGGCATGAGGAGGACGAGCACGATCAGCGTCACGTCGGCGCCGAGCGCGGCGCGAAAGTCTGCGTGCGTGGTGGTGGGGGTGCATCGCATCCCTACGTGCCGCGCCGACGCGCGAATGAGATTGCCGATCGCCGCCTCGTCGTCGAGTGCGACGATGTGCGGCTCTCCGCCTGTAGTCGTCGGCGCGGTCACGAGATCCCCGCCTGTGGCGCCCCTTCCATCACTTGCGCAACGGTTGCGGTGAAGTGTCGCTTGAGGAATGGCTTGGCGAGGAGCGGCGCGTCGAGCTCGCTCCCGCTCCTGGCCCGCAGCGCCTGCGCCGGAAATCCTGAGGTG
This sequence comes from Gemmatimonadaceae bacterium, assembly GCA_044225935.1. GTDB lineage: Bacteria > Gemmatimonadota > Gemmatimonadetes > Gemmatimonadales > Gemmatimonadaceae > SCN-70-22. The sequence continues at coordinate 89,581 of JBGAHX010000025.1, forward strand.
AAGATCACGCGCACATCGGGGACACGTCGCCGTACTTCCTCCGCCAGGTGCACGCCGTTCACGCCGCCCGGCATCATGACGTCGGTGATGAGCAGGTCCAGCGCTGCGTCGACAGCAAGGAGGTCGAGTGCTTCGCGACCGTCGGCGGCGGTGCGGACCTGGTAGCCCATCGATCGGAGATACGCCGCCGCGATGTCGAGCAGCTCGACCTCGTCGTCGACCACCAGCGCAGTTGCACCTGGCTTCGCCTCGTGATGCGCCGCGATCGGGCGCCGCACGGCCTCGGCACCGTGGCTCGCGCGCGCGACCGGCAGCAGGATCGACACCGTCGTCCCCATCCCAACCTCGCTATAGACCTTCACGTTTCCACCAGACTGTTTCACGAAACCGTACACCATGGAGAGGCCGAGCCCTGTGCCGCGGTCCTTCCCCTTGGTGGAGAAGAATGGCTCGAAGATGCGGTCGATCGACTCGGGCGGGATACCGCCACCGGTGTCCGACACGCGCAGCAGCACGTAGTCGCCCGGTTCGAGTTCGCCGGCGCGAACAGCAGAGTGGTCCGCGTCGAGTTCGGCGAGTTGCGTCGCGATCGTGATCGTGCCGCCGTCGGGCATCGCATCGCGTGCATTCACGGCGAGGTTCAGCAGGACGTTGTCGAGCTCCCCCGCGTCTGCGTAGAGCTGCGGCGTGTTTGGGCCGATGTCGGTGAGGAGCTTGATGTCCGGGCCAAGCGTTCGCGCCGCCATCGCGATGAAGTTGCGGATCGCACTCGGGAGCTCGATCGCCGTCGGATCGAGGTGCTGGTTGCGCGCGAAGGCGAGGAGGCGCCGCGTCAGCTCGCCACCGCGAAGTGCCGCCTGTTGCGCAGCGTGCAGGAGCGCCGCGACGTCGGCCGGCGGATCTTCCTCCTGCACCAGGTCGATGTTGCCCACGACGACGGCGAGCAGATTGTTGAAGTCGTGCGCGATCCCGCCGGTGAGCTGTCCGACTGCCTCCATCTTCTGGGAGTGCCGCAGCTGCTGCTCCAACCGGTGTCGGTTCGACGTGTCGCGAACGACGTGCACCGTCCACCGGCTCTCCTGCATGAGCATGCGGCTTCGAGTCACTTCGGTTGGCACCAGCTGTCCGTCGGAACGGAGCGCGTACTGGCTGCTTTCACCTCCTGATTTCGCCTGGCCGAGTTCGAGTGCCTCGAGTTCGGCCTCGAGTCCGGCGCGTGCATCCGGAGGAACGAGCGAGGTGATGTCGGCTCCCTTCAGTTCGGCGGCGGACCGCGCGTACAGCTGCAACGCGGCGGCGTTCACTTCGGCGATTCGCCCATGCGCGTCGGAGATGATCACCGCATCGGGAGCAGCGTTGATGATCGCGCGAAAGCGCGAGTCGCTCCGGCGTCGCGCGGCATCTGCCTGACGAAAGATCGCGCCAGTGAAGATGATGAGGGCGACGACGACGGCCAGTCCGCTGACGACGAGGAGCTTGCGCCGGCGCGTCGCGACCACGCTCGTGTCGAGCCGTTCGCGCAGCGCATCCAGCGTCGCATCGATCAGGGCGAACTGCGCGTCCACGTCGCCGGTGAGCAGCGTGAAGAACGAATCGGCGGGGAATCGTATCGACGTCACATCGATCACGTGCCGGTGCGCGAGCGCAACCGCATCGTCCGAGGAGTGACGTGCCCCGACGATAAATGGCACGAGCGCCTCGTCGAGCGACGAGTCGGCGAGACGCGCCTGGGTGAGATCGTGTTCCACCGTGCGGAGCTCGCCCTGTAGCTCGCCGACGAGCGCGGCGAGCCTCACCTGCTCCTCGCGCGACACGCGCCCTGTAGCCAGAAAGCTCGCCCCACCGGCGCGCAACTGCCCCATCGTCTCAGTGAGCCCCGGCAGGTCGCCGAGTGCGGCACGCTCGAGGTAGTGCTCGGCGACGCCGCGGTGAAAGGCGAGCCCGGACATGTTGGCGATCACGCGGAGCGCGCCGATCTCTTCGGCGATCAGCGTGGTGTGACGTGCAAACAGCTCGTTAGGCGGCAGCGAGCCCGCGTTCTGCTGGCGGACGATGGCCTCCCAGCGTCCGCTCAGGCTGCGGGCGAGGGGGAGGAGCGAAGTCTCGAGCGCCCCGAACTCCTCGGTCTGCGCCACAAAGCTTGCCGTCAGCGTGGTTTCTGTTGCGGCCAGTGCCGGCGACGACGCGCGACCCGACGCGGCCAGCATGTGTCGCTTCCCGCGATGTACTTGCAACAGCCGGATCGTGCCAAGAACGCTGCGGGCTGCGGGCATCCCAGACAGTTCGGCCACGGCGCGCTGACTCGCCGCCTTCCCGTCCCGCACGACGATCGTGGCGGGAATGCCGAAGAGGAGCAGCGCAAGCACTGCCGCGAGCGTGAGGGCCGCGCGTGACCGACGTTGAGTGCCGCGGTCGAGCATGAACTATCCCGGTGCCTGGCGTCCGCGTGCGAGGGGGAGCCGAGTGGCGCAGCGACGGCGTGACGAGGCCGTGCGCTGAGGACGCTCGCCGTCGCGAACTCCTGTCATAAGTCTCGGAGAGATTGGAGCGGAACTTCACCGCGGCAGCTCGAGAGTTCTCCGGCTGCGGCGAGGTTGGGAAAGTCCAACCGGCGCCGCTCCATTGCCGTACGTTCGTCGCACCGTACGCGCCGCGTATAATCGCTCGTGGACAGCGGCCGTGCATGAGGCGCGCCACATCTTGTCGCTCGTTCCTGAGTGTCTGTACTTCAGACTGCGCCTCGGCCGCGCCGGTTCGACACTTTCCCACGAGCGGGCCCGTACGACATGCGTCGAATCAGCAGGTCGGTGTGGACGCCCTGCCCAATCCCGCTCTCGTCACCCACGCGGAACCGCGCCTCTCCCCTTGACTGTGACCGCCGACCGAGTCATATACCTAGCTAATTATGTATAGGTAGCTTGGTATGAAGCGCGCACGGAACGACATCCTGCAGGGAACCCTGGACCTGCTCGTCCTCAAGTGCCTCGATGCGCAGGGGAGCATGCACGGGTACGCACTCACGGCGTACATCCAGCGCGTCTCCGCCGAGCAGTTGCGGGTTGAGGAGGGCTCCCTCTATCCCGCGCTGCATCGCATGGAGCAGGCCGGATGGGTCAAGGCCGAGTGGGGAGTAACGGAAAAGAACCGGCAGGCGCGGTTCTACAGCATCCTCGCAGCCGGCAAGCGGCAGTTGGAAGAGGAGGAAGCCTCGTGGGCGCGATTGCGAGACGGTGTTCAGCGCGTGTTGCGCTACGCCTGAGCCCTCCTGGCCGCGTTTCGCCGTCCCGCTCACCCGCGCGTTCCCTCCCCCCGCTCCCATCCTCGTTCCCCGGGGCACTCATGTGGTACCACCGCCTCCTCAACTCCTTCCGTCCGCACCGTCTCGCGCGCGACGTGGCGCGCGAGCATGAATTCCACATCGCCGAGCGTGTGGACGAACTGATCGCGCGCGGGATGTCGCCCGACGCGGCGGCACGCGAGGCGCGACGTCAGTTCGGGCATGGCGGCACGATGCGCGAGGCGACTCAGGACGCGAACCTCTTCACGTGGCTCGACGCCGCCTGGCGCGACACTCGCTACGCGGCGCGCGCGCTGGCAGCCAGCCGCGGCTTCACGTTGGTCGCAGTCGCGTCACTGGCGCTCGGCATCGGGGCGAACACGGCGATCTTCTCACTGATCGATGCGGTGATGCTGCGCGACCTCCCCGTCCGCAATCCGCAAGAGCTGGTGGTGCTCAGCTTCGCCGGCGGAAGCCGCGACGCCGGCGAGTTCACGAACGCGATTTGGGAACAGGTCCGCGACGGCGATACTCCCTTCGACGGAGTGCTCGCCTACGGCGACCTTGGCGTCAACCTCGCCGATGCCGGCGAAGTGCGCCCGGCAGAGGGGCTCTGGGTCAGCGGAACCTTCTTTGAGACGCTGGGGGTGCGTGCCGCTCGGGGGCGCCTGCTCGCGCGGGGAGACGATGTGCCGGGATGCGCGGCGACGACAGTGATCAGCCATGCGTTCTGGCAGTCCGCGCTTGGGTCCGACCCGAACGTCATCGGACGCACGATCGCCTTCTCGGGACATCAGGTGGAAGTGATTGGAGTCGCCGACGCCGACTTTCGCGGGCTCGAAGCGGGGCGCGCGCCTGCGTTTTATGTCCCCTTGTGCGCCCAGCCGATCGTCGAGCCGGCGAGCGGATTTCTGGAGAATCGCTCGTACTGGTTCCTCCGCATCCTGGGGCGACTCCCGAACACCACGTCGCTGGTCGAGGCAAACGCTGCCTTGCAGGCTCACTCGCCCGCGTGGTTCCGTAGCACGCTCCCCGCGAACTGGGGGGCCGACAACCAGAAGTCATATCTCGAGAACGTGCTGGCGGCCAAGTCCTCGCTCGGCGCACTCTCGGGGGTCCGCCAGAGCTACTCGACAGCCCTGCTCATTCTCATGGCGATCGTCGCACTGGTACTCCTCGTCGCCTGCGCCAATGTGGCGAACCTGATGCTCGTGCGCGCGGAGGGGCGCCAGCGCGAGTTGGCCGTGCGCGTCGCGCTCGGTGCGGGTCGCATGCGCGTGGTCCGGCAACTCTTCACCGAGGGGTTGCTGCTCGCACTCGCGGGAGGGGCGATCGGAATCGCGCTCGCGTTCGAGGGGAGCCACGCGCTGGTGCGATTCCTCTCCAGCGGGCGGCAGCCAGTCTCGCTCGACCTCGCGCTCGACCTTCGTGTACTGCTGTTTACCGCCGCAACCGCGTTGCTCACTGCGATCTTGTTCGGGATGGCGCCGGCCTGGCGCGCGTTTCGAGTGGACCCGCACGACGCACTGACCGCGCACGGACGCGGTACGTCGCACTCGCGCACGCGATTCGGCTTCGGGAAGGCGCTCGTTACGGCGCAGGTCGCCCTCTCGCTCATCCTCGTCACTGGCGCCGCGCTCCTACTCGGATCGTTTAGGGCCGTTGCCGAGGTGGACAAGGGCTTCGATGAGCGCAACGTGCTGATCGCTGAAACAGACTTCCGGATGAACGATGCGACGCCCGAAGCACGGAACGCCATGCGTCAGCAGGCGCTGGCGCGATTGCAGACGATCCCCGGCGTCTCCTCGGCGTCGATGTCATTCCGCACGCCACTGGAAGGGAAGGCCTGGAACAGCTTCACGAAGGTTCCGGGCGTCACGATGGCGAAGGGCGATGATGCGCTCAGCTGGATCAACCTCGTCGGTCAGGACTACTTCTCGACCATGGGGATGCGACTGGAGGCGGGACGTGACTTCACGATGGCCGATCGACTCGGTGCACCGGACGTCGTGGTGATCAATACGGTCGCCGCGTCGCGATTCTTCGCCGGCCGCAATCCCATCGGTGCGACCATTGAACTTCAGGACGGCCCGCAGACCACGCGCTCATACGAGGTGATCGGTGTCGTCTCGAACGCGTCGTATCGTTCGCTCCGCGAGGAGCCGATGTCGCAGCTCTTCCTGTCTCTCGCACAGCAATCCGACTACGACGGGACGGTGAGCATCGAGCTGCACGGTACTGGCGGCGCGGCATCGTTGCGGCCGATCGTCATGCGCGCGCTCGCGGAGGTGTCGCCGCGAGCCACCGTCCGATTCCGCGAACTCGAGCAACAGGTTGCGGAGACCATGCGCACCGATCGTCTCCTTGCGTCGCTATCGGTCTTCTTTGGCGGACTCGCGCTCCTGCTGGCGATGATTGGGCTCTACGGCACGATGTCGTATGCGATCGCCCGTCGTCGCGCCGAGATCGGGATTCGCCTCGCGCTGGGTGCTGCGCCCGAGCGCGTGTCGCGAGGTGTACTGCGCGAAGTCGCGACCGTGCTCGGGCTCGGGCTGGGCCTCGGGCTGGCTGGCGTGTTTGCGACGACGCGCCTGGTGGAGGGGTTCCTGTTCGGCGTCACCCCACGCGAGCCATCTCTCCTGGTTGGCTCGATGCTGGTCCTCGGCGTCGCGACGTTGCTCGCCGGCTACCTCCCGGCGCGACGGGCGGCGGCCATGGATCCGATGGAGGCGCTGCGGCAGGACTAGTCCCGTCCGCTCGTCCGTCTCCGGCCGCACTTCTGGCGCCCTTGTCGACTTCGGCGGCGGTGCGACTCTGGAATCAACGTGTCCTCCGCGGTCAAGGCTTTCAACCGCGGAGAACGCGGAGTCCGCGGAGGAGTGTGGGCGCATTGCTTCGTGCCGAGCGAAGATCAACGGCATTGCACCAGATCGGGCACAGAGAGCACGGAGCCGACGCTGCTCTTCTCCGCGATCTCCGCGGACTCTGCGGTTCAATTGTTCCTGCCAGAAATTCGCCGAATCCTCGGAGTCCTTCGTGATTGAGAGCGCTTCAGGAACAGCGGGCGCTACTTCAGCGATTCCCCAAACAGCTTCAGCATCGCGGCCCACGATTCCTCGTCGGCCTTGGCGTCGTACTTGAGCCCCTTCATGCCGTAGGACTCGGCCTTCGGGTTGGTGAAGCCGTGCTCGGCGCCGGCGTAGCGCACGACTTCGACGCTCGCGCCGGCTGCCTTGAGCCGCGTGGCGAAGCTGTCGATCGCCGCGGCGGGAACCATGGGATCGGCGTCGCCGGCGAGGACCAGTATCTTCGCCTTCACGCTCCCGGGCGGAACGGTCATGCTGGGGGGCATCGCACCGTGGAAGCTGGCGACGGCCTTGAGGTCCATCCCGCTCTGCGCCATCCCGAGGACCACCGCGCCACCGAAGCAGTAGCCGATCGCGCCGATGCGCGTGCTGTCGACGTGCGGATCGGCCTTGAGTTGGGCGAGCGCGGCCTGGAAGCGCGCGACCATCGCGTCCATGTCTCCAACTGCGGCCTGCATGAAGGCCTGCGCCGAGTCGGGGTGGACGGTGTTCTTCCCCTCGCCGTACATGTCGAGCGCGAAGCCGACGTATCCGGCCTTGGCGATGCGGCGCGCCTGCTCGTCGGCGTGCTCGTTATGCCCCCACCACTCGTGAACGACCAGCACGCCGGGGCGCTTGTCCTGCACCGACGCATCCCACGCGACAAGCCCCTGCAGCGGCGTGCTCCCCGCGGTGTAGCTCACCTGGCGGGTCTGGATGTCCGGACCGGGGGCCGGTGCGGGCGCTTTTTGTTCACTCCCGCCACAGGCGGCAAGCATGACTACAGCGGCGGCGAGCGACGCGTTCGATCGACGAGTGGAAATCATCGTGCGCTCCTGGCACAGGAAAAGGGACGGGCCACGCATACAGGCCGCGTATGCGTGCAACGTACGGACTCCCTCGTTCAAGTCCAGTCGGTGACGCGGCGTTCCATGCAACGCGGTCGCGCGCGCGCGCGTGTGTGCGCGCTTGCGCGCTCGCTTATGTGCGCGCTTGCGCGCTTGCTTGTGTGCGCGCTTCGCACCAGCGCGTCGGCGAACCACGGGTGACGCTTGCATGCACGTCGTCGAGTTCGGGCGATGCCGATTCCTCCTTCCTCGTCGTGCGATGGTGGCGTCCTCGGTCGGCCAACCCCACGCGTGCCAGACGCTGCACCAGGTATGGCCGCGGGGACGCGACCTACCGATGCAGTGGTGGCAAGGCCGGGGTCGGCGTTGAGCGCGGGACGCTCGACCGCGTCCGTGCGGACGAGCGCATGCGCGCGATCGCCCACTCGGCGATCACGACGTTGATCAGCCACCCGGCGCCCATCAGTACGGCGCGCGGCACCTCGCCGGGGCGACCGAACAGGATGAACCACGGGAGATGGGTGAGTACTTGCGTACCAGCGCCGAGCCCGACGGCGAAGGCGCGAATCATCCAGGCGCCGTGGGAGACGAAGTCGCGTCGGCGCACGGCGCCTAACGCCTGCACGATCGACACGAACATCGCCGAGCCGAAGAGGAGCCGCATGACGTAGAGCGCCTCGCCGTCCCCCGCCGGCCACGGATAGAATTGCGCCATCCAGATGCCGGTGCCTGCAGCGAGCAGTCCGAGTGGAGCCAGCACCCGCCCCGCGATGCGGTGCCACCGCGGACGGCTGCGGGTGAGGCGCGGGACCAGCTGGAAGGCGCCGAGGACGCTGAAGGGGATGACCGACAGGATGTGCACCACGACCGGGAGCGGGTGCGCGAAGAAGCGCGCGTTCTCGGCCGTCACCGCGACCCCACCCGACAGCTGCAAGAGGCGCGCGATCCCTGCCGCCGCGGGAACGAGACTCAGGAGGACGAGGAGCGCCGGCAGCCGCCACAGCGACCGGCGCTCGGACGCGAGGTGTGCCATGATCAGCGCATGACGAAGCGGAGCCCTGCCATGATCGACACGTCCGACCACGCCCCCGCGGCGTCGCCACGGTCAGTGGGCTTCACGCCCGCCACGTAGTCGCGAGCCTCGACCCGAAGCCGCACGCGTCGCACGGCCAGTTCTCCGCCGGCGCTCCCGTACGCAGCAACACCGTGCGCGGCTGCGACGGCGAGGTGGCGATAGTTGTAGCTTCGAGCGCCGACGCCGGTACCGGCAAACGGCGTGAAGCTGAGCGACTTCGCCGACTTCCAGCGCGGCGCACGAATCTCGCCGCCGATGTCGTACGTGAACATGTCGAGCTTTGGCGCCCCGTCCGTGGCCACGTCACGTGTGCGATTCCACCCGAGCGTTGCCGTTAGGGCGAGCGAGGGGCGTACGAGGTACATGAGCTGCGCGGCCGAAAGCGAACCGCGCTTGAGCGACGACCGTTGGTCTCCGACGGGAACGACGGCCCCGCTCGTGACGAGGAATTCCCACGATGATGCGGTCGGCGCGGTCACCTGGGCGAGCAGCGTTGTGTCGCTTCCCATCTGTAGGGCGATGGCGCCGGCGACGAGAAGGGTGGCGCGTGCGGTGCGCAGGACTGCCGAAGCGGCGGGGCGATGGTCAGGCATGGTCGGACTCCGAGCGAAGGGGAGTGATCGGAACATCGAGATGGGAAGGGCGAACGAGAGACGGGCGGGCGAGGAGGCGGGCGGGCCAGCCGCTAGCGAGCGTGAAGGCCCCCGCCACGAGCAGCGCCCCCAGGAGGAAGGTCGAGCGCATTCCGGCGGCGACTGCGCTGGGAGAGGCGGACGCGACGTCGGTACTGGCGGACGCGAGAGCGAAGACCGCTCCCATGACCGATGCACCGGAGATGAGGCCCACGTTCCGCGAGAGACCGAGCATGCCGGCGATCACGCCGCGCTGCTCCGGGCGTGCAGCTTGCGTCACCGATGTATTGTTGGCAGCCTGGAATTGCGCGTAGCTCGCGGTCACGAGTGAAATCGAGACGAGGTATCCGATCACGCCGAAGTGCTGTGGTGCGATGGCGAACACCGTCAGCCCCAACGTCAGGGTCGAGAGTGCAACCTTCGTCGTGCGTGCGGTCCCGAAGCGGTCGACCAGGCGACCAGCCGGTACGCCGGCCAACGCGGAGACGAGCGGTCCGACCGACATCACCAGCCCGACGCGCGATGCGTCGAGCTGCAGCGCGCGATGCAGGAAGAAGGGGCCCACCACGAGCGTGGCCATCATCACCGTGGAGACGAGCACACTGGAGCTGAGCCCCACGCGCACCCGCTCGTCGCGAAGCAGCGCCAGCGAAACGAGCGGTGACCTGGCGCGCAGCATCCGTCGCGTGAAGCCGAACGCTCCGACGGCGGCGAGCGCCAGCAGGGCCAGGCTCCCGCGAGCGACACTGCCACCGATCGTCATCGACAGCGCGTAGGCACTGAGCGTCGCCACGAGCAGTATCGTACCTAAAAGGTCGAAGCTTCTACGCGGGGTGCGCGCCATTGACGCGTCTGCCGGAAGCGAGACGGCGGCAAGCCACAGGTTGACGGCACCGAGTGGAAGGTTGACCAGGAAGATCATCGGCCAGCCGTATCGAGCGAGGAGCACTCCCCCCAGCGACGGGCCCAGGGTCGTGCCGACGGCCGACATGGTGCCCAGCACTCCCATGGCGGTTCCGCGCCGCGACTCGTCGACCGTCTCACCGACGAACGCGAGCGTCAGTGCGAGCATGAACGCCCCTCCCACTCCCTGTAGCGCGCGCGCGGCCACCAGCGTGTTGAGCGTCGGCGCCAGGCCGCAGGCGAGGGACGCCGCAGTGAACAGGGCGATTCCTGACAGGAGGAGCCGCTTGCGCCCCAGTCGATCTCCGAGATCGCCAGCGCTCACGATGAGCGACGTGACGACGAGGAGGTACGCCAGCACGATCCACTGGACCTGCCGGAACGAAGCACCGAGCGCCTGCGCCATCGCCGGCAACGCGACGTTGGCGATGCTGGTATCCAGCGACGACATGAGCACCGAGAGCGACAGGGCGACGAGCGCCCAGCGCCGCACGGGACGCACCGCGGCATTCTCGCGGTCGTTCGTTCCGGGTGCGGCGGCGTGTGTCATCTCGGCTCCCACGTCGGTGGTGGCGCGTTCGGGTTGATCGAAGCGTACGACCGACCTGGGGATGGCGGCACTCACGCCGCGTGCATTGAATACCTGCATCCAACGCCATATCTGTCGCCCACCTCGCGCTCTCGCGGACGCATGTCGACCCCCGACCTCAACCTCCTCGTCCCGCTCGACGTGCTGCTCGCCGAGGGAAGCGTGGCGCGCGCGGCACGCCGCCTCCGGCTCAGCGCCTCGGCGATGAGCCGCACGCTGGCCCGCCTGCGCGACGCGACCGGTGATCCGCTGTTAGTGCGTGCCGGCCGACAACTCGTGCCCACGCCGCGGGCGATCGAACTGCGAGATCAGGTGGGGCGGATCGTGCAGGACGCACAGGGCGTACTCCGTCCGGTGGCAACGCTCGACCTCTCGCGTCTCGTGCGGACGTTCACCCTGCGCACCAGCGACGGTTTCGCTGAAAGCTTTGGCGCCGCGTTGATCGCGCGCGTGACTGGCGAGGCGCCGCGCGTGCGCCTTCGCTTCCTCGAGAAGGGCGACAAGGACAGCACCCCGCTCCGTGAAGGCCTGGTGGACCTCGAGACGGGCGTGGTCGAGGCGAGTACTGGTCCGGAGCTTCGGGCGCAGGGGCTGTTCCACGATCGCTACGTCGGCGTGGTGCGATCCGGTCACGCACTGAGCCGCGGCCCTGTCACACTCCAACAGTATCTTGCAGGACGACACGTCCTCAGCTCGCGCCGGGCGAATGACGCGTCATGGATCGACGCTTCGCTCGCCCCGAGCGGCGCGATCCGCGACATCGCCGCAATCGCCAGCGGATTCTCGGTCGCGCTCGCGCTCGCGCGGTCCACGGATCTCATCGCCACGGTCCCGGATCGGCACACCGCGGCGATGCGCAGCGACCTCTACACCTTTCCCCTCCCCTTCGAGGCGCCGGAGATCACTGTCTCGCTCCTCTGGCATCCACGCCTCGACGCCGATCCGGCGCACCGCTGGCTGCGGCAATGCGTCCGCGAGGTCTGCGCCGAGCAGACGCCCCTGGTGCGCGAGCATTCGCGCGGCGGACGACGTCGACGCCGAGAGCGATAGTCACGACTGGCGCTACGCGCGACGCCACTCGATACTGCCCGATCCTTTCCCTCCACATGACCGATCCCATCACCCACCGACCCGCGCTGCAGCGCGGGATCGATCGACTCGGCTTCTTCGCCCTCGCCTTCGGCTCGATGATCGGCGTGGGGTGGGTGACGGCGCTCGGCACCTGGCTGCACGCCGCCGGTCCGCTCGGCGCAGTCCTCGGCTTTCTCGCCGGCGGACTCCTGATGCTGGCGATCGGGCTCTGTTACGCCGAGTTGTGCGCGATGCTGCCGGTCGCCGGCGGCGAGGTCGCCTACGCGTACGGCGCCTTCGGCACCGGCAAGGCGTTCCTCATCGGGTGGTTTCTCGCATTCGGTTATTTGTCCGTCTCGGCGTTCGAGGCGATTTCGGTGGGACGGGTGCTGAGCTACCTCGTCCCCGGGCTCGATCGCTGGCCGGTCTACTCGGTCGGCGGCGAGACCGTGTTCGGTTCGCACTTGTTGTTCGCCCTCGTCGCGACCGCCGCGATCACCTGGATCAATTATCGCGGCGTACGTGGCGCCTCGCGCCTGCAGACGATGTTGACGATCGGATTCGTCGCCGTCGCCCTCAGCTTCCTGCTCGCCGGCTTCGTGGGAGGGAACTCGGCGAACGCCGAGCCGTGGTTCGTGGGGAACGGGGCGATCGGCATCGTCGAGGGGATCGCGACGGTGTTCGTGACCGCCCCGTTCTGGTTCGTCGGCTTCGACACCATCCCGCAGGGTGCCGAAGAGGCGGAACAATCGGTGACGCCTCGCAGCATGTCGCTGATGATCCTGCTTTCCATCGTTGGCGCGACGCTCTTCTACTGCCTGTTGATCTGGAGCGTGGCACACGTGGCGCCGTGGCAGGTGACGGCCGGCGAGGACATGCCGACCGCTACGGCGTTTCGCGTGTCGATGGGATCGCCGCTCCTCGCCGACCTCGTGCTGGTCGCTGCGCTCCTCGGCCTCCTCACGAGCTGGAACGGCTTCTTCCTCGCGGGTTCGCGCGTCCTCTTCTCACTCGGTCGCGCGCACATCGCTCCGCCTTCGTGGGGTTCGACGCATCCGCAGCACGCGACGCCGGCGACCGCCGTGCTCGTGACCGGGGCGCTGACGATGGCTGGGGCGTTCCTCGGGCGCGGGTCGATGGTCGCCTTCATCGACGTCGGATCGTTCTGCATCGCGCTCGCCTTCATGGGGGTGACGTTCTCGCTCTCGCGACTGCGGCGCGATCGCCCGAATATGGCCCGTCCGTATCGCGTTCCCGGCGGCGGCGTGATCCCGACATTCGCCGGTTTGGGTGCACTCCTCATCCTCGTGGTAATGGTCGTCCCGGGATCGGGAGCAGCGTTGGTCTGGCCGCTCGAGTGGGGGCTTCTCCTGGCGGTGATCGTGCTCGGTGCGATTGCCTGGTGGGCAGGGAGTCGCGGACGCCAGACGCTTGACGAAGGAGAGCGAGCACGACGGATCCTCGGCGCGTTCGTCGACGACTAGGCCGACGCCACCTCGCGGCGCGCCGCGGCAGGTGATAGGCTTTGTCGTCCGCCCGACCACCTACGCGATCCCGGAGACTTCCGATGCGGCTACGGCTCTGGCCATCCCTGGCGCTCCTCCTCCTCGCGATCCCACTGCAGGCTCAGGGGCGGAGCATTGCCGAGCGATTGGGGCATCCCGCCGGCACCAAGCTCCTCATCCTGCACGGCGACGACGTCGGCGTCGCGCACTCGGTCAACGTCGCGAGCATGCAGGGACTCGATCGCGGCGACATCAACTCGGCTAGCATCATGATGCCGACGCCGTGGGTCACCGAGATCGCCGCGTACGCGCGCGCGCACCCCGACGCCGACCTCGGCTTGCACCTGACGCTGACGAGCGAGTGGGATGTGTATCGATGGGGCGGCATCGCGCCGAGGGACCAGGTGCCGAGTCTCTACGCGCCGGATGGCACGCTTCCCAAGGCGGTCGCGCCGGTCGCAGCCAACGCCAGGATCGATGAAGTGGAGCGCGAGTTGCGCGCACAGGTGGAGTACGCGATGAAGCTGGGGATCCGTCCCACGCACCTCGACAGCCACATGGGGGCGCTCTTCTCCACGCCGGCGCTGGCCGCGGTGTACGTGAAAGTGGCGCACGCGTACAAGCTCCCCTTCCTCGCGGTCAAGGGCGAGACGCTCGGCCTCCCGAACATCGCGCTCGCCCCTAACGACATCGTGCTCAACGACGTGATCGTGGCGGGGCCCGAGGTCCCGCGGGACCAGTGGAAGCAGTTCTACCTCGATGCCATTGCGAACCTCAAGCCGGGTGTCTCCGAGATCATCGTGCATCTCGGGCATGACGACGCCGAACTGCAGGCGGTGACGGTGAACCAGGAGCCGTACGGATCGGCGTGGCGGCAACAGGACGTGAACGTGATGTCGAGTCCGGAAATCAAGCAGGCGCTCAAGGAGCACGGCGTCGTGCTCGTGACGTGGCGGGAGCTGGGCAAGGCCGCCCAGATGCAATGACCCGCGCGTATTCCTCTTGCACCCTACGTAGATGAAGCGACTGGTATTCGTCCCCGTCCTTGCCGCGCTCGCGGCATTCTCGTCAGGCGCCGCCGCGCAGGACATCAAGGTGACCCTGACCGAGTGGAAACTCCGACTCTCGGCCGACACCGTGAAGGCGGGATCCATCACGTTCGAGGTCACCAACCGCGGCACGGTCGCGCACGCGTTCCAGGTCGTCGGTGCCGGTGTCGACAAGGAGACGCGTCAGATCGGCGCGCGCGAAGTCGCGACGCTCACGGTCACGCTGCAGCCGGGGACGTACGAGGTCTTTTGTCCCCTCGCCGAGGGTTCGCACAAGACCGCAGGAATGTCGAAGACGCTGGTGGTAACGGGTGGGGCGAACCCTCCGGCGAAGTGAGCTCCGGCGATGCGCGGCGTCGCGCGTTCCGCGCGGTGCGCCCTTCGCTCCTTCTCGCGCTCGTGTTGGCGGCTGGGTGCGCGAAGGTCGACGCGTCGCCCCCCGACGCGGCCAACACGGCGAATGCGGGGCTCGACTCGCTCAATGCTCGACTCGCGGCCGCATATCGCACGCGCGACCCTGCGGCGTACGCGGCGCTTTACACCGATTCGGCGGTCTTCGAGTGGCCCGGTCTCGCCCCGATCCGGGGCCCGGCTGCGCTTGGCGATATGGTGCGCGAGATGTGGAGTGCCGAACGCGACGTCGACTTGCAGCTGAAAGTGGCGGCGCGCCGCGCCACCGACACGCACGCGACCGAGTTCGGCGCCTTTGAGCAGACGTGGCGCGACTCGGCCGGTGTCGTGCGAACGGAATACGGGCGCTACGCATCGCTCCTCGTGCGTGATGCGGACGGGGCGTGGCACCTGGATCGATTCCTCGGCTTCGAGGATTCGACCGCGGTGGTCTCGCGCTAGGCGCTCACGCGCGGCGATTGGCCGCAGGCTCGCCCGTCAGCCGCAACGCGGCCAGATGCGCGCCATCGGTGCGAATCTCCGGCCCGAGCGCCCGCGCACGTGCAACGATCTCCGGGTCGAGCGCGCTGGAAAGGGCGTGCGTGAGCGACTGTGCCGACGGTGCGCCGGGCGCATGCGCGACACCGATTCCCAGCGCATCGACTCGGCCGGCCCAATACGGCTGGTCGTACATCTGGGGGATGAGGACCTGGGGGACACCGGCGCGAGCTGCGGCCGTCGTCGTCCCCGCGCCGCCATGGTGGACGACTGCGGCGAGTCGCGGGAAAAGTGCCTGCTGGTTCACCTCATCGATGACAAGCAGGCCTGACGCATCGTGCTCCGGTGCCAGGTCGGCCCACCCGCGAGAGACGATGGCGCGTCGCTTCGTCGCGCGCGATGCCGCGGTGACGACCTCGCCTAACGACTCCGGCGCGCGCAGGCTGCCGAAGCCGAAGTAGACCGGCGGCTCCCCGGCATCGAGGAACCGCTCGAGCTCCGGAGAGAGTGAGCACTCGTCGTTGACGATCCACGCGCCCGAGGGGATCGGCTCCACGTCGTCGCTTCCCGGCCACGGTGCCAGCACAGGATCGGCAGCGAGCCACGGAGTTTCGGCAAAGATGTGTCGGCGCACGTCGTCCACGGCGGGGAGTCCGGCAGACGCCCGGTGCTCGTTGAGCGCATCGCGGAAGAGAGCGTTGAAGCGCTCTCCATCGGCGGCCCAGCGTGCGGCGTTGCTCTCCGATGCGTGTAGCGGAATGCCCGGTCGTGCCGGGAGGACGGGAGGGGCGTGATGCGGCGACGGGAAGACCGCCGGACAGAACGCCACGAATGTGTACGGGATCCCCAAACGCTCGGCAACCGATCGCGCGGCAATCTGCAGTGCGGTAGCAGCGACGATCCGGTCACACCCCTCGGCGGCTCGAGCGACCACGTCGAATTGCGTGGCAACTGTCCCCAGCGTCAGCTGGCGTACCTGTTCCGGCGACGGCTGCACCGGAAGTTGCGGCGTTCTGGTCGCGGTGAGCGGGCGCAGCTCGGGGCCGATCGGTGTCACCTCGAGGCCCAGCCCGGCGATCCACGCCTGGAAGTCCGGCGGGACGCAGAGCCGGACCTGCTCGCCGAGTGCCGTGAGCTGCATCGCGAGGGCGACGAGCGGCTGCACATCGCCGCGGGAACCGATAGTCGAGAGGAGAGTGCGCATGAGGCTCCTGGTCGTTAGGGAGCGCGGCGGCTTCGGGCGCGGGCTCGGGCAGCGCGCGCCGGCTTGCGGCCACCGGACGACGAACGGGCGCCGAGTATCGGGGATGAGGGGGGGCTTGCCGCAAGTCCCCACCCCGTCTACATCTTCGTAGTGGGAATTGCGCTCCCGGGTGTGCCCGGTCGCCAGCGCCTCCCGCGCCTCCTCCCCTTCCGCAGGGCTGTCGTTACGCGGAGCGCGTGGCGTATCGGGCCAGGAAGGTCTCCACGCCCTCGCGAGCGCCGGCGATCACCGCATCCCGCGGGGGCACCGTGCCCACGAGTATCGCGCGATCGAGCGGCTCCCCCGCGACCAGGTAGGCGAACTGCGCGGCGGCGCGGTGTGTGTCCGTCAGCCGCAAGAGCCGGCGACCGGCAAGAATCCCGAATCGCGCGGCGAGTGCGTCGATCACTTGTCCCGGAGCTCGGTCGAAGTAGTCACGCGCGAGTTCGGGAAACTCGCGCGCCTCTCCGATCAGGAGCCGGCGCAGCGCGATGACCTCGGGCCGCACGATGCGCAGGGCGAGGCGCTCCCCGAGCTCGCGCAAGGCCGGGGCGAGCGAGCGCGCCGAGATCCCCTCGACCGATTCCTCGCGCAACGACTGCGCAAACGCTTCGGCGACCGCAATCACTTCGGCCACGATCTCGGTGAACAGCGCGCCCTTGTCTGCATAGTTGTTGTAGACCGATCGCTTGGCGAGCCCCGCCTGCACCGCCACGTCTTCCATCGTGGTGCCAGCGTACCCCTTGCGGAGGAAGAGCACGCGCGCCGCGTCGACGATGGCCGCGCGCGTGCGCACCACGCGCGGATCGTCCGCACGCGGCCCAGCGAACGCCCGGAGGCGCTTGCGGCGAGATCCGGGTGACCTAGATATTGCACTCATGAGTGCAATAAACTAGCATCGGGTCCCGCCGATCACCACCCACCGTGAGCCATCCATGGGATCGAACCTCCTGGCAGACACCAGCGACGTAGCGACACGCAGTGTCGGATTCGACCGAGGAGCGGCCGTGACGCGATCGCTCCTCGGCTACGGAATGATCGTTGGGCCGATCTACCTCGTCGTCGGCGTGGCGCAGGGAGTCGTACGCGATGGCTTCGACTTCAGCCGGCACTCCTTGAGCGTTCTCGCGAATGGGTCCGGAGGATGGGTGCAGATCGCGAACTTCGTCGTCTGTGGGGCGATGGTGATCGCGGCAGCGACGGGCATCGCGCGCGTGGTTGGGCGCGCGGGGCGCGCCACCTGCGTTGCGCTGGCGCTCTACGGCATCAGCATGCTCGGCGCCTCGATCTTTCGCGCCGATCCGGTCGATGGGTTTCCGGTCGGAACGCCGCTTGGCTACCCGACGTCGATCTCGACCGCCGGCCTCCTGCACTTCGTCTTCGGCACGATCGGCTTTGTCTCGCTGGGCGCGAGTTGCCTCTTCGCCGCGCGCCTCTTGTCGCGCCGAGGGGCGCGTGGGCTCTCGCGCCTTTCCCTCGTCGCGGGGCTCGTGGTGCTCGTTGGCTTCTTTGGCGGAGCGGCGCTCGGCGGCGCCGGGATCCTCGGAATCTGGGTGAGCGTCGTCGTGGGATGGGCGTGGCTCGCGGTCCTGTCGCGTCATCTCTATCGCGTCTCCCCGGACCCGAACTGCGCTCCGGCGTGACTTCGTAGCGCCTCGGCGCGCATCGCCATCGGTGCCCGGTAGGCGCCGTACCCGCCACCAGCATCTCATCCGCGGATTGGTTGCCACGCTCGGGAGTGGCACGTAGCTTCGCGCGCCATGCGATCTCCCCTTCCAGCGCGACAAGGAACGCGATGCGGCGCGCGATGTGGCGCGCGATGTGGCGCGCGATATGGCGCGCGATGCCATTACCGTCGCCTAACGATTTCGCGCGCGCTGGCGCCGGTCACATGACGCCGGTCATTCTCATCGCCAGCTACCTCGAGCCCGAATTCGTCGAGCGGATCCGGCAGGTCGACGAGCGCGTGGAGGTGCAGTACGAACCGGCGCTCCTCCCGGCGCCGCAGTTTCCGGCCGATCACAAGGGGGCTCCGCACACGCGGACGCCGGCCGAGGAGTCGCGCTGGCGCTCCCTCCTCGCGCGTGCCGACATTCTCTTCGACTTCGATCGCTCGCACGGCGTCGACCTTCCCTTCGTCGCACCACGCGTCTCCTGGATCCAGGCGACCAGTTCGGGGATCGGCGAGTACGTGCGGCGCATGGGATACGCGCGGTCGATGCCGAACACGATCTTCACGACCGCCGCCGGCGTGCACGCGCAGCCCCTCGCCGAGTTCTGCCTGATGGTGATGCTCGCGTTTCACAGGCGACTCCCGCAGGTGATGCGCGACCAGCAGCGAAAGCACTGGGAGCGATTCGCGTCGACCGACCTGCGCGGGCGCACGCTCGTCATCGTCGGCGTCGGGCTCGTCGGGCGTGAGGTCGCGCGACTCGGGCAGGCGTTGGGGATGCACGTCGTCGGAGTCAAACGAACGGTTGCCGGCGTGCACGCCGCCGACCTGCACCTCAACGCACTCCTCGCTCCTGAAGAGCTGCCGCAGGCGCTGGGGATGGCCGAGAATCTCGTCCTCATCGCCCCGCACACCGAGGAGACCGATCAGATGATCGGCGCGCGGGAGCTGGCGCTGCTCCCCGAGAATGCCGTCGTCATCAACATCGGGCGCGGTGCACTCGTCGACGAACCGGCGCTGGTAGCGGCACTCCAGTCTGGGCGGCTGCTCGGTGCTGGCCTCGACGTCT
>JBGAHX010000089.1:0-11513 GCA_044225935.1 Gemmatimonadaceae bacterium
AACTACATCACGCACGACCTCATCGAAGGAGGGCGAGTCGTCGACGACTTCCTCGAGTGGCAGGGGACGCTCGGCAAGCGCCCGTTCTTCGCCTTCCTGAACCTGTTCGATGCGCACGAGCCGTATCTCCCGCCGCGCGAATTCCGCACGATGTACGGAAAGAACGCGCTCGACTACGATCGCTACCTCGGCGCCATTCGGTACATGGACGGGGAGATCGATCGCGCACTCAAGGAGCTGGAGCGGCGCGGCGTGCTCGAGAACACGATCGTGATCGTCACGTCGGATCACGGCGAGTCGTTCAAGGAGCACGGGCTCGTCGGGCACGGGAACGGGCTCTATCGCAACCAGCTCCGCGTCCCGCTGGTGATTGCCAACGCGCCGGGGAGCACGCCGGGTCTCCGCGTCACGCATCCCATATCGCTACGCGACCTTCCGGCGACGATTCTCGACCTTGCCGGACACCCGACCGGCCATTCGTTAGGCGGGCGCTCGCTCCGCCCGCTCCTCGCCGACGGGGGGACGGTCGAGGCGAGTCCGGTGATCGCCGAGGTGAGTCACGGGATCAACATCGATCCGCGCTCGTTCGTGGGGCGCGCCGACCAGAAGGCGATCGTCGACGACACGCTGCATGTCATCCAGAGCAACCTCAACACACTCATGGCCTTCGACATGGACGACGATTCGCTCGAGCTGGACGACCTGACCGACGATCCGGCGGTGAAGGCGCACGCACTGGAGGTCATCACCCGACTCCTCAAGGAGCGCAAGCTCACCTGGCAGGCGCCGCCGCGTTAGGCGGCGGCGCCGCCGCGCCCACGGCCGTCGCTCGATCGGCGTGCCGCTCGCGCTACTTGCGTGCCCTTTGCCCGTAATACGCCTCGGTCCCGTGCTTCCGCAGGAAATGCCGGTCGAGGAGCGGCGCGGGGAGGGGGCGCGCCTCAGGAGCCAGCGTGAGCGTGTGGTACGCCATCGTCGCCACCTCTTCGAGGTACGAGGCGTTGTCCACCGCGCTCGCCATGTCCGGTCCCCAGCAGAAGGACGCGTGACCGGCAACCAGCACCGCCTGCATCGTTGACGGGTCCAACGTGCGGAAGCGTTCGACGATCGCCAACCCCGTGTTCAGTTCGTAGTCCTTCGAAATCTCCGCGGCTGACAGCGGGAAAGTGACCGGGATCGTTCCATAGAAGTAGTCCGCGTGCGTCGTGCCGAGGCAGGGGATCTCGCGCTGCGCCTGCGCGAAGACTGTGGCGAACATCGAGTGCGTGTGCACCACCGCGCCGACGGAGGAGAAGGCGCGATAGAGCGCTGCGTGGGTGGCCAAGTCGCTCGATGGGCGAAGCGAACCGCCGATCACCGTACCTTCGAGGTCCGTCACCACCATCGACTTCGGCTTGAGCTTCGCATAGGGGACACCGCTCGGCTTGATCACGATCAGGCCGAGCTCGCGATCGACCGCGCTGGCGTTGCCGAAGGTGAACCGTGCGAGCCCGCGCTCGAAGAGCTCGATGTTCGCCTCGCATACGGCCTCGCGCATTGCACGTGACGGCTCGCGTTGCGCGGTGGCGCCGGCGTTCGGGGTCTCCTTCGCAGCGCTCTTCTTGCGCGACTTTGCGCTCGGCTTCGAGCCCGGCTCGACGCCCTGCTTCTTCGTGTGGCTCATGCGATCCCCGCGCGTGTCTTCGCCGCGGCGATGATGGCCGCCATCGTGTCGCGGTGCTTGGTGAACGTGTCGTCAACGATCTGCAGCGTGGGGATCGCGGTCGGTGAGAGTCCGAGCGTCTCGGTTCGGAACCGCCCGAATCCCCACTCGTGCACGCCGGAACTTCCGCGCCCCGGTGCCGGCGCGCTCAGGTGCTGGTAGAACCTGGAGTACTTGCGCCACCGCTCCCCGCCGCCGGCGTGGAACATCGGGATGAAACCGTGCAGCGCGTCGTACGGCATCTCTCCGACGCCCACGACCTTGGGATACTTCGTACGGAGATTCTGGATCAGCAGGCGCGTCCCCTGATGCATGTCGCCGTTGGTGCTGTTCACGTGCCCGCCGACGATGTCGAGGAAGTACGCGTCGACGTCGTAGCGCTCGATCATCTCGGCGATGCGCCCTTCGAGGAAGTGGCGCCATTTGTCCTCGCCCACGTTCATGTAGGTGAGCCACCCGTCCTGGTGCCGGTCGTTGTTCCAGTCCACCCAGTTCAGGTTGTAGATGTCGCCATCGATCTTATGCGTCGCGCCGCTCGAGATCTGCGACCATACCGGCTGCTTGCGGTTCGCCGAGTTGGTGCCGTACATCGGCATCATCTTGAAACCGAGCTTCCGCGCTTCGCGGATCAGCGTGGTGAAGCCCGCCTCGCCCCCCATCCGCGCCGGCACCTTGTAGTTGGGGTAGTCCCAGTAGTAGCGTCCGTCCCAGGCGGCGAGGAAGATGAGGACGCGCTCGGCGGGGATCTGCGTCGCCATCCACCGCAGGATGGCGAGCTGTCGGGCGTAGTCGTTGAAGATGAAGCCGGTGTAGTGCATCCCGTGCATCGTCGTCACCAGCGCGACGTCGCGCATCCACTGCGGCGCGTCGGTGCGCTCCTCCCATGATTTGAGCCCGAACGCCTGCTCGACGTGCGCCATGTGCGGCGCCATCGCGTCGTCGAAGGTGCGCGCGTGCCCGAGCTGCCAGCGGGGGACGACAACGCGATTGTCGTTGCGCCACCCGTCGTGCTCGTAGACCGCCTCGGCGCGAAAGCCCTGCGGCCCCCCCTGGAAGTAGTAGCGCTTGGGGCGCACGCGCGTGTCGAGCGTAGTGAAGTAGAGAAAGTCGTCGTCCGCCGCCTGCACGATCGCGATCGGCGTGGTCATGCTCCGTGGCGTCTCGGCGCCGTGCAGGTCGCCGGCACCGAAGGTGTAGCCGCCGAGCATGTCGCCCTCGCCCGGGTCGTCGAGCGCGCCACCACCAAACGACACCTTGCCACGCGGAACATCGCGGATGACGGTGGTGACCGTCTTGATCGCGCGCGGCATCTCGGCGGTGATGTCCCATTCGATCGTGCGACCGCGGCGGGCGAACCTCACCGTCACGCTCCCGGGCGACTTCTCCTGCCCTCCGGCCCACGTGAGCCCCGTGCAGTGCAGCTCGAGGGCGTCGTCGTTCCCACTGGCGCGCATGAGCGTGCGGTCGAGCGCGTAGGTGTTCTCCTCGGTGAAGAGCAGGAACGAGAAGCGATGTCCGCCGAAGACGACCGCCGGCTCGGGGAAGTCGAACGAGAACTTCATCACCGAGTCGCCGCGCGGCGGGATGAAGACGTCGCTGGTCGAGGAGAGGTCGACGATGTCTCCCGGTGCGTGCAGCGAGCGGACCGGAATGACTTGCGGCGCGGGCGGGAGCGGCGCGCTCGCCGGCGCAGCGTCACCGCTCAACGCGTCGAGCGGGACGAAGGCACTGGCGCCGGCGACTCCGACGGTCTTGATCCAATCGCGGCGCGAGAACGGTTCGGTCATCGGTCTCGAGGGGTGGGAGACGGAGGAGAGCGGACAAGTATCGTGCGGGTCGTGCGGAGTGTCGAGGCTGACGGTCGATCGGTGTGGGGAGGTTGCGCGCCCCGAGTGGGCGCGAGAGGATTGACGGAGCGCACACGCGGGTCGCGCGACGGAACGTGCGAGTCGCGTGCATCGTGCGGCGCGGCGATCCCGCGAGTTCGTTAGGCTTCCGATACGCGGGTGCGTTGCAGGCGGCGAGCCACTTTCTCCCCAAAGTTTCATGCCTCCACGACCACTCGATCGCGTTCGTCGCATCGCGCTCGCCCTCCCCGAGGCGCACGAGGCCGAGGCGTGGGGGGAGCCGACCTTTCGCGTGCGCAACAAGCTGTTCGCCATGTTCGCCTCGGCGGGGAACCATCACGGCGGCGGTCGCAACGCCGTCTGGTGCAAGGCGACGCGGGAGAATCAGGGGTGGATGGTGCAGTCGGCGCCCGATCGGTACTTCGTCCCGCCCTACGTCGGTCCGTCAGGGTGGGTCGGCGTCTATCTGGACGACGAGACGGATTGGGAGGAGCTCACGCGTCTCCTCGGCGACGGCTATCGGTCGATCGCTCCCAAGCGCCTCCTCGCCGTGCTCGACGCACCGCCGCCGGCGCCGACGAGTGCGAAGAGCAAGACCGCGGACACGTCGGCGAACACGTCGGCGGCAAATTCGCCAAGGAAAGTCTCGGCAAAGCGATCGGGAGCGACGGGAGCGAGCGTCGCAGATTCGAAGACTCGAAAGAAGGCGGCGAAGCCGAAGAAGAGGACGATCGGAGCGCGAGCCCCCAAGAAGTAGGGCATCTGCTGACACGATTCGTTCGCCAGCGGCCCCGCGCGAGCGAACTGCGCGCCACGACCCGACCTGAGCGAGGAACGTTCGCGCGCGCCGGATCGTCTTTGCATTAACTTCCCGCGTTCCTCGAGTTGCGCGACATTCCCCGCCCGAGCGGCGAAGCGTCGCGCTTGCCGCGTCCGCGCCATCGATTCACCCGAGCTGTCCCCGCCGTGTCTGCTTCAACCAGCGCCGATTTCCACGACGACATCATCTATCCGGATGCCGTCCCGTTCGTGCTCGTGCATCTCGCCTGCTTCGGCGCCATCTGGACCGGTGTGTCGTGGGGAATGGTCGCGCTGTGCCTGGGGTTGTACGTCCTGCGCATGTTCGCGGTGACCGCCGGCTATCATCGCTACTTCTCGCACCGGTCGTACAAGACGAGTCGCTGGTTCCAGTTCGTCCTCGCCTTCCTGGCGCAGTCCACCTCGCAGAAGAGCGTGCTCTGGTGGGCCTCCCTCCACCGGCATCACCACAAGCATTCGGACACCGACCAAGACGTGCACTCGCCGCGCCATCGCGGCTTCTGGTACTCGCACGTGGGGTGGATCTTCGACCAGCGCTATGAATCGGTCGACCCCGACTCGGTGCCCGACCTCTCGCGCTACCCCGAGCTGATGTTCCTGCTGAAGTACGAGCAGCTCCCCTCGGTCGTGCTCGCGCTCGCCTGCTTCGCGGCGTTTGGGTGGGAGGGGCTCGTCGTCGGCTTCTTCTGGAGCACCGTCCTCCTCTATCACGGGACGTTTTTCATCAACTCGCTGGCGCACGTGCACGGGAAGCAGCGTTACGCCACCGGCGACGACTCGCGCAACAACTGGTGGCTGGCGATCATCACGCTGGGCGAGGGGTGGCACAACAACCACCACGCCTACCAGCGCTCAGCGCGCCAGGGCTTTCGCTGGTGGGAAGTCGACTTCACCTACTACGTGCTCAAGGGATTGAGCGCGGTCGGGATCGTGCACGATCTCGGCCAGCCGCCGGTCGATGTGGTGCAGAACCGGCGCGCGTTAGGCCGGGCGACCATCGAGCGCATCGCTCGGCAACTCGCGGCGCGCGTCGATCGCGAGGCGATCGAGGCGTATCTCAGGAGCCTGCCGCATCTCCCGACGCGTGAGCAGATCGGGGCCAAGCTCCCGCATCTTCCCACTCGCCAGGAACTTGGCGCGAAGCTTCCGCACTTCCCGACGCGCGAGCAGATCGGGGCAAAGCTTTCGCACCTGCCTACGCGTGCGCAGCTGGAGGCGAGGCTGGAGGCGCGGCTGGCGAGCTTCCCCACGCGCGCCGAGCTCGAGGCGCGCCTGCCACACTTGCCCACCATGGCCGAGCTGGAGGCGAAGCTGCCGCACCTCCCGAGCCGAGATGAGATTCGCGCCGCGGCACTCCGCATGATTCCCGACACGCCGTCGATGGACGAGATCGTGGAGCGGGCGCGGGAGATGATCGCGCAGGCGCGGGCGTATGCGGCGATGGTGTCGGGGGAGATGGGGCCGAGTATCGCGTGAGGTAGCCGGGTCGCAATACGCACGGGAGGGAGACGAGATGCTCTACATGATCATCGAGCGCTTTCACGGCGGCGATCCGATCCCGGTCTACCGACGCTTCCGCGACGAGGGGCGCCTTGCACCTGACGGGCTGGTCTACGTGAACAGCTGGATCACCCACGACCTCGCGACGTGCTACCAGGTGATGTCGTGCGACGACGCGGCGTTGCTCGAGACGTGGATCGCGGCGTGGCGAGACCTCACGGACTTCGAGGTGATTCCGGTGCACACCTCGGCGGAGGTGCGTGAAATGGTGGCGGGGAGGTTGTAGGATGCGGTCACGAGAACACCCATGACGTTCACCGCCGTCGTGCTCGGTGCGACCGGTCTCGTTGGCCGGGAATGCGTGCAACTCCTGTTGCGCGAGCCGTCATTCACCCGAGTAACCGCACTGAGCCGCCGCCCGGTGCCCCACACGTCGGGCGACGACAAGTTGCAGAATGCCGTCATCGATTTCGACGATCTCGACAAGTCCCGCGACGTATTTGCGGCGAGCCACGTCTTCTGCGCCTTGGGCACCACGATCAAGCAGGCCGGGAGCCAGAAGCGCTTTCGTGAGGTAGACCTCGGGTATCCGGCGCGCGCGGCGGAGCTCGCGCTCGCCGCGGGCGCGCGTCACTTCCTGCTGGTCAGCAGCCTGGGGGCGAGTGCCGATGCGCGGACCTTCTATCTCCGCGTCAAGGTCGAACTGGAGCAACGGATCATTGGGCTCGGCTTCCGCTCGGTCACGATCGTGCGCCCCTCGCTGTTGCTCGGCGATCGCGCCGAGTTTCGGCTCGGTGAGCGGGTGGCGACACGATTCGCGTGGGCGTTCCCGCGGAAGTACCGCGCCGTGCATGTGCGCGATGTGGCGCGCGCGCTCGTGGGAGCAGCGGTCGAGGACAGATTGGGTGTGCGGGTGATGGAGAACTCGGAGATCCCCGCATAGCTGCACGTCGGCTGTGATCTCAAGTGACCGACGAGTGAGAGCAGAGCGACAATCGGGCGGTGACTGCGGCCCGCACATCGTCGCATCGCACGGCCCTCCCGCATCGCTCGTTTCGTCCCTGACCTATGTCGCCCGAAGCGGGGTCGGAGCGAGCGTTGAGTCCGACGCCTACGCGGACTACCAGATGCACCAGAACTCCCAACTCGACGCAGCCGTTCCTCGCCTCGCGAGGCGAGTCACGCTGCTCGTGCTACTCTC
Organism: Gemmatimonadaceae bacterium; assembly: GCA_044225935.1. Lineage (GTDB taxonomy): Bacteria > Gemmatimonadota > Gemmatimonadetes > Gemmatimonadales > Gemmatimonadaceae > SCN-70-22. The sequence goes on from JBGAHX010000089.1 coordinate 7,070, forward strand.
CGCAGTTGTCGCCGCAATCACCTCTCCGCGTTTGTCATTCGCTGCTGGCGATCCGCCGGCCAAGGCGCGGACGAATACGTCGAGCGAGATGACCGGCACCTTCGTCGCCCTCTCCGTCCCCGACCTCGAGGCGAGCGCACGCTGGTACGAGCGCACGTTCGCGATGTCGCGGATCATGACCGTCCCGCGCACCGGTGCGATCGCCGGCGTCGTCGCGCTCGAGGGATCAGGCTTGATCGTCGAGCTGATCCAGCACGACTCGGCGCGCGTCGCCACCGAACGCCCCGAGCTCACGCACGGCATCGCCAAGGCCGGATTCATCGTCGATGACTTCGAGGCGACCGTCGCCGAGCTCGAGGCTCGAGGGGTGAAGTTCTTCTCCGGACCGTATCCCGCGCGCGCAGGTGTGCGGGCGAACGCGATGTTCAGGGACAATGCCGGGAACGTGTGGCAAGTCTTCGGGAAGAAAGGGTAAACTCATGAGAATCCGGCTCCCGCTCGCCCTGTCGGCCGCACTGATCTGCTGTCTCTCGCTAGGGCGCACGGCGCGCGCGCAGGACGATGAGCCAACGCTCGTTGTTCCCGTCCCGCCCCCCGCCGCCGTCCGCGTCACGGTCGACACGTTCCGCACCCCGGACGGACGGTGGCACGCCTACTCGGTGACGAAGAGTGTACGCGCGAACGGCAAGACACCCATCGTCATCTTCGCCAACTCAGCCGGGACCTTCGCGCGAAGCGCGCGCACCTACAAGGAGTGGGCGCGCCTGGTGACGACTCGCGGCTTCGCCGGCGTGCTGTACGACGCGCCGGAACTCGACTTCTCGCAATCCGCCGACGTGCGCGTTCGACTGGGGGTGGAGACGCTCGATTCATTGGCACGAGCGCTCGAGCGCAGCGCCGCCATGCTTCGCCTCGAGGCCCGGCAGTTGATCATTTGGGCCGGCTCGTCGCAGACCACCGTCGGGACGCCCTTCTCGCTCGAAGGCGATCGCCCGGTCGCCGGCTACGTGCTCTACTATGGAAGCGGGAGCGCGCGCGAACCTCGCGCCGACGTCCCGGTGTTTATGGTACGCTCCGGGCAGGACAGCCCCACGCTCAACGCGGCGATGGACACGCTCGCCGTTCAGCTCACGAGAGTCGGCGCACCGCTCATCATCGTGCATCACCCTGCTGGAGCGCACGCGTTCGACATGGTCGACTCCACCCGCACCTCGGCCGAGGTGATCGCACAAACGCTCGACTTCATGTCACGGGCCGTCGACCCGGCCTACCACGCGGCGGTCGTGGCCGACGCCTCCCTGGGGCGCGCGGCGGCGGCATACGCCAGCGCGCAATGGAGCGTCGCCGCGCGATTGTATCAGCAGATCGCGGCAAGACGTCCGAACGATCGCATCGTGACGTGGCGGCTGGGCCTGGCCCAACTGCAGAATGCGCAACCTGCCGAAGCGCTCGCCTCATTCGATCGTGCCCGCACGCTGGGGCAGGGCGGGGCGCGCGACATCGGGCTCCCGGCGACGCGCGCGGCGCTGCGCGCACAGCAAGGCGGCCGCGCCATCGAGTGGCTCAACTGGGCGCTGGAGTCGTATCCGCCGATACGCGCGGAGGTGGAGCGGGATGCGGAGCTCTCCTCCCTCCTGCTGGACCCGGCGGTTCGCCGCCCGTCGTAGCGCCCACTCAGCGGCACCGCTTGACGCCTCACCCGGTGTGGTGTAGCCTTGTCCTCACCTGGTGAGGCCAATCATGCCGCGATCGCCCAACGAACTCCTCCACGGGACGCTCGACGTCCTCATCCTCAAGACGCTCGCGCTCGGCCCCCTCCACGGGTACGACGTCTCCCGGCGCATCGAGGAGCGCTCGCGCGACGCCTTCTCCATCGAGGACGCGGCGCTGTACAAGGCGCTCTATCGCCTCGAGTCGGCCGGCGCGGTGGAGGCCGAGTGGGGGGTCTCCAGCTCGAACCGGCGGGCGAAGTTCTACCGGCTGACGCCAGCGGGGCGTCGGCTCCTCGCCGCCGAGGTAAAGACCTTTCGCGCATACGCCGAGGCGGTGCTGCTCGTACTCGACGCCACACCGGAGCCGGCGCGATGACGCCGCGATCTCAAGGCGAAGACGACGCGCCGCAAACCAAGGGCGCAATCGCCAGTTGGAGAAAGCTCCTGCGCCTTCCGACGCGCTCACGCCGGCAGATCGCCTCCGACGTCGACGACGAGTTGGCGTTCCATCTCGCGATGCGGGAGGAAGAGTTGCGTGCCCGCGGACTCTCGACGCACGACGCCGCGCGCGAGGCGCGGCGTCGCTTCGGCGATCTCGAGACGGCGCGCCACGCGCTCCGGCGCGCCGACGCTCGCACGCAACGCGTCGGCGCATTCCGCGCCTGGTGGGGCGCGCTGCGACACGACATCGCCTACGCCGCGCGCCGCGCGATGCGCGAGCCGATGGTCACCGCGGTGATCGTGCTGACACTCGCCATCGGGATCGGCTCGACGGTGACGGTGGCCAGCGTGGTGCAACGCATGCTCCTCGCCCCACTTCCGTATCCGGGCGCCGAGCGGCTGGTCGTGATCCGGCGCGAGACGCGCGACGGATCGTTGCGCGTGTCGGCCAGTCGTGAAATGCTCGACGCCTTCCGCGAGACTGTCCCGTCACTCGAGCGCATCGAGTCGGTGTCGTCACGACGCCTGCGCATCGAGCGCGACGGTCGGGCGGCAATGGGCGACGTTGGTGTGGTCTCCCAAGGTCTGCTCGACTTCCTGCACGTAGCCCCTGCCGCCGGACGCAACTTCGCCGCGGACGAGCTCACTCGAGGAGGCACTCCCGTGATCATGCTCTCCTATGCGCGCTGGCAGCGTGACTACGCAGGGAGAGCAGACGCGATCGGATCGACACTGACCGTGGACGACCGAGTCTACACTATCGTGGGCGTGATGCCGCGCCTGTTCGACCCCTCGGTCTTCGGGCTGATTCCCAAGAGCGAAATCTGGCTCCCCGACGTCGCGAGTCCGGACGATCGATTCCTCGCGGCGATCGGCGCCATTCGTCCGGGCGCCCGCCTCGACGCGCTGCAGCGCGAACTCGATCAGGCCTACGCGCGCCTCGAGAAGGGGGAACGCATGTCGCTGGTGCCCAAGGTACTCCCGCTCCTGGAGCTGGCCGGTACGGAAACGCGCGCACCGCTCGTCATCATGGCCGCGGCAGTGATCCTCGTCCTGCTCATCGCCTGCATGAATGTCGCCAACCTCCTCCTCGCGCGCGGTGCGACGCGAGAGCGCGAGCTGGCAGTGCGCACGGCGATCGGCGCGTCACGCGGGCGCATCATGCGCCAGCTCCTCAGCGAGAGTGCACTCCTCTCGTTAGGTGGCGCAATCATCGGCCTGCTGACTGCGCACATGCTCCTCGGCCTTGTCGCCGCGTCTCGGCCCGCCTCGTACGCAGCGCTCGAGGATGTCCGGCTCGACGGCAGGCTGCTCGGCTTCGCGATCCTCCTCGCGCTCGCGACCGCACTCCTGTTCGGGCTCGTCCCCGCGCTGCTGGACAGTCGAGGGAGCGTCAGCGTCCTGCAGGGTGGGACGCGCAGTGTCGGACACGGGAGAACCGGGGCACGCACGCGCCGCCTTCTTGCCTTCGCCGAGGTCGGGTGCTCCGTCGCGCTCGTGGTCGGTGCGGCTCTCCTCGTACGCTCGGCGATGGCGCTCGACAAACTACGACTCGGGTACGACATCGACGCGCTCGTGAGCATGCGCGTGCAGCGCGTCGAGCGCAGCGAACGCGGCAAGGAGGGGGCAAAGGACGGGCCCAGTGTCGCCACGCTCCTCGCGCCCGCGGTCGAGCGGGCAAGCGGGCTGCCACAGGTCGAGGCGCTTTCGGTGGACGAGAGTCCGCCCGGGAGCTTCGGGGCGTGCATGTGCGAGCTGCTCAAGGAAGGCGACGCCGTCCCGGCGGTGCCGGTCCAGCAATTCGTCCTGATGTCGGCGATCAATTCCACCTACCTGCCAACTGTCGGCACGCGCCTCGTCGCCGGGCGCAACGTGTCACGCGACACCGCGGCACACGAGGCAATGGTGACTGCGACGACTGCCCGTCGTTTCTGGCGCGATGCGCCGGCGTTGGGCAGGCGGTTTCGCATGTCGCGCGAGGCGCCGCTGCTCACTGTCGTTGGTGTCGTCGAGGATCAGCGCGCGCACGACGGTCGAATTGTAGGGGACAGTCTTCATCTGTTCATTCAGGGCGCGCGCATCGACGACGAGCCAGCGATTACGGCTCGCGTGCGAGGGGACGGCGTGGCCGCCCTGCAGGCGATCACGAAGGCCATCGAGCAGGGCGCGCCCCAGCTCCGCGTGATCGAGGCCGCGACGCTCCGGCAAACCGTCGACGAGGCCCGCGCGCCGCAGCGGTTCACCCGCCTGATCCTGATCGGCTTCGCTGCGTGCGCGTTGCTCCTGGCGGT
>JBGAHX010000090.1:0-11460 GCA_044225935.1 Gemmatimonadaceae bacterium
GGCGTGCTTCGCCCACGTGCGCCGGTACTTCTTCGAGTCGCTCAAGACCGCGCCCGTCGCGCAGGAAGCGCTCGACATGATCGCGGAGCTCTATCGGGTCGAGCACGAGGCCAAGGAACGCCAACTTTGCGAAACCTCCAAGTTGGAGCTGCGCAAACTTAGAGCCGGCCCAGTCCGGGATCGGTTGAAGGCATGGCTCGACGCCGAGCGGGCGAAGCAGCCGCCGAAGAGCCCGATCGGCGGCGCCATCCGGTACACGCTCGGGCAGTGGAACGAGCTCGGCGTGTTTCTCGACGACGCGCGCGTGCCGCTCGATAACAACGCCTCGGAGCGCGCGCTCCGCAGGGTCGCTCTCGGCAGAAAGAACTACCTCTTCGTCGGCGACGTCGACGCGGGCAAGAGCCTCGCGGGCCTCTACTCGCTGGTCGCGACGTGCGAGTCGCGTGGAATCAATCCCTTCGACTACCTCGTCGACGTGCTTACGCGCGTGCAGGATCACCCGGCGAAGGCGATCGACGAGCTGCTTCCCGGCGCGTGGGCGGCGGCGCGCTGAACGGCGACCGAGGATCGCCAGACGGTCTTCGTCGGACGGTTACCGTCGACCCACGCGCGCACGTCGTCCGGCCCAAGCAGCGTGGGCGAGCGCCGGTGGTGGGCGGCGAAGTCGCGGATCGCGTTGAGGTACACGAGCTGCGTCTTCGGCACGTAGCCGGCGAACTCGAGATCGTGCATCATCCTATCGCGTAGTTGACCCATGGCAGTCTCCTTGGTTGGTGGTGCGCGAACACCGCGTTTCCAAGGAGGCTGCCGACTTTATGGGCCTACGACGACAGGCACGGGCGAAGGGCTCGTTGGGATGGGGCCAGATGGGGCCATCAGGCTCGGGACGTCGCCAGCGGAGCACGACCCCGCCGCGCAGCGGCTTCGTTCAACGTTCGGCCCCGTTGGTCAACAGCTTCGGCGTCTGCGACGGGGCCGAGCCTGTTGATCATCGGGGCGACGGCTCGCGACGCGCGACGAACGGTGCCCGCCTTGGTGCGTGGAGAACTGGTCGCGCGAGGTTCGTGGGCGTACTCGCGGGCGTCGGCGGGCCTATCAACCTACGTTCACCGCGCTCGGCGGCGTGGGTATGCGCGATGACATCGGCAGCGGTCGCAGGTGCTCACTAATTTCTCCTCTCCGGCCGCGTTCATTGGTCAGGGAAGCGCGTGACCTGACCACGTGGTGTTCCGTATGCCGAGCTCACTCCTCTGGCAGAAGCTGCGCCGCCGCGGCTGCACGATGCTGGGGATTCCTGCTCTGCAGCGCGAACAGGCCGTAAGCCAGCGGCGCAGCCGCAGCGAGCTCCGCACAGCGTTCGGCGAGGTGCGGGAGCAGAACGCCACCGGCCTCGATGTAGGCGGCCACGGTGGCCTCGAACGCGGCAGGTCCCATCATGTGCTGATAGGTGAAGTCGACGGCCGGGTCTCCCACCTTCGCCGTCGTCCAGTCGAGCACTCCGACGATGCGCGAGGGTCCGTCGACCAGCACGTGGGCGGCGTATAGCTCCCCGTGGGTGAACGCGGTGCGCTCAGGCCAGAGCCTGTCGTTGCTGAACCAGGCCTCCCAACGCGCTTGGAGCGGATGCGCGATCTCGAACGCGGCGCGCACTCTCTCGAAGTCGGCGCGCCACTGCGACCGCACCTCGGACATCGACATCACCGGCACGCCGGCCTCCCTGGCGGCGTCGACGTCAAAGGCCTGTAGCTCGGCGATAAGCCGCCCCAGCGCTGTCGCGAACTCGGGGGACGAAGGATCGAAGTGCCAGACGGGCTGGCTGCTCCCGTCGAGGGTCAACCCTGGTTCACCAGGAAGCCGCCGATACGCCACGAGCTCATCGCTGCACACCTGCCAGATCGGCACCGCCACCGAGAGCCGGGGCCGAACGAATTCCAGGATTCGCCCCTCGTCGGAGAGCTTGGCCGCAGCGTCGCGACTTCGAGGTACCCGAAGCACCCAGTCCTCCCCATCGGCGGCTCGCACGAAGGCGACGCGGTAGTCGAGCCCCGCCTCGTTGATGCGCACGGCGTCGGCATCCACTACGAGGCCGTGGCGAGCGGCCAACTCGACGAGCTGCACCGAGGCAGGGGCGCGCGCGCGACCTTTGGCAGGGGTACGCCTGCCATCGGGACCGCGCCTGGGCGACTCAAGCACGGAAGGCTCGGGGACCGTGAGCGAAGAGGGTGCCGTGACCTCGGCGAGCCGCCTCCGCAATCGCTCGACGAGCGCAGGCGCGGCGCGCACCGTCACGGTGAGGCTCTCGCCGTAGGACTCGGCGAGCACTCTCACCTGATCGCGCAGTTCTGCAAAGAGTGACTGGCGGTCATAGGACACCTCGAAAGTGGCGGTTTCGAGCCCCATGTCGAAGGAGTCGATCAACCGCTGTCGAAGCGCTGCCACGTCGCCAGACGAGAACGCGGAGAGCTGGATCGCTTCGGGAAGCTCGTCACGGAGCGCACGCCGAACGTCCTCGGAGACCCGGTCGATCTTGTTGAGCACCACGAGATGCGGGAGCGAGCCTGCGCCGATCTCCTTCACCGTTTGGCGCGTGACCTCGAGCTGCCGGCGGCTCTCGGAGTCAGCGGCATCGACGACGAACAGGAGGAGCGACGCTTCGTGTACCTCGTCGAGAGTCGAGTTGAAAGAAGCGAGCAGCGGATGCGGGAGCCGCTCGATGAACCCGACGGTGTCGGCGATGAGGATCGGCGGTGAGGTCGGAGGAACCAGCGTGCGCACCGTGGTATCGAGCGTGGCGAAGAGCTTGTCCTCGACCAGCACATCGCTGCCGGTGAGCGCTCGCATGAGCGAGGACTTTCCAGCATTGGTGTACCCGACGAGCGCGACCCTCTGCGCCGACGCCCGTCGCTGTCGGCGCACCGCCGCCCCATCCTGAAGCCCGGCGAGCTCGCGTCGCAGCTCGGCGATCCGATTCCGGGTACGCTGCTTGGCGAGGGCGACATTGCTATTCCCGCGCGAAGCGCGTCCGCCACCTCCCTCGCGATCGCCGAGCGAGACATCCTCCCGAATCCGGGGAAGCTCGTAGGTGAGACGGGCGAGCTCGACCTCGAGCATCGCCTCACGTGTGCGCGCGCGCCCTTCGAAGACCCGAAGGATGACGGCGGTCCGATCGAGAACCTCTGCAGCAGTGGCCTGCTCGAGGCTGCGCTGCTGGCCGGGCGAAAGCTCGTCATCGACCACCACGAGCCCGATGGCACCGGCGCGCGGTGCAGAACCGCTGGGTATCGGAACCCGTGAGACTTTGCCGCTTCCGCCGGTGAGGCCGGCCAACTCGCGCAGCTTGCCCTCGCCGACGTAAGTTGCGGTCGGATGCTGCCGCTTCTGGACGAGCCGGGCGTGCACGCGAATGCCGAGCCCACGCAGCAACTGTTCGAGCTCGTTCAGCGAGCGCTCGGCCGCGGCATCAGAGCGATCGGGGCATTGAACGGAGACCAGCACCGCATGGCGTGGGGCTTTGTGGCGAAGAGACGTAGACAAGTGGACCTCCTGCTGGCGCATGACGAGCGCAGGAGATCCGAGGCGAGGAGCCTAGTGGCAGACGCGTCGAGGTATATGTATTCGCGTTACCGGAGCAGGCGCGCCGCGCCCCGGATCTCCCGACGGTCGACAATCCAAAATTGACCGGGAGACGGGGACGGAAGGCAGCGCCCCCGCGGGTCGATCACGATGAATCGTGCCGATGCGGGAACCGCTGCCGGCGCTAGCGCAGGCGGATGAAGAACGCGAATGACATGGGTAAGAATATACTGCTGCGGCGCGGAGGTCGCAAGCGCCCTGCGAGAAGTTGCGGCTCAGTGAACGCGTTCACGCGCCCGTGGCGCCCGCGTTCGTGAAGAGCGCGGCCGCGTCGCGCGCGCCGAGATGCGCGAGGTAGTGACCGATGGCCCCCCGGAAGAACTCCATGCGGTTCTTGATGCCCTTCGCGCGCCAGGCCTCGTCCATCTTGTCGGCGACGTCGGCCTCGAGCCGCAGCGGGAGAATCTTCACCTCAAGCGGCTCGCCATCGCGCGCGCGGGTCTTGCGCGGCCCGACGTTGATGCGGCCCTTCTCGGCCTCGCGGATCTTCCAGATGAGGTAGCGACGATTATGGGGTGCTCCCCATAACCGCCGCTATGTAGAGCTGACGGATATGGGGAGTCGGCGCGTCCCGAGGCGTGTTCTTCCCCGAAGAGCGCCACGAACGACTCCACATAATAGTGCCGCGTTCAGCGACGGAATGATCTTGAGGTTCCCGCGCACGGAAGCCTGTATGGCGACGGGCGCCGCTTCATGGCGCTCGCAAGGAGAGCGAGCATGAGCAAGGTCAAGATGAATGAGGATTCCCTCAAGGCGCTGCGGCTGCCGGAGCTGCAGGCGAAGTACGCCGAGATCATCGGCGAGCCGACGCGCACACCGAACAAGGCGTGGCTAGTGCGCAAGATCCTCGAGGCCGTGAAGACGCGCGCGACCACGGTCAAGAAGCAGTCGGCTATGCCTAAGACGAGCACGTCGACCAAGACGATGTCGGTCGAGGAGCTGCAGGCGCGTCACCAGGAGATCATCGGAAGGCCCACGGGTTCGACCGATGTCGCGTACTTGCGATGGCGGCTGAGGCAGGCTGAGCGTGGCTTGATCCGTGTGGGCTCCGAGCCGCGTGTCGCTCTCGGCGACGTCGACATCTTGGTGCTGCCGCTGCGCATGGCCGCGCCGGTCGTCGAGCGGATCGACGAGGCTCGGCGGCGGCTCGGTCTTGCGAGCCGCGCCGAGCTGTTTCGTCGCGCGCTGCACCACTACTTCGTCGAGTTCGGCGAGCGCGAGGTCGCAGACTTCCTCCTGCTGCGCGGCGACGGCGGCACCGGCGCGGGCACCGCCCCCATGAGCGATGCGAGGAGCTGATCGGGCGGGCTGAACGACCCTTTGCGCAGTGAGGGCAGCTTCACAGCGTCGAGCGCTGCGAGCTTCTCGGTCGGATCGGCCTGCAGGTACATCTCCGTGGTCTGCTGGTTTGCGTGCCCGAGCCACAGCGCCACCTTACGGATATCGCCCGTCGCTTGGAGGATGCTCATCGCGCAGGTGTGCCGCAGGACGTGCGGCGAGACCCGGCGCTTCGCGATGGACGGGCACGTCGTTGTCGCTGCCTCGACGTGCTTTTCCAAAATGTGCGCGCAGCCCCATCGTGAGATGCAACCTCCACGCGCGTTGAGGAACACCTCCGGAACCAGGGCGTCGCCACGCACAGCGAGCCAGGCACGCACGGCGTCGGCTACCTCCTTCCAAAGGACGAGCCCGCGCTGCCGGCGTCCCTTGCCGCGTACGCGAAGCTCCAGGTATGCGCCGTCGAAGGAGAGGTCATCGAGGCGTAGCCCCACGATCTCCGAGACGCGTAGGCCGCCGGCAAAGCCCATGAGTAAAAGCGCGCGATCACGGATTCCCAGGCGCGTCGTTGGATCGGGCGCGTCGAGCAGGGCCTTGGCCTCGGCCGCGTCGACGTGGCGCACGAGCATCACGTCGGTGCGCTGTCTCGGGATAGCGAGCACGCGGCGCACTTGGTCGACGGCCGAGGGGATACGGTATTCGACGAAGCGCATGAACGACTTGAGCGCGACGAGCCTCGCGTTGCGGGTCCTCGCGCTGTTGCCGCGCTGCTCCTGCAGGTGGGCAAGGAACTCGACCAGAAGCGGCGCGTCGAGCTGCTCGAGAGTCAGTGCCGACGGCGGCACACCAAGGCGCTTCGTCGTGAAGGCGAAGAGCAACTTGAACGTGTACGCGTAGGCATCGACGGTGTGCTTGCTGGCCTGACGCTCCTGCGGCAGGCGCTCGCGGAGGTAGGCGGTGACATGCGGGGCGAGTGGCGTCATGACCGACCTCCCATCGTGAACGCAGCGCGCACCCGATCCGCGATGTCGCGCATGAGGCGCGGCGTGGCCTGCAGGTACCAGTAGGTGTCGGCGACGTGCGTGTGCCCGAGGTAGGTCGCGAGCGCGAGCATATGTTGGGCGACGTGGTCGCGACCGTCGGGGCACGCCTCGAGGGCACGCACCGCGAACGTGTGCCGGATGTCGTGGATGCGAGGCTGCAACTGGCCCGAAGGCTTCTCGAGACCGGCGACCTCGCGCATCCGGACGAACATCTTGCGCGCGCTGTTGTGGGCGAGGCGCTGGCCGCGAGAGCCAAGGAACAGGCTCGACGGCGGCGTGCCGATGGTGCGACGGCGCTGCAAGTAGCGGTCGAGTCCCTCTCGTGCGGTCTCATGAAGCGGGACCAGGCGCGTCTTCTGGAACTTCGTCTTGCGGATGCGCAGCCCGTCCGGGGTGACGTCATCCAGATCGAGCGCCATCGCCTCCGAGACACGCAGCCCCGTCGCGAACAGCAACGCGAAGAAAGTCTGTGCGGTGAGCACCCGCGTCGACGAGGGTGCTCCGAGCGTGCGCGCGGCCTCGATGAGCCGGCGGGCCTCGTCGGGGGTATAGATATGCGGCACAATCTGACGGGGCACGCGCGGGAACACGTGGCTGCTCGGCACCTCGTGACGCGGATCCTCAGCGCGTACATGGCGGGCGAAGAGCACGAGTCTCTGCAGACGATGATGGCGCACACCCGCGGTGCTCCCTTCGGCGGCCCACTCGACCGCCGTCGCTGCGAGCACATGCGTCTCCCTGCGCTCTTTCGCGAACGCGGCGAAGTCGTAGAGCATCCGCTCCGGCGCCTCCAGCTCGAAGCCGAGCGCGCGACGGGTCTTCAGATAGTCGGTGACGAGCTGCCTCAGCATGACGGCATCTCCACGAGCCAGGCTTGCGCGATCGCCTGCACGCCTGCGGTCGGCTTGAAGGGTCCCTCCGCCAGCGGAGGCTCGCCCCCAGGTGTCATCCACGGTTGCGCGACCTGCCCGAGCAAGCGCTGGTCAACACGAGCGTAGACGGTGGTCGTCTCGACCGAACGATGCCGGAGGATGGAGGCGATCCCTTCGAGCGAGGCGCCCTCGCGAAGCATGGCAGTTGCCGCCGAGTGCCGAAGGAGGTGGGCGCCGAAAGAAGGTGCCTTGACCCCGGCGCGCTGAATTGCTCGCCCGACAAGCTGAGCGATCGACGCGTTGTTGGAGATGCCGTGCCAGGGCGCGCGGACAGTCAAGAACACGTGGTCGTCATCGACGCGTGGGCGGCCCCGCTCCAGGTAGGTGAGAATGGCATCGCCGACGTCTTGCGGCAGCGGCAGCCACGACTCTCGCCGGCCCTTGCCGACGACGCGCAGTCTCGCGCACTCCCAATCGAGGTCGGTCAGACGCAGCGCGAGGACATCGCCCGCCCGCACGCCGAGCCGAGCAAGCAGCAACATGATGGCGCGATCTCGAAGACCGGTTGCGGAGGTGGTGTCGCAGCTCGCGAGCAGCTTCCCGACGTCCTCTGGGGGAAGGTGCTTCGGCAGCGTCGTCTGCGACCAGCGCGCGGGCCGTGGGATGCCAGCGGCGAGGTCGGGGCTGCACAAGCCGCGCACCGCGAGCTGTCGGAGGAACATCCGCGTCGCCGTGACGACCTGCTCGCCCTTGCTAGCGCCGTGTCCTTCCGCGAGCGCGATCACGGCCCTCCGAAGCGCAGCGATGGTGTACGCGCTCGGCTCTCCACCGATGTGGTCGAGCAGCTTCCGCACGACGCGCGAGTACGCCTTCACTGTCCACTTGCTCACTCCACACTGCTGCCGCAGCCACGTAACGAACTCCGCGAGCAGGGGATCACTGATGGCCGGTGCCGCCGCGCGGACGACAAGGCCGGTGGCCTCCAGGTAGCGATGGAACACTCGAACGCGCGCGATGGCCCGATCGTGGCCACCAACGCGCTGCCCTTCGCAGCGGCACTCCGGAAAGTGCGCCACGAACGAGGCGATCACGTCTTCGTCAAGTGCTGTCAGCAAGATGCCGTTCGCCTCCAGCCAGTGCCCGAGGTGAACCGCGTGACGCAGGCACGAGCCTCCCGTTTGAAAGCTGTAGCCCTGCGCGGCTAGCCAGGTAGCGAACCCGTCCATGTGCGAACCGGCTGGGCTCGCGCGGAACCCGTCCAGCACGAACCGTCTCTCGAAATATTCTTCCAGCATGTCGTCTCCTTGGTGATCGACCGGCATCAGCCCGGCCGCCGGAGACGACGCCGCGAATATGGGGAGTTGTCGAGGCGCGCTGCAGCCACAACCCGCAGAACTTCCTGAACTCTCACGCGGTGATGCGGTAGCAACTCCCCATATCCGTCAGCTCTACATAGCGACGATTATGGGGTGCTCCCCATAACCGCCGCTATCTCGTCTGGAAGATCCGCGAGGCCGAGAAGGGGCGCATCAACGTCGGGCCGCGCAAGACGCGCACGCGCGATGGCGAACCGCTCGATGTGAAGATCCTCCCGCTGCGTCTCGAGGCCGACGTCGCCGACAAGATGGACGAGGCGTGGCGCGCCAAGGGCATCAAGAACCGGATGGAGTTCTTCCGAGGCGCGATCGGCGCGCACCTCGCGCAGCTCGGCGCGCGCGACGCGGCCGCGCTCTTCGCCACGGAGGGCGCAGCACGCGCGTGAACGCGGTCAAAATTCGAGGGGCGTCGGCATGCCTACAAGTGCCTCCGGCGCCCCATCTCCGCAGAACTTCGCCACTATTCCAAGCTGCTGAAAATACATCAGAAATAGCCGTGTTCCGCCTTGCTGGAAACGAAACGGAAGCCTGTATGTCCACACGCGGACGGGCACCGGGCACGACGCGCAACGCGAGGATGAACACGATGAAGACGCTGCGATTCGGGATTGAGATCGAGACGGTGGGCTTGAGCCGGATGAAGCTCGCCCAAGCGATCCACAGCGTAGTCGGCGGCATCGTCACGAACGACTACAGCGACGTCCGCGTCACCGCGCCGGACGGGCGCTCCTGGAAGGTGGTCCCCGACGGCTCGCTGAGCGGCAGCGAGAACGGCGAGATCGTCAGCCCGGTCCTCGGCTACGCCGACATCGAGGAGTTGCAGAACATCATCCGCGCGGTGCGAGCGGCGGGCGCGAAGACCGACCACTCGACGGGCATCCACATCCACGTCGGCGCGGAGCGATTCGACGCCAAGAGCGTGGTGAACCTGGTTAAGCTGGTTCACAAGCAAGAGCGCCTCCTCGAGCACGCCCTCGGCGTCAGCCAGCAGCGCCTCGCGCGCTACTGCCGTCCGATCGAGGCGAGCTTCATCGAGCGCCTCGAAGCGCGACGCCCGAAGACGCTGAGCGAGATCCGCGACGCTTGGTACGGGCACACGAACGCGACGCCCTCACGCTACGACAGCCGCCGCTACCATGGGCTCAACCTCAACAGCCTCTTTTACAGGGGTACGATCGAGTTTCGATATTTCAACGGAACGCTCCACGCGGGAGAGGTGAAGGCGTACGTCCAACTGGTCCTCGCGATGGCCGCGAAGGCGCTCGCGTCGAAGGCCGCGAGCAGCAAGCGCCGCGACTTCAACGTCGCCACCGCCAAATACGACTTTCGGGTGGTGCTCCTGCACCTCGGGCTGATCGGCGACGAGTTCAAGACCGCGCGCCTCCATCTCACGAAGAAGCTCGCGGGCTCGGCGGCTTGGAAGGGCGAGCGCCGCGACCGCCGCCCCGCGACCTGCCGCCAACGAGAGTAACGAGGAGGTGGGCGATGCCCGAGCAGCGTGAATACGGACGCGGGCCAGCGCCGGACCGCAGGCGGCGCTGGACCCGATGAGAAACGGAAGCGATGGATGACAACGACGGGCCGCGGCCCGAAGCGAGATGAGATGATGATGAACACGGTGCTCTACTTCGCCTACGGCTCGAACCTCGACGACGCCCAGATGCGTGCGCGCTGCGCGGGTGCACGCGTCGTCACGCGCGCGGTCCTTCCGAACTACGCCCTGGTGTTTGGGGGCTTCAGCCACCGCTGGGGCGGCGCGGTGGCCAGCGCGGTGCGTGCCAAGAGCGCGCGTGTCGAGGGGCTGCTCTACGCCCTCGACGCCGCCGATCTCCGCGCGCTCGATCGCTTCGAGGGCTATCCGTTCGCGTACGAGCGCGTTGTGAAGATGGTGCTCGACCCCCACGGCCGCCGCCGCCGCGCGACGACGTACCTCCAACCCGAGGACGGCTTCGAGGCGTGGACGCCACCGCAGGGCTACTTCAACGTCCTGTGGCGCGCGTACGGACGCCTGGGCTTCGACGTCGAGCCGCTGGCTCGTGCAGCGGGGGTGGCAGCGTGAGTGCGCACAGGGGCCAACGTCACACGCCCACGCGCGTCTTCGTCTACGGCACGCTGCTCGCCGGAGAGCCGAACCACCACCTCTTGGCGAACGCCAAGCTCGTGGGCAAAGCCCGCACCGAGCCCGCGTTCGAGCTGCGCGATCTCGGCGCGTTCCCCGGCCTCGTGCGCGGAGGCGAGCACGACGTCGTCGGCGAGGTCTACGCCGTCGATGCCGAGACGCTCGCCGCGCTCGATTGGTTCGAGGGCCACCCGCGCTTCTACCGTCGCAGGCGCATCGCGCTCAGCGACGGTGTTTACATCGAGACCTACCTCCTCACGCCCGCGGAGGTTGCGGGTCGCCCCATCATCATCTCGGGCAACTGGCGCCAGTGGCGCCAGCACCGAAGGAAGAGAGAGCGCATGAAGATCGTGATGAGAGACGGACGCGTGTTCCAGGGGACCGCTCCGCAGATCGTGAAGGCGATGCAGGACATCGCGTTCGGCGTCGAAGACTTCACCCTCCCGAAGTACATCGAGTGGGTTGTCGCCAACGCGCGCCGGTTCGAGGAGGTCGAGCTCGATGTGAAGGGCGAGACTGACGAGGAGCTGGCCACGTCGCTCATCGCCGAGATGCTCCGCACCGAGCTCGCGGCGAAGGGGTAGGCAGAATGCCTCCGCGCTCAAAGCGCGGGAATCGTCGCAGGGCTAACGTGCAGCCTCGCACGCCAACCACTCGCCCAGTTGCCGACGCTCGGCCTCGGAGGGGCGAGGATCGGTGGGGGGCATCGCCGTGTTGATGCCAGCCGGACCTCCGGCGGCGTACTGGTCGACGTGCTCAGCCACCGCAAGGATGCCTTCGAGCGTATCGAAGTCATGGCCCGCCGGCGCGTCGTTTCGAGCGTCGCCGGTCAGCGTGCTGCTGTGGCAGCGCGTGCAGTACGACTCCATGAACGCGCGGCCGAACGTGTCGTACGTGAGGGAGGAGGTCGGCGGGCACGTCGATTCGGTGGCGACGCCCTCATTCCCCCCGTGGTCGTCGTTGTCGTTGTCGGAGCAGGCGGCAAGGAGGCCGAACGTGAGGCAGGTCGCGAGCGTGAGCGTTCCAAGCTTGTGCATCGGCAAACTACTATCACCGATAGTAGTTTGCCGCGAGATTCGCGATCGATTTCGGAAGCGGCGTGGGTGCGCGTGCGGCCCCCCCTAGACAACGGTCGAGTG
>JBGAHX010000026.1:0-105618 GCA_044225935.1 Gemmatimonadaceae bacterium
GCTGCCAGACCGAGTGCGGATAACCCGCCGGGCGCTTCGCGCGCCCTTCGGGGGAGAGCCCGGCGATGGCGTTGTCGAGCGACACGTGAGCCTGATCCCAGTCGAGCGAGGCGGCGACGATTTCCTGCCAGGTGGCGGCGGGCATTCGATTCTCCGGTGGTACGTCGGTTGGATGGCGACGCGCGGCGTGCGACGCGTCGAGTCGCGGAGCGCGGTGTATATCGGGGCGAGCCAACTTCGAGTTCCCCATTGTCGCCACCGATGCCCGTCTCCCGCTATCGCATTCTTGCTGCGCGCGTCCTCGCCGTCGTCGCCGACGCAGTGCAGCTGGGGCTCCTCCCACTTTTCGCGCCCGGCGCGACGTCGCCGATCAACGACGTGCTCGACGTCGCCGTAGGCGCGGCGATGATCGCGCTGGTGGGGTGGAACTGGGTCTTCCTTCCGACGTTCCTCACGGAGCTGGTGCCGTTCGTCGATCTCGCGCCGACGTGGACGATCGCGGCATACATCGCGACGCGAGACAGGGAGGTGAAGGCGGAGGCGGAAGCTTTGAACTCATCGGCAGGTGCCGAGCTTGGAGCGCTGCGCGACGAGGAGCCCGACCCCATGCCTGCGAGCGTCAGGCGCCGACAGCAATAGCCTGCCAGAGGCACCCTGACGTTAGTCGACTACCAGACCCGCTCGACACCAAAGCCGTCGAACACCTCGTCGCTCGAGACCAGCGCCATCTTTTCTTCGCGAGCCTGCGCGACGAGCATCCGGTCAAACGGATCGCGATGCTCACCCGGGAGCGATCCGGCGACCTGTGCGTGATCGAGCGAGATGGGCAGCTCCGAAAACCCCTGCTGCCGAGTTTCCCGAGCGAAGTGCACCACCAACGGCCCCGCCTGGACGAGCTTCCCGATCCGATGCTTCGTGGCAACCTCCCACGCCGACGCGGCGCTGACGAAGATCTCGTTCTCCTCGTCCGCGACGATCGCTCGAGCGCGCTTCGAGAGACGCTTGTCCCCCGCCCGCCACCAGAGGAGTGCATGCGTGTCGAGGAGCACGCGCATGCACTACGACTCCCAGGCGGCGAGTTCCTCGGGCGTCAACGGCTCGAAGAAGGCGTCGGTGACGACGACCTTGCCAGCCAAGGCACCGAAGCGACGCTGCGGCGCGGGGGAACGCGCCGGAACGAGACGCACCACTGGCGCAGTTCCGCGCAGGATCACGACGTCTTCGCCGGCTTCGACATCGGCGATGAGTTGCGACAGGTTGGTCTTGGCCTTGTGAACGGTGACGGTCTTCATCGCCGCGGGACGTGCGAATGCGATCATTGATTAGCTAAGTGTATTAGCTATTGCCCAAATACGCAAGCGTGCCTGTGCGCGTGAGCCATAGCCTGGTGGAAGAAACGAGCGACGGCCTCCATTGGAGACCGCCGCTCAGTCACATCGCTCAGAATGTCCTGCTCAGTACCGGCGGGCGCGCCCGCTGCGAGAGTGCGTCTGCTCCCCCCTTACTGCACCGCGTTGATCATGTCGAAGATCGGCAGGTACATCGCGACCACCATGCCGCCGACCACCACGCCGAGGAACACGATCATGATCGGCTCGAGCAGCGACAGCAGTCCGCCCACCGCCGCATCGACTTCTTCATCGTAGAAGTCGGCGATCTTCGTCAGCATCTCATCCAATCCACCTGTCTGCTCACCGACCGCGATCATCGAGATGACCATCGCCGGGAACACGGCCGACTTCTGGAGCGGCGCCGCAATCGTGTCACCGCCGGCGATGCTCGCCCGCGACGCCATGATGGCGTCCTGGATCACGCGGTTGCCGGCGGTCTTCGCCGTGATCTCCAAGCCATCGAGGATGCTCACGCCCGACGAGATCAGCGTCCCCAGCGTACGCGTGAAGCGCGACACCGCCGACTTGCGGAGCACGTCGCCTAACACGGGGAAGTGCAACATCATCCGGTCGATCACGAGCTTCCCGGCCGGCGTCGCGTAGTATCGCTTGAGCATGAACCCGGCTCCGCCCGCAGCAGCGCCGATAAGCCACCAATAGCCCTTGAGGAAACGCGAGAGCCCGATCACGATGCGTGTCGGCAGCGGCAGCGGAAGCCCAACCGACGCGAACATGCTCTCGAACACCGGGATCACGAAGATGAGCAGCACCATGATCGCGATGCCGGCGACGCTCATGATGACGCCGGGGTAGATCATCGCCCCCTTCACCTTTCGCACCAGCGCGTCGTTCTTCTCCATGAACGTCGCCAGTCGCATAAGGATGGTATCGAGGATACCGCCCGCCTCACCGGCAGCGACCATGTTGACGTACAACTCGCTGAACGCCTGCGGATGCTTGGCCAGCGCGTCGGCCACGGTGTGCCCGGACTCGACGTCGAAAACGACAGCGCGCGTCACTTCCGACAGCACCTTGTTCTCGGTCTGCTTCGCCAGGATGTCGAGCGCCTGCACGAGCGGCAGACCGGCGTTGATCATCGTCGAGAACTGCCGAGTGAAGATGACGATGTCGCGCATCTTGATCGAACCGCGCGGCTTCTTCGGCTTGGCATCCTCATCGACCTTCACGACCGAGAGGCGCTGGCGGCGCAGCTGCGCGACGACGTCCTCGCGCGACGGCGCTTCGATCGTCGCGGTCTTCAGGTCGCCGTTGGACGCGCGCGCGGTGTAGGTAAATGCAGGCATTTTTCTAGAAGACGAGAAGACGAGAGGACGAGAAGACGAAAGTCACTAGCGCTTGGCGCCGGCGGTGGCGCGGCCGTTCTGTTTGTCGGTCGGAACGTCGTCGAGCGGGGAGCGGCCGATCATGCGCAGGAACTCGTTCGGATCGCTCGACGTGCGGAGGCATTCCTCCTCCACCACTTCGCGCGCGACGTACAGCTGATACAGGGCGTCGTTCAGCGTCTGCATGCCGAACTTCTTCCCCGACTGCATGAGCGAATAGATCTGGTGCACCTTGTCGTCGCGGATCAACGCACGGATTGCCGGCGTGATCACCAGGATCTCCGCGGCCATCACGCGCCCGCGACCGCGCGCCCGCGGCAAGAGCGTCTGCGTCACGATTCCTTCGAGTACGAACGCGAGCTGCGCGCGCACCTGCGACTGCTGGTGACTCGGGAAGACGTCGATGATGCGGTTGATCGCCTCGGCCGCCGAGTTCGTGTGCAGCGTGGCAAACACGAGGTGCCCGGTCTCGGCGATGGTCAGCGCCGCCTGGATCGTCTCCAGGTCGCGCATTTCGCCAACGAGGATCACGTCGGGATCCTCACGCAGCGCGTACTTGAGCGCGTTCGCGAAGGTCTTGGTGTCCGTCCCAACTTCGCGCTGGTTGACGATGCACCCCTGATGCCGATGGATGAACTCGATCGGATCCTCGACCGTGATGATGTGCCCTTTGCGCTCGCGGTTGATCTTGTCGATCATCGCGGCGAGAGTGGTCGATTTCCCCGACCCCGTCGGCCCCGTCACCAGCACCAATCCGCGCGGCTTGTCGGACATGCGCGCGATCACCGGCGGAAGCCCGAGGTCCGAGAACGTCTTGATGGTGAACGGGATCTGCCGGATCACCATCGACACGCAGCCACGCTGCTTGAAGCAGTTGCCGCGGAAGCGCGCGAGGTTCTGGATGCCGAATGAAAAGTCGAGCTCGTCCTCCATCTCGAAGCGCTTCTTCTGGTTCTCCGTCAACACGGAGTAGGCCAGCTGCAGCGTATCCTTGGGGGTGAGGACGTACTCGAAGTTGGAATTCACGATGTCGCCGTCCACGCGGATCTTCGCGCGCTCGCCGGCCGTGACGTGCAAGTCCGACGCTTCGCGCTCGATCATCTCCTCGAGCAGCGCGCGAAGGTTGACACTTGGGGGGGCAGCGGGACGGGTCATTCTTTCGGAGAAGACGAGAAGACGAGAAGCCGAGAAGACGAGATCGGCGCGAGCGCAGGCACTCGTGGCGGATGACCCATGGACCTAACCCCTCCCAATGCGTGGAATGCCTGTGGAAAGGACGGCTCGCCGACGGAAAGGGTCACGTCGTGACGCCCCTCACACCGCCAGCCTCCACCCCCTCGTCTTCTCGTCTTCTCGTCTTCAGAAAACTTCCGCTTATGCGGTCGTCTCGCGTATCACCTGCTCCAGCGTCGTGATCCCCTTCATCACCTTGAGCCAGCCGTCCATGCGCAGCGTCAGCATCCCTTCCTCGATCGCCGCGTCGCGGATCTCCTGCGCGCCGACGTTCATCAGGATCTGCTTTCGCAGGTTAGCGGTCATGAACATCACTTCGTAGAGACCCTGGCGCCCCTTGAGACCAGTCCCGTTGCACTCGTCGCACCCCTTCCCCTTGAAGAAGGCGAGGTCGCCGATGCACGAATCGAGTGTGATGTTGGCCACATGCTTCGACGCTTCGGGAATGGCGCGCGACTTCGCGTTCTGCAGCGCCTCTTCGGTGAAGCGCAGCTCGCGGAACGTCGTCGACGCCGTGACCTTCGCCCCCGCCAGCTCCACCGCATCGGGCTCGTACTTCACGCGACAGCGCGAACAGATGCGGCGCACCAGTCGCTGCGCGAGCACGAGGTTGAGCGCGCTCGCCACGTTGAACGGCTCGAGCCCCATGTCCAACAGACGCGTGACCGTTTCGGGGGCGGAGTTGGTGTGCAGGGTCGAGAGGACCAAGTGACCGGTGAGCGCCGCCTTGATGGCGATGCCGCCGGTCTCGAGGTCTCGAATCTCGCCGACCATGATGATGTTCGGGTCCTGCCGCAGGAACGCCTTGAGCGCCGCGGCGAAGGTCATCCCGATCTCGTTGCGCACCTGCACCTGGTTGATCCCGAAGAGGTTGTACTCGACGGGATCCTCCGCGGTCATGATGTTGACGTCGATGTTGTTCACCTTCGACAACGCGGAGTACAGCGTCGTCGTCTTCCCCGATCCGGTGGGGCCGGTGACCAGCACCATCCCATACGGATTCGACACGGCCTCCATCAGCTCCGCCTCGGCGCGCGGCTCGATGCCGAACTTTTCGAGGTCGAGCGTCAGGTTTCCCTTGTCGAGGATTCGGAGCACGACCTTCTCGCCGAAGAGCGTGGGCAAGGTCGACACTCGGTAGTCGATGACCTTGTTCCCCATCTTCAGCTTGATGCGCCCGTCCTGCGGAACGCGTCGCTCGGCGATGTTGAGCTGCGCCATGATCTTGAAGCGCGAGATCAGCGCCGCCTTGAGCTTGAGCGGCGGCTTCATCACTTCCTGCAGCGCACCGTCGATGCGGTAGCGCACACGCAGCTCGTGCTCGAAGCACTCGAAATGGATGTCGGACGCGCCGCGCTTCACCGCGTCGGTGAGGACGGCGTTGATCAGCTTGACGACCGGAGCGTCGTCGACCTGCGCCGCGAGCGCGGCCGCTGATACGTCTTCCTCCTTCTCCTCGACAACCTCGACGTCGCCTGACTCGACAAACTCCTCGAGGAGGGACGACATCGCCGCATCGCCCGCGTCGTACTGCTTTTCGATCACGCCGCGGAGCGTCACCTCGCCGGCCACCACCGGGAAGATGTCGTAGCGCGTGATGAACTTGAGGTCCTCGAGGATTCCGAGGTTTGTCGGGTCCGCGATCGCAACGGTTAGCGTGCGCCCCTCGCGCTTGAGCGGGAGGACGAGATGCTTCGTGGCGATGTCGGCTGGGACGAGCTTTATGATCCGCGGGTCGACTTCGAACCTGGAAAGGTCGACGGCGGGGAGGCGGGAATTGCGGGCGACGATCTTCGTGAGCTCCAGCTCGTCGATCGACCCACCCTTTATGAGGTTGTAGGTGATGCTGAGGTTGTTCGACTTCCCCTCGCGCACCGCACGATCGACCTGTTCCTTCGTGACGTAGCCGTCACGAAGGAGCAAGTCGGTAATTCGTTCCATTGATGTGGCGGGAGGCGCGGCCATTCTCGGGGGACACGGCGAGGAACTCGGCGCCTCAGCAAGGCCAAGGCTCGGCATGTCAGGGACGCCCCGCGGTGTTGAACGTCACGCGTCCCAGGAGCCGGCCAACGAGAGCAGGCCCCACTCCGCGAACACGCTGGAGCCCCGCCAGCGACCCGAACGGACCGTGGACTCGTCGGTCTTCCACGATTCGGCGGGCGAGCGACGGGCCGATCCCCGGGAGGGCCTCGATCTCAGCCGCAGTCGCCGATTCCACGTTGACAATGATTGTCGGTGCAGCCGCTTTCGCGGTTCGCTTGGGCTCCTTTGGGGCAGTGGGACGATCGGTACGCTCCCTTTCGGCGGGCAACCGCTCCGCGGGGAGGGCGCCGAACGGCGTCTGTTCCGACCGGACCGTGCCGACCGGGGTGAAGGGCGTCGATTCAGAGGTCGAAGCGCCCCCCTTCTTTGTGGGTCGCTTGGCGCGCGGTCCCGATGCGCGCTTCCCAGCATCGCGCACGCGCGTGATCTGCGAGTCGAGCGAGGTTACCGACGCGCTGTCGTTGGGGGCGCTGTGGCTGGCAGATGCCGCGCGCACGCCGAAGCCGGCGGCGACGACGAGGAGGAGGACGAGCGGGGCGCGCGATGAGGACGAGGAGGACATGGGTCGAACCTCGCACCACTCCCCTCCTCCCCTATCATCGTTTCATTGCGATCCACATCATTTCACTGCCGCCGCGCATCGTGGCCCAAGGACCACGATCGAGCGTCGCGACGACGAGACGACTACCGCGGACCCGCGCCAACTATCTCTGCAGCAGCGCCCAGGCCACGTCGCCGACGATCTTGAGCGACGATGAGGAAACTTTGTCGATCGTGTCCTCAGGGGTGTGGTGCCACGGGTAGTCGAGATCGATCACGTCGATGACGCGCAGTCCTGCTTCGAGCAGCGGGACGTGATCGTCGGTGATCTGCAGTCCCTGCACCGGGCTGAACGTGTTGCCGTATCCGAGTCCGCGCGCCGTCTCCCACACCAGCGAGACGACTTCCGGCGCTTGCCGGAGCGAATTGGCCTCCTGCTCGAACTTGAGGTCGCGATCGCCGACCATGTCCCACAACACGCCGAAGAGCGGCGCGTACCCCTCCACCAGCGGATGCTTGGCGAAGTAGGCGGAGCCGAGGAGGACGTCGACGTCCGGAGGGCCAAACTCGCCGTAGTCTTCGCCATCGACGAAGAGGAAGTCGACGCCGATCCCCGGGCGAAGTGGTGTCTTCTTGATCAGGTCTCCGAGCGCGATGAGCATGGCCGTGCCACTGGCGCCGTCGTTCGCCCCCGGGACTGCCGCGCTTCGCTGCGCGCTGTCGGTAGCGCTCTCCGACTTCGGGCGCGAATCCCAGTGCGTCACGTAGAGGATGCGGTCCGTCGCTGCGACATTGAATCGCGCGAAGATGTTACGCAGCGGTAGCGTCTTCCCCTCGGCGGTCGTGTGGACCCAGCGCTGCTCGATGACGGTGTCGGCGCGCTCGCGCATGAGGCGCGTGATCCAGTCGCCAGCTGCAACATGGGCCGGCGTCCCCGGCACACGCGGACCGAAGGCGAGCTGCTCGCGCACGTAGCCGAGCGCCTTCTCCCCGTCGAACGGCCCGGCGGGGGGTGGCGACGCGTCGCCCCCCGACCGCGTGCAGCTGGCGGCAAGGAGTGCGAGCGCGCAGACGATCATTCCCTTCCTCACTTGTTCACTCCGGCAAAGAATTGCAGCTGGAAGACCGCGGTGAGCACGGTCTGGACGAAGCGCCGACTGAGGTTGCGGTCAAACGTCACCACCCGCGACGCCTGCAGGCTGAACGTCATGTTCTCGGCGACGTCGGTGTCGGCATTCAGGTTGAGCGCCCGGCGCCCGTTGTCGGTGAGCCGGCTCAACGCCCCTTCGGCGAGGGCGTTCGACACAAAGCTCTGCGTCAGGCTCTCCTGCCAAGATACCCGCGTGCGGAGCGGGTTCTTCACCTTCCACCCATCAGGAAGTGAAAAGCTCTTGCCAATGTCGGCGGCGAGGTCGCTCGATCTACGCCTGGCGAGGCTCCCCGGGAGCGAATCGACGCGCCGAGTGAGGGCGTACGCGGCCGAGATGGCCACGTCTCCCCACGCCGTCACCGCCGTGGCGCTGAACGGATATGACTCCTGCCGCGATTCGCGCACCTCGGTCGCGAGTCCCAGCGCGTCGCCCGGCGTGACCCATTTCTGTTCGGTGCGCAGCGCGCGCGCCGTGGCACCCAGCTGGCTGAAGATTCCGCTCAGCGCAACAGGGCGCCCGCTCCAGCGCATCGAGACGTCGGGATAGGTGAGCGCGTCGCCGTTGACCACCGTGATCTGTGAGACGTCGCGGCGAGACCAATGCCGCGCGTCGCCGCGCTGCAGGCGATTGCTGATGGTGAGTCCGCCGGGAAGGGTCAGCGAGTGGGCGATCACCAGGTCGCTGCTGGCCCCGGCGCTCGAGGCGGCATCTCCCCCTAACGATCGGAAGGCGTCGATACCGCCGAGCCCGAACTGGAAGCCGAGTCCGGCCGCATCGGGAATGCCATCGAACGAGGAGAGCTGGTTGCGCGTGAAAGTGACGTCGATCGGGCGGACGATGCGCGCCACGCTGCGCCAGCGCGAATCCTCTGGGGTGAGATCACCGATCGCGCGCGCCGGGTCGATCGTCGTGGCCGCGGTCACTAACTGCGTGTTGCCGAGTCGGCGACTCAGGTGCGGCACGAGATCGTCGGCGGGATCGACGTCGACCTGGATCGCGCGATTGTTGGGGTCGCGGATCATCGCGTACGTCGAGCCGAGTGCGAGCCGCGGGCGCAGCCACCAGTTGCCCGCCGGTGCGTAGGTCACCGTCGCGGCCATCGTGCGTTCGCGCTCGAGCCCGATGTCCACTCCCGCGAGCTGGGTACGCTCGCGCCCAGCGGCAATCGCGTTGAGCGTCGAGTCGCCGTAGTCGCGCAGATCGTGTACGCTCGACGCGTCCCAGCGCGCCGTCACGTGCGGGAGTGGCTCGAACTCGACGGAGCTCGTGCTGCGCCAGACATTCTGCAGCCCGCGCACGACGCGAGCAGTATCGCTCCCGCTGAGCGCGGGATTCAGGTATGACGCGCGCGAATCCTCGCTCCGCACCACGGCGCTGCTGATCCGTACCAAGGTAGGCGACAAGCGCAGCGGCATCGTCCCTCCCCCGACCGACGGCAGCGCGACGCTCAGCGGCGGTCGCCCCTCGGCACCCGCATCGCGCTGCGGCAATCCACCGACGAGCCCCGCCGAGGAGAAGTCGAAACCGACGTTCACGTCGCGGAGCTTCCCGTGCTGGAATTCGGTGCGGTTCCCCACCGCGTTCACGGTACCGTCGACCACGATGTTGTTGAGCAAAGGCGCGAACCAGCTCCCCGAGAGCGGCGTTGCTCGTCGCGCGCTCAGCGTGTACGACGTCTGTTGCGATCGTGGTTCTCGGAGCCCGGGTACCGACGTCCCGGGAATGTCCGAGCGCGAGAGAAATTGCGGATCGGCGCCGCTCGCGCGATGGGTGATACTGAAGGGGAGCGCGATTCCCCACGCCGACGGAAGGAAGCGATCGAGGCGCCAGGTCGCGCTAACGTCAAGGTCGTCGTTGGTGAGAAACGAGGGCGACTCGCCGAGCTGTCGGAAGTTTGGGTCACGCCGTCGAATGCCCACGCGCACGCTGCCGTAGTCACCCGCGTTGAGCGTGGCGGCGACCTCTCCCGCGAAGCCCGTCGTGTTGACGATGTCGGCGAGGCGGATGTCATCGACCCATAGTTCGAGCGTGTCGCCGGCCATCGGCGGGTCGATCCCGCCGAGCGAATCGACGCGCACCATCCCCACGGCGAGTTCCTGTACCGCCGCGAGGTTGGGCGGCGTCACGGCCGGATCGATCGTGTAGACGACGTATCCGTCCTCGCAGGCTGCATAACGATCGATGCGACCGCCGACCGGGAGCCCGCTCTTCTCCACGAGCATGGAGTCGACTGCGGTGCACCCGAGGCCGTCCTTGCGATTCTGGAGGAAGGCGTTCTGCAGCTTCGCGCGCAGCGCGAAGAACTTCTCGAAGCGCACGCGCAGCTCCGGCTCCCACGCATCCCGCGTGTTGCCGCTGCGAATCGTGGTGCGGTAGAGGTAGAAGTTGTCGACGTCGCGACCGATCTTGACGAACGCCTGCAGGTCGCCGTTTGCCTCCCATCCGCGCCCGCGCCCGCGGGCCCAGAGGCGCAGTTCGCGATACCCCATCACGTTCCGCTGTCCCTCGGGGAATCGGAAGTACGCCTCGGCGCGCGCGCCGACGGGGAGCGCCGTGGCCTGCAGGCGCAGCGACCGTTCGTTGACCTGCGTCTGCTGCGGCGAAACGACCGAGGTGGCCTCGTCGGGCACCTCGCCGACGCCCGGCGGTGGCTGGTAGAAGATGCCGCGCGTCGAGTCGTTGTCCTGCGTCCCGATGACGCTCGCGATCACCGCACCACCGCCCAGCGTGCGCTCGTTGCCGGCGAATCCGTTGAGCACGTGATCGGCGCGCTTGAGCCACGCGGCCCCAACGACGCGCAGCCGAGCGATCGGCGTGAGCGAGAACTGGTCGTCGGCAATGGTGAGTCCGGAGACCACGGTCATGCGCAGCGCGCGCACCCGGCGGATGAGCGGGCCACCGTTGGTCGAATCCTCCGGGGCATTGAACGGGAGACGCACCTGCACCCAGCAGAGACGCGCGCCGGGCGCGAACGAGTTGTTCACGTCGCTCACGGTGATCCCGCACTTCCCAACACGCGCGTATCGCTTGGGATCGCTCAGGTCGACCACGAATCGTCGCACCTTCTCGAGCTCGCGATCGGCGGACGTAAAATTGAGCGCGTTGTCCTGGTCGATGTCCTCCTCGTCCAACCGTCCGTTGCGCACGGTGCAGTTGTCCTGTGCGTCGCCGAGGACGCGTTCGAAACCGCGCCCCAGCGAACAGGTGGGGACGTCGAACGCGGTGAACGGCGGCGTTCCGCCGAACACGGTGATCGAGTCGACGACGTCGCCGGGAAGCCCGCGATCGTTGACGTCGGCGTTGAAGGCGCGCGAGAAAGGATCGCGCTCGGTGTTCAGGCGATCGTACCCCTGGATCTTCTTGCCGCGATAGATCGAGTCGTTGCTGGCCACCGAGAGCGTCTCGGGGGCGAAGGCCACCGAGTTCTCCGACACGTCGCCGAAGTCGAAGACGATCGTCGGGTTGCGCTGACGACGAATCCCCGCCGTATCGACGAGCGTCCAGAACTCCAGCTGCTCACCGCGCGACAGGTCGATCCCCGACCCGCCCCCTCCGTTCACGCCGGTCTGGCCAAGCACGGTGTGGATCGAACGCCAGCGCCGTCCGCTGAGCCGCTTCCCCGTCTGCCAACGGTAGCGATCGCTGGCCGCGTCGTACAAGCCGCCCACGCCTAACGGGTACAGCGTCATCCAGAGCATCGACTCGGGCGATGCGAAGCCCACGCCGGCGAGGTTTACCTGCGGATCGATATCGGCAAACGTGAATTGAACCTTCTTCCCCTCCTTGTTCACGCCGACGTTCTGGAACGCCATCGTCGAGGCGCGCGTGGTATCGAACGTCGCCGCACCGAATCGCGTGGCGAGGGTGTGACCGAGCGCCGGCTGCGACGAGAATTCCCACTGCGACTGCAACAGGTTGATCGTCGTCCCCCCATCTCCCTCGAACGACTCGATATACGCCTGTTGCGATGTCTTCTGTGTGGGGCGGCTCACCGCAAACTCGGCGCGGACATCGAGCCGGGCCGGAGGCGGCGCGGCGCCGGAACCGTTCCCACGCGCGACACCTCCCGGAAGCCGGTCGAGGAGTCGCGTGAGCGACGGCATCTTCCACCCATAGTCGGCCGAGAGCCCTGCGACGACCGAGGCCTGCGGTTCGAAGCCTAACGGGGGGCGGTTGAAAGTGCTGCGCTGCGACTGCGAGATGGCGACGAGGCTCACTCGCCCGTTGGCCAGGCGCCAGTCCGAGCTCAGGCCGAAGATCGACGTCGGGACGGTGGCGAAGAGCGGATTCTCCTCGTAGCTCACCACTACGCGCCGCTCCCGGGCAATGAGCGTATCCGCGCCGAGCAGCTGCACGCGCCCCAACTCGTAGTCGACGGAATAGTCGATGTCCTTCACCAGCGGGCGACCGTCCATCGTCAGGCGCTCCGACCCGGGGCGGATCTGCACGGAGTTGAACGCGATGGTGCCGAGCGCCCCGCCGCCGTCGACCTGGTATCGCACGCGCAGCCGGTAGTACGACTGCGGGCGCTGCGGCGAGTAGAGATACTCCGACGGTGTGCGATAGATCGTGTCGTTCGCGGCGACTCCCGCCGGGCGCGCCAGCCCCCGTCGTGAGAACGGCTCCAACGATGGAAAGACGATGAACTGGTCGCGGAAGATTCGGTTGCCCGGGACGTTCGCGACGAGGAAGTTCGGGTCGTTAGGACGCGGCCAGATCCTGTTCTCGTAGTCGAACGTGGTGGCACTGGTGAGCTGCGCGAGGCCGAACAGCTGCAGGTAGCTCCCGTCCGTTCCTCCCGGGGGCTTCTCCTGATCGGAGCTGGTTCCCGCGACGATGCGCACCTGCACGCTCTCTCGCCGCACGTCTTCGCCGCCCAGGCGATAGACGCTGCGAATCTCGCGACGAAAGGCCGGATCGTCCGGCGTCACTTGCGGATCCCAGAGCAGGTTCGCGAACTGCTCGTGCTCGAGCGAGAACTCGAGATCGGGGGTCCCGCCGACGTTGGCGATCACCGTGTCGCGCCCCGCGACCCGCACCGAGTAGGCGACGACCAGGCGCTCGTTGTTGAGCGCGAGCGGACGGACGAGCGCGATCCAGAGGAGCGATGGGTCGACGTAATAGTCGATGTTCTCGCGGAGGAGTTCGTACACCTGCCCGCTCCGCGAGCGCGGGTCGCCGATGATCCTGAATCGCGGTCCGTTGGGATTGGGGGGCTGCCCGCCGAGGATCAGTCGATAGACGCGAAGGCGCGACGGGCGGATGGTGTCGGGGAGAAAGGCCGCCAGCGTTTGCATCTGGCGGCCGTCGAGGATGTCGACGTTCGGGTAGCTCGCGCCGAAGAGCTGCGGGTCGACGGTGAAGAAGAAGCGGCGCGGCTCGACCTGGTAGTCCTCGATTTCCCGTTCGAGCGACTGCGTGGTACGTCGCCCGAGGGTGAAGACCTGGTCGCGCACCACGTTCCCCTTCTGCTGCGCGGCGATCGCCGTCAGCTGCATGCTCCCGAACTTCCCCACCGCCTGCACGCCGAAGTTGCCGCTCGGGATCCCAGCGGAGATGAAGCGCGACGGCGGCGGCTGGAAGAAGACGTTGCCGACCTCGATGCGCTGCAGGTGCGCGTTGGGCGCACCGCGATAGGCGATGGCGATCTGGTTCGAGCCATCGAATTCGCGCTGGGTGTCGTAGTCCACGTCGACCGAGACGCGATCGGCGATCCCCCCCGACGTCTTGAGTCCGAACTGGGCGTCGAAGGCCGGAGTGAAGGACGAGCGACAAACAAAGCCGACCGAGAAGAGCTGGTTGGTCGCACAGTTCTCGTTCTGCGTTCGCTCGGCCTTGGTCTCGAGGCGCGCGGTGAGGGCGATCGACAGGTCGTTCTGGGCCGCGCGAAAGATCGGGATGCGCGCCGCGAGCGAATCGCGCCGCGCCGCGGAGTCAGCTGCCGATCGCGCCGCGCTGCTGGTGTCGCGCGTTGGAGTCGCCACCCTGGCCGCCGCGCGCGTCGGCGATTGCGCATGCAGCGCCGCCGCACGGAGCGCGCCTGCACCCAGCCCGAGGGCGAGCGTCAGGACGACCCGAGCGACGCCATGCACCAATCGCGTGCGGTAGGGTATCAGCCGGTCGTTCCTCCGTCGGAAGCCAAGCGCTGCCGGCCAGCAGTGGTTTCAAAACCGGTCGCCGCAGCGCCGACCATGAGGGCGGCTCGGATGCGGCGACCGGTTGTGGGACCACCTGTAGGCGAGGGGGCTATATTACGTCGCGATTTGCGACGACGGGAAGCGCGGGGGGGAGCCTGCTGATACGGCAGGCGGGGACCCTCGTTCCCTCCCGCGACCGGAGACCTTGCTGCGCGCGTGAAGATAATCCACAAGTACGTCCTGCGAGAGCACGCGGGCCCGCTCGTCTTTGCCCTCTCGGCCCTCACGTCCCTGATGCTGCTGAACTACGTGGCCAAGCAGCTCGGGAACCTCGTGGGGAAAGGGCTCGACTGGCAGGTGATCTTCGAGTTCTTCTTGCTCTCGGTCCCATTCACCGTCGCCATGACCCTCCCAATGGCGGTCCTGGTGGCTGTGCTGTACGCCTTCTCGCGTCTGGCCTCGGAGAACGAGATCACCGCGCTCAAGGCCAACGGCGTGAGCATGACGCGCCTCCTCGTCCCCGTCGTCCTCGCGGGGGGAGTGCTGGCGATCGGGATGATCGCCTTCAACGACCAGGTCCTCCCGCGCAGCAATCACCGGCTCCGCACGCTCCAGGGCGACATCTCTCGCAAGAAGCCGACCTTCCTGATCAAGGAACAGATCATCAACGAGGTCGCCCCCAACTCGTACTTCCTCCGGACCAATCATCTGAACCGCGAGACCAACGGGATGCGCGAGGTCACGATCTACGACCTGAGCGACCCGATGCGGCGGCGCACTATTTACGCCGACAGCGGATCGATGGCGTTCACCGAGAACGGTTCGGACCTGCAACTGGTGCTCTACGACGGCTTCATGCAGGAGGTGCCGAAGGAGACACCTACGCAACTGCAACGCCTCTACTTCAAGACCGATCTCATTCGCGTCCCCGGCGTCGCCAACGCCTTCGAGCGCGACTCGAACGATACGTACAAGAGCGACCGCGAGATGTCGGTCTGCGAGCTCCAGAGCGAGGTCGCCCGCTACGAGCGCGACTACTTCCGCTCGTACGACGACTTTCAGCGCGCCTCGGAGGCCGCGCTCAAGGATCCGCGCGCACAAGTCGAGCTGCAGCCGTCGCTCCCCATTACACAGGGACCGCCACAACGCTCGCGGGTGCGCTCGCTCGGCCGCGCCTACTGCGACGGCATCGCCTACGTGCAGCGCCTCGCGCTGATCGAGCAGGCGCACAACGCCGCAGTGCAGCTGGCGAGCGCCGTCCTCCCGCGCACGGCGTGGGCGCAGGGAGTACCCGGACCCGCCGCAACGCCGATGCTCGAGGCGCGCCGTCGGCCTGGCGCGTCGCTGGCGGTACAGCAGGACGTACGGCAGGGCCAGCAGAAGGCGGACACGACAAAGATCGACAGCGTGCGTCCCGCCGAGGCGAAGCAGGACACGGTGAAGCGTGATACGACACGGGCGCTCCCGCCGGGCGTCGTCAGCGCCGACAGCGCACGACGCCGCGACGAGGCGATCCTTCGTCAGCGCGCCGGGCTTCCGGCTGCGACGTCGGCGCCCGGCCAGCCGGTAACGGCCGCCGACAGCGCCGCCACCGATAGCGCCACACGCGCGCGCGCGCTCGGCGCCTCTCCCGAAGACATCTCCGGGCGCGGCCTCGCGCCGTCGATGGGTGGCGGGATCACGCAGTCGGCGAACGTGGTGATGGAAACCGCGCGTTCGCAGATGCTCACAGCACGCGCGCAGATGAATCAGTTCGCGGTGGAGATCCAGAAGAAGTTCGCGATCTCGATGGCATGCGTCATCTTCGTCCTGCTCGGGGCGCCGATCGCGCTGCGCTTCCCTCGCGGCGGCGTCGGGCTGGTGATCGGCGTGAGCCTCGCGGTCTTCGGCTTGTACTACGTCGGCCTCATCGCGGGCGAGGCGCTGGCGGATCGATCGATCCTTACTCCCTTTTGGGCGATGTGGTCGGCGAACATCCTGTTTACCATCGTGGCGATCATTCTGCTCGCACGCATGGGACACGAGACAGCAACATCACGTGGCGGTGACTTGACCGAAATCCTGACGGCATTCAAGGGACTCTTCCGGCGCCGCCGAAGCAGGGCCGCATGATGCGGAGGGTCGCATGATGCGTTGGTTCCTGCGCCCGCTCGACCGGTACGTCCTTGGCGAGTGGACGAAGATCTTCCTCAGCACGGCGTTCGGCTTCCCGCTCATCGTCACGATCTTCGATCTCACCGACAACATCGACAAGTACTTCAATCGCAACCTGACACCGCGTGCGATTGCGATGAGCTATTTGTATTGGATTCCCGACTCGATGTTCATGGTGCTCCCGGCAGCGGTGTTGTTCGCCACCGTGTTCTCGATCGGTGCCTTCACGCGCTATTCGGAGATCAACGCGGCCAAGGCATCGGGGATCTCCTTCCATCGCTTCACGCTCCCCATCGTGTTCGGCGCGATCTTCGCGAGCGGGCTCACGCTCGCCCTCGGCGAAATCGCCCCAACGACGAACAAGATCCGCGGCGAACTCCTGCAGGAGACGCGCTTCACCAGCGGAAACGAGCGCTTCAACTTCACCTACGCCGCCGAGCTCGGACGCGTCTACAAGGCGTCGCTCCTCAACGTCGAGCGCGCGTACCTCGAGGGGGTCGAGGTCGAACGCAAGGGACGCGAGGAGTCGAAGGACTATCCGCCGTACGTCATCTCGGCGCGCAGCGGGTCGTACGTGCCCGGCGGGTGGGCGCTGCAGAACGGGACGTTGCACGTGATCCCGACGGCGGGGCGCGACATCGCCTTCCAGTTCGACTCGCTGGTCGATCGCCACATGAACGAGACGCCGACGCAGCTCATGGCGTCGTCGAAGGCGCCTGACGAGATGGGATACGAGGAGCTCGGTCGCTACATCACCGCACTCGAGCGCTCGGGAAGCGACGTGAACGTCCTGCGCGTCGATCGCGCGCTCAAGCTGGCGATCCCGGTCACGTGCCTGGTCATCGCCCTCTTCGGCGCCCCGCTCGCCACCAGCAACCATCGCGGCGGCGCGGCCTATGGCATCGGCTTGGCGTTAGGCACGACGGTCATCTTCCTGATCATGATCCAGCTCACGAAGGCTGTCGGGGGCAAGGGGGTCCTCTCCCCCGAGATGGCCGCCTGGACGCCCAACATCGTCTTCGGCGTGGTGGGGCTCATCATGCTGATGCGGGTGCGCTCGTGATCACATCTCCCATGCACGGCACGCACCGCACCACGGAGGAGTTCCCCGTGGTGCAGCGGACGGGAATCCGCATCTTCCGAGTCATCGGGCACGCAGGCGTTGCGCTTTTTGCCGACATCGGCGAGCGTGTCTACTTCGTGCGCGACATCCTGCGGGCGATGGCGACCGAGTGGCGCACGTATCTTCCGCTCACCACCGCGCAGATGCGGCGCATCGGCGTCGACTCGTTGCCGCTCACGGCGATCGTCGCCGCGTTTATCGGCTCGGTCATCGCCCTGCAGACGCGCTACCAGCTCTTTCCCGGCGTGCAGCTGTCGGTGGTGGGGCTGATCTCGCGGCAGATGATCATCCTCGAGCTGGGGCCGCTGCTCACGGGGCTCGTCCTCACCGGGCGCGTCGGCGCGCGGATGACCGCCGAGATCGGGACGATGCGCGTGACCGAACAGATCGATGCACTGGAGACCTTGTCGTACGACCCGGTCGCCTACCTCGTCGCGCCGCGCCTCATCGCGGCGACCGTCATGCTCCCGCTCCTCGTTGTCTTTGCGAATGCGGTCGGCGTGACGACGGCGTACTTCACCGCGGTGAGCGCGACCGACGTGACGCTCCAGCAGTTTTCCGAGGGGCTGCGCCTCTCGTACACGTTCTTCCAGATTGCCTACTCGCTGATCAAGGCGACGATCTTCGGCATGGCGATCGCGTTCTTCTGTTCGTATGAGGGCTACGTGACCGACGTCGGCGCCGAGGGCGTGGGACGGTCGACGGCGAAAGCCGTGGTGGTCACGTCGGTGGCGATTCTCGTCCTCGACGCCCTCACCGCCTCCCTCCTCGCCAATCAGCTTCAGGGATGAAACGGCGCGACGCAGTTCTCGTGGGCATCTTCACGACCGCGGCGCTCGCGGTCGTCACACTCGGCGCGCTCTGGCTCGCGCGCGGCGGCCTCGATGCCGGCTACCCGCTCTACTCGCGGTTCCCGTTCGGCGCGGGGCTCAAGCAGGGACAGCCCGTCTGGCTCGCTGGTGTGACCGTGGGCTTCGTGGACAAGATCGAGCTCGACCCGACCGGGACGATCGTCGCGACGTACCGCATCCAGGACGACTACACCGTCCCCAAGGGGTCGACAGCCTCCGTCGTGCCTAACGGCTTCTTCGGCGACCAGGCGATTGCGCTCACGCCGGATGGGATTACCACGGCGACGTTCGCCGAGGGGGATACCGTCCCGTTAGGCAAGGCGACGGCGGGGCTCGCCTCGCTCACCGCGCGCGCCGACACGATCACGGTCGGGGTGAATGCACTGCTCGGCGCGGCCAAGGAGCAGTTCGTCGACTCCGGCGGCTTGCGCGAGATGCGCGCCACGCTCGCCGCGGCCAACCACCTCGTCGTGCAACTCGCCCAGATCGCCCAGCTCCAGTCGCGGGAGCTGCAATCGACGATCGAGACCGTGCGGGTGCGCGCCGCGGCGATCGACTCGGCGCAGGTCGACTCCACCGTGCGGTCGCTTCGGGCGGCGAGTGCCAACATGGCGACGGTGACCGGTGAGCTGCGCACGACGAGCGATCGCCTCAATGCGATTCTCGCCAAGGTCGAGAGCGGCGACGGGACGGCGGCCAAGCTGATCAACGATCCCGGGCTGTACAACGACCTGCGCAAGGTGTTGGGGCGCGTCGACTCGCTCACGGCGGATTTCAAGAAGAATCCGAAGCGGTATATCAATCTGGAGATTTTCTGAAGACGAGAGGACGAGAAGACGAGGTACTGCTCTGGGGACGGGGGACGGGAGTGCCGACGCGCGGGCGAGGGGGGCTAACTGCTCGGAGCGTGGGTCAGCTTTGTAGCGCATCGAGGCTCGCACCGTACCAGCCGAGCAGGAGCGATGCGATCAGGATGGCGTAGACCACGCGATATCGGGCGAGTTCCGTGATCTGAACGGGCGGCTCGACGCGGAGCATTCCGTCTTCACCGGTGATCCTGAACATCAGTACGTTGCTCGCGTCCACTGCGAAATGCAGAGCGATCGGGACCCAGAGACTCCCCGACGTCAGGTACGCTCCGATCAATACCAGCCCCCCGAGGGTCCAGCTCAGGAGCTGCGCTCCGCTCGCGCGATTGGTTGGGAGATGAATCAGGACGAAGATCGCCGTGGTGGCAACGACGATGAATGGCGCGCCCGTCCCCCGGAGCGCCAGCACGAGGTAGCCGCGAAAGAGCACCTCCTCCTGTAGGGCGATCACGAAGAGGACGGCGAGGATCAGGAGAAGCGTTCTCCCCCTGCTCATCGCCATCGCCACGCGCCCCCGCCGAACGACGATCAGGAAGAGCCATGCGGAAGCGAACGTTGCAAGCGTTGCCACTGCGGCAAAGGCGACGTCCGAGCGCGCGACGCTCACCGCGAGCGCGCGGACCGGCTGATGCAACAGGCCGGTGGTGAGGAGTAGCACGCTCGCCAGGACGAGGAGATTTGCCGCGCCCCCGATGAGGAGGATCTCGGGCGACGAGCGAGCGCGCATCTGCGAAAGATCGCGCCCGCGCCGCCGGATGAACGCCGAGGCCAGCAAAGCCACTGCAAGGTATGCCGCGACTCCGGCCAAGACGGCGCTGATGCGGAGCGGCACGCTCATGCGCGCGGTGCAAGCAAGCGGTCACCGCATACGTACACGAGGGCGTGATGCACGAGAGAGATCGTCCCCAGCGCGAACGCGAAGCCGACGGCGCCTACGACGTAGAACGCGAGCGCCGCCACGCCCGAGATCACCAGTTCTTCCACGAGCCGGAGCGCCTCCGCTGCGCCCCCCGCCGCGCGAAAGTCGATCATCGCCCAAATCCCGAAGAGCAGCACCGGAGCCCCCACGCCGAGCAGGACCCGCGCGCCGGTCTCACCACCGCGATTCCACCCCCAGACCGCCAGCGCGACCACGATCCCTGCCTCCATCATCGCGCGCAAGCCGACGTTGATCCACCGTAAAGTCCGCATGGCGCCTCGGATCGTCTCGTTTCTTGCAACCGCTGTCCTCCTATTCTGCAGATACCCAGCGCGCACGGACGACGCAACGTCGACGCGGCGGACTTTCGCGGTTCCTTCACGCAATCAGGCGCCATGCCCGCGCATCGCAGCGAGAGGGGCGACGTGTCGACGATCTCGCACAGCCGCACATCGATATGCTACCGTCGTTCCGCGGTGCCTAACCATGACATCACGTGCGGGACCACGCGGGTGAGTGCGGTCACTGGTGTCCGCGCATGCTCCACACCGGCTCCCCACGTGCACGAGACGGTCTGCATGTCCGACGCTACCGACGGAAATCCGTGCGTACCCATGGGGCGGCGGAGCGGTGAGAGCACCGGACCGGTCGCGGCGGCGCTCCACGACAGACCGTCGGCGACCTCGTAGTACACGTCCCCGCCTCCCGGGCCTCCGATCCCCAGCGAATCCGCTCCCGCGTCGCGCACATCGAATGCGCGCGTCACCACCGGGCGCCCCCACTCGTCGCGCAGCGCCAGCAGTATGCTTTGCACCGAATCCAGGACGGCTCCGACATCGCTCTCGGCGACAATGCCCGAACGGCGCCGCCCTCGATTGACGGTGATCCAGTAGCCGTTCGGCGATGCCGCGCGCGTGCGCGCCAGGTCGATGCGACCGTTTGCGTCCACCGAGAGCAGGCCTGCCTCACGCAAGGCGGCGTTTGGCTGAAACGTGCGCCACGTCGCGCGCATCCCGTGGTCGCCAGCCACGAACAGGCGCGTTACCCCGTCCTCGCGCGCGAGGCGCATGATCCCTTCGAACCGCAGGTCGACGAGTTCCCACAACCGGTCGCGGAGTGCAGCCACCCGCCCCGCGAGCGCAACGTCGTAGCCGGGGCGCTGTGGATCGAGGAACCCGAAAAGTGCGTGGTCGATGTCGTCGCCTAACGGGAAATAGTCGAGCTGGAGGCGCGGCGCGAAATGGTGCCAGCTCCACGCACTCCCCTCCATGAAGCCGCGCGTGAGGAGTTCGGCGCTTTCCATCCACCGCCGCTCCGCCGTTCCGTCACCCCCGTCAACAAGGGTTTTCCCCAGCGCTCCGGACTCCCACAGCCCTACCGCTGAATTGCCTACCCAGCCCGGCACGGCCGAATCGTAGGCGGCGGTGAGCGAAGGCCGATTCGCGTCCGCCAGCTGCATCCCCGGCACGAAAAGCGTGAACGAGGTATCGCGCGCGTCGACGGCGAAGAGCCGAAGACGCATCGAGGAGCGAAGTCCGCCGCCAAGGCGGAGGATGACCGGCCGCGAGAAGTAGCGCGCCAACTCGCGACCACGCACGGGCGCCTTCTCCTCGGCGTGCGGCATGACCCGGACAGCGGACGCGAGATCTCGCGAGAACGAGGCAAAGAGCTGCGTCGAGTCTCGCGCCGGGTGGAGGCGGAGCAGCAGGTGCAACGAGTCGCCGCGCACCAGCGCGTCCTCGTCGAGCGGGAGATCGAAGGCGACATCGGTCCCCGCGCCCGCGGCGACCCCGCGCCAGGCGCGTGCGTCCGTCAGCTGCACATCGGCGCGCGAAACGATCCGCGGCGTCATGAGGACGCGGTTGTAGCCGTTCACCACCGAGAGTCGCGGATTCGCCAACGCCCGCAAGGCTCGGCGACGAGCGTCATCGAATCGCCCGGGCGCCTCCCCATCATCGACGGGATATCCCGGCGGTTGAGGCGCCTGCGTGACGTGGTGCCCCACGACCGGCACGCCGGCGAGTGCGGCGGTGATCCAAATAGGTTCGGCTCGCAGGCCAGCACTGGCGAAACCATTCACCGTCTCGAGAATCGTGTGCTCCGATGACGGGAGAGGTTGAAAGGTGTTTGCGGCGATGCCGTGCACGTTTCCGTACACACCCGTCCACAGCGATGCGTGCCCCGCCGCCGTCACCGAGGGAAATGCCGGGCGAGCCGATGCCGCGCACGCGCCCGAATCGAACAGCGCCCGCAGCGAGGGGATGCGCTCCGGCGCGACGCTCCCGGTCACGCGGCGCTCGTTGAGTGCGTCGAATGAGATGACGAGGGCGCGGTGAGTGCGCGCCGCCTCGAACGACGCTTTCGCCGCCCCGCGCTCGTCGGCCAGGTCAGGAACGTTGCGCGTCGTTTGGGCGCATCCGGCGGCGAGTATCGCAAGTGTAATGACGGCCGTTCGTCGCATCTCGAATGGTTGGTCGAGCAGTGGCGAAGTGAAACGAGCCCGGTCTCGCGACCGGGCTCGTTCCGTACGTCGAAGATCCCAGCGATCAGAACGCGATCAGAAACTGTAGCGCAGCTGCGCCTGAAGCTGGTAGTTGGAGCGGATGTTGTTCGCGTCCCACTTCGAGAAGTTGGGATCGAAGGTGAAGACCGGGATCGCGCCGGCGTTCAGGTTCCCCGCCGACTTGGTGCGGTACGTGATGACGTTCTGCGATCCGTACGCCGTCGTGTTCACCTGCCCCCAATCCTTGTTCAGGAAGTTGGCGAAGTTGAAGATGTCGAGCTGGAACGAGACGTTCTGCACGCCGATCGTCTTGAGCGACTGACGGAGCGACAGGTTGATCGTGTTCGACCACGGCGCGTTACAAGCATTGCGCGGGGCGAACGTACCGCGGTTGTCATTGAGGCAGTCGAGCGACTTGATGAGCTTCTCGAACGCCGCCGCCTGCTCCGCCGCGGTCACGACCGTGGTGGTGCCGGCGCGCGTGAAGTTCTGGAACTGGATCTCGTTCGGATCGGTCGCGCTCTTGGGGATGTAGATCGGGTCGTTGCTGGCGAAGCCGTCGCCGTTGACGTCGCCACTCACGGTGTAGGTGAAGGCGGCCCCAGTCTCACCGACGTAGGTGAAGGTCACGTCGGTCTTGGTCTTGAACGCGTAGGAGAACTGGCCGACAAGACGGTGCGGCTGGCGGAAGACCGAGTAGCCGAGCTCCGCCTGGTCCTGGCGCGTGGCCACCGGGCGCCCGAACTGATACTGCGAGTTCGCCGTGCTCGACGTAAGCGACTGCACGTCGCGCGCATCGCTGTAGGTGTAGAAGAGCGACGCCTCGTAGTTGTTGCTCCACTTCCGGGCGAGGCCGGCGGTGAGCGAGTAGGCATAGTCCTTCGACTGGTTGCTCACGTCGAGGACCGCCGTGCGTCCTGTCACCTTCAGCACTGGCGAGTTTACGTTCGGTCCGTACATCACGCGCCCCTTGAAGTCCGTCCCCTGCGGGCCGGCAAGCGCGATGTTCTGGTAGAACAGGCTGTTCACGCCCTTCGTGTACATCGCCTCGAGTGTCGCGACGAAACGTCCCGGAAGCTGGCGATCGAAGCCTAACGTGGCGCGCATGTTCTGCGGGAACTTCAGGTCCTTGTTCAGCAGGTTGATCTCGGCGCCCGCAGCGGCCGTCGTGCCGTTGGCGCACGCCGTGGGTGGGTTGCTCACGTTCGCCGAGGTGAAGCGCGGCGCAGCGGCGTTGAGGCAGGTCAGCTGCGCGACGCCCGACAGTCCCGAGTTCTGGAAAGCGTTGCCGAGCCACACATACGCCGGGCGTCCGGTGAACAACCCGACCCCGCCGCGCAGCTGGTTCTGCTGGTCGCCGGTCACGTCCCAGTTGAAGCCAATGCGCGGCGACCACTGCATGTTGCCGCTCGGTACTTCCGAGGTATGACGCGCAAATCCGCAGGTGGCCGAGGGCTGACCCGTGCCCTGACAGACCGGATTCGCAATCAGCGGATTCTCGGGCGGCTTGTCGCTGAAGTACGGCGCGTCGACGCGCACACCGAGCGTCACGTTGAGCGTCGGCGTGGCCGTCCACTCGTCCTGCGCGTAGAGCGCGTGCTGGCTGGCGTTGAAGCGCACGGCACCGTCACCCGATACCGGAACACCGACCGCGTACGACCGCGGATTGCCCGCGATGAGCGAGTCCATCGTTCCGAAGATCCAGCGGCCAAGCCCCTGCTGCTGGAACAGGTTGCGGACCTTGTAGAACTGGTTCTGCGTCCCGATGGTGAGGCGGTGCGACGCCGTCAGCGGAATGGAGAAGTTGTCGCTCAGCTCGATCACGTCCTGGTCCAACTCGTTCGCGTGCGACGAACGCTCACCGCCACCCACGAGGAGCGAGACCGGCGTGTTCACCTCGACCTGCGGGAAGTACACGTTCGGCTTCCGGCGGTCGCGGATGCGATTGACGTTCACCAGCACCTCGTTGAACATCCCGTTCGCGAAGTTGGTGCGCAGCTGCGCGGCGGTCGAGTTCGAATTCGACGTGAAGGCGTAGCCGTTGTTGTCGAGGTTGAACGTCGACGTCGTGCGGCTGAAGATGTTGTCCTCGGCGCGCGCGAAGTTGTGACGCAAGACCAACGACGTGTTGCTGGAGAGGTTGAAGTCGAGGCGGGCGAACAGGTTCGTGAGCGGATTGTCGTTCGTCACGGCGCGCCCCGAACCGGCCGGAACGCCGTACGACGTGAGCGCCGTGTTGAACTGGTCGATGAGCGCCTGATTCACCCCAGAGTTGGTGCTCCCGAGATACGGACCGCCCGCCGGCACCGCGCGCTGCTGGAACTCGGGGTTCACGAAGAAGAGGACCTTGTTCTGCACGATCGGGCCGCCGACGGCGAAGCCGACCTGCGTCTGCTTGAAGTCGTTGAGGTACGGCTGGCTGCGGGTGAAGTCCTGGTTGCGCCCAACGCCGTACAGCGTGCCGTGAAACTCGTTCGTCCCACCCTTGGTCACGGCGTTGATCAGCGCGCCGGAGAAATTCCCCTGGCGCACGTCGTACGGCGACAGGAGCACCTGGTACTCCTTCACCGACTCGATCGAGATCGACTTCCCGCCGGCCTGTCCGCCCGGCTGCCCGGTCGAGCCGAGGCCGAAGAGGTCGGACGAGACGGCGCCGTCGATCTGGATGTTGTTGAAGCGGTTGTTGGTGCCGCCGCCGGAGAGCCCGGGCCCCGAGTTGGAGACCTGCGGGGTGAGCGCGACGAAGTCGGTGAAGTTGCGGTTGAGCGACGGGAGGCGGCGGAGCGCCGAGTCGCTGACCGTGGTGGTGGCGCCGGTGCGCGTCGGGGAGATGAGGGCGTTCGTCTCCGAGACGACCGTGACCGCTTGCAGCTGCGTGGCCTGGCGCTCGAGCTTGATGTCGGCGCGCGTGGTCTGACCTAACGAGACGACGATACGATCGACGGTGACCGGGCCGAAGCCGATGCGGCGCGCCGTCACCGAGTAGTTAGTCCCGACCTCGAGCCCCTGGACGACGTAGCGCCCGTTGCTCGCCGTGAGCGTCCCGCGGGTCAGGCCGGTTTCCTTGTTCACGAGCTGGATCTGGGCCGCCTCGACGGGCTGGCCCTGGTCGTCGGTCACGAAGCCGGCGATCGAGCCGGTCGTGACCTGTGCCGTCAGCTGCATGGGCATCGCGACGAGCGCGGCGCCAATGGCCAGCCCGACAGCAGCAAGCAGACGAGTCATTCGCATGTTGTGCGGAGTGGAAGGTGATGCAACACGACCGGCATCGCACCGATCGAAAATCGAGGAATCGCTCGCCGCAAGCGCGCGAGGAGTCGTGCGCGGCGGTTCTCCTGCAGCGTCGTCGACCGCGGGCAAACTAGACCCAACCCCGCCGCCGACGCACGGGGGAAATGTAAACGGTCAGTCACGCGCCTCCGCGACCGGCAGACCACTTCGTTCGCGTCGCCGAAAGGTCGCGTTTCGAGGCATTCATGAAGAACTCGGGAATGCTCCGATGGCGCGTGTCGCCCCGCGCCGCCGAGCAACAACCCGGGGCGGTCCGCTGCTGGCCGCTTTCCCCGCTAACGTCGCACGAAAATGCGGAACACGGGGATTCCCGCCAGCAGGACCGCGAAGATTCCCGCCGTCCACGTTCGGCTCGACGCATCGGCGAGCGCGTTCCCCAGAAGGATCACCACCGAAAGAAGGAAAATCGCCGGCACAACGGGATATCCCGGAGTCCGGAATTTCGGGACGTATCCCGGTCGAGCCCGCAACCGGTAGACCGCAGCGACGCTCAGTCCGTAGAACGGGAGCATCGAAATCACGAACGTGTCCGCCAGCTTTTCGAACGTCAGGAAGAGGACGTAGACGAGCCCCAGGAAGGCGACCAGCGAGATCGCGACATGCGGCGTCTTGAAGCGCGGATGCACCGCCGCCACCGGCTTGAAGAGCATGCCGTCGTCGGCCATCGCGAACAGCACGCGTGGCGAGGTGAGGAGCACCGCGCTCAACGTCCCGAAGGTGGACAGCATCACGGTGATCGACACCAGCACGACGCCGGGACGCCCCATCACGACCTCGGCGACGTCCGCCGCCACGAGTCGCGAAACGCGAATCTTCTCGACCGGGAGCACGGCGAGATAGGCCAGATTCGCGAGGCAGTAAATGGTGATCACCGCCAGCGTTCCGCCGATGAGCGCGCGCGGGAGGTTGCGCTGCGGATCCTTGACCTCTCCGGCCACGTAGCTCAGGTCGCCCCAGCCGTCGTACGCCCAGAGCACCGACACCAGGGCGAGACCCGCGCTCCCCCAAGCGAAACTCCCCTCCGGCACAAGCGGCGTGAAGTAGCCGCCGGTCTTCGGGAGGCCGAGGGCGAGCGCGGCGAGGACGATGAACGCGAGCCCGCCGAACTTCGCCACGGTCGTCACGTTGGTGATCGACGTCCCCCAGCGCACGCCGACGATGTTGAAGACCGCCGTAATCGCGATGGCTGCTGCCGCGACGTAGCGCGCGTACTGGTCGTACGGGGCGATCGTCGGATCGAAGCCGATCACCCGCATGAAGTACTCGGCGAAGGTGATGGCGATCGCGCCTAACGCGGCGGCGCGCACGATGGTGAGCTGCCCCCAGCCGAAGAGGAAGGCGTAGATGCGCCCCCACCCCTCGCGCAGGAAGGCGTAGAATCCCCCGGTGCTCGGAATGTGGCTCGCCACTTCGGAAAGGGTGAGCGCGCCGCAGAGCGCGAAGAGCCCTCCGATCGCCCAAATCGAGAGCAGCGGAAGCGGTCCGGGGATCTTGTCGGCGATACTCGCCGGCGACCGAAAGATTCCCGAGCCGATGGTCGATCCGACGCAGACGGCAACGGCGCTCCACAGCCCGATGCGGCGCGGAAGTTCGCCCGGCACGCGCGCGGGAGCGGATGGTGCGGAGGGGGGTGTCGACATGGTCGGCAATGCTACGGTGCGGTCCAGCGTTCGGGGAGTGGGAATCGCGTTCGTGCGGCGCGCGCTGCGCGTCGTGCGCGATCGCTATGCGCGGAGCGAACGTCTGCACGTCTCCCGCTGGCAACACGCTTCTCACACGCCTCGCCCACAAGTCGCGCGGGCCTCGCGGAGGTATCGCGGACGCCTCGCCCCTGACGCGCTCCCGCAGTTGAATCGCGATACCCCCCCGTACACCTTTCGACGCTGGGCATCCGCGCTCATTCGCGGGCTCGCCCCTCCGGTTTCCGTTTCTTCGACTGTCCGACGCGCGTGCTCCCTCCGTCCGTCTCCGAATTGCTCTTCTGGTCCGCGACCGCCGTCTGCGCCGTTGCGCAGGTCGCCGTGGTTCGCGCGGCGCTCGCCGGGCGGACCCCCGGCGCATCGCCGACGCTCCTGGCCCGCGCCCGCGAGTTCTTCTGGGTGCTCCTGCCAGCCGCGCTCCTCGCCCTCCTGCTCGTGTGGACCTGGCACTCGCTCCCTGCGCGATTCACCCCAACCCAAGGGGTGAGCGCCGCGCGCGCGGACGCTTCCGCGGCCGCCGTCGAGGTGCGCACATGATCGCCATTCGCCGGCTCGCCTGGGTCTCCCTCGTCCTCGCCTTCGGGCACATCGTCTTCGGGGCGATTGTGCGGATTACGGGTTCGGGGCTTGGGTGTGGGGACCATTGGCCGACGTGTCACGGCTACTGGATTCCACCGTTTTCGCGGATCGACCTGATCATCGAGGTCTCGCATCGCTACTTCGCCGCGACCCTGTCGACGGCGATCGTCGCGCTCCTCGTCGTAACCTGGCTCCGGCGCGCGCGCGCCGGCGTATCGGGGCGGAACGGCGTACTGCGCCCGGTGGCGCTCAGTGCGGCGCTGGTGATCGCGGCGGCGCTGTTCGGGGCGGTGGTGGTGAAGCTCGAGTTGGAGAACAAGCTGGTGATCGTGACGCACCTGTCGATCGCGATGGCGCTCCTGGGGAGTTTGCTCGTGGCGATCGTGCGCGCGGGGGGCCCCCCCCAAATCCCAGAATACGCCCGCACCGCCGACCCGTCGTCATCATTCGACCGCACCCCCGATCATTCCGCTGCAACGTGGTTCGCCAGTGAGAAGACGGCGCGCGGCGCCCGCGTCGCCGCCGCCCTTGCATTCACCGCCCTCGTCCTCGGCGCCCTCACCGCGCACCTCCCCGGCGCCAACGTCGCTTGCCAGGGCTTCCCGCTCTGTCGCGGTGGCATCCTCCCCACGCATCCGGCGCAGCACGTGCAGTTCGTTCACCGGCTAGTTGCCTTCTCGCTCTTTTTCCACCTCGTAGGGATGGCCTTCGCCACCGCCAAGCGTGGCGAGCGCCGCATGAGTCGCTTCGCCCAATCGGCGGTCGCCGTTTGCCTGATGCAGATCCTGGTGGCTGCCATGATGGTCGAGTTGCAGCTCCCGGCCATCTGGCGGTCGATGCACGAAGCGGTCGGGACGCTCCTCTGGATCGTG
The DNA here is from genome assembly GCA_044225935.1 of Gemmatimonadaceae bacterium. Taxonomy (GTDB): domain Bacteria; phylum Gemmatimonadota; class Gemmatimonadetes; order Gemmatimonadales; family Gemmatimonadaceae; genus SCN-70-22. Next base: position 28,700 of record JBGAHX010000026.1, read on the forward strand.
ATCTTCCTGTTCGCCCTCGTCGCGCGCCGCCTCGCGCTCGGACCGAGTGGGGCCATGGTGCGCGCGAGCGCGCCGAAAGTACCATCGCTCGGCGCTGAGGCGCGGGCGTGAGCACGCCCGTGGGTGGAGCCAGCCTGGCCACGGGACGTCCGGTGAGCGCGGTGCGCGACTTCGTGTCGCTCACCAAGCCGCGCATCATCTCGCTCCTGCTCGTCACCACCATCGCGCCGATGTACGTCGCCGGGTCGCCGTCGTGGCTCGACGTCCTCATCGTCTCGCTTGGCGGCTACATGATGGCCGGCGGCGCGAACGCGGTGAACATGTACATGGACCGCGACATCGACGATGTCATGGCGCGCACGCGCCTCCGCCCGATCCCGAGCGGGCGTATGCTGCCGATCGTTGTTCTCGCCTTCGGCGTCGCGCTGGCCGTCTTCGCCACCTGGCTCCTCGGCCACTTCGTGAACGTCCTCACCGCGGCGCTCGCCCTTGGCGGATTCTACTTCTACGTCTTCATCTACACGCGCTGGCTCAAGCGCACCTCGCCGCAGAACATCGTGATCGGTGGCGCGGCCGGTGCCTTCCCTCCGCTTGTAGGATGGGCCGCGGTCACAGGGAGCATCGACCTCCTCGCGCTCTACCTGTTTCTCGTCGTCTTCTACTGGACGCCGCCCCACTTCTGGGCGCTCGCGCTCCTCAAGCAGCGCGACTACGGCAAGGCCGGCGTCCCGATGGCGCCGCTCCTCTGGGGAGAACGGGAGACGATGAACCAGATGCTCTGGTACACGCTCATTCTCCTATCGCTCACCGTCCTTCCCGTGGCGTTCGGCGCGTTCGGGCTCCTCTACCTCGCGTCTGCAGTCGTCCTCGGGGCGCTGCTCCTGCACGGCGTGTTACGCATTCGTCGCGAGGCGATCTGGACCAAAGCGGCGTGGTGGACGTACAAGTACTCCCTCCTGTACCTCGCGCTGCTCTTCGTGGCGATGGTCGTGGACCGCCAGCTGCGCCCCTGATACGCCCTCGATCCTCTCGCAAGACGCCCGACGTGACGCTCCCCGAAGACATTCCGATCGCGATCGACGACTTCCTTACCGTACGGCTGGCGGGAGAGGCGGGAGAGGGCGAGCGCTTTCTCCTCGTCGGGCGTCCACACGACGGATTGGTCCACGTGCGCGAGTGGACGCCGCGCACGCTCAACACCGCGGGAGAAGACTTCGACGCCGACGCCGGCGAACTCATGGCCGACATCGAGACGGTGTATGCGTCGGGGCGCGCGGTGACGCCGGAGATGTACGAGATCAGGCTCTGGCTGGGCGCCTGAGGCGGCGAATCGAATGACGAGGGTGGCGCGCACCTAATACTGAATGCAGCGTTGTCGCTCCCCTCAACCGATCGGCCGCATGTCACTTAATCCTGTCATCGTCCGCACCGCAACGCGAAGCGCCGCGGCACTCGTCGTGGCGCTGTGCGCGTCGACTCCTTCGCTCGCACAGTCGCTTCAACGACCCGAAGGGTGGCGAGTGCACGTGGATGGCGCGCCGCACGACACGGTGTATCACGTTCGCATGCCACCCGGGTGGCACATGACGACGCCAGCATCAGCGGGCGCCATCCTCTACGATCCCGGTCACCGTGCCGAAGGACGCTTCGCCATCGAGTCGGAGATCTTTCTGTTTCCGGGGACCAGCCAGTCCGGCTATGGACTGTTTGTCGGAGGGCGCGACCTCGACGGCGCGACGCCCAGCTACGTGGCGCTGCTCATCCGTCGCGACGGGGCGATGGCGCTCGAACAGGTGAGCCGGTCTTCGCGCACCATGCTGGTACCATGGACGCGGAGCGACGCGGTGAGACCGCACCCTGGCGGCGACGATACGTCACGCAACGTGATTCGACTTGCCGTGGAACGCGATTCGGTCTTGCTCGAATCCAACGCGACGCGCGTCGCGGCGATTGCGCGTGGCGACCTGCCGCTCGACGGGACTTTCGGCTTTCGCGTCGGCGCCGACGTGAACTTGCACGTGTCGACGCTCAATCACACCATGCGGCTGGCGCCGGTACCGGCTCCCAAGCGCGCACCCTAGGGCGTAGGCGTCGACGCTAGAATCTCCCGCAGCCGCAGCTCCCGGGGCCGCACCCTGGACCAGGCTCGGGGAGCGAGCCAGTGGCGCCCTTGGTCATCAATCCAAGCCCGCCCGAAATCACTCGACGCACCGGGAGCCCGCTCTTCGGATGCGTATCGAGCGGCGGGTCGTTGAAGCCCTGACGCACTTCGAACTGCTCGGCAGCGTCGTGCGCGCTCGCGGGAATGGTTTCGTAGAGATAGGTCGGCATCGGAGAGTCTGTCGTGATGATCGGCTCACGAACCCTAGCACGTCGAAGGTCGCACGGGCAAGAGCGCGTCGCTGTCGTCGCGGCTCCCCGGACGGCGCGGACAACCCGCCGCGGACTACAGGGCGCGAACTACGCGGCGCGATCGCGCTGCGACCTGAACCACCGGTGCACCCCGACGCCTACGACAAGAATCACCGTCCCCCAGAACGACGTCAGCGGCGCCGCGATGTATGCGCTCAGCACGCCGAATCCGGCGGCGACCACGAAGAAGCCCGGCACGATGGGGTAGCCCCACGCACGATACGGGCGCGGCGCATCGGGCATGCTCCGACGAAGCGCAAAGACGGCGGCGGCGCCAAGCCCGAAGAAGATCCAGTCGGCGAATACGACGCCACTCAGGAGCGAACCGATTTCGCCCTTCGTCGCCAGCAGCAAGACCAACGCCCAACCTCCGCACAGCAGGATGGCGATGTGCGGTGTCTGGAACTTCGGATGCACCTTCCCTACCGATGCGAGGAAGACGCCATCGCGCGCCAGCGCGAACGGAACGCGAGAGTTTGTGAGGATCGCGACATTCACGAAGCCGAGGATCGAGATCATCGCCGATACGGAGATGAACGTTGCCCCCGCGCTCCCGACCATGCGCGACGCAGCATCGGCGGCCACCGCCTGGCTCGCCGCCAGCCCGTCGCGCCCCAGCGCGCGCAGGTACACCGCGTTGGCGCCGAGGTAGATCGCGATGACGATGAGGATTCCGATGAGGAGCGCCTTGGGAATCGTACGCGCCGGGTCACGGATCTCTCCCGCGACCATGTTCATCTGCTGCCACCCGCCGATGGTGAAGAGCACCGCGACGAATGCGGCCGCGAGTCCGCTCGCCAGCGACTCTCGTGGCGGCGGCGCACTCGGCACCGGGACTGGCGGTCCCATGGTGTTCCACAACACCAATCCCCCGACGATCAGCGCGGCGAGCGCGACGATCTTCGCTCCGGTGAGCAGGTTCTGCAGCGCCGCGCCCGGCCGGATCCCCAGCACGTTGGTGAGCGAGAGGACAACGATGGTCGCCGCCGCGACGCCGATCGGGCCGCCGGCCGGCGTAAGGTCGACAAACCGCGCAAGGTATCCAGCGAAACCCATCGCCACGGCAGCGATCGCCCCCGACGCGATGCTGAGCAGATTCATCCACCCGTACAGAAACGCCGGGAGCGAGCCGAAGGCATGCCGGATGTAGACGTACGGCCCACCGGCGTCGGGGAGCATGGCGCCGAGTTCCGCGTACGTCAGCGCGCCCGCCAGCGCGAGAAATCCGCCGAGGATCCAGACTCCGAGGATCAGCGTCCCGTTCGGGAGGGCGCGCCCCACTTCGGCGGGGGTGAAGAAGATCCCGCTCCCGATGATCCCTCCAACGACGAGCAGCGCCGCCGAAAAGACGCCGAGCTCGCGTCGGAGTTCAGACAACGATGAGTTCCTGCTGTATGTCGACGGGAGTGATGATCGCGACGCCGTCGCCGATGTAGGCGTTGACCTCGGTGCGGAGCCCGATGTCGCCGGGAATGTAGATCCCCGGTTCGATGGAGAAGCCGACGCCGGGGATGAGGAGGCGCTCGTCGCGCGTCTCGAGGTTGTCGAGATTGGGACCCGAGCCATGGATCTCGCGCGCGTCGATCGAGTGACCGGTGCGGTGGGTGAAGTAGTCGCCGTAGCCGGCGCGCTCGATCACCGCGCGAGCCGCATCGTCCACGTCGGCGCCACGCACCGTTCCGCCAGCCGCAACGTTCGACTCCACATACGCGATCGCCGCGTCGCGCGAGTCCTTGACGGCGTTCCAGAGCGTGACGGCCCGCTCGCTCGGCGCGCCGACGATCGCCATCCAGGTCTGGTCGGCGTACGGATGCCCCGGCTCGCGCGCCCAGAGGTCAATGAGGACGAGGTTCCCGACCGTGATCACCGTCGGGCGGTCGGCCGACGGCTCGTAGTGCGGGTCGGCGGCGTGCGCACCCACCGACACGTTAGGCGGCGAGTAGGTGATGAGCCCCGCGCGATCGAAGGCTGCCATCATGCGTGCCTGCAGCGCGTGCTCGGCGATCGGCGTACCGGCGCGCGCCATCGACCCGGCGTGAGCGAAGGCCTCATGCGCGATGGTCGAGATGTGCTCGGCGGCGCGGCGATGGGCGAGGAGGTCGTCCGTGCTCCACGTCGCGTAGAACTGCGAGACGAGTACCCCCGACGTCACGACCGTCGCGTTGGTCGAGCGAATCAGCTCGAGCACACCCGCCGGCGTGCGATCGAGATACGGCACCGCATCGCCCGGGGAATACTCCATCGCGATGCGCTGTCCCCCAACGATTTCCTGCAGCCAGTTCTCGAGCGCGCGCCACGACGAGTAGCGTTCGCGCCGCCACGACGACGGCCAGTCGCGCCACGCCCCCTGCTCGATGTTGTGCGTGATCGCGACGGGAACGCCCTGGCGCGGGATCAGTACGAAGATCCGGCGCGACAGGTGCAGGTCGCCGAAGCCGAGAAAGTCGCGGGCGATGGGATTCGTCCCGCGGAAGTCGTACAACAGCCAGCCGTCCAACCCCGCCTCGGCAATCGCACGTTGGATGTCGGGGAGGGACTCGGGGGACAGGCGTGGCATGTCTACTCCTGCGTGGCGGAGGTGGGTTTCCATTCGGCGCGCCAGGCACACGCGCCTTCGCCGCGAGTGGCGCACCGCACGTGCTCGACCGCGCCCACACTGTTGACCAGCAGCCGCAACAGCTCCTTCAGGCTCGCCTCGTAGTATGTGCACCCAACCGAGCGCGGCGCTGAGTCCTGGGTCACCGAATGGTCGACCTCGAGGTAGACGTGCGTCCCTACACGCGAAATCCGTCCGTTGAGATATCGCTTGGCGATGCGTCGCGAGTGCCCCAGGGCGATCGGGCGTGCGAGAAAATTCGGGAGGAGGCGCATCATGCGACGCGCAATCACGCCGATCGTGCGATACGACTCGTTGGCGAGATGTCGGCCGGCCACACGGAAGACCGCTTCGGCATCGGGGCGACGGCCGAGGAGCCGCGCCAATCCCATCGCCTCATCGAGCGACGCACGCTGTCCACGCTTTACCGCATCGTTGAAGCGGCGGATCTGCATGTACACGGTCTCGCTCAGTCCCAGGCGCTTGTTGCGCAAGTCGCCGACGAGTTCGGCCTCGAAATCCTCGACTGGGCTGTCGATGTTGCGGACGGCTTCGAGGAACGAGAGGGGGAGGAGAGCGTCGACCGTTTCTGGCATAGGATCGAGCGAAGCTAACGGCCGCTGTGACCCCGTTCAAGTAATTTCCGTGAGCGCCAGCACGCCTTGCGCACCTCGGTCGCCGCGGCACATTGCAACGTCGCTCCATGCCCATGCCCACGCGATTCCTGCTGGCGCTCGCGCTCGCTGCTCTCCTCTCGCTCGTGGCCCGTCGCGCACGGGCGCTTTCTGTTTCCGGTGCGTGGAGTGCCCTGGCGGTCGGAACTGTGGCCGTGCTCGCTGGATGGAGCTGGACCGCGATCCTCTTGACCTTCTTCGCCACCAGCTCGGCGCTCTCTCGCTGGCGGCGCGGCATCAAGGAACGCGCGACGCGCGGGGTCGTGGAGAAGGGGGGAGAGCGTGACGCGTGGCAGGTACTCGCCAACGGAGGTGTCTTCGCTGTGTGCGCGTTGGGCGGGATCGTCTGGCCGTCTACCGCGTGGACACTCGCCGGAGTCGGCGCGCTCGCCAGCGCCACCGCCGACACATGGGCGACCGAGGTCGGCACGGCCATCGGCGGGACGCCGCGCGCGATCTGGAACGGGCGCGCTGTCCCGGTTGGCACGTCGGGTGCGGTGACGGTGGCAGGGTCGCTGGCGATGGTGGTCGGCGCAGTCGTACTCGGAACTGCGGCGCTCCTCGCCGGCTTCGGCAAGGAGATACTTCTCCCGGTCGTGACCGGCGGGGTGGCCGGAGCGGTCGCCGACACGCTCCTCGGCGCGACGGTGCAGGAACGGCGATGGTGCGCGCGGTGTGCACTGGCAACCGAGCAGCACGTGCACGAGTGCGGCGCGGAAACGACGCGCCGGCGCGGGTGGGCGGGGCTCGACAACGATGTGGTCAACCTAACGAGTTGCGTGGCCGGTGCCGTCGTGGCGCTGCTGTGCGGGAGGTAGCCCGATGCGCGTTCCTGGGCGACGAACGTGGCAGGTGACATCGATGATGGTCGCAACGCTCCTCCTCGGCGGCTGCGACGGTCCAGGCGTGGCCTCGCCCGGGAGTGTGCGATTCGGACAGGTGGGTAGCAGCGACCTCTCGGTCGCGATCGTCGGGACGTGGCGACGCGCGGTCTACTACGTCGATGATTTCGGCATTGCCCGCGCGAACGAAACCTCGTGGCAATTCGCCGGCGATGGCACCGTCGTCCGCGTCCTCCTCGCGCGCAACATCACCTATGGCCTCGCCGACGCGCAGGTGAATTCGGGGCGATATCGCATCGAGAACGGGCGCCTCTTCATCGACTTCGTCACGCCGACCGCTTCGCAGGTCTCGTTCGACGTCAAGCGAAGCGGCAACCAACTCACGATTGCAGGGCAGGTGTACCTGCTGGTCGAGCCATAGCGCGTGCCCACGCGCGACGCAGACGTTCTGGTAGTAGGCGGCGGGCCCGCCGGCGCGGCGAGCGCGTTCTTCCTCGCGCGCGCCGGCCTCGATGTGCTCGTCCTCGACCGCGCGCGCTTTCCGCGCGCCAAGCCGTGCGCCGAGTATCTGAGCCCGCAGGCCTCGCGCATCCTCGAGGAGATGGGCGCCCTTTCCGACATCGAGGCGGCGGGCGCCGCACAACTCGCGGGGATGCGCGTACGCGCGCCGAGCGGCGCGGTGATCCACGGAGAGTTCGCCGCCTCGCACGGCTTTCGCGGCTTTCGCGATCGCGGGCTCGCCCTTCCTCGCGAAGAGCTGGATGCGATCCTTCTGGCCAAGGCCCAAGGCGCGGGAGCAGCGGTGCGCGAGGAGACGATCGTTCGACAGCTCATCACCGACGAGCGCGGACGCGTGCGCGGCGTTGAAGTGGACTCCTCCGCTGGGCGCCAACGGCTCCGCGCCGCGGTAGTGGTAGGTGCCGACGGACTGCGCTCCGTCGTGGCGCGCCGGCTGGGCCTCGCCAGGAGCGGACGCTTCCCGCGCCGAGTAGCGGTCGTGGCACACTACGCAGGCGTTGCTGGAATGGGATCGTGCGGGGAGATGCACGTCGACGCCTCCGGATACGTGGGACTCGCCGACGTGGGGCACGGTCGCACCAACGTCGCCGTCGTCGTCCCGGTGCGCGATGCACGAACGATCGCCGGGGATCCCGACGCATTTCTCGCGCGATGGATCGCCGAGCGTCCCCACCTCGCCACCCGCTTTCGATCGGCGTCTCCACTCGGCGCCGCGACAGCGACAGGCCCGTTCAACTCGCGCGCGCGACGCGCCTGGGCTCCCGGGTGTGCGCTCGTCGGCGACGCGGCCGACTTCTTCGACCCGTTCACCGGGGAGGGGATCTACGCAGCGCTGCGGAGCGGCGAGTTGCTGACGAGCTACGCCTTCGAGGGCGCGCGCGCCGAGACGCCGCGCCGCCAGGACATCGCGCTCGCCGCCTACGATCGCGCGCTCCGCGATACCTTCCGGGCCAAACGACTGGTCGAGCGCCTCATCGGGACGGCGGTCGCGTTCCCTGCCCTGTTCGACCGTGCGGCGAATGTCCTCGCGGAACGGCGCGACATGGCCGACCTTCTGGTCGGCGTGACCGGGGATTTTGTCCCGGCACGCGCGGTGCTCCGTCCGGGCTACCTTGCGCGCCTCCTCCTCGGGGCCGTTCGCCGGCAGTCTTTGCGGCAGACACCGCTCGGCGAACGTGCACCGGGCGCCACCGGATCGGGTGCCTGACGCCTAACGACGAACTTCGTACTTCACGGAATGCCCCTCGACTCCGACCTGTTCCGCAGTGTCCTCGGCCGCTTCGCCAGCGGCGTCACGGTCGTCACCACGCGCGATGCCGAGGGACGCGATCACGGGATGACCGTGTCGGCTTTCGCCTCGCTCTCCCTCGTCCCGCCGCAAATCCTCGTCTGCATCGACCGTGAGGCGTCGGTCCATGCCATGCTCACGAGCGCGGAGTGGATGGTGGTGAACATCCTCAGCGCGGCGCAGGAACCGCTCTCGCGGCGATTCTCGCACCTCGAGGCGATGGCGCGCTTCGACGGGATCGGCTTCACGCGTGCGACGCATGGCGCGCCGATCCTCGACGACGTGCTCGCGCACCTCGAGTGCCGGATCGTGCAACGCCTCGAAAGCGGCGATCACACGATCCTGATCGGGGAGGTAGAGGGCGCCGACGCGCGCGACGAGCGTCCGCTCCTCTACTATCGCGGAGGTTACGCGCAGTTGGAGCGCTGAGTGCCCTCGCCGTTCGTGCCACGGCGCCGCCACACCCCCGAAATCCTCGACGCCCCCGGCGTGCCGAGCGCTCTCCGCGAGCGCTCGCACCGCGACATCGCGCTCGCCAACACACTGTTCGGCGGAACGCGCGCGCTCCTTTCCGCGCTCGATCAGTCGGCAGCGTCGCTACCCGCGCAGGCCTCGTTCCTCGAAGTCGGATGCGGAACCGGAGAAGCGCTCGCGGCCGCCACGCGCCGCGTTGCCAGACGCGGCGTGCAGCTGCAATCGATCGCGCTCGATATCGATCCCTGCCTCCTGGCGCGCGCCCGGCGCCATGCGCAGCACGCCATCTGCGGCTCGGCGCTCCTACTCCCGCTCGCCGATCGCAGCGTGGATGTGGTGGCCTGCCACCAGGTGGCGCACCACTTCGTCGGCGACGCACTCGCCACACTCTTGCGTGAGATGCAGCGCGTGGCGCGTCATCGCGTCATCGTGAGCGACCTGCGGCGGAGCTGGCTGGCCGCCGCGGGGATCTGGGCAGTGTCGTTCCCGCTCCTGTTCCACCCCGTCAGCCGCCACGACGGAGTGCTCTCCGTCCTTCGCGGATTCACCGGGGATGAGTTGCGCGCGCTGGTGTATGAGAGCTGCGGCGTGCACCCGACTGTTCGTCACAGCGCCGGATTCCGACTCGTCGCGTCGTGGTCTCCGCGGCACGCCCCCCTTCCCGAGCCCGTCGCCGTTCCGCATGCGTGAACCGTACTCGTTAGGCCCGCTTCCCGTCGGCCGGCCGATGGAGACCGTCGATGAACGCGTGGTGCGCGCCAGCGTGGCCGACATCTTCGCGCTCGCACGTCAAGTCGAACACTGGCCCGCGTATCTCCGGCACTACCGCTACGTCCACATGCGCGAGCGTGCACGCGACGGCGGCGGGATCGTCGAGATGAGTGCGAATCGCCCGTTCGGTGTCGTCGACTGGCCCACGTGGTGGCTCTCGGAGATGAGCGTCGACGACAACGCCCCCAACGTTCGCTTCCGCCACATCGGCGGCATCACCAAGGGGATGGACGTCGAATGGTCGTTCCACGAGCAACCCGGTGGCGAGGGAACACTCGTGCGACTCCTCCACGTTTGGGATGGACCACGGTGGCCCTTGATCGGTCTCTTCGCGGCCACTGCGGTGATCGGTCCCGTCTTCGTCCACGGCATTGCCTCGCGCACGCTCGAAGGGCTTGCGCGCGTCGCCGAACAACACGGCGGACAAACGCCCCAAAGCGCGCCCCTGCCTGGCGCGAATCCACACCACCGCTCTTCCTCCCCGTCCACGCCCTCGGCATGAATTCGCGACGCGTCGTCATCACCGGCATTGGCGCCATCACTCCCATAGGCCTCGAGCGCGAGGGGCTCTGGGAGGGACTACGCGCGCGACGCTCGGCGGTGCGCTCCCTCACGCGCTTCGACCCGTCGATCTTTCGCTCGCATAACGCGGCGGAGGTCAGCGACTTCGTCGCGTCCGATCACCTCGAGGCACGGCGGGCCAAGCGACTCGATCGCTTCGGCCAGTTCTCCGTGATCGCCTCGCGCATGGCGGTCGACGATTCCGGCCTCGACCTCGCCCGCGAGGATCGCGAGCGAGTCGGCGCCATGATGGGGACAGCCTTGGGCGGCGTCGGCTACGCCGAAGACCAGCTCGGCGTCTTCCTGCGCGAGGGGCTGCGCGCGGTCGACGCGACGCTCGCGCTCGCGGTCTTCGGCGGTGCCTCCAGCTGCAACATCGCCATCGAGTTCGGCGTGCAGGGCCCCAACAGCACCAATGCCATGAGCTGCGCGTCGGGCACGATTGCCATCGGCGATGCCTTTCGGCAGATACGCGACGGCTACGCCGACGTGATGATCGCCGGCGGCGCCGAGGCACCGCTCGCCCCGCTATGTTTTGGAGCGTTTGCCTTGATCCGGGCGATGTCGACGCGCAACGACGATCCGGCGCACGCCTCACGCCCGTTCGACAAGGACCGCGACGGCTTCGTGATGGGAGAGGGGGCGTCGGTGCTGATTCTCGAAGAGCACGATCGCGCGATCGCGCGCGGCGCGCGCATCTACGCGGAGATTCTCGGCTTCGGGCAGACCAACGATGCGCACCACATGACCGCGCCGCGCCCGGATGGATCGCAGGCGGCGCGCGCGATGCGCCTCGCGCTCGCCGACGCGCACGTTGCACCGGGGGAGATCGGCTACGTCAACGCGCACGCCTCGTCCACGCCGCTCAACGACCCCACCGAGACGCTGGCCATCAAGCAGGTGCTGGGCGATCACACGGCGCAGGTCCCGGTGAGCGGAACCAAGGGGTACTACGGCCACGCGCTCGGCGCGTCGGGGGCGATCGAGGCGGCGATCTGCGCACTGGCGCTGGAGCGCGCCTGGCTCCCTCCGACCGTGAACCTCGACGTCGCCGACGACGCCTGCGACCTCCCCCACGTGACCGGCACCGGCGCCGATCGCGGCGTCGAACACCTGGTCTCCAACTCGTTCGGATTCGGGGGGATCAACGCGGCGCTGGTGATGCGTCGCTATTCCTGATCGACACTGGAGCAACGCCGCGCACGGTTGAGCGTTAGGCGCTTCCGGCGCGACGCTGGCGATCCGTCGCCGTTCGCGACCGGCGGCGGCAGCGAGAGGCGACGCGAGAGGCGACGCGAGGCGACGCGAGGCGAGGCGAGGCGACGCGAGGCGAGACGACGCGAGGCGATGCGCCGACGGCGTCGCGCCGCCAGCCACAACACCTAGGGCGTCGCGACCGTCGGATAGTGCAGCGCGTAGCGGGCGATCGATTCCATGATCACCTGCATCGCCACTTCGCTCTTCTCCCAACCCACGATCTGCATCCGCTTCCCCTCCAGATCTTTGTAGATCTGGAAGAAGTGCTCGATCTCGGCGAGGTAATGCGACGGGAGGTCGGCGATGTCGTAGTACTCGTGGTGCAACGGATCGTGCGACGGAACGGCGAGGATCTTGTCGTCCGGCTCACCGCGATCGAGCATCTTGAGCACGCCGATCGGACGCGCCTCGATGCAACACCCGGGAAACGTCGGCTCGTCGATGCGCACGATGATGTCGAGCGGGTCGTTGTCCTCGTGCAGCGTCCGCGGGATGAAGCCGTATTCGCCCGGATAATGCACGGCCGAATAGAGGACGCGGTCGAGCTTGAAGAGCCCCGAATCCTTGTCCAGCTCGTACTTGTTGCGGCTCCCTCTCGGGATCTCGATGACTGCGGTCACGGCGTCTGGCGGGTGGGGGCCAGGCGGCAGGTCACGCCACGGATGGATCATGCGCGCTGAACTCGATCGTTAGGGATTGCGGCCGCCGGATGGCGACATCCCGAAGATAACGATCGGCGAGATCGGATCGAAACGCGCGAACGCCCTACTGCGAGAGTCGCTCGGACTGCGTCGCCCGCTCCGCCAGCAGCTTCGACGTGAAGCGCTGCCCCTCCGAGACACGCTCGACCTCGATCGCCATTGCCTCGATCGCCTGCTCCATCCGCCCGAGGCGTTCGTCGAGACGGTCCACGCTCCCTTCGCCCAGCGCGCCGCGGTCGTGCCTCATCGTGATCGCCCGGGCCACCGTGCGAATGACTGTCATCACGATCGCTCCGCCCATGAGGATCGACGCCATCGCGAGAATGAATTCCTTTCCGTCCACTCGCTCCTCCGATTCTGGGTGGTCGGGGTTCAGCCCCGCCGTACGAACTCGCGCAGGCGAAGTGTCAACGCCGCACAGGAGGCGGCGAACACGACGACCGCACCACCAGGTGAGTAGGGAGTCGCTCGTGCCGCCGTTCCGACACCGGCTCTCCCTTGAGGGCCGCGATCAGCCGGGTCACGGCACGCGCCCCCATCTCGAAGACCGGGACGTGCACCGACGACAGCGGCGGCGACAGGTAATGCGCCAGCGGAATGTCGTCGAAGCCGACTACGGTGATGTCATCGGGGACTCGAAGCCCCGCATCGTGCACCGCGCACAACCCACCGATCGCCATTGAGTCGTTGGCGCAGAAAATCGCTGTCGGCGGCTCGGGAAGCGAGAGGAGCTCCTGCACCGCGCGATGCCCCGAGGCCTCGCTGAAATCGCCCTGCGCCTCGTACTGCGGGTCCAGGTCGATTCCCGCCTCCAACAATGCGTTGCGGTAACCCTGCACGCGCTCGCCGGTATCGAAGTGCCCTTTTTCGCCCATCACCATCGCGATACGACGGTGCCCAAGGTCGAGAAGGTGGCGCACCATCGCTTCGGCACCCCCCGTGTTGTCTATCGCGATCACTTGATACTCATCGTCCTTGGCTGCGCACGAAAGGAGGATCACCGGGAGCGATGGCGGGAGGTTCTCCACCAGCGTGGCCGCGTCGAAGTGCGGCGACATGGCGATCAACCCGTCGGTGCGGCCGCGCATCGCGCGCATGGCCGCCTCCATCTCCATCTTGCGATTGTGCGAGCCAGACAGGAGGAGATGATATCCGTGCTGCTGCGCGGTCTGATCGATCCCGCGAATCATCTCGGAGAAGAAGCCGCCGTAGAGATCGGGAAGCAGGACACCGATCGTGCTGGTCTTCGACGTGATGAGGGAGCGCGCACCACCGTGCGGGACGTAGTGCAGTGCCGCTGCCGCCTCACGGATGCGCTCCGACGCCTCTGGGCTGACCGGACCGCTCTTGTTCATCACACGCGAGACCGTGGCTACCGAAACGCCCGCGCGCCGTGCGACATCCTTGATCGTGACCATCTGGGGGGGAAGTTGGCTCGAGCCTACCCTGCAATCATGCCGAGCACAGCGAGAGTCAATGCAAAATAGGAATGTGGTCCAAGTACAGACTCAGGAAAAGCCGAGCCGCCACAATAATAAGAAGGCGCGCCCAACCCGAAGGTAAGGCGCGCCGCGGAAATTCTGCGCGGTCGTTGCGAGGGGCGCAAATGAAGCCGCGGCGCTCGCTTACGCGCTAGCCTGCGCGCTCGCCTGCGCGCTCGCCTGCGCGCTCGCCTGCGCGCTCGCTCAGGCGAACTCGAAGAGAGCCTCGAGCTTGGTCAGTGCCAGAAGGCTTCGGACGTTGTGCTGCGTATTCATGAGGCGGGTGGTAAGGCCGCGCTCGCGCGCCCGCTTCTGCACCAGCACCAGGATTCCGAGCCCACTCGCATCGACGTCGCGCGTATCGGTCATGTCGATGGAGAGGAGCGGCGCGCCGTGCTCCCCCGCGCGCTCCAGCGAATCCAGCGCCGCGCATCGAAAATCGACGCGGGTCTCGGCGACCAATCGCGACGGCGCGAGGAGCAGGGTGGCGTCGGCAACTGCTGGCATGGGACGCTCTCTGGAGTTCAGGGGGGACGACCGGATGGTGAGCCGCGCGCCGAGGGAGTCTCGGCCGACCCACGAACATGGCGAACCTCGTGCCATCGAGGCAGCAGGCTGGACAACTCGTTGCCGGGGCGTGACTTGAACATTGCGATTGCGTCGCGCACCCGTCGCCGCGCGGTTCTCCTACCCGCGCAGAGTGCCCACTTTGCCGCAGTCGGCGGGAGGGATCTGCCAAGCGGTTGCACATCCCGGTGTAAGCTCGCAGAATCGCAACCTCCAGCCGTACCACGCTTCCGACCTCCCAGTCTCGATATGACCGATATCGACGTGCTCCTGCAGGAAGACCGCAAGTTTCCGCCGAGCCAGGCGTTCACCGCCGTCGCCGTCGCGGGCGATCCGGACATCTACGACCGCGCCGCCGCCGACTACGAGGCATTCTGGGCCGAACAGGCCAACGCGCTCGACTGGTTCACGCCGTGGACGTCGGTGCTCAAGTGGGAGCCTCCTCGCGTGCGCTGGTTCGACGGAGGGACGCTCAACGTCGCCTACAACTGCATCGACCGGCACATCGCCACGGAACGTCGCAACAAGGCGGCGATCGTCTTCGAGGGCGAGCCGGGCGACCGCCGCACCCTGACCTACTGGGACCTGTACGTCGAAGTGCGAAAGTTCGCCAACGTGCTCAAGCAGCTCGGCGTCGAGCGCGGCGACCGGGTGGGGATCTACCTCCCCCTCATCCCCGAGGCTGCAATCGCGATGTTGGCGTGCGCGCGCATCGGGGCGATCCACTCGGTCGTCTTCGGCGGCTTCTCGCCGGAATCGCTGCGTGATCGCATGAACGATGCGCAAGCGAAGGTGGTGATCACCGCCGATGGCGGGTATCGCCGCGGACAGATCGTCGCGCTCAAGCGCAACACCGACAAGGCACTCGAGGAGGCGCCATCGGTGAAACACGTCGTCGTCGTGCAGCGACGCCCCGGCGGACCGATCGGCGAGGCTTACGTTGAGATGCAGGAGGGGCGCGACCACTGGTATCACAGACTGATGCAACACGCCCCCGCCGTCTGCGAGCCCGAGCCAATGGACGCCGAGGACGTCCTCTTCATCCTCTACACATCCGGAACAACCGGGAAGCCGAAGGGGATCGTCCACACCACCGGCGGCTATCTCACCGGTGCGACGTACTCGTCCAAGTACGTCTTCGACCTGCGCGAGAACGACGTCTTCTGGTGCACCGCCGATGTAGGGTGGGTGACCGGGCACTCGTACCTCGTGTACGGCCCGCTCGCCAATGGTGCGACGTGCGTGATGTACGAAGGTGCGCCGGATTGGCCCGAGAAGGACCGCATGTGGGACATGTGCGCGCGCCACGGGGTGACGATCTTCTACACCGCACCGACGGCGATCCGCGCCTTCATGAAGTGGGGAGGCGAGTGGCCCGCCAGGCACGACCTGTCGCGCTTGCGATTGTTAGGGAGCGTGGGCGAGCCGATCAATCCCGAGGCGTGGATGTGGTATCACGAACACATCGGCCACCAGCGCTGCCCCATCGTCGACACCTGGTGGCAAACGGAGACCGGCTCGATCGTGATCTCGCCCCTCCCCGGGATTACCGAGACCAAGCCGGGCTCCGCCACGCGCCCCCTCCCCGGCTACTTCGCCGAGTTGGTCGACGCGTCGGCGAACCCCATCCCGGTGGGCGGCGGACTCCTCACGCTCACGCGCCCGTGGCCGTCGATGCTTCGCACGATTTGGGGTGACGACCAGCGCTACGTCGACACCTACTTTTCCAAGTGGCCCGGGCGCCCCGACCTGTACTTCGCGGGCGACGGCGCCAAGCGGGACGCTGACGGCTACTTCTGGATCCTGGGCCGCGTCGACGACGTGCTCAACGTCGCCGGCCATCGCATCGGGACGATGGAAGTCGAGAGCGCGCTCGTCGAGCATCCGTCGGTCGCCGAGGCTGCGGTTGTCGGGAAGGAACACGAGATCAAGGGGCAGGCGCTCGCCGCCTTCGTCACGCTGCGCACCGGCTTCAAGCCAAGCGGTTCGCTGCGCGACGAGTTGCGCGATTTTGTCGCGCAGAAGATCGGCGCCATCGCCCGCCCCGATGACATCCTCTTCAGCGCCGACCTCCCCAAGACGCGCTCTGGAAAGATCATGCGCCGCCTCCTGCGCGATATCGCCGAGGGACGCACACTCGGCGATACGACGACACTCGCCGATCCGGGTGTGGTGCAGAGTCTGAAGGAGCAGTATGAGGCCAATGAGAGCTAGGTGCGTGGTCCGCGCGATCGATTTTTGGACGGGAGACGGGGGACGGGAGACGGGAGTGCGCCCTTCGGGCGCGGCTACGCGCGCGAAGCGGGGGGCAGACGTTATTCTTTGAGTGGGTGTGAGGAGAAAGGCGACGTGGGAACCGTCCTCCACGCCCCCGCCGCCCCAACTCCCGTCCCCCGTCCCCCGTCCGCTCTTATGCCCTCCCTTCTCCGCCGCATCTTCCCCGAATCGCTTTTTCCCCGTCGGCTGGACGAGGGGGCGGAGCGGCGTATGCGACTGGCGCAGGCTCGAGCAGAGGAGTCGCTGATCGAGACGCACGTGCGCAATGCGCTCATGTTCATCGACACGCTGTCGGAGGACATGCCGTTCGATCGCGCGATCGACACCTACGTGCGTGTGATGGGCGTTCCCGAGCCGCTCGCTAGCTTGGTGGCCACTCGCGTGCTCGTCGAGCTGGGGGAGGAGCTGGTGCCGCGCCGCGTGCTGCGTCCGCGCCCCGTGCGCGACGCGGCGGTAGACGGCGAGGCACTGTCGGCCACCGACGACGGGGTGATTGAGCGTCCCGCGCTTCGGCTCTCGGATTCGACTCCGACCGTCCGGACCTGACGACGCACAAAAGTCCCCCGGGGCGCTTGGCGCCTCGGGGGAGCATCACTACAAAGTCAGACTTACTCGGAGGGGCGCGGCTTCTGGCGCGCGCGACGACGCGCGGCGGCCGACTTGAGCTGGCGCGCTTCGCTCGGCTTCACGTAATGCCGCTTGCGGCGCAACTCCTTGAGGATTCCGGACTTCAGGACCTTCTTCTTGAAGGCCTTGAGCGCCCATTCCAACCGATCGCCTTCGTCGAGCTTGACTTCAATCATTGATGGTTACTCGATGGGAACGCCGCCGCGGCGGCGAGAGGTGATGCACGATCCGAGAAACTACGGGCCGACCCGCGAGCGAGCCGGCCCGTCGTCGTTCCGTCGCGAAAATTCGCGAGGTTGCTTCCGCTTAGCGGTCGAGCTTGACCACGTTCTCGGCGGCGGGGCCCTTCTGGCCCTGCACAACCTCGAACTCCACGCGCTCGCCCTCGGCGAGGGACTTGAAGCCCTTGCCCTGGATGGCCGAGTGATGGACGAAGCAGTCCTTCTGCCCGTCTTCGGGGGTGATGAATCCGAAGCCCTTGGCGTCGTTGAACCACTTCACGGTGCCGGTGATACGCATTCCCGTACTCCTAGGTGTTGTGTGGTCGGAGTCCGGTAGTGCCGTACGTCCCGACTACGCTGTTTATTCGCGGATAACTGCCCCCACGATGGGCCGCCTCTCCCGATCTCGCCGCATCCACGGCTCGAATCGAAAAATGCGCGAAGTCAAAAAAAGGACCGCCGCATGAGCGAGGTCCGATCGTCAGACTGACTGACACGCGAAGACGCATTATTGCAGCGGGTAAAAGTACGAACACCTGAAGAATCTGTCAATAACGTCGTGAATGACTACCTTCCGGCATGACTTTGAAAACCAACCCCGGCGACACCGCCGTTGACGATACGCCGGCCGACGCCGGCTTTTCTGCCCTTGGACTCGACGCGCGCGTCCTCGCCGCGCTCGCAACGCTGGGCTACGAGGAGCCCACCCCGATCCAGCGGGCCGCGATCCCCCTCCTCCTCTCCGGCAGCGACGTCCTCGCCCAGGCCGCGACCGGAACCGGGAAGACCGCCGCCTTCGCCCTCCCCCTCCTCCACCGCCTCACCCCCGAGGCGCACGCGCGCGAGCGGCTCGGCGCCCTCATCCTCGTCCCCACGCGCGAACTTGCCATGCAGGTCGCCGAGGCGGTGCACCGCTACGGGAAGGAAATGCGCATCGTCGCCCTCCCGATCTACGGCGGCGCGTCGATGGAAACGCAGATCCGTGCCCTCAAACGCGGGGTGGATGTCGTCGTCGCCACACCGGGGCGCGCCCTCGACCATATTCGGCGCGGCACGCTGCAACTCGCCTCGGTGCAGTGTGTGGTGCTCGACGAAGCCGACGAAATGCTCGACATGGGCTTCGCCGAGGATCTCGAAGCGATCCTCGAGGCCACCCCGACCGAGCGGCAGACGGCCCTCTTCTCGGCGACGCTCCCGCCACGCATCGCCGCGATCGCCGGCAAGCACCTCCGCGACGCCGAGACGATCAAGATCGATCGCGAGCCGGTGGCGGCCGGGAAGACGGCCAAGGTGCGCCAGGTCGCGTACATCGTACCGCGTGCCCACAAGATGGCGGCGCTCGGCCGCGTGCTCGACATCGAACACCCCACGTCGGTGATCGTCTTCTGCCGCACGCGCACCGAAGTCGACGAACTCACCGAGACGCTCAACGCACGCGGCTATCGCGCCGAGGCGCTGCACGGTGGACTCTCGCAGGAACAGCGCGATCGCGTGATGCGGAAGTTCCGCGCCAACAAGGCTGATCTTCTCGTCGCCACCGATGTTGCAGCTCGCGGCCTCGACGTGCAGCACGTCTCGCACGTGGTCAACTACGATGTGCCGTCGGCCGCCGAGTCGTACGTGCATCGCATCGGGCGCACCGGGCGAGCCGGACGCGAAGGCGTCGCGATCACCCTCGCCGAGCCGCGCGAGCATCGCCTCCTGCGCAACATCGAGTACCTCACCAAGCAGAAGATCGAGATCGCCCAGGTTCCGACCGTGGCGGACCTGCGTGCTCGCCGGCTTGAGCTCACGCGGGCATCGCTCCGCGAAACGATGCTCAGCGGAGAACTCGACGCCTATCGCGCAATTGTCGAAAGCCTGGCCGAAGAGTTCGACCTGATGGACATCGCCGCCGCGGCCGTGAAGGTGATCGAGTCGCACGAGGGATCCACCGAAGGAGAGCAGGAGATTCCCGAGGTGCCGGCGCGCCGCGAGCGTGCAAGCGCCGGCCGACAGTCCGCGTCCTCGCGGACAGAGCGGCCCGGGAGCTACCAGTCTGCGCGCGCCGAGCGCGAGGCGGGGACGCGGTCGAACTATCGCGCGCGCGAGGAGGAAGGCGCGCCATCCCACTCGCGGCGAGAAGAGCGCGGTCCCGCCGGTGCACGCCGTGAGGAAGCCTTTCCGCCGCGCGGCAAGAAGCGCACGTCGCGCGGCGGCGGATGGGACGTGGCGCGCCTCTACATCGGCGCGGGGCGCAAGTCCAAGGTGCGCCCCGCCGACCTCGTAGGCGCAATCGCCAACGAGGCCGGGATCGACGCCCGCGCGATCGGCGCGATCCAGATCTCCGATCGCTTCTCGATCGTGGAGGTTCCGGAGGAAATCGCCGACGACGTGGTGTCGGCGCTCCGCGCCTCGACGATAAAGGGGCGACAGGTGCTGGTGCGGCGAGACCGCGCCTAACGCGCGCTCTCCGGCGCGTCCCCTTACGCGTTCCCGCGCACGTTCCCGCGCGCGTTTCCGCGCAGCTTCACAGGCGCTATCTCAGGCGCGGCAGGAGAGCGGACGCGTGGGCGGGCCCCAGCGTGGCAAGCACACGAGACACCCGCATGTCGCGCCGGAACCGCTCCCCGGGCACTGAGCGTTGAGGGGGAGATGACAGTCGCGCCCGACGTCGGAATCGTTCTCGTTACCGGGGCCACCGGGTACATCGGCGGGCGCCTGGTGCCGCGCCTCCTGGCGGCGGGGTACCGCGTGCGCTGCATGGTGCGCGACCCGTCGCGGCTCGAGGGGCGGCGCTGGCGGCGCGAGGTCGAGGTGGTAGCCGGCGACGTGTTGCGACCCGAGACGCTCGCAGCGGCACTGGAAGGAGTGGACGTGGCGTACTACCTCGTGCACAGCATGGCGGGGGGACATGCCTTCCAGGAACGCGATCTCGAGGGAGCGCGCAACTTCGCACACGCCATGCGCGAGGCCAGCGGGCGCCGCATCATCTACCTCGGCGCGTTAGGCGACGAACGGACGGAGCTCTCGCCGCACCTGCGCTCGCGCCAGGAGACGGGCGACGCGCTGCGCGAGGGCGGGGTCCCGGTAACCGAGTTTCGGGCGGCGGTGATCGTCGGTTCCGGCAGCCTGTCGTTTGAGCTGGTGCGCTATCTCACGGAACGCGTCCCGATCCTCATCTGCCCGCGGTGGGTCTTCACGCGCATCCAGCCGCTCTCGACGCGCAATGTCCTCGAATATCTCGTGGAGGCGCTGTCGACGCCGGCCAGCGTGGGAGAGATCATCGAGATCGGCGGAGCCGACATCCTCACGTACGCCGACATGATGACCGGCTACGCCAAGGTGCGCGGACTCCTGCGCCGCGTGGTCCCGGTGCCGTTCCTCACCCCGCGCTACTCGGCGGGGTGGGTGCACCTCGTGACGCCGGTGCCGAGCAACATCGCCCGCGCGCTCATCGAAGGGCTGCGCAACGAAGTGGTGATGCACAGCGACGCGGCGCATCGAATCTTCCCGGGCATCAAGCTCCTCGACTACGAAGAGTCGGTGCGCCTCGCCCTTACCCGTCTCGATGCCGGGCACGTCGAGACGATCTGGAGCGACGCGCTCTCCACCTCGGCGGGCGACGTGACGCCGGTCTTTCTCACCTCGCGCGAAGGGATGGAAATCGAGCAGCGCCAGCGCATTGTGCAGGCGACGCCAGCGCGCGTCTTCCAGGCCTTCACATCGTTAGGCGGCGCCACCGGGTGGCTGGCGATGAACTGGGCGTGGAAGCTCCGCGGGATCGCCGACCGCATGGTCGGTGGCGTCGGCATGCGCCGCGGGCGGCGCAATGCATCGATGCTGCGGGCGGGCGACGCGGTGGACTTCTGGCGCGTCGAGCGCGTGGAGGAAAATTCGATGCTCAGGCTGCGTGCCGAGATGAAGGTGCCGGGGCGCGCGTGGCTCGAGTTCCTCGTCGCCCCGCACGAATCCGGTGGGTCCCTGCTCTCCCAGACGGCGATCTTCGCCCCCAAAGGGCTCCTCGGCTGGCTCTACTGGTACGCGATGGTCCCGTTTCATGCCTTCATCTTCAGCGGGATGATCGACGCAATCGTGCGCATGGCCGAGTCGCCGCAGGTGCAACCCGCTGGCGACGCCACGACCTGACGTCGAAGTCTTGCCATCGAGGGAACACAACGCACATCGCCCGGCAGCGCGCATTTTGGCGCTGCCGGGCGATGCGTTGAGGGAAGCGGGCAGCGCTACTTCTTCTTCCCCTTCGGGGCCGCGCTCGCGTCGTACAGCATCATCGTCTTGTCTTCCCACCCAAACTTCATGTTGCCGGACTTCTCGATCTCGCTGATCATCACCGTCGACGAATCGAGCGGCGCGTCGATCGAGACCTTGCGGTCCATCAGCGACATGTCCTGCGGCACGAGCGCGATCGCATACCAGCGGCGTGTCTCCTGCAGGGCGTGACGCAGTGGACGGTCGACCACCACCAGGCGCCCGTTGGTCCAGGCCAGCGCTTCGTCGACAATCGCCTTCGATGGCTCGGTTGCAACCATCTTGTTGTCGACCACGAGTGCCTGCCCGGCGGTGAGCGGGTGCTGCGTCTCACCGGCGCGAACCGTGACGCTCCCCTCCTCCACGCGCACCAGCGCCGCGCTCGTCGCCGTGTCGAAGTTCACCGAGAACTTGGTCCCCGTCGCGACCACGGCGACTTCACCGAGCCGGACTTCGAATGGGAGTGCCCCCCCCTGCGCCACGTTGAAGCTCCCTGTTCCCGTGATTCGCACGGCGCGAACGGAATTCGGGAACCCCGGCGGGATCAGGAGATGCGAATCGGCGCCGATCTTCACCGTGCTCTGATCGTCGAGGGTGACCGTACCGATCTGCCCGAACTTGGAGATGATCTCGCGCGAATCGGACGACTTGAGGAAGCGCGTGACCTTGGCCTCGGGCGATTCGCGGAAGATGCCGTACAGAAGCCCGGCCACGGCAAGCACCACTGCGCCAATGTAGGCGAGCGTGACGAGCGGCGACCGATGCTTGGCCACGGCGGCCATGTGCTCCGCCGCCGCGTGGCGCGAGGCATTGACCAGCCCCGCGGCATGCGCCGCATCGGGCGGGGGGGGATGCAGCGCGGCGAGCAGGTGTCCCCACGCCTCGTCGACGGAGGGGATCTTCACCTCCGGGCGGCGCACCGCGTGCGCGACCCCTTCATGGGACTCGAGACGGTGCAACCCGGCGCGGCGCGATTTCTCGCGGATCGCCGCCTCGTGCACCGCGTTGCGAAGGAATACCTCCAGTTCATCCGAACTCTGGAATTCCTCGTGCTTGTCCCACGTGCGCAGGACTGCCGCTTCGACGATGCGCGGTGCGAAGGCCGCCTCGTCCAGGTTCTCCTTGGCTTCCTCGATCAGCGCGTCGTAGTGCTCGCGAAAGAGCTTCTCGAGCGCTGGCTCGGCTCCCTCACGAACTCCGGTCAACACCTCGTTGGAAATCGGGGTGAACGTCGCAGGCATGGCGACCTCCAGTCGCACGGGTATGAGCAATCCTGCAACCGCGCTCCGTCCTCGCGCCAGAGGTGGACCCGATCGATTTCCGGGGGGTGGCCGGATTGCGCTTTGGGGAAGGGTTACTCCGAGACCGCCCCTCACCCACCTCCGCAGCCGATCACTGAGTCCCCCGGGCGCATAGATTCCCCACCATGCTGAAGGATTCCGACGGCGTTTCGACGGAGCTCGAGCGCGCCGCGACCCTGCTCGCGGGATCGCCCGACTTCGTCGTGCTCCGCCGGCTCGCCCCCCCGAGCCACTATTCGGACGATGGCGACGAGCCCGTAAAACGCGCGTTCTTCGTCGACGTCGAGACGACCGGGCTCGACGCGCGCCAGGAATCGATCATCCAGTTCTGCGGCGTCCCCTTCGATTTCGCTCCCGCGAGCGGACAGATTCATCGCCTCTATCCGGCGATCGTCGGCTTCGAGGACCCCGGCAAGCCGATCCCTCCGTTCATCACCGAGAAGACGGGGATTACCGATGCAATGGTCGCGGGTCAGCAGCTCGACGAGCATGCAATCCTCGGGGCGCTCGGCGAGACGGTGCTCGTCATTGCGCACAACGCCGCATTCGATCGCCGCTTCGTCGAGCAACGCATTCCGTTGTTTGCCGATCGTCACTGGGCGTGCTCGATGGCCGATGTGCCCTGGGACTCCAAGGGGTTCGACTCGCCGAAGTTGGAGTTCCTGCTCTATAAGCACGCCCGCGTCTTCTACGACGCGCATCGGGCCGACGAGGATTGCTACGCCGGTATCCATCTCCTCGCGACACCGTTCACCGACGGCGTACTTCCCATGCAACTCCTCCTCGAGACGGCGCGCCGCCCGATCTGCCGAATCGATGCGACCAACGCCCCGATCGAGCAGAAGGATGTGCTCAAGTCACGCGGCTATCGCTGGAATCCTGCGCGCCGAGTGTGGTGGCGCGTGATCGCGGATTCGGACAGCGCCGACGAAGTGACCTGGCTGCGGGCAGAAGTCTACCTGCGCGCCGACGCGTCGCCCTATGTCGAGCGCATCGACCTCAAGCGACGATTCATCGACCGGGAGTGACCGCGCCGCGAGATGCACGGCGGCGCGGCAGCGCGCCCGAGTACGGGCGCGACGCATCACTCAGGGATTGCCGGGAGCGGGAACTGGCGTGGAGGGGGGCAGGCTCGCCTTGGCGCTGTCGACGTACGCCTTGAACTTGTCAAACGAAATGCTGCCGGCGACAAGCTTGTTGCCGATCAGGAACGACGGCGTGGAGCCGACGAGTCGGCGCTCGGCTTCGGCGCGGTTGGCCTGGATGTTCCGCAGGTACTTCTGTTCGTCGAAGCACTGCTCCCACTTGCTCACGTCGAGGCCGATCGACTTCGCGTACCCCTCGAACACGCCCTTCGGGCGGGTGGTCGCCTCTCCGTTCCATTGGTCCTGCCCCTGGAAGAGCATGTCGTGCATCTGCCAGAACTTCCCCTGCTCGTTGGCGCAGGCAGCGGCGTTCGACGCCGGCCAGGTGTTGCGGTGTCCCGGGAGAGGAAAGTCGATGTAGCGATACGAGATCTCGCCGGTCTCGACGAGGCGCGTGCGCACATCGGGCTCGGTGAGGACGAAGAATTGCCCGCACGCCGGGCACTCGAAGTCGGCGAAGGCCACGACCTGCACCGGCGCATCCTCCTTGCCTAACAAGTACCCTTCGGCCTTGGGGAGCGGGACCGACGGATCGACCGTCGCCACGTCCGGAGCCTTCGGCTTCGAGACCTGATAGACGATGAAGATCGCGAGCACCGCGGCCACGAGGCCGAGGAGCGCGTAGAAGTTTCCCTGCCGCTTCTTCGCGCTCTTCTTCACCACGTTGGGTCCGCGTCCTCGTCCGGCGTCCATGGATTTCTTGGCCATTGCTCCTCTGTAGTTTCTTTCGCTTGCGCGACGATGCGCCGATGCTCGGCGGTCTCGGGAGTGTCGTAGGTGCAACGCACCTCGTAGTGGAACAGCTCGCTCCGCACGTCTCCCAACAACTTCTGCAACTCGGCGGCGTTCGCCAGCAACTCGCCACGAGTGTCGAGGTCGAGAATCCGCCCGGCGAGCGCGCGCAGCAGCGCCTCGAGATTTCGCGACCGCCCTTCGTCGTACGTCTGTTCCGACATCCCGACTCCTGCCTGGACCGAATGAGACGCCGACCGATACTCGCACGACCCTTCGTCACTTGAGTCACGAGGCGCCAAAGGGAAGTTTACGAGCCGGGACCGCATCGAGGGAGTGGTGCGCCGATCCGGGGCAGCGCGCGACGCCAGTGTATAGATTCGGACGCGCCCGGCGCGCGATCGGCGCGCGCCGGCGCGCACGGTCGCGACGCGTCGCGACGTCGCCCCTAAGTCCCGCTCCAATCCCGAGACCGTCTCGCGCGTGAGCGTTCCTCCAGATCCCGACATCTTTCGCGTCCCCGTGGGCCCTGGCGCGCTTCACGTGGAACGATTTGGATACGGCGGAACCCCGATCGTCCTCCTCCACGGTTTCGGCACCTGCGCCTTCCTGTGGCGGGAAGTCGGGCCGATGCTCGCCGTGCGCCGTGCCACCGCCTTCGCCATCGATCTCCTCGGCTACGGCGAGTCGGACCGCCCGTTCGACGCCGACTTCGGGGTACGCGCGCAGGCCGACTATGTCGATCGCGCACTGACTGCCCTGCAACTCCCGTCGGTAGTGCTCGTCGGAATGGACGTGGGAGGAGCCGTGGCGCTCCGCCTGGCGACCGACCGCCCCGAACGCGTCTCCAAGCTCGTCCTCATCGGCACTCCCGCGCTGTCGGAGCTCCCGGGCCCGGCGATTCGTGAGATGCAGCGAGAGACCGCGCGCTATGCGCTTCGCCTCTCGCGCGGGCTGTTCGGCGCTTCATCGCTGCTCACCCCGTTTCTCGAGGACTCGGTGGCGTTCCCCGAGCACATGCCCCCGGTGCTCGTTGGACGCTATCTCGCGCCGTATGTGGGCGCCGACGGGGCGAACCACCTCCTGGGACTCGCCGGCGCGCTCGAAGACGATGACCTGGATGATCTCGAGCTGGGGCACGTGCGCCAGCCAACGCTCGTGGTGCGCGGCACGCGCGATCGCTGGTGCACCAAGAGCGTCGCCGAGACGTACGCCGAGGGAGTCGTGCACGGTCGCTATCAGCACGTTGAGGAGGTTGGGAGACTCGTCCCTGAGGAGGCGCCCGCAGAGCTCTCGGCACTGATTGCCGCATTCTGCAACGGTGACGACGGAGCGGATGCACGAGAACGTTCGACAAATCTCGTGCGTAACTTTGGAAGAGCGCCCTGATTGATTAGATTCAGGTGCTGATTCCCACCTTACAACCCGAGGACATGGCGAAAAAACCCGCCCGACGTCACACGCCGTCCAGTGTTCCGACTCCGTTCGATGAGGCGCGCGACGAGCTGTTCCAGCACATCATGCGCTGCGGTGTCATCGGCTCTGAGCTCGAGCACCAAGGCGAGTGGTTCGATGATACGATGAAGTACCTGTCCGACCGCTACCACGAATTGTCGGCCGATCAGCTGAAGCAGATCCGCCTGCTGGGTGAGCGGTTCGTGCAGCCGCCCAAGCAAAACACGGGCAGCGAAGCGACGACCGCGGCGTAGGACCATCAACCCCCTCGTTCGAGGGGGTTTTGTTTTGTCCGCGCTCGCATGCGGGGCGCCGTGTATTCTCGGCGCCCGTCGCCGCGACGCGCGCCGGGTCGTGCGCTTTCGTCGCGCTGCTCTCGCGCTTCACACGCGCGAGTGGCTTGAACGCGTGAGCTATCGCCCCGTTCGTCGCGCTCGCCGTACGACGACCGCCACGCGCACTCCACCACCGAGCGCGAGTTCGGCGGCGATCGCACGTCCATTGCGCGGAGTCCCTTCGACGCCGGCACCGATAACGACGTTCGGGCGCGTGTGCTCGAAGCCGTCGTACATCACGCTCACGCCGCCGACGCCGTAGAGCCCGAATCGCGACTCGCGAAACGGGTCGAGGAGAAAGCGTGCGACCCCCTCGACGCGCGCCGATGCCCGTTGGTCGCCACTTCTCGACGCCGCACCCGCAGCGCCGAGCGCACCGAGCCGCACATAGCGACCGGCGGGGACGTTGACGGCAATTCCCCCTTGGAGCGCGGAGGTGCGCGCGGCGATTCCCTCGAGTCGCCCCTCCCACTGCGCTCCCGAGGGAGTGAGCGAGACACGCGCCAGCGGCTGCGCGACCGCCTCGTGCGAGCTCACCGCGAACAGGAGTGCCAGCGCCGCGACGCGGGCGCTCACCGCGCGGAGCCGCCAGCCGCAACTCATGCGGGAGTGCGCTCGCGCCAGAGCATGAGCGTGTAGTCGACGATGGCCCACGCCGCCGTCACACCGACGAGCACGATGATGATTCCCGCGAACTCCGGGCGCAGGAGGAGCGCGAGGAGCACCGCCAGCTGCAATGTGGTGACGATTTTTCCCGAGAGCCGCGCCCGGAAGGGGATCGGGCGCAGGCGGGGCGACGAACGCGCGACGAGGAAGCCGACCGCCGTCATGATGTCGCGCGAGAGCAGTACGAAGTATTGCGTGCTCGAGATCGCTCCCTCGAAGAGAAAGACGCAAACCGCGGTGAAGACGAACATGCGGTCGGCGATGGGGTCGATCAGCGCGCCCCAGCGGGTCGCGAGGTTCGCGCGGCGCGCGAGCCACCCGTCGAGAAAGTCGGTGAGCGATGCGGCAACGACCAGCGCGACGCGCGTCGCCGGGGCCGGGATCATCGCGAACGCAGCCGCCATGCCCAGCCGAGTGAGCGAAATCAGACTGGGGAGTACGAGGAGCGGCCGCCGGTTCATGCTCGGAAGCTAATTCTCGCACGCCGTCGCTGGGATGGCGGGCCGAGCTCGTCCTGGACCGCCCGGCCCACGTCACCGGAGAACCTCTGGCGTCGGAGAACCTCCGGCGTCATGCTGGCGGCGCGCCATCGCCGGCGCTTGCTTGTGCATCGTCGCACCGCTGTGGGAGATTGAGACGAATCGCCGACGCACCACGCGCGCGTCGCCCCTTATTCCCCAGCTGCACGCGATGCTGCCGACGTCTCGTTATGCGCCCGCGCGCGTGTGTCCTTCGCCTGCGAACGCGAGGCGACTCGGATGATCCCGTTCGCGTCCGAGCGGCTCCTTGCCTCCTGGGTGGGCGTATCGATCCTCGTGCTCCTCTGGGACGTCCTCCTCGCCGGGCAGATCGCCAAGGCGCGGCGACAGTCACGCCTCTTCCTCGCCCTCACCTCGATCTGCGGTCTCTTCGTGGTTCCTGCGGCCTTTGTCGACCTCGCCGCGGGGACGATGACCACGGGGCGCGTGATCTTCCTCATCGCCTGGATCTGGCCAGCGCTCCTCCTCGTTTTCGTGGCGCAGAGCGGCTACGCACTCTTCCGGCGACACGTCACCTCGCTCTTCGCTCTGCCCATCTTCGTCTACAACTGCGTGGTGCTGGTGGCCGCGGTGGCGCGCTACGCGTCGCGCTGGCTCGATCCCCTTCCACCCCCACTCGCGGGCGCTGCCGTCGCACAAGCCGGTGCGCTCGGGATCCTCTTTGGGCGCGAAGCGCTGTCATCGCCCTGGCTCCTCCTCCTTCCGCTCCTGTCGCCCGCGTACCCGGCCACCTGGCGCATCAGCAAGTCGGTGCGCGGTCTCCTTGCCGTAGGCGCGGCAGCCGTCGTCGTCCTCATGCTGATGGAGTACCCACGATCGGTCTATGCCGCCCAATCGTTCTCAACGCTTGGCAGCGAGCGCCTGCAGGAACGCCCGCGCGGCGACTTCCGCGTGGGGCTTCGCATCTTCCCGGCACTGAACGCCGCCCCGGCCCCGCTCTCGATCACGCGCGACCTAGCGCTCGCCGACACGATCGGCGCGCGGGCGATCAGCATCGTCGTGGAACCAGAGGGAGCTCGCGCGCTCCCTCTGGATTCGCTGGCCAACACGCTCGAGGACTTTCGTCGCGACTCGGTCCTTCTGGTCGTGACGCTCGGCTACGATCGCGGCGACGCGGCGCTCTATCGCGCGAGTCCGTCGAACTACATGCGGCGCCGGCTCGCACTCCTCGATCGCATCATGCGTCGCGTGCGCCCCGACGTACTCATCCCAGCCCTCGACCCGTACGACGCTGGTACGCGCGCGCTGGGCGAAGTGCCGAGCGCCTGGTGGCGCGACTACTTCGAGCGTGCCGCGCGCGACGCGCACGCGGTGCGCCCGCGCACGCGAGTCGGCCTCGCCGTGTCGAGCTTCAGCGACGTCGACTCCGCGTTCTACGCCTGGGGTGAGGCCACGAAAGGGATCGACGTGTTGGGCTTCTCGCTCGCTCCCTCGTTCACCGGTGGCACGTCGCTCGAGGCGCGCACTCGACTTGCCGAGCGATGGATGCGCGGGTCGCGCAAGGAACAGTGGATCTGGAGCGCGCGTGCCTATCCGCGCACGTTCGGCGAGGAGAACCAGGCACGGGCCATCTGGGGGGTGCTGGCTTGGGCCACGCGCCAGCCACGGGTGAGTACGGTGATCGTGGATGGCGCCGGCGACTATGAATCTTTGGTTGGACTGCGAGATCCGGGGGGGCGTATGCGTCCTGTAGTAGCAGCCGTCGCGCGGGCCCGCCGGGCACTGGACGAAACCGCCGAGGGACGATGAACGAATTCACGAATTTCACGCCGGCCGCATTGACCTTCCTGCGACAGCTCAAGCGCCACAACGAACGGGAGTGGTTCAAGGCCCGCAAGGAGGAGTTTGACACCCTCTTGCAGGGGCCACTCCGCCTCTTCGTCGAGGAGATGGACGTACGACTCGCGCGTTTCGCACCCGAACTCCACGGCGACCCCAAGCGCTCGATCTTCCGCATTCATCGCGACACGCGCTTCTCGAAGGACAAGACACCCTACAAGACGCACGTGTCGTGCTGGTTCACGCACGTGCGCGCGGGGCACGGCGTGGGGACCGAGACGCACGGCGCGGGTGCCGGGTACTATTTCCATCTGGAGCCGGGAGCGTCGATGGTGGCCGGTGGAATCTGGATGCCGCCGCGTGAGGCACTGGCATCGATCCGCGCCCGCATCGCCACCCGCGGCGCCGAGCTGCGCAAGATCCTCAAGGGGAAGTCGCTCGTCGAGCGCTACACGCCGCTGAGCGAGGAGGGGAAGCTCACGCGCACGCCGCGCGGCTTCGACAGTGATCACCCCGAGTCGAACCTGCTGCGGCACGTCTCGTTCACGATCTCCACGCCGCTCAGCGACGCCGACATGGTCTCGACGTCATTGCCGAAAATCGTGGAGAAGGAGTTCATCGCCATGCGCCCGATGGTGCGCTGGCTCAACGACGCGCTCGGGTATCCCGAGCAGGAGCAACGCTGATATGCGCACGTCCGTCCTCTTCATTGCTGCCGCCGCGCTCTCGGTCGCCAGCTGCAAGTCGGCGACGGACACCGGCGGCGGTGCCGCCCCGACGCTCATCACCGAGCTTCCGAGGGCGTTGTCGAGCGGAGAGCAGGCGCTGGCGAGCTCCACGCTCGAGTTTGGCCCGGCGCTCCTCGCCCGACTGAACACCACGCGCGCGGACTCGAACATCTTCATGTCGCCCCTCTCGGCAACGATGGCGCTCGGGATGACGCTCAACGGTGCCGAGGGGGCGACGCGCGCCGAGATGCAGTCGGCGCTTGGACTGGGCTCAGTGTCTCGCGAGACGGTGCTCGCCTCGTCGCGCGACCTGATCGCGTTGCTGCGCGCGCTCGACCAGAAGGTCGACTTCAGGATCGCGAATTCGATCTGGTACCGGCAGTCGTTCGCGCCGGCGATCGCGCCGACGTTCCTTACCGAAGCCACCACCTACTTCGACGCGACAACCAAGGGACTCGACTTCGGCGCCCCCACGTCCGTCGAGACCATCAACAACTGGGTCAAGACCAACACGAATGGCAAGATCCCGAGCATCGTCGGCGCCCTTTCGGACGAGTTGGTGATGCTCCTGATCAACGCCATCTACTTCAAGGGCGACTGGCGCGATGGATTCGACAAGGCGAAGACGTCGCAAGGCTCGTTCACGCTCTCGTCGGGCAGCACGGTCCAGGTTCCGATGATGCACCGGACGGCGGCGGCGCGCGTCGGCGGCGACAGCGGGCGTACCGTTGTCGAGCTGGGATACGGTGGCGACGCGTTCGCCATGACGGTTATTCTTCCGCGCCCGGGGGAAAGCGTGAATTCGCTCGTGGAGTCGCTTGCCGCCACCGGATGGACGGCGACGTATTCTCCCGTGCGGACGATGGAAGTCGACCTCGCGATGCCGCGCTTCAAGATGGAGTGGGACGCACAGCTCAATCGACCGCTGCAGGACCTGGGGATGCGCGCGGCATTTATCGATGGTGGTGCGGACTTCACGCGCCTGTCGCCTACACAAGGGCGGCAGCTGTTCATCTCGTTCGTCAAGCAGCGCAGCTTCGTCGACGTGAACGAGGTCGGCACCGAAGCGGCCGCGGCCACCGTCGTGGGGATTGGCCTGACGTCTGCACCGCAGCGCATCGAGGTGAACGTCGATCGCCCCTTCGTCTTCGCGATCCGCGAGCGACTCTCGGGAACGCTTCTCTTTCTCGGGAAGGTCGTGCAGCCGCCGACCGCGTAGCCGACGCTTCCACGAATCACGGTTGCGTCAGGCAGTCCCCGTCTTGCTGCGCCCGCGCACGATCCCTTCCACGCGCCGGTCCGGATCGAAGTGTTCGCGCGCGAGGTCGCGCATCGACTGCGGCGTCACGGCGCGAATTCGCTCGGCGAAGCCGTCAAGCTCCTCCAGCCCGCTCCCGTAGAGCCACGCGTCGACGAGCTCGGCGAGCACGTTTCCACCCGACTGCTGCGAGATCGCGTGCGTCCCCAGCGCGTACGTACGCGCTCGCTGCAGCTCGTCGTCGGTCACGACGTCGTCGCGTAACTTCGCAAACTCCTGCAGCAGACCCGCGCGCGCGACATCCTCGTTCTCCGGCGAGGTCGCGATGTAGGAGAGGAACATCCCTGCCGCTACCCGATCGGTCGACGTCGCGTGCACCGTGTAGGCCAGCGACTGTTTGTCGCGCAGCTGGTCGAAGAAGCGACCGCCCAACCCGCTCGCCACGCCGGCGATGAGCGACGCACTCACCCGCGACGCTTCGCGCCGGCTCGGCCCCGAAAAGGCGAGCGCCAGCGCGGTCTGCGCCTTGTCGCGCGACTCGGCGACTTGCTGTACGGAGTTTGGCCACACTGGAACAACCGGTGGCGCCGGCGCCTCGTACTCCAGCGCATCGAACGCCGAGGCGAGAAGTGTAGCGACCTCCTGGGGATCCACATCCCCCACCACCGCGAGCACCGCCGGCGCGCGCAGGACATGCGCCGCATGCCACGCGCGCGCATCGGCCACGCCTAACGCCTTCACGCCCTCCTCGCTGCCGAGCGTTCCGCGACCGTAGGCGTGACCGGGAAAGGCCGCGGAGGTCGCCAGGCGCACCGGATAGCGCATCATGTCGTCGCGCAGCTGGGCGAGCTGCGACAGCGCGATCGCGCGTTCGGTCTCGAACGCCGCATCGGGGAGAAGCGGATTGAGTACGACGTCGGCGAGGAGATCAATGCCGGCGGCGACGCGCGCGCCGGTTACAGACAGCGTCCACCCTGCCCCATCGCTCGTCACCGTCGGCGAGATGCTCCCACCAAGGAGCTCCGTCTCCATCGCCATGACCTCGGCGCTGCGACGCTCGGTTCCCTTGAGCGTGGTGCGACCGAGGAGCGTCGCAATCCCGGCGTGCTGCTCCGGCTCGAGCGCGGTTCCGCCAAACGTGTAGAGCCCGAGGTGGACGATCGGCGCCCCCGGCTTGCGCCTGACGAGGATCGGGACGCCGCGTGCCGTGCGAAAGACGCTGATGGCACCGTGTTCCCGCTCGAGCAGTGGCGTTGCGCCCTCGCGCACCAGCGCGGGAGACTCGGGGAGCGCCACGACGGGCAGCGTCGACGGCGAAGCCGAATCGAGCGCGGCGAATGCCTCGCCGGCGTCGGCGGCGAACACCGGCGACGAGGACGGTCGATACACCACCATCGACGCCTGCACGGGGTCGAGACGACGGCGCACCGCATCGGCCACCTCGTCGGCGCTCGCCGACAGCATGCGCTCGGCGTACGCATCGCCCGAGCGCCACCCGCCTAACGCCTCCCACTCGGCGAGGTAGTTGGCCTGCCCCTCCATCGTCTCCAACCGCCGGAGCCAGCGCGACTCAAAGAGTCGCTGCGCGCGCTGCAAGTCACCGGCTGAAACTCCGTTGTCGCGGAGTTCGCGCAGCTCGCTCCACATGGCCGACGTGGCTTCGCGCAGGCGCTCGGCCGGCCCCTCGGCGTGCAGGACGAAGACGCCGAGCGCTGTCGGGGTGTAGTTGTACGCGGTGGCGCTGGTGGCGAGTCGCCGTTCGCGCACGGCGCGGTAGAAGCGCGATGCGCGCCCCGACGAGAGGACCGCGGCGGCGAGGTCGAGCAGCGGAGTGTCGGCGTCGCTCGTCCCTGGCGTGCGCCAACCGATGGCGACCTGCGCCTCGGCGATGTCGCCGGCACGCTCTTCGTATCGGCGCCCCGGCAGCGCGACCTCCTCGTCTCCCGGCGACCGCGAGATCGCGCCGTCCTGGAGATGGCCGTAGATCTCCTCGACGCGAGGAAGGATGCCGTCCGGCGTCACGTCGCCGGCGATGACGAGGATCGTGTTCGACGGGCGGTAGAAGTTCCGGTAGAAGCCGAGGAGCTGATCACGCCGGAGCGCGCGGAGCGGCTCTTCGCGGCCGATGCGCCACCTACGAATGCGATGCCGGTCGTGGAGGAGGGCAAAAAGCGATTCGGTCGTCACCGCGCCAGGGCTGTCTTCCTTTCGCTTGGCCTCCTCGATGATTACTTCGAGTTCGCGGCGCAGCTCCTCGGCCTCGATGAGCGAGTTGGCGTAGGCGTCGGCCTGGATCGCCATTCCCGCGTCGAAGCCCTCGATCGGGAGAACGGCGTAGTACGACGTGTGGTCGTAGATCGTCGCCGCGTTGAGGTAGCCCCCGCTGGCCTTCGTTTGTCGCGCGATCTCGCCGACGCCGCGGGTTGGCGTCCCCTTGAAGTACATGTGCTCCAGCACGTGGGCGATCCCCACCACGTCATCCGTCTCGTCGAAGTAACCAGCCTTGACGTAGGTGACGACGGCGGCGACGGGGGCGGAGTGGTCCTCGTGGATGAGGACCGTGAGACCGTTGGCGAGCACGGTGCGATGCACGCGTGCGGGATCGAGCGATCGAATCATCTGTCGTGAAGCGAGAGGGGCGCGGGGTGTACGGCCACCGTCCGCGCATGGTCGCCAGCTGCAGCGGCACGGACCGATGATGTCCCGCCGCTCTCGAAGTCGGTCAGTGTGGAGCGGCCGGCGGCATCGTTGCACCCGCCGGAGGCATCATCCCGGGAGGGGGGACCGCCACCTGACACGCACTCCACTCCCCGGCTCCGGCACGTTGGAAAAATCGCTGTGCCAGATCGCCGCGCCCGAGCCGGAGCAGGGTGCACCCCATGTAGCCCAGCGACACCTTGTCGTCGGGTGCAAGCTCGATGGCCCGCTGGTAGAAGCTGCGCGCTAGTTCCAACTGATTCGTACTGAGCAGGTAGGCCGCGAGTTCGCGATGCGCCAGGTAATTGTTCGGTTCGAGCTCGACGGCGCGCCGCAGCTCGGCGATCGCGGCAGGGTGATTCCCCTCGTCGCGGGCGATGCGACCGAGGTAGATGTGCGGCTCCGCCAGTTCCGGATGCTCGCCCGCCGCCGCGGCAAACGAGTTGCGAGCGGTCACCCGGTCGCCAGCCGCAAACGCGGCGCGCGCCGTACGCAGCGTATCGGGCTCGCCTGAGAACATGCGCAGGTAGTACAGCCCCGCGGCGATCACGATCGCGACCGCCAGCACCACGATGGCCATCGCCAGCACGTTGCTCCTGGCGGGCGGCGTGACGGCGATCGGCGGAGTAGGAGCGTCCGGCGCGGCGCGCGCCGTCGGCGGCGTCGAGATTGGACCACCGTACGGCGCCGGTGGCGGCTCGACCACGTCGATGTCGCGCGCGAGCACGCGGCGCATGCGATCCTCGCCGGCGCGAGCCGCATCGACGTCGCTCGCTGTGGGTGTGTAGCCGGGATCGCGCGCCCGTTCGGCCGCGGCGTGGAAGTCGACGAAAGCGTGGGCGTCGTCGAGGGCGAGCAGGTTGCGCTGGCGAAGCTCGCGTACGACGGCAACGCCGGTCAGCGCGTCGGTACCGGCGAGCGCGCGCAACGCGCCTTCGGTCCCTTCCCACGCATCGACCAACGCAGCCGCAGAGTCAGCGCCGTCTCCTCCCCTGCCTAAACGTTCGAACGCGGCGCGGGCGGCGTCGAACGTCGCCCGCGCCGCGCGCTGGCCATCGGTGGGCATGACGACCGCCCTAGGTGAGGATGCGAAGCAGTCCGGCGTCCGCGCTGCCGCGGATGAACGCCTCGGCGTTTCCCGTTGGGATCACGATCCCGGTAAGCGAAAAGCCACGACGCGCCTCATTCAGCATGAAGTCCTGGATCGAACGCCCGGTAAACGTCTGGTTGCCATCGCGCATCTGCCGCACGATTTCGTCCCAGCTCCCGCCGAAGGCGCGCCCGTCGCGCGTCATCACGCGATGCAGCGTCGCCTCGCGCTTACGCTCGGCGAGTTCGCTCAGCATGGTGCCGAACAACTCGAGCTGCTTGACGTCGTGCTGCTCCTGCTCGAGCGCGCGCTGCTCGATCTCGGCGAGCATCTCGTCGATGTCGTCGGGCTCTCCCGCCAATTCGGCGAGGCGCTCCTCCCACTTCCGGATCTCCGGATCGTCATCGGGGAGGCGATGCACCGACTTCTTGAGCTCCATCAGGCGCCAGATCCCCAGTTCATCCCAGTGATCCTCGGGCTTTGAGCGATCGAGATGATAGAGCGCCGCCTCGTACTCGCCGCGGTCGTAAAGAATGTTGCCGAGGTAAATGCGCGCCTCGGCGTGATCGGGGTCGAGCTGCAACGAGCGGCGGAGCGTGGCGATCGCGCCGTCGTCGTCGCCGAGGCGGTGCTGCGAGTAGCCAACCAACGCGACGCTCTCCGCCGAATCGGGGGCCTGGCGCATCGCGACTTCGAAGTACTCGCGCGCGTCCTCGATCAGCCCTTCGCGAAACAGGGCGCGACCGATCTGCAGCATCAGCTCGAGATCGTCCTCGTACCCTAACGCGAGGGTGGTGTGGAATGCCTTTCGGGCCGCATCCTCGAGTCCGAGCTTGAGCAGGACTTCGCCGAGACCGGCCAGCGCATCTTCGTGCTCGGGATCGAGCACCAGCGCTTCCTCGAAGCTGCGCCGCGCCCACGCAAACTCCTCGCGCGCCAGACGGGCGTAACCAACTCCCACATGCAGTTCTACCGCGTGCGGATAGAGCGCGAGCCCCTCGCGAAGGACATCGAGCGCCTCATCGTAATGCCCCTCGTTATAGAGCTGATGGGCGCGCTCATCGTACTCCTCGGAACTCAGGAATGGAGTCGGCATCTCTCGAACTACCTCCGCTTCGAGCGTGCTGGCCTATTGTACCATTCCGAACGCGTGTGGTTCAATACTCTCGTTCGCAGAACGTCCAGCGTGTTTCGTCGCGCGCGACCGTCGCGCGCCCTCGTGAAAACTAGCGACTCGCAAGGCTCTTTGCCCCAACGCGTCTTTCCCATCAAGACGCGCGGAGGGCGGGTGACGGCACGGGAGCCGGCTCCGTATTCGCGAGGGCCACCGCGATTTGTCCCGCGAGGGCAGCGTTGGCCTCCAGAAGGGCAAGGTTTGCCGCACGCGACCGGCCGCCAGTCGCCCGTTCGACTGCCGCCAACAGAAAGGGTGTCGTTTTCGCTCCGCGAATCCCCTCAGCACGCGCGTTGCGCAGTGCCACGGCGATCGCCCGCTCGACCTCCGACGACTCGAGCGCCGCCGCGGCCGGCGGTGGTTGCACGACCAACAGGGCCTCCTGACGGCCAAGCCGGCGCTGTGCGCGTTCGATCGCCACGATCTCCTCTACCTCGTCGACACGCGTCGAAACCGAGAGTCCGCTCGACACCGAAAAGAACGCCGGGAACTCGTCGCACCGATAGCCGATCACCGGCACAGAAAGCGTCTCGAGGCGCTCGAGAGTTCCGGGAAGATCGAGGATGGACTTGGCGCCCGCGCAGACCACGATGCGTGGCGTGCGAGCGAGTTCGAGGAGATCTGCCGATTCATCGTATGCCGGGGCGCGATGGATTCCACCGATCCCGCCGGTCGCGAAGACCCGCACGTCGCTGCGGGCGATTAGCGCGAGCGTGGCCGCAACCGTGGTCGCCCCCCACCCACCCTTCACCATCGTCGCCGCGAGGTCGCGCGACGTGACCTTGGCGATACCGTCACGTGCAAGGAGTCGCTCGAGCTCCTCGTGCGACACGCCGATCGCCGGGACGCCATCGACGATCGCCGTCACCGCGGGCACGGCGCCAGCCGATCGCACGGCGCCTGTCATCAACTCGGCGGCGGTACGATTCGCCGGGATCGGGAGTCCTTGCGCCAGCACCGAGCTCTCGAGCGCGACGAC
Source organism: Gemmatimonadaceae bacterium (assembly GCA_044225935.1). Classification (GTDB taxonomy): domain Bacteria; phylum Gemmatimonadota; class Gemmatimonadetes; order Gemmatimonadales; family Gemmatimonadaceae; genus SCN-70-22. The sequence continues at coordinate 66,094 of JBGAHX010000026.1, forward strand.
GCCGGTGCGTCGCTCCAGCGCCTCGAATACTACTTCGCTGATCCTGATCATCGGGGATCCGGCGCCGGCCCCCACGCCTTCACGATCGCCTCACCCATCCGCGCCATCGTCAGCTGCGGCTCCGAATCGAGTATCCAGCGCGTGTCGGCGTTCTCCTTGGTGAGGACGCACGCGACGACGCGGTGCCGCAGGTAGAACAGCGAACACTCCGTCCGCACGTCGTCGGTGGCGCCGGTCTTGTGCGCGGCGCGCACGCCGCCGGCGTAGCGCTGGAGGAGCACGCCGTCCTCGTTATGCTCGAGGATGTCGAGCATCGTCGAGTCGGCCGATGGCGAAACTGCCTGGCCTCGCGCCAGCAACTCGAACAGGCGCGCCATTTCGTTAGGCGTGGTCACCCCCAGGCCGTACTTGACCGAGGAGTCCATCGCCACGCTCGTCAGGCGCAGGAAGGTCTTCGAGTGGATCTTGGAGTGCGGGAGGCCGAGCGCTTCCATCTTCTCCCACACCCGGCGGATCGCGATCCGGTCGAGAAGGAGATTCGTGGCGGTGTTGTCGCTGATCGTCGACATCAGCCACGCGGCGTCGCGAACAGTCACCTCGATCCCGTCGTGCATGAACTGCAGCGTGCCGGAGCCGGGAACCTTGTCGATCTTGAGGAGCGTGAGTCGGTCGTCGAGGGAGAGCTTTCCCTGCGCCACCAGGTCGAAGACGGTGACGAGAACCGGGACCTTGATCAGCGAGGCGGTGGGAAAGGTCTCGTCGCCGCGACGCGAAAGCGCGACTCCGTCATCGAGGTCGCGAATTGCATAGCCAACGACTCCGTGATGTCTGTCGGCGATCGCATCGAGCGCCCGACGAAGCGCCGCCGAATCGGCGCGGAGAGGTGACGACGCAGGCGGCGCCTGCCCTTCGGCGCCGCCAACGGTGAACAGCAGGAGGACGAGCGCCGAGGCGACCGTCCTGGGGATCACGCCGTGGCGTCCGGGAACTGCTCGGCGCGCAGCGTGTCGACCTTCTCGCGCTCGGTCGACGTCGGGTCGTACTTCGCGAGAATCTTGATGCGCTCCCCCTCGTAGCAGTCGAACGACTTGGTCGATCCCTTCGGCACCTGGATCTCGTGCCCGTCCTCGAAGCGCAGGATGACGTTGGGATACTCGGTGTTGCTGTACTGCTTGCGAATCTTTTTCGGGGGCGTCGGCATCGTCTCTCTCGTCAGGCGTCTGGGACAATAGTATAGCGTGCGAGCGAGCACGGCCGCTAGCAGGAAGACGCGCCGCGCCCGCGCTGGTTCACCGTAGTAGGCTGCGACGCTGTTTGCCACTCTCTCGATCGGAACATCACCGTCCAGCCCGCCGTCATCCCGTCGCAAACTCGCGACAACGACTCCCGGACGATCGCGAACGACACGTCGTCGCCCGCCCCGTTAACCAGCGATCGCGCTCTCCTCGGGAAGCAGGTCGAGCGCTCCGAGCGCGATGCGTTCGTACGCGTCGACCGCCGCCGCCAACTCTCGGATCGACACGTGTTCGTGATCGGTGTGGGCGAGATGGATCGAGCCCGGTCCGAACAGGTACGGCTTCCCCCAGTTGCTGAGCGCGGGAATATCTGTCGCATACGCCGCCACGCTCGTGGGGAAGCCGTCAAGCGTACCCAGGTGAATCGGAGGGATCGATGGCCCCGCCTCAAGCGTTGCACGATCGCCGACCCACGCCCGAATGATCGGCCAGACCTCACTGTCGGGCGTCACGAGTCGCAGCATCAGGCGTGCTTCGGCCTCCGGCGCCATCACGTTGTCGGCGACGCCTCCCGCCAGCGCGCCGATGTTCACGGTCGTTTCGCCGAGAAGCGGGTCGCGCGGCCAGGCAACGTCGTCGAGCGTCGCCAGCAACTGCACGAGGTCCCGCGTGGCGGAGTGCCCGAGATGGGGATAGGCCGAGTGTGCCGCCTTCCCGTGCGTACGCACGGTGACGCGCATCGCCCCCTTCGTTCCCACCGCGAGAGTGCTCTCGGTCGGTTCGCCGTTGATCAGGATGCGCGATGTCGTGGGGTGCGCGTTCGCCGCATGTGCGCCGTCGTGCGTCGTCTCCTCGCCAACGACGAAGAGCAGCGCGACCGGCGCGCCCCGCGACTTGAGGCGATTTGCGGCAAGAATCATCGAGGCCGCGATCCCCTTGGCGTCGCACGCCCCGCGTCCGTGCAGCAGGTCCCCCTCGATTCGTGGCGCGATGTACGGCGGAACCGTATCGAGATGCGTGGAGAGCGTCACGAGTGGCTCGTCGCCCGACTTGCCGAGGATGGCGTATCGCCCCGGCGACACCGGGATGCGCTCCGTCGTCCACCCTTCCTTTACGAGCAGCCCCTCGGCGACGGGGAGGACCGCCTGTTCCTGGCCGCTGGTCGACTCCACTTCCATCAGGCGGAGCGCGAGCTCCGCAACCTGCCGTTCCATCGCGATCGTTAGGCTGAGGTGAGCAGCCAGCGCATCCCGTGCGCCGGACGGCGTTGGGGACGGAGCGAGTCACCAGTCGCCCCTCCCTCGGAAGCGCAATCTACCGCGCGTCCTCGACTCGGCCACCGCGCGCGATCTCGGTCGATCGTCGCCTCGCACCACCACCTGTGAAATCCCCCATCGAGCGTGGCTCCTCCGATCTGGGCGACGGTCGCGCTACATTATGCACAGCCTGGCGGCGACCGCGTGTTGCCGTCAGTGGCTCCGCGACTCACAGCGCCGTCGTGCGCGGCGCTCTCATCTGCGTGATGAGCCCATGACCCATCCGAATTCCTTCGGCAGCAAGGCCACCCTCACCGTCGGTAGCGAAGCGTACACGATCTTCCGGCTCGACGCGCTGCGCGCGCTGTCGAACGGGAACGTCGACCGACTCCCCTTCTCCCTCAAGGTCCTCCTCGAGAATCTCCTCCGCGGCGAGGACGGGGCGTTCGTCAAGAAGGGCGATGTCGAGACGCTCGCGAACTGGGACGTGAAGCAACCGGTCGACAAGGAGATCGCCTTCCGAACCGCGCGCGTCCTCCTGCAGGACTTCACCGGCGTCCCCTGCGTCGTCGACCTCGCGGCCATGCGCGACGCCATCGCGGCACTCGGCGGCGATCCGACGCGCATCAATCCGCTGCAGCCGGTGGACCTCGTCATCGACCACTCCGTGCAGGTCGACGAATACGGGACCGAGGCGGCCTTCTTCCTCAATGTGAACCTCGAGTACGAGCGCAACTCCGAGCGCTACCAGTTCCTGCGCTGGGGGCAGGATGCGCTGCGCAACTTCCGCGTCGTGCCACCGGGGACCGGCATCTGCCACCAGGTCAACCTCGAGTACCTCGGGCAGGTTGTGTTCACCGCGCACGTCGACGGCGAGCGGCAGGCCTACTGCGATTCGCTGGTCGGCACCGACTCACATACCACCATGATCAATGGCCTCGGCGTCCTTGGATGGGGCGTGGGCGGGATCGAGGCCGAGGCGGCGATGCTGGGGCAGCCGGTGAGCATGCTGATCCCGGACGTGATCGGCTTCAAGCTCACGGGGAAGCTCCCGCCAGGCGCAACGGCGACCGATCTCGTGCTCACCTGCACCGAGATGCTGCGCCGCAAAAAGGTCGTCGGGAAGTTCGTGGAGTATTTCGGCGATGGATTGTCGTCGCTCGCGCTCGCCGATCGCGCAACGATCGCCAACATGGCGCCGGAGTACGGCGCGACGATGGGCTTCTTCCCGGTCGACCACGAGACGCTCAAGTACCTTCGGCTCACCGGGCGCAGCGAAGCGCAGGTGCAACTCGTCGAGGCGTACACCAAGGCGCAGGGGCTCTTCCGCGAAGACGGAATGGCCGATCCTGTCTACACCGACACGCTGGAGCTCGACCTCTCGACGGTCGTTCCGTCGATGGCCGGTCCGCGTCGTCCGCAGGACCGCATTCCGCTCAATCAGTCCAAGGCAAAGTACCGCGAGGCGCTCGCTGCGCTCCGCGCCACGACCGCCGCCGCGCTCACCCCCGCGGCCGCGCCGACTCCCGCCGGATCGCCGCAGGCGGACATGGTCGCCGAAGGCGGGCATGTGGAGACCGTCGATCACCCCGGTGTCGCTTGCAGCTGGCGCGGACAGGAATTCGCCCTCAAGGACGGGCACGTCGTGATCGCCGCGATCACCTCCTGCACCAACACGTCCAACCCCAGCGTGATGCTGGCCGCCGGCCTCCTCGCGCAGCGCGCAGTCGCGGCCGGCCTTCGCAGCAAGCCGTGGGTCAAGACGTCGCTCGCCCCGGGGAGCAAGGTGGTGCGCGAGTACTTCGACAAGGCTGGCGTGCAGCCAGCGCTCGACATGCTCGGCTTCCAGGTGGTGGGATACGGGTGCACCACCTGCATCGGAAACTCCGGCCCGCTCCCCGACCCGGTGTCGCGCGCGATCGATGAAGGAAAGCTGACCGTCGCAGCCGTGCTCTCCGGCAACCGCAATTTTGAGGGGCGCGTGAATCCGCAGACGCGCTTCAACTACCTCGCGTCGCCGCCGCTGGTGGTCGCCTACGCCCTCGCCGGGCGCATGGACATCGACTTCGACTCCGAGCCGCTCGGGATCGGGAGCGACGGACCGGTATTCCTGCGCGACATCTGGCCGTCGGCGAGCGACGTGGCCGAGGTGGTGCTGACGTCGGTGCAGCGCGAGCAGTTCGAGAAGGAGTACGGCGACGTCTTTGCGGGCGACGAACAGTGGCAGGCGATCGCCGTTCCCACCGGGAGCCGGTATGCCTGGGACGATGCCTCGACCTACGTGAAGCTCCCGCCGTACTTCGAGGGGATGACCATGACGCCTCCCGGGGTGCAGCCGATCACCGGTGCCCGCATCCTCGGGATGTTCGGCGACTCGATCACGACCGACCACATCTCCCCCGCCGGATCGATCGCCGAGAAGAGCCCGGCCGGCCAGTGGCTCAAGTCGTTAGGCGTGGAAAAGAAGGATTTCAACTCGTACGGCGCGCGCCGCGGCAATCACGAGGTGATGATGCGCGGAACGTTTGCCAACATCCGCCTCAAGAACGAGCTGACACCGGGGATGGAAGGATGGTGGACGCGCGTCGCACCTGACGCCGCGCCGACCTCGTTCTTCGAAGCGAGCGAGTCGTACCGCAAGGGCAACACGCCGCTCGTGATCATCGCCGGAAAGGAGTACGGCACGGGCTCGTCGCGCGACTGGGCCGCGAAGGGGACGATGCTCCTCGGCGTGCGCGCCGTCATCGCCGAGTCGTTCGAGCGCATCCATCGTTCGAACCTCGTGGGGATGGGGGTGATCCCGCTCGAGTTTACCGACGGGGCGACGCGGCAGTCGCTCGGGCTCAGCGGATTCGAGTCTATCACGATCGAAGGGCTCGCCGACGACATGACACCGCGTGCCGTGCTCACGGCGGTCGCGCGCGCTGTTGACGGCAAGGAGACACGCTTTCACGTCCGCTCGCGCATCGATACGCCGGAGGAAATGCAGTACTATCGCAACGGCGGGATCCTCCCCTACGTGCTGCGGCAGCTGGTCGGCAGACGGTAGGGCGTGTGCCGGGCGCTGTCGTTCCCATCGCCCCGAACCCGAATCGAAGAGAAGTGTCGGCGCCATTCCCCCGGGAGTGGCGCCGACGTTTCTTTGCGCGCCATGTCGCCATCCGCATCGATGCCTGACGCGCAACGCCCTCCATCGCTGGTCGTGATCGCGAACCCAGCCTCCGGGCGCGGACGCGGGGCGCGTGTGGTGCGCGCACTCGAGGCGCGGCTGGCGGAGGCTCGCAGCGAATCGGCAAACGTCTCGCTGCAGCTCACCAACTTTCCAGGGGAAGAACAGGTGCTCGCGCTGGAGGCGGCGCAGGAGGGAGCGCACACGATCCTGGCGGTGGGCGGTGACGGTACGTGGGGGAACGTTGCGCGCGGAATTCTCGCTGCGGGCGGGACGTCCCGCCTCGCCCTGCTCGCCGCCGGCACCGGGAACGACCTCTCGTTCGCGACCGGGCTCGACGTGCGCGACGTCGACACCGCGCTGGCGATCGCCCGCGGAAGCGGCGAGCGCCGCATCGACGTGGGTGAGGTGGATGGCGTGCATTTCGTGAACTGCGTCGGGTTTGGGTTCGACGCCGAGGTCGTACGCGAAACGCTGCGAGTGACCTGGTTGCGCGGACACGCCGTCTACCTACTCACCGCCGCCCGCCTCCTCTTCGGCTATTCGGGTTTCGAGGCGCAGCTTCGCGTTGAAGAGGACAACCGAGGGATCGTCGGTACACGGGCGCACGGTCCGCCAGCCGCAACGATGCGACACCTCGCGGTCATCGTGGCGAACGGGCCGCGGATCGGCGGAGGGTTTCTCATCTCGCCAAATGCCGCGGTGGACGACGGGCTCCTCGACGTCGTGCGCGTCGCTGACGTGTCGCCGTGGCGGCGCGCAGTGGTCTTTTCGGGGGCGCCTCGCGGTACGCACCTCAATGCGCCTGAAGTCACGCTGCGACGGGCGCCAAGCCTCACGCTCTCGTTCGCCACGCCTCCGTCGTTCGAGGCCGACGGAGAGCTGCATCAAGCACGCTCCTCAACGCTCGAAGTGCGATGCCTGCCCGGGGCCTTGCGACTGGCGGTCCCCTAGCGCGCTACAGCGGTTCACTCGGCATCACGCGACCGTTGCATCCAGCCCGGACGAACCCCTTCCCTTGCCGATGTCGCCCTGCTGCGGAAGATTGGGCTGGGCCTGCGCCGTCACCGGCCGTGAAAACAGGAGGTACAGATGCGGAACAGACTGCTGCTGGTCGTCGCGATCGCGCTGCTCGCGAGCTGCGCATCCGGGGGGGCGAGCGGGACGTCGGGTGGTGACGGCGCTCCCACGCCAGTGCGCTCGCGCTCGCAGAACCTGATCACCGAGGCCGAGATCGCCGAGCAGGTCGGGATCACCAACGCCTATGACCTCATCAGCCGAGTGCGCCCGAACTACCTGCGCCCGGGCGTCGCCGGGATGAGCGGCCAGAGTGTACTCCCCGTGCTGAGAATCGACGGCGGGCAGGCGCTCGACGTCGCCGATCTGCGAAACATCGACATCCGAACTGTCTCGGAGATCCGCTTTCACACGGCCAACGATGCGGAGGTGCGTTTCGGCGGGAACCTCAATCGCCCCGTCATCGCCGTCACGCTGAAGCGGTCGAAATAGCGAGGCGCGAAACCCGCGCGACAACTCGGCGCTAACGTCGCCGGCTCCCGAACGTCTATATGAGTAAAGAGTTATATACTCATACCGCGGGAGCCCAAATGCGCACCCATCCTCCCCTCCGTTGGCTGGCCCTCGGCGCCGCGATCGGCGTGAGCGTCGCCTGCTCCGACAGCCCGAGCGTCACCGCCCCCGGGTCTACGGCGCTCACCGAGAGCGTGTCCGATGCCGTCGCCACGGCGATACAGGACGAGTACCGCGCCGAGCAGATCTACCTGCGCGTCCTGTTCGATCACGGCGACGTGCTTCCCTTCTACAACGTCGTGGTGGCGGAGCAGCGCCACTCCTCGTCGCTGGCCGCGATCTACGAGCGCCGCGGACTCGAGACGCCGCAGAGTAAGTTCTCGCTCGACAATGTTCCTCGGTTCGCGACCGTCGCCTTGGCATGCGCGGCAGGAGTCGTGGCCGAAGAGGAGAACATCGCCATGTATGATCGGTTGCTCGTGGGAACGCTCCCCGTCGATGTTCACAACATCTTCACCAGCAATCGACGGGCATCGGTGGAGCGGCACCTCCCCGCCTTCCAAGCCTGCCGATAGTACCGGCGAAATGCATCGGGGGGCGTCGCGCAACCTCGCGCGGCGCCCCCCGTTTCCTGGCTGGCGGAGTGTGTCGCCAACCGACAATCGATGGCCGAGCCTAACGCGGACGTCGCACGTCGATCTTCTCGCCCACCACTGCCCCGAGCAGCCCCCCCGCCGCGGCGCCGATGATCGCGCCCTTGAGCGTATTGCGCGTGCTGGCCACGCCGATCGCAGCTCCAGCCGCCGCCCCGATGATCGCGTCACGCTTGGTGTTCTTCTGTACGCCCGCCTCACTGCCGTAGACGCCACCACTCGAGCTGTAGACCGGTCCCGAGCTGCTCGCCGGCGCGGGTGCCCGGCGAATCACGGGCTGCGGTGCGGGACGATACACCACGCGCTGCGGCTGAGGGGGATAGTATGGCTGCGGATAGCCCTGCGGGTACTGTGCCTGCGGATAGTAGCCGGGCTGCGCGCCGTAGGCGTATCCCTGTTCCTGCGGCGAGACGTAGAGCTGCGGCTGATAGGGTTGCATCTGAGACGCGAGTGATAGGTCGTTCTTGAGCGCGTCGTCGAGCTTGGGCGATTCAGCTCGCTGGCACCCTGCCAGGACGGCGGTTGCGGCAAGCACGGTAAGGACACGAGTCATGGACATGGAGGCCCTCCGTCGGGGAAGTGGATGCCGATGACGGGGGCACGCGCGGTGCCAAACAGCGTCGGACGCTCCTGCAACGACTTAGCTCAGCGGGTGTCCCGCACGCGGACACTTGGGTGTCCCTGCGCCGTCACGCTCGCAGGGCCAGGTGTGATTCGCATCACTACGCACACGGCGAGTTGCGCCGCCCAAGCCCGCGGCGCCAACTTCGTCGCACACCAGCCAGGATGAAATCCATGCGATTCACCTCGAAGGGCTTCGGGACGATGGCGGCCGCCGTCGCGCTCGTGGTCGGTGTGTCGTCCAGTGGTGGCGCGCAGCAGGCGGAGGTGGGGCCGAAGGTCGGGGAAATGGCCCCGGACTTCACTCTCCGCGGCGTCACCAAGGACGGACCGATCAGGGACGCGCTCCGGTTGTCGGCGTACCGCGGCAACACGGTGGTACTCGCCTTCTTTTTCAAGGCGCGGACCAAGGGTTGAACGATCCAAATGGAGGCGTACCGTGATCAGTACGCCACGCTCTTCAATGGGGGGAAGAACGTCACCCTCATCGGGATCAGCGTCGATCCCGACACCGCGCTCATCTCGTGGATGAAGGACGCGAATTTCCCGTTCACGTTCGCCAGCGACGGCGATGGTGCGGTGGGAAGACTGTACGGGGCCTACATGCCCGAGAACAAGATCGATAACCGGTCGCTCTATGTGATTGGCCCCGACGGACGGATCGCCTACAAGGCGCAGCCGTTCCGCCAATCGTCGGCCGATGCGTATACCGAGTTGGGGGAAGCGATCGACAAACTCTCGCCACCCGGCATGAGCAAGTAGCGCCTTTGTCGCACATTGCCGTCGGCATCCGGCCAACGCTGGGCGCCGGAGCGTCCGGCGGCGACTTGGAGCTGCTTCGTGGTGAACGACGACACGCCCCGGCGACTTTCGCCGGGGCGTGCTACGTTTGGTCGATGACATCACCACGACTCGTCGCCGAGCAGCTCTTTCGCGCCGCGGTGCGCAGTGCCGATCCGTCAGCCGCAACGCGGGTAGCGCTCGCGCAGCTCGACGCTCGTTCCTTCGGGGCACGGCTGTGGATCGTCGCTGTCGGTAAAGGCGCGGTGCCGATGGCACAGGCCGCACTCGATGCCCTCGGCGCCGTCCACCGGCTGGCGCTCGGCGGCGTGGTGGTGACGGCCGACGAGGAGGTCGCGCCGATCGGACCGCTCGACGTGTGTACGGGCGATCACCCGATGCCCGGAGCGCGATCGCTGGCAGCGGCCGAACGCATCGGTGCGGTCGTTTCACTCGTGCGCCCAGGAGACGACGTCCTCGTGCTCGTGTCGGGCGGAGCGACGAGCCTGATGGCCGCGCCCGTTGACGGTATCTCGCCGGGTGCGCTGCGCGAGCTCTTCGCCGGTTTGCACGCGGCGGGGGCTCCGATCGACGTGATGAACGCCTTTCGAAAGCGGGTGCTGCGCTGGGGGGCGGGGCGCCTCGCGCTCGCACTCGCCCACGCTCGCGTGACGTGCCTCATCGCGTCGGACGTGATCGGCGATGACCCGGCGGCGATCGCGTCGGGGCCGTGTGCTGGCGATCGTTTGTCCGCGGCGGAGCTCATCGAGTTGGCGCAAGCTCGTCGCCTCTGGCCGCACATTCCCGACGAGGTGCGGCAGTATCTCGACGCGACACTCGCCGGCCAGGTGCCCGAAACGCCGCGGCCGACGCATCACGCCGTCGCCGCGGTCGAACGCCGGGTGATCCTGCGGAATGCCGACGCCCTCGACGGCGTATCGCGCGAAGGGGATGCGGCGCAGGTGATCGTGCGCATCGCGCCGACGCCGATCACCGGGAATGCGCGTTCCACCGGCGGCGCGATCGCGCGAGCCGCACTCGTCGCGCGACGCGACGACCGGCGCGGGAGACTAGGCACGCGAAGCCGACTGGCGCTGGTCTGGGGGGGCGAGACGACGGTCGCGCTCGGTGCGAACGATGGCGCAGACGGACCGGCTGGCACCGGTGGGCGCGCCCAGGAGCTCGCGCTCGCGGCTGCGCAGCTGTTGCATGCAGCCGGCGCGCAGGGGCGCGGGATCACGATCCTCGCAGCCGGCACCGACGGGCGCGATGGCCCCACCGACGCCGCCGGCGCGATCGTCGACGGCACCACGTGGGCACGCATCGCGCTCGCCGGACTTGATCCCGAGCGCGCGCTCGCCACGCACGACGCGTATCCCGCGCTCGATGCCGCCGGCGCGCTCCTGCGCACGGGGATGACCGGGACCAACGTGAACGATGTGGTGATTGCGCTGGTCGATTAACTTTCGACCATGCCCAAAGCACCATTCAACGTAGGCGTCGTGCAGGAGTATGCCGGCTCCCTCGACATCGAGGAGAACGTCGCGCGCGCCATCGCCGGCGTACGTCGCGCGCACGAGCGCGGCGCGCAGGTGATCTGCCTGCAGGAGCTCTTCAACGCGCCGTACTTCTGCAAGACGCTCGACATCAACTGGTTCGACCTGGCCGAACCGATCCCCGGCCCGACCACCGAGCGCATGCAGGAACTCGCGCGCGAGCTCGAGGTCGTGCTCGTCGTGCCGCTCTACGAGCGCCAGGCCGCGGGACTCTACCGAAACTCTGCCGCGATCATCGATGCCGACGGCACATTGCTCGGCACGTATCGCAAGATGCACATCCCGCACGACCCGCTCTTCGAGGAGAAGTACTACTTCACCCCGGGCGACGCGGCGGATACGGCGCGTCGTGACGCCTCGCACTCGCGCGACTCGAACGGTTTTCGTGTGTGGGAGACGCGGTACGCAACGATCGGCGTCCTGATCTGCTGGGACCAGTGGTATCCTGAAGGGGCGCGGATCACCTCCTTGTTAGGCGCCGACGTGCTGTTCTATCCCACGGCGATCGGTTGGCATCCCGCAGAGAAGGCGACGTTCGGTCAGGACCAGGTCAACGCCTGGCACACAATCCAGCGCTCGCACGCGATCGCCAACGGCGTCTTCGTCGCGTCGCCCAATCGCGCCGGCTTCGAGGCACAGCCCGGGACCGACGGAATCGAGTTCTTCGGGCAGTCGGTGATCTACGATCCGTTTGGGCGCATCCTCGCCGAGGCGGGGACCGACCCCACGGTGCTCGTCGCGACGTGCGATCCGGCGCGCATCGAGGACACGCGGAGGAATTGGCCGTTTCTTCGAGATCGCCGGGTGGATGCGTATGGGGGAATTTCGGCGCGGTATTTGGGATGAGCGATATACGGACGGGGGACGGGAGACGGGGGACGGGGGTGCGGCGCCCTTGGCGCCGCGTCAGAGGCAGCTGCGGGCGTGGTGACTCACCCGCGACGCGCGGCGCGCTCGCTCGCGCGACGCGTCCTCTCGTGCACGCATGACAACTCGTTCGCGCGTTGCCTGTCCGCAGTCCCACCACGCCGTCGCACGCGGATCCTCTGCCACGACGAAGCGGTGCGCGACGACGCACGCACGAAGCTCGACGCGCATGGCTGCGATCCCGCCAACTATCGACTGCACCTCGTCCCGAACGACCGCGTCTGGTTGCGCGACTCGGCGCCGACCGCGGTGCACAACGCCGAGGGACGCGTGGTGCTCGCCAACTGGTCGTTCAATGCCTGGGCCAAGTACGACAACTACGCGCTCGATGCGAAGGTGGGTCAAGCGATCGCCGGCATCACCGGCCACTCGCGCGTCGAGCCGATGCGTCCCGACGGCTCGCAACGCGTCGTCCTCGAGGGCGGGGCGATCGACACCAATGGTGCGGGACTCTTCCTCACGACCGAGGAGTGCTTGCTTTCGCACATCCAGGAGCGCAACCCCGGCATGTCGCGCGAGGACTACGAGTCGGTCTTCCGCGACGTGCTCGGCGTGCAGGAGACGATCTGGCTCGGCGAAGGATGCGTAGGTGACGATACGCACGGGCACGTGGACGACATCGCGCGATTCGTGGACGTCGACACGGTGGTCCTCGCCTTCGAGCCCGACCCCAACGACGAGAACCATCTCCGCTCGGTCGACAACATGCAGCGCCTCTCGCTCGCCGCGGGCGGCGGGTTGCGCATCGTCACACTCCCCTATCCGCGTCCGGTGATCATGGACGGCGTTCGCCTTCCGGCGAGCTACGCGAACTTCTACATCGCCAACGGCGTCGTCATCGTCCCGACCTTCAACGATCGCAACGATCGCGTCGCGCTCAACACGCTGGCGCAGTGCTTCCCCGATCGGGAGGTCGTCGGGATCCACGCGGTCGATCTGGTCTGGGGACTGGGGACGCTCCACTGCCTGAGCCAGCAGGAGCCGGCGCCCACTTCGTAACGCGCGTCACACCAGCACCGCCGCCTTCGCGCGGCGCCCGGCACGCCCCCCTCGCCCCGGTTGCCCGAGACGCGCGAGGGGCGTCTGTTAGACGTGAGAATCCCCGTCTCGAATCGCCCTACGCGTCTCGCCGCGCGCGCAATTGTCGCCGCCCTGGCCCTCAGCTCGGCCGCGTGCACGCGGGCGAATGACGGTGTGCTGATCGCGGCGGCCGGGAATTGGGACGCCGGATACGGCGAGATGAACAAGCGAGGTATCGATCTCGCCGTCGAGCAGATCAACAGCGAGGGCGGCGTCTTCGGACGCCCGCTTCGCGTCGCCATGCGCAACGATCGCGGCGACGGCGCGCGCGCGGTGAGCATCGCCGCCGAGTTTCTCGCCAACCCCGAAGTCGTGGCCGTCGTCGGGCACGTGAACTCGGGGACGATGGTCGCGGCCGCGCGGGTTTACGACGAGGGTTTGCCCGCCGTCTCCACGACCGCCTCGACGCCGGACCTTACCGGCATCTCGCGCTGGGTCTTTCGCGTGATCTCGAGCGACTCGGTCAACGGGCTCGATCTCGCTCGCTTCGCCGGAGCGCAGGGATTTCAGCGCGCCGCCGTCCTCTACGAGAACAATGCGTACGGGCGAGGGCTCGCGAAGTCGTTCGAGCGCAACTTCCAGGGCACGGTCGTGGCGAGCGATCCGGTGCCGTCCGACAAGGCGGGCGACTTCGAACCGTTTGTCTCCTGGCTGGCGACACGCGCGCCCGACGTGGTCTTCGTCGCGGGAACCGAAGCGTCGGGGCTCTCGATCCTGCGCGAGGCGCGGCGACAGAACCTCTCGTCCGCCTTCCTCGGCAGCGACGGCTGGACCGGCGTGGTCTCCGACACCGCGCTCTCCGAGGGCGTCTTCGTCGGCGCGCCATTCTCGCCGCAGGATCCGCGCGAGGAAGTCCAACGATTCACAGCGGCATTCCGGCAGCGCTACGGCATGGATCCGGATGGCAACGCCGCGTTGGCCTACGATGCCACGCGCCTGGTGGCCCGCGCGGTAGCAGACGGAGGCGCGTCGCGCGAAGGGGTGCGGCGCTGGCTCGCCTCACGCACGCGCGACAACGCCTTCTCCGGGGTCACAGGCTCGATCGCCTTCCAGTCGACGGGCGACGTGATCGGTAAGGGATACGTCATGACCCGAGTGCATCGCGGCGGTCTGGTCGTAGCCGGGTCTCGCGGATCATGATCGACCGACTGGTGCGCTTCCAGAGCATCAAGCAACGCCTGCTCATCAGCTTTGCGGTGCTGGTCGCGCTCTTCTGCGTCGCCGGAATCGCCGGTCGCTCGGCGATCGTGCGAATGTCAGGGGTCATCGCCGAGACATTGGAGTCGGTACAGATCGACGCGCAGCTCTCGGCTCGACTGTCGGGGGCGGTCACAGCGGAGCTTGCGGCGGCGCAGCGCTACCTCGAGATGCGCGACTCGCTCTCGCAGCGCGAGTTCCACGCGCGCGCGGGCGAGGCGCACGGCGCGCAGCGCGAGATGAACCTCCTGCGCGGACAGTCGCCGCGCGAAGTCGCACTCATCTCGTCGATCGACGCGCGCCTCTCCGACATCGAGGTGCGCTACGCGCGCGCGCACCGCCTCTCCGATTTAGGGCGTCGCGTTGCGTCGATGGGCGAAGGGGAGCGGGCACGCGCCGGCGTGGACTCACTGATGGACGACGTGCGCCAGCTCGCCGCGATCAAGTCGCGCAACGTCGACGCGGCATCGCTCACACTCCGGCGCGATGCCGAGCAACGCAGCAGCTGGCTCCTGATCATCATGGGGGCGTCGGCGGTGCTCGGACTCATTGTCGTCTTCAGCACAGTGACCTGGATCGCGCGCCCGTTGCGTTCGCTCACGCAGCAGGCGCGCGCGCTGAGCGCGGGTGATTTCTCCGGACGCGTCGAAGGCGAACTCCCCGGCGAGTTCCGTGAGCTTGCCGACGCGATGAACTCGACCTCGGCCTCGCTCTCACGCGTCGTCTCGGTCACCACCACCACCGCCGACGACGTCGCCCACTCCGCCCGCGACCTGGCTAACGTTTCGGAGCAGATCTCGGCGTCGGCGAACCAGATGGCGGCGTCGATGACGGAGATCTCGACAGGGGCGGAGAGTCAGGTGCGTCAGCTACGGGCGATCGACGACGCCTTGCGCGCTATCCGCACAAACGCCGACGACGTCGTACTGAGTGCCGATGAATTGAGCGCGCTCGCCGGCGGGATCGAGGAATCGGCGCGCGCCAAGCGCCTGGAGATTGCGCGCTCGCTCGGAATCCTCACGACGGTGCGCGAGACGGTGCGCGAGGCGGCGCACGAAGTCGATGCGCTGAACGCAACGGCCGAGGACATCAATAAGCTCGTGGCATCGGTCGGACGCATCGCCGAGCAGACCGATCTCCTCGCGCTCAACGCGGCGATCGAGGCGGCGCGCGCCGGCGATGCGGGGCGCGGCTTCGGTGTCGTCGCCGACGAGGTACGGAAGCTCGCCGAACAGGCGCAGGGGGCCGCCGACGACGTCGTACGCCTGACGCGCGTCGTCACGTCGCGCGTGGGATCGACGACGCGGGCGATGGAAGCCGGCGTGTCGCAGGTGGAGGAGATCGAAGGCGTGTCGCGCAACGTCGACGCGGCGCTCGACAGCATCACCGATGCGGCCGGACGGACGCGCAGTGCAGCTGGCGGCGCCGCCGAGAAGGCCGAACGGAATGCGCACATCGTGGCGTCGGCCGCGCGGAGCGTGGAGTCGGTCGCGAAGACCGCCGAAGGGTACGCTGCCGCCGCGCAGCAGGTGAGCGCGTCGACGCAGGAGCAGAGTGCGGCGTGCGAACAGATGAGCTCCGCGTCGACCCAGCTCCTCCACGGGAGTGTGCAGCTCCGCGAGCTGGTCGGGGCGCTGCGCACCGAGGCGGCGTAGTCCACGAACCTGCGGATGCACCGCGGCAGGCGCGCGCCACGCGCGCACCCGCCGCCCCAACGCCAGACGCCTCGCGCGCCTAACGCTTGATCTGCGAGGCGCTCCAGCTCTGCGGCTCGAAGAGCTCGACCGCGAGCCGGTCGCCGACGATCACATTGGTCGATTCGCCGCGGAAGTAGAGCCGCCCGTCGCGATACGAGCGCATCGAGAACGAAACCGGGTAGCCGGCAACATTCCGGTAGTCGAGATAGCGCGTCTCGTTGACGGACGGTTTCACCGCGCGCGCGTCGCTCACCAGGATCCGGCGCACAAGGAGGGAGTCGGTGTCGACCCAGAACTGCGAGGTCGTCGAATCGCCTTCCGCTGCGCCGACGACCCACATCTCTCGCCCGTCCCACTGCGCCTTGCGAGCCTTCGAAAGGTCGAAGCCGAGCGCGCTGAGCTCCATCGCCGTCGTATCGACCATCTGCGTGTACACATCGCCGGTCAGCACGAGGAGCGGATGCCAACCGTCCTGCGTGTTCTGCGCCTTGCCGTTGGCAAAGGCGTATAGCTTCCCGTCGGCGTACAGCACCCCGCTCTTTGACGAGAGCGGGACGTAATCGATGCGCTGCTTCCCCGGGAGCGTGAGGTACTGGTTCCAGACCTGCTTGGTCTGGCGCCCGGTCGCCGAGATGATCGTGACGTTCTGCTTGAACTGCAGCGTCATGTACCACTTTCCGGCGTAGCGATCGTTCATCGCCGTGAGCACGGTGCGTCCGTCAGGAGGTGGCGGCGGTTTCACCGGCTCCGGCGCTGGAGCGATCGCCGCGCTTCGCGCGCACGCGGCCGACGCCGCGATCACGAATGCGAGAGCACCGCGAAACAGAACAGAGTGGAGCTGCGGCGCTTGGCGCGTCATGGGGCGTAGGGCGGGAGGGCGTGGGAGCGACACTGCGAATCTCAGGCGACAGTCCGCCGCGACAACATCGTCGAGACCGCACGCGGAGGCGAGTACACGTCATCTCACAAATAGTCGATGGCCTCCGGCCGGCGCTGGGCGCCGGCGCGCCCGGCGACTATTTGTGAGATGACATTTAGCTTCAAGAGATAACGTCGCACTCCCCGTCGTGCCTACCCGACCAGACTCCCCCCGTGCCGTCCTCCTCTTGAGTGGCGGCCTCGACTCCACGACTCTTCTCGCACTCGCGCGCCGTGACGGCTACGCGGTGCACGCGCTCACCTTTCGCTACGGCCAGCGCCACAGCGCGGAGATTGCCGCCGCTCAGCGCGTCGCCGCCGAATACGGCGTGGCAGAACACGTCGTCGCCGACATCGACCTGCGCCTGTTCGGCGGCTCGGCGCTCACCGCAAACGTCGATGTCCCCAAGGACCGCGATCCCGTAGAGATGTCGCACGGGATCCCGGTCACCTACGTCCCGGCGCGCAACACGATCTTCCTCTCGTTCGCGCTGGCCTGGGCAGAAGTGCTGGAGGCGGGGGACATCTTCATCGGGGTGAATGCGCTGGACTACAGCGGCTATCCCGACTGCCGCCCCGAGTTCATCGCCGCCTTCGAACGCATGGCCAACCTCGCCACCCGCGCCGGAGTGGAAGGGACGCGCCCCGTCACCGTGCGTACTCCCCTCATGTCGCTGAGCAAGAGGGAGATCATCGCGCTCGGCACCTCACTCGGCGTCGACTACGCATCAACGACCAGTTGCTACGATCCGGCGCCCGACGGGCGCGCATGCGGTCACTGCGACGCCTGCCTCCTGCGACGGCGCGGATTCGCCGAGGCGGGCGTGACGGACCCTACGCCGTACGTGCAGGAACCGTGACGTATACCGTCAAGGAGATCTTCTATACCCTGCAAGGCGAGGGGATGCACGCCGGGCGACCGGCCGTGTTCTGTCGCTTCGCCGGATGTAACCTGTGGACTGGGCGCGAGCAGGATCGTGCGAGCGCCACGTGTACCTTCTGCGACACCGACTTCGTGGGCGTCGGCCCGGACGGTGGTCGCTTCGCGACCTCCGAGGAGTTGGCGGCCGCAATCGCGGCGCGCTGGCCAGCGCCGGGCGTGGGGCGCCCGTACGTAGTATGCACAGGGGGAGAACCGCTGTTGCAGCTGGACGCCGCCGCGGTCGAGGCGCTGCATCGCGCCGGCTTCGAGGTTGCCGTGGAGACAAACGGGACGCAGCATGCCCCGCCGGGACTCGACTGGACCTGCGTCAGTCCAAAGGCCAGTGCGGCGCTCGCGCTGCGCGAGGGCGATGAGCTCAAGCTGGTCTTCCCGCAAGCCGATGCCCCCCCTGAGCGATTTGCCGATCTCTCGTTCCGCCACTTCTCGTTGCAGCCGATGGATGGCCCCGACGTCGAGGCCAACACGGCGGCAGCAGTCGCGTACTGCCTTGCACACCCGCAGTGGCGCCTGAGCCTGCAGACGCACAAGCAGCTCGGGCTTCGCTGATCGGCGCACTTACCCGTCTCTCCCATGGTCATATTCAAGGAGTTCACCTTCGAGGCGGCGCACCGCCTGCCTAACGTCCCCGACGGACACAAGTGCGCACGCCTGCACGGGCACTCGTTCCACGTGCGGGTGAACGTACGCGGCGAGATCGGGGCGACGACCGGATGGGTGATGGACTTCGCCGACATCAAGGCGGCGATCGCGCCCGTCGAGCGGCAGCTCGACCATCACTACCTGAACGAGATTCCCGGGCTGGAGAATCCCACCAGCGAGGTCATCGCCCGCTGGATCTGGCAAGCGCTCCTCCCCGCCCTGCCCGGTCTCGACTCGCTCGAGGTCCGCGAAACGTGCACGTCCGGCTGCGTCTACCGCGGCGAGGGCTCGGCAAACCTTTCCTGACCGAGAGGCCAGATGTTTCGCATGGAGTGTGACGCCGGTCCTCTTACGAGATACGACCCAAGGAATAGTTTGGCTGGTGCGCCGACGTGGCGCCCAAGTTCCCGCGCCTTTCGGCATGCACCGCTTCGTACGTCTGGCCGTCCTCACGACCCTTGCAACGCTCGCGCTCGCGAACGGTGCCGAGGCGCAGCGTGGCCGGAAGACGAAGAAGAAGCCGTTTGCCGCCTTCAGCGAGTCGGCGCAGCGCCTCAAGGATTCGATCAGCATTCGCCTCAAGCCGGCGGCGAGCGAATCTTCGACCCCGCCCGTGCTGATGGCACTCTCGACGTTCGACGAGAACGCGCTCCGCGATTCGGTACTGACGGTGGCCCGCTCGCAGATCGGGACGCGCTACCGGCTAGGGGCTGAATCTCCGGGTAAGGCCTTCGACTGCAGCGGCTTGATTCGCTACGTGATGTCGGCGCTCCGCCTGGACCTCCCGCGAACCGCCCACGAGCAAGCGAAGCTCGGTCGCGAAGTCGCGCGCGACACCTCACAGCTCCGTCCAGGCGACCTCCTCACCTTCGGAACCGCGCGCCACATCACGCACATCGGGATCTACGCCGGCAACGGTCAGGTCATCCACGCCAGCACGTCCAAGCGGAGCGTGATCGAGACCTCGCTCGCGTCGCTCGGCCCCAAGCTCCTGCGCAACTGGCGTAGTGCGCGACGCCTCATCGCTTCGGTGGATAGCCTCCCCGACATGCAGTAGCGGTTCCACAGGCTGGCCCACGCGGAGCGCCCTTCACGGGGCGTTTTTTTGTGCCCGTCACTCGCGCATTGAGCGCGCTCAAGTGTTCGAATCCGGACACCGAGTCCCACACCCGACCAAATCCGAGCATTATTTCGATGCGGGATGAGTTGTTAAGACGTTATGCAACAACGACTTGTCGATTCGAAACTTCCGGCACGCCTCTTCCTTAGTAGACCTTCGAAACGGGACGTGACGTTTCTGTTGTCCAATTCGCAGTTCGGCACGCTGGCTCATCCGAACCGACAGACTTCGTGGATATCAAGCGAGAACCCCCCAAGAAGACCAAGCGCAACCTGCTGATCGCGGGTGCCGTTGCGGCCGTTGCGGCCACGACGCTGGCGCTGAGCAATCTCGAGGCGCGCCCCCCCGGCGTCTCGCGCAGTGAACTGTGGGTCGACTCCGTGCAGCGCGGGACGATGGTGCGCCAGGTGCGCGCCCCCGGGACGCTGGTGCCGGAGAACATCCGCTACGTGGCTGCCGTGACCGCAGGACGCGTCGAGGCACGCCCCCTCCGCCCCGGCTCGTCGGTGAAGGCCGAGACGGTGTTGCTCGAGTTGTCCAACCCCGAAGTGCAGCTGCAGGCGCTCGAGGCGCAGCGTCAGCTCACGCAGGCCGAGCAGGATCTCGTGACGCTTCGGACGACGCTCGAGACCAACCGGCTCAACCAGGCCTCGCAGGTCGCGCAGATTCGCACGCTGCGGGCGAACGCGCTCCGCGACGCGCAGGTGATCGACGGGCTCGACGCGAAGGGGCTCTCGTCGAAGAACGAAGTCGACAAGGCGAAGGACCTGGCGAAGGAACTGGAGACCCGTCTCGAACTCGAGGTGCAGCGCCTCGACATCATGACGACGGCGATGTCGGAGCAGCTGGCGAAGGCCAAGGCGAATCTCGAGCAGATGCGCGCGGTTGCGCGGTTTCAGCAGGAGCGAGTGGCGTCGATGCGCGTGACGTCGGGGCTCGACGGTGAACTGCAGACGCTCCCGCTGGAGCTGGGACAGTGGGTCGTTCCGGGGCAGACGCTGGCGACGGTGGCGCAGCCGGGACGACTCAAGGCAGTGCTGCGCGTTCCGGAGACGCAGGCCAAGGACATCGTCGTCGGGCAGAAGACGACGGTCGACACGCGCAACGGGTTCATCGAAGGCAAGGTGATGCGCGTCGACCCGATCTCGACCAACGGGACGGTGACGGTCGAGGTCGCGCTCGAGGGTGACCTGCCGAAGGGAGCGCGCGCCGACCTTTCGGTCGACGGCGTGATCGAGCTGGAGCGACTGAGCAATGTGATGTACGTGGGGCGGCCGGCGTACGGGCAACCCGAGCAGGCGATCGGACTCTTTCGCATCGAGCCCGATGGAAAGAGTGCGACCCGCATCAGCGTGAAACTGGGGCGCGCGTCGGTCAGTACGATCGAGGTGTTGCAGGGGCTGCAGCAACGCGACAGCGTCATCATCTCCGACATGTCGCGCTTTGACAACGTCAACCGGGTGAGAATCGAGCGATGAACATGCCTAACGACCTGCCTACGGCGGAACCCCTCATCCGCATGACGGGGATCAAGAAGATCTTCTACACGGACGAGGTCGAGACGCACGCGCTGGCCGACATTCACCTCGACATCCGCCCGGGGGAATACGTGGCGATCAACGGTCCCTCGGGGTGCGGCAAGACGACGCTGCTCTCGATCCTTGGGCTCCTCGATACGCCGACCGGCGGGAGCTACATGCTCTCGAACGAGGATGTGTCGAACCTCTCGGCGGCCGACCGTGCGCGCATCCGCAACCGGCAGATCGGCTTCATCTTCCAGGCGTTCAACCTGATCGGCGACCTCACGGTCTACGAGAACGTCGAGCTCCCGCTCACCTACCGCGGGATGGGCGCCGCCGAACGCAAGAAGCGCGTGCAGGACGCGCTCGAGCGAGTGGGGATGGCACACCGCATCAAGCACTATCCCTCGCAGCTCTCCGGCGGTCAGCAGCAGCGCGTGGCCGTCGCGCGCGCGGTGGCGGGCGACCCGGCGATCCTCCTCGCCGACGAGCCGACCGGAAACCTCGACTCGACGAACGGCGAGGCGGTGATGGAACTCCTTCGCGAGTTGCACCGTGGCGGGGCGACGATTTGCATGGTGACGCACGATCCTCGTTATGCGCGGCACGCCGACCGTTCGATCCACATCTTCGACGGCCGCGTGGTCGACGAGATGGCCGCGGCACCCGTCTGATGCCGACATCGCTGGCGTCGGCACGCGGGGAATCGCGGCTGGCGCTCGTGCGCGACGTTCCCGACGTCGCGCATCGCAGCGCGGTGCCGGCGACGCCGGCACCGGTGCGTCCGGCGTCGATCCTCCGAGTGGCGGCCCGGCGCGACGACGCATCCGAAGCGGGCGAGTCGTCGCCGTTCTCGACGACTCGCGAGGCGCCGGCTCCGTCGCGCCGGCTCCTCGGAGCGGTCGCGCTGGTGGCCGCGTTAGGCACGGTATTGCTCGCGGCGCTCGCCGCGAGCGCGACACTGGCGTGGGCAGGGGGTTGATCCTGCGCCACGCCTGACGGGCACGGGCACCGTGCCCGGGGCTCTCCTCCCTGGAGCGTGACCGCATGGATGCCCTCCTGCACGACGTCCGGCTCGCCGTCCGCTCGCTCGGCCGCTCACCCGGCTTCACCGCGATCGCTGCGCTCTGCATCGCGATCGGGATCGCCGCGAACGTCTTCATCTGGACGCCGACCAACGCGCTCCTGCTGCGCCCCCTCCCGTTCCCGCACTCGGAGGCGCTCATGCATGCGAGCATGTGGCGCACCGACGGCGAACGGCGTACGTACGGATCCTGGTCGGTTCCCGACTACGAGGATCTCGAACAGCTCCCCGGCGTGTTCAGCGCCGTCGGCGCGCACACCGATGACACCTGGAACGTCGGGGGTGGCGAACAGCCGGAACGCTTGCTGGGATCGCGCGTCACGCCGTCGCTCTTTCCTACGCTCGGATTGCAGCCGCTCAAGGGGCGCTTCTTCCGCCCGGACGAGAGTGTGTCGAATGCCAAGGTCGTGGTGATCGCGAGCGGGGTGTGGGAACGCTCCTTCGCCGCCGCCCCGGACATCGTCGGCCGCACGCTCACGCTCGACGGCGAGTCGTACACGATCATC
This sequence comes from Gemmatimonadaceae bacterium, assembly GCA_044225935.1. Classification (GTDB taxonomy): domain Bacteria; phylum Gemmatimonadota; class Gemmatimonadetes; order Gemmatimonadales; family Gemmatimonadaceae; genus SCN-70-22. Next base: position 88,525 of record JBGAHX010000026.1, read on the forward strand.
GGGGTGATGGCGCGCGACGTGCGCTTTCCCGAGATCAGCGATCTGTGGATACCGTTCGTGGCCGGTGAGCTGCGCGAACACCGCGATTACCGCGTGTTGCAGGTGACGGGGCGCCTCGCCCCCGGCGTCACGCGTGAGCAGGCCGATGCGCGGATCGCCGCGATGATGCGGGGGAACGCCGAGCGGTTCGCGACGACGAACGACGGATGGTCATCGTGGCTGGTGCCGGTAAACGACCTGATCGCGCGTGAGGTGCGACCGCTCTTCCTGATCATGCTCGGCGCGGTGGGCTTCGTCCTCCTGATCGCCTGCGCGAACGTGGCGAACCTGCTGCTGGCGCGCGGCGCCGGGCGGCAGCGGGAGGTAGCGGTGCGACTGTCGTTAGGTGCACCGCGCCGTCGCATCATCCGGCAGTTCCTCACCGAAAGCCTCCTCCTCGCCTCCATCGGCGGCGTGGGCGGGGTCCTCCTCGGCACGTGGGCCACCGAGTGGTTCACCACACGCATGATGCCGACGACCGTGCCGTACTGGATGAAGTTCGACGTCGACGGCTTCGTCCTGCTCGTGACGGTCGCCGTCACGATGGTCAGCGGGCTGGTGTTCGGCATCCTTCCGGCGCTCTCGCTTTCGACGCCATCGCTCGGCGAGACGCTCAAGGATGCCGGCGGGCGCGGGAGCAGCGCCGCCTCGCGCGTGGGAAGTACACGCAGCACACTCGTCGTCGCCGAGCTTGCGCTCTCGCTCGTGTTGCTGGTCGGTGCAGGACTGATGGTGCGCAGCTTCATGGCGACGATGCGCGCCGACATGGGTTTCGACTCGCGCGGGCTCCTCACCTTCGAACTCTCGCTCTCCGGCGCGCGCTACGCCAACGACTCGGCGCGCACCACGTTCGTACAACGACTGGAAGAGGAACTCGCGGGACTTCCTTCGGTCACCAGCGTCGGGATGATCGACGACCAGCTCATCGCCGATTGCTGCAAGGAACGCCTGTACCTTCCTGCGGGAAAGGAGTATCCGCCGCAGTCCTCGCCGAGCGCCTGGTTCGCGCGCGTGTCGCCCGACTACATGCAGACGATGCGCATCCCGTTGCGCGAGGGGCGTGGTTTCACGGCGGGCGACGCGGCGGGGAGTGACCGCGTGGTGCTGATCGACGACGTCCTCGCCGAGCGCGAATGGCCGGGCGAGAACGCGTTAGGCAAGCAGCTCCGACTCTCGCGCGAGTCGAACGATGCCTACACCGTGGTCGGAGTCTTTCCGCACCTGGTGACGCGTTCGGTGACCGACCACCGCCGTCCCGAGATGCTCCTTCCCCTCAAGGGCGACTACGCGGGGGAGCGCTGGGTCGCGCTCCGCAGTTCGGGCGATCCCACGGCGCTTCTGCCGGCGGTCCGATCGGCCATCAAGCGGCTCGACCCGTCGCTCCCGATCGCGCGGGCCGCCTCGATGGACTTCGTGGTCCGCGACCGGATGTTCCAGCCGCGTGTCTTCGGCTCGATGTTCACGATCTTCGCGGCGGCCGCGTTGCTGCTGGCGACCATCGGACTCTACGGCGTGATGTCGTACGTCGTGGCGCAACGCACGCCGGAGTTGGGGATTCGCATGGCGCTCGGCGCATCGGCGCGCGACGTGCGCGGGCTCGTGCTTCTCGGCGCGCTGCGCCTGATCGGTGCCGGCCTCCTGATCGGCGTTCCGGCCGCGATCGCGCTCGCGCAGCTCCTCCGAGGTGCACTCTACGGCGTCTCGGCGACCGACCCGCTCACGATGCTGGGAATCCCGTTCGTGCTCTCCCTGGTGGCGCTCCTGGCGAGCGCGATTCCCGCGCGGCGTGCAACGCGCGTCGACCCGATCACTGCGCTACGGAGCGAATGAGCATCGTCCGCGACCCGGCGCTACCTTTGTTCAAGACTCTGTCTTCTTCCTGACTGTCATGGCCTTCTTTCGCAGTGCAAAGCGCGACCTTCCCATCGAGGAGGATGTCCACTCCGGCCCCCTCGTCTCCATGCGCGGAGTCGAGAAGGCGTTCGACATTCCCTCGGGAAAGTCGTACGTGCTGCGGCGCGTGTCGCTCGACATCGTTCCCGGCGAGTTCGTCACCATCATGGGGCCATCGGGCGCCGGCAAGTCGACGCTGCTCTCGATCCTTGGGATGTTCGACGGGGCCTGGCAGGGGGAGTACTACCTGCGCAGCGTCGCGGTGCACGCACTGTCGAACAAGGACCGTCTCTCGCTCAACCGCAAACACATCGGTTTCGTCTTCCAGCAGTACCACCTGCTCGACGACCTCACGGTAGCCGAGAATCTCGACGTCCCGCTCTCATATCGCGACGTCCCCAAGGACCAGCGCGCGGCGATCGTGGCGGACACGCTCGATCGCTTCCAGATCGTCGGCAAGAAGGATCTCTATCCGCGGCAGCTTTCGGGCGGGCAGCAGCAACTCGTCGGCGTCGCGCGCGCCGTGATCGCCAAGCCGGCATTGCTCCTGGCGGACGAGCCGACGGGGAACCTGCACTCGTCGCAGGCGCGGGACATCATGGAGCTATTTGTCCAGCTCAACCGGCAAGGGACGACGATCGTGCAGGTCACGCACTCCGAAGAGAACGCGCAGTACGGGAGCCGCATCGTGACCGTGCGTGACGGTTGGATCGTCGACGACATCCCGACCGGTGAAGGACGTCGCGGCGTGGAGACGGTGCCGGAGGGGAGCGCGTAGCAACGGCTCGTCCCGCGCGACATCTTCCGGGGAGCCGGCCGCATCTCCCGTCCCCCGTCTCCCGTCTCCCGTCCCAAGAGTGCCCTCCGCTCGCCCTTCCCGCCTCCTCATCGCCGACGATCAAGGCGACGTGCTGGAGGCGTTGCGCCTGCTGCTCAAGGGAGAGGGATATCACGTGGAGGCGGCACGGTCGCCGATGGAGGTGCTCGAGGCGCTCAAGACGCGCGAGTTCGACGCGATTCTCTCCGACCTCAACTTCACGCGCGACACGACGAGTGGGCGCGAGGGGCTCGACCTCCTGCAGCAGGTCGCAGCCATCGACCCCACGCTCCCGATCGTGGTGATGACGGCGTGGGCGAGCATCGATACCGCGGTCGAGGCGATGCGCCGCGGCGCGCACGACTACATCGAGAAGCCGTGGGACAACGCGCGACTCGTGGCGATCGTGCGGAATGCGGTCGAGTTGGGGAGGGCACTGCGTCGCGCACAACAGCTCGAGAGCGAGAACTCGGCACTGCGTTCGCCCAACGCGCCGCTTCCGGCACTGGTGGCCGAGTCGCCGGTGATGCAGCCCATCTTGCAGCTGATGGAGCGCGTGGGACCGTCGGACGCCAACGTGCTGATCACCGGGGAACACGGGACCGGGAAGGAGCTGGTGGCGACCTGGCTGCATGCGTCGTCGCCACGCGCCTCGCGCGGCTTCGTCCCGGTGAACATGGGGGGGCTCTCGGACGGCGTCTTCGAGAGCGAGTTGTTCGGGCACGTGAAGGGGGCCTTCACCGACGCGCGCACCGACCGCGTGGGGCGCTTCGAACTCGCCGACGGCGGGACGATCTTTCTCGACGAGATCGCGAACATCTCCCTCTCACAGCAGAGCAAGCTGCTGCGCGTGCTGCAGGGGGGAGAGCTCGAACGCGTGGGTTCCTCGAAGGTGCGCCGCGTCGACGTACGGGTCCTTTCGGCGACTAATGCCGTACTGCAGGACGACGTGCAGGCGGGACGCTTTCGAGAAGACCTGCTCTTCCGCCTCAACACGATCGAGATTCACCTCCCCCCGCTTCGCGAGCGTCGCGACGACATCCCGCTCCTCGCGACCGAGTTCCTCCGTCGCCACGCGCTCCGCTATCGCAAAGCGCTGGAAGGCTTCGAGCCGGCGGCGATGCAGGCGCTCCTCGAACACTTGTGGCCCGGCAACATTCGCGAGTTGGGGCACGCGGTCGAACGATCGGTACTCATGGCGCAGGGCCCGGCGGTGCGCGCCGTCGACTTAGGGCTGCGCAGTGCCACCGCGTCGGTGCCGCGTTACGAAGACCTTCCGCTCGACGAGGTCGAGCAGATCCTCATCCGCAAGGCACTGGCGCGACACGGCGGCAACGTCTCGCATGCGGCCAAGGCACTCGGCCTGAGCCGGAGCGCGCTCTACCGCCGGCTCGAGCACTTCCGCATCGAGAGTGGAGGGGACACGTGATCATGTTTCTCCCGGCGAGGGAGCGGTGACGATGCCGGAGTGGCGCGACGAGGGCCCGCGTCGCCGCCGCTTCTCGCTCACGCACGAGCGACGCGTCTTCCTGCTGGCCATGGGAGCCGGGCTCCCGGGCGTGGTCGCCACGATCGTCCTCCTGTGGACCGGGAGCTACTCGACCAAGGCGGCGTGGACGCTTGGCGGATTCGTGGCCGGCATCTGGCTTGTAGTCGCCTTCGCCCTGCGCGAGCGAGTGGTGCGCCCGCTGCAGACGCTCTCCAACATGCTCGCCGCGCTCCGCGAGGGGGATTTCTCCCTGCGCGCCCGCATGGGGCGCTCGGACGACGCGCTCGGCCTCGCCCTTCTCGAGATCAACATGCTGGGCGATACGCTGCGCAGCCAGCGGCAGGGCGCGATGGAAGCGACGTCGCTCCTGCGCGCGGTGATGGCCGAGATCGACGTGGCGATCTTCACCTTCGACGACAACGACGCGTTGCGCCTGGTGAATCGCGCAGGTGAGCGGCTCCTCGCGCAGTCAAGCGAACGCCTCGTCGGCAAGCGCGCCGCCGCGATCGGGCTCGGCGCCTTCCTGGGCGGCCCCGCATCTCAGGTGTACGACTACACCTTTCCCGAGCGCGCCGGACGGTGGGAGGTGCGACGGACGATCTTTCGGCAGGACGGGCGCCCGCATTCGCTCCTGGTGATCGCCGACGTGACGAAGAGCCTGCGCGAGGAAGAACTGCAGGCGTGGCAGCGTATCGTGCGCGTGCTGAGCCACGAGATCAACAATTCGCTCGCACCGATCAAGTCGCTCGCCGGATCCCTGCAGTCGCTGGTTAGCAGTCGCGGCGCCGAGGATGTGGAGGAGGACGACATGCGGCGCGGCCTCGGGATCATTGCCGGACGCGCCGACTCGCTTTCCCGCTTCATGAGCGCCTACGCGCGACTGGCGCGCCTCCCCGCGCCTCAGCGCCGCCCGCTGCGCGTTGCGGAACTGGTGCAGCGCACGGCGGCGGTCGAGCAGCGACTCCCGGTGCACGTGATTCCCGGCCCCGACGTCGCAATCGAGGCCGATCGCGACCAGCTCGAACAGGCGCTGATCAACCTGATCCGCAACGCGGTCGAGGCGTCGCTGGAGACCGGTGGCGGCGTCGACGTCACCTGGCGGACGGACGCGGCGCGCATCGAGTTCGTGGTGCGCGACGAGGGGCTTGGGCTTTCGGGGTCGGCCAACCTCTTTGTCCCGTTCTTCACCACAAAGCCACAGGGGACGGGGATCGGGCTCGTGCTGTCGCGCCAGATCGCCGAGGCGCACGACGGGATGCTGCAGCTCGAGAATCGGAGCGATCGCGCCGGGTGCGTCGCGATCCTCACCATTCCGGCCGTGCCGCGTTAGGCGACGGGGGCGAGGCCGGCCTCGCTCGTGCGCTCTTCCTCGATCCGCCGCAACCGTCGCAGTGCTGGTGCGCGCCACGCGGTGGCGCCGACGACCACGAGCGTCATCGCCCCTCCGAGCACGACCGACGCGACCGTGCCGAACAGCCGAGCGGCGACGCCCGACTCGAACGCGCCGAGCTCGTTCGAGCTCCCGATGAAGATCGCGTTCACCGCCGAGATGCGGCCGAGCATCTCGGGAGGAACGAGCACCTGAATGAGCGTCGCACGGATGACCGCACTCACGTTGTCGGCGGCTCCCCCAACGATAAGCAGCGCCACCGAAAGCGGGAACGACCTGGAGACGGCGAAGGCGATCATCGCCACGCCGAAGATCGCGACGGCGACGAGCAGCGTCCGCCCGGCGCGCGCGAATGGCGGGCGATGGGCGACGATGACGGCCATGATCACCGCGCCTATTCCCGGCGCAGCCTGCAGGATCCCCACCCCACGCGCCCCGACGTGCAGGATGTCGCTGGCGAAGACGGGCATGAGCGCGACCGCGCCGCCGAAAAAGACGGCGAGCATGTCGAGCGTGAGCGCCGAGAGGATGATCGGCTGACTCGACACGAAACGCATCCCGGCGGCGAGGTTTCGGCGTATGGAGTCAGCGCCGATGGAGACGGTCGTTGGCGTATGGAGCACCCCGGCCATCGCCGCGAACGCCACGACGTTGAGCACGACCACGACGGCGAAGGCGACGCGCGCGCCATACGCGGCGTACACGAGCCCGCCGAGCGCCGGACCTATCACGGTTCCCAGCTGCCATGTGGAGCTGCGCCAGGTTGCGGCGTTCGTGAAGAGCGCTCGCGGGACGATCTCGGCGACCAGCGCCGAACGCGACGATTGCAGGAAGGAACGCGCGACGCCGCAGACGGCGATGACCGCGTAGTAGGGCCAGACGCGCGACGCGTCGCGCCCTGTGATGGTGAAGACGAGGAGCGTCACCGATGCGACGACGAGGACCGCGAGCGAGCGCACCGAGACGCGCTTGCGATCGGTGCGATCGACCACGTAGCCGGCGAAGAGCGCGACGGCGATGTACGGAACGACCTCGGTGAGACCGAGGAGCCCAAGCGCGAGGGGGTCGTGCGTCACCTGGTAGACGAGCCATCCCACAACGACGGCCTGCACCTGCGTCGCCATGGTCATCGTCAGGAGCGAGACGACGAATCGCCGGAACGCGGGGACGCCGAGCGCCGCATAGGGATCGTGTCGCGCAGTCGTTGCAGCGGCGGGGGGCGTGGGCATGGCGCTGCGGAATGTAATTCGCTGATGCCGTCGCCTTCTTGTACGGCGGAACGGCGCCGTCTTCAACTGGCGAGGTGTAGTTCGCCCGTTGGCTCCCCCCCTCGCGCAGCGCCGCGCGGGAGCACAGCGTAGGAGATCGCGGGCGCGACGAGTGCGCCCTGCTCCCCCCCCGCTTCCGCTCATTTCCCGGAGGAAGGCATGTCGACCTCGCGCGCCCCCCTTGGCGCCCTGGCCCTCGCGACGCTCGCACTCGCGCCGATGGCGCTCGTTGCGTTGGCCCCCGCGCCCGTCGCGGCCCAGGCACCCCGCGATCGCATCACCATCGACCAGTACCTCGACTGGGAAGATGTCCAGTCACCACGACTCTCCCCCGACGCCAAGCAGGTGATCTACACTCGGCGCTGGGTCGACAAGCTCAACGACCGTTGGGAATCGTCGCTCTGGACGATGGGGATCGACGGAACGAAGAATCGTTTCCTCGTCGACGGCGGCTCGGTGGAGTGGTCGCCGGACGGGCAGCGCATCGCCTACATCGCCAAGGGTGAGCCGACCGGCGCGCAGATCTTCGTTAGGTGGATGGACGCCGAAGGCGCAGTCTCACAGGTGACGCGGGTGACCGAGTCGCCGAGCGACATTCAGTGGTCTCCCGACGGCAAGTCGATCGCATTCCGGATGAATGTGCCGTATCGCGAGCAGTGGAACATCCCGCTCCCGCAGGCGCCGAAAGGCGCCAAGTGGATCGAGACGCCGCGCATCGTGACACGCCTGGATTATCGGCAGGATCGCGTTGGCTTCAACGACACCGGATACAACCAGGTCTTCGTCGTCTCGGCAGATGGCGGAACGCCGCGCCAGCTCACGAGCGGCAACTGGGACAACGGCGCGCCACAGTGGATGCCCGACGGCAAGACGCTGATCTTCACGGCCGACCGCGTGGAAGACTCCGAGTACCGCTGGCGCCAGAGCGACATCTATGCGGTGGACGTGATGAGCGGCGACGTGAAGCAGCTGACGAAGCGCAACGGCCCCGACCAGCAGCCGACGCCATCGCCCGACGGAAAGCTCATCGCCTACACCGGCTACGACTCCACCGACGCCACTTGGATCGACAGCAAGCTGTACGTGATGAACGCCGACGGGTCCAACTCGCGGGAGATCAGCGGGAACCTCGACCGGTCGCCGCAGGGGATCATGTGGGCGCCGGACGGGAGCGGGATCTACTTCAACGTCGAGAACGAAGGATCGCGCAACCTGTACTTCGCCACGCTCACCGGGCAGGTGCGCCAGGTGACGAAGGGGGCGCAGGTCCTCACGGTGAGCGACATCGGGAAGACCGGGGTCGCGCTGGGGACGGTCAGCACGTCGCTCAAGCCTAACGACGTGGTGACCTTCGCCCTCACCCGCCCCGAGCTCAAGCAGCTCACGACCGTCAACGACGACGTGCTCACGGGGAAGAAGCTCGCCACGACCGAGGAGATCTGGTACAACTCCAAGGATGGGACGCGCATCCAGGGGTGGATCGTGAAGCCCGCCGACTTCGACGCGAGCAAGAAGTACCCGCTCATGCTCGAAATCCACGGCGGTCCGCACTCGATGTACAACGTCGGCTTCTCCTTCGCCCGCCAGGAGCACGTGGGGAACGGCTACGTCCTGCTCTATACCAACCCGCGCGGCTCGACCGGCTACGGAAGCGCCTTCGGCAACGCGATCAAGAACGCGTATCCCGGCAAGGACTTCGACGACCTGATGACCGGCGTCGATAGCGTCATCAACCGCGGTTACGTCGACACCAAGCGCATGTATGTCTTCGGTTGCTCGGGCGGTGGCGTCCTCACCGCGTGGATCGTGGGACACACCGACCGCTTCGCCGCCGCCAGCTCCAACTGCCCGGTGACCAACTGGATGAGCTTCGTCGGCACGACGGATTCGCCCAACTGGTACCGCAACTTCGCCAAGCCGTTCTGGGAAGATCCGAGCGAGCACCTGCGCCGTTCGCCGATCATGTACGTCGGCAACGTGACGACGCCGACGATGCTGATGACCGGCGTGCAGGACCTGCGCACCCCAATGCCGCAGACCGAGGAGTTCTACGAGGCGCTCAAGTTCCGGAAAGTCCCCACCGCGATGATCCGCTTCAACAACGAGTGGCACGGGACATCGTCGACGCCGTCAAACTTCATGCGCACGCAGCTCTACATGCGGAGCTGGTTCGAGCGGTGGCCGCAGCGGGTCGCGGTGCAGTGAGTTTCCGCACGCTCGACGCGACGCACATCATCGGGACGATCGAGCGCCTGAACCATCGCATCGAGGAACGCTTTCCCGGCGCCGGACTCTCCGGCGTCGGGCGCGACCTCTTCGGCCTCGCCCGCGAATGTGCGCGCGAGGCCGAAGCGCTGGGTGTCCCCCGGTGCGCGTCGGGATCGCCACCGCCGTCCTGCTCATGACCGTCGTCCTCGTCGCGGCGATCAGCGGCATCGCCACCGGGCTCGCCTCGTCGACCGCGGTGTCGGGGCTGTCGGACTTTGTGCAGGGGGTGGAGGCGGGAATCAACGACCTCGTCTTCCTCGGCATCGCGATCTACTTCCTCGCGTCGATCGAGGGGCGGCTCAAGCGGCGCGTCGCGCTCCGCCGCATCCACCAGCTGCGCAGCATCGCCCACATCGTCGACATGCACCAACTCACCAAGGACCCGGAGTACCTCACCGTCCCGCGCGAGGACACCGCATCCTCCCCCCCGCGCACGATGAGCCGCGCCGAGTTGGGGCGATATCTCGACTACTGCAGCGAGCTGTTGTCGTTGACGGGAAAGATCGGGGCGCTCTTCGTGCAGCACATGGACGACGCCGTCGTCCTGCAGGCGGTGAACGAGATCGAGGACCTGACCAACGGGCTCTCGCGCAAGATCTGGCAGAAGATCACCCTGCTCGAGCGCGCCGCACCGGCGTGACTCGTCAGGCGGCGTGACTCGTCAGGCGGCGTGACTCGTCAGGCGGCGTCACTCGTCAGGCGGCGTGACTCGTCAGGCAGCGGGCGTCGGCTACGGCTAGCCGGCGCGCATCCCGGCCCTTGCGCCGGCAATGAACTCCTGCGTCCAGCGTGCGAGCGTTTGCTCGGCGATCCCCAGCTCCGATCCGACGGCCGTCGCTGTCTCGCCGCGGAGCAGACGCAGCACGACGTCGCTCTTGAAGGTCGCCGAGTAGGCGGGAGTCGCCCGCTGCGCGACCTGCGTCCCGGTCCCGGTGATGCGCCCGGGGGTGTTCACTGTCTTGCGCGCCTCGATACCCCGCACCGCCCCCTCACACAGCTTGCGCACGTAGGCCAGCGTGTTGCGATCGGGGAGGCGCGAGTTCCACGGACGATCACAGTACACGCACCCGAGCAAACGCGTCCCGACCACGACCGGGAAGACGCCGAACGACGACGCGCCTAACGACTGGGCGAAGCGCAACTCCTGCGCGGTGAAGTCGCGCTCCACGGGGACGCAGACGCTCTGACGGCGCAGCATCGCCACGGCCACCGGTCCCTCGCGTGGGCTCAGCTCGAACGAGAACGACTCGAGGAGCTGCTCGACGCCGGTGCCGAGCCCGTAGCGCGCCTTCACCGACGTGCGGTCGGGGGTGAGCATGCAGAAGACCACGCGATCGAACGGACCACCGCGAAAGATCCCCTCGAGGACCATGAGGATCACGCGGTTGAGGTCCTCCCCCGAGGTCGGGAGCGCGATGCGCAGCACCTCGGCGGCGAGCTCCTCGCGCACCTTCACCTGCTCGGCCATCGCATCGATCGCCGCGACTTGCTCGGGGGTCGGCTCCGCCGACGCGAGCTCCTGGACCACCTCGGGGGGCGCGCCCCAGTTCCCGAGCTGCGCCATCGCCGCCTTTTGCAGCCGGCGGAGCCTCAAGTCGTCGATCGAAACCTTGGCGCTCGTGAAGACCTCCTTCGTCTCGGCGAGCGAGGCCTCGAGTATCTCGGCCACGTCGTCGCGCGTGAGGCTGAGCCGCTTCGCGTAGCGCGCGAGCACGTCGCCCAATGCATCCCGCTTGGGGTCGTTCTCGCGACGGTAGACCGCCGCGGTGAGCTCGTGCGCGAACGAAGCGATCATCCCCATCTCCGACGACGCGATCGCCGCGTCCGCACGGATCCCGGTGATCACGCTCTCGGGCATCCCCCAGTGCTTGGCCATCGCCTCCCCTAACTCTTCATAGCGAAAGCCGAGCACTTCGAACGCGGCGATGGCCTCCCCCTTGTTCTTGAGCTCCAGGTGCTGGAGGATCTTCGCATACTCGCGCGGACAGTAGCCGGCGATGAGCACTTCCCCGAGGTTGCGGAACATCCCGCACAGGTGCGCCTCTTCAGGATCGGGGAGCTTGCGCCGCATGGCGAGTTCGCGCGCATGGTTCGCCGTGAGGAGCGAGAGAAGCATCAGCTCCTTGAGCCCGGGCGAACGCTTGCGGTAGTGCTCGAAGACCAGGATCGACGCAGCCAGATGGCGCACGGTGCGGGCGCCAAGGAGGAGCATCGCGTGCGTCGCGCTCTGGATGGTCTTGTCGGAGCGCTTGTAATAGGCGCTGTTGGCGGTGCGGAGCACCTTGAGCGTGAGCGCAAAATCGCGCAGCACGATGTTGGCGAGGCGCTGAATCGACGCATCGTCCTCGGGCATGTGCTTGAGCGCGTCGAGGGCGTCCTTCGAGATCGCGGGAAAATCCGCCTCCGACAGGATCATCCGCATCTTGATCTCGAGCGGAGACCTGTCGTCAGGCGGATGTGCTTCCCGCTTCGCGGGGGATCCTTTGGCTTGATTCAGCACGAGAAAGCGCGAGGTGTGGGCGGCTCCAACACCGGAAGTATCGGCAGGTTTTCGCGCGAGAACGCCAGCGATTGTCTCGCATTGGGCGGACGGTCAGAAGAACGCACTGGTCACACGGCGCCGAGTTGAAGAGCGAGCGCGGGTGTTGCGCCGCCCCGGTCTTCCGTCGTCATTTCGGCATGAGATCGCGACGCATGCACGAGGGCCAGCGCTCCCGCCCGGTTCGCCGAGTCGGCCCCGCCGACACGGCGGCGGCTCCGCTCCCTGCGCGACTTCCCGTGCGCCGACTCTGGACCCTGCTCGCGGTCGTCCTGATGCTCGCCCTCGCGGCGCTCCTTTCGGTCTATCGCCCGTGGACCGGCGTTCCTGCCGATGATGGCGGGGGCGATAGCGACGAGATCTCGGTCGACGGCTGACCGACGGGCGCCGCCACGCCGCGCGATGGCTTCACCCCCGCGCCGCTCCGGGCGGGCGCGTTCCCCTTCTTACCGCTCGTCGCCCCCTTCTTTTTCGCCGCTCCGCCGCGTGTGGGGATGGTGGCGTTGCGAATCAGACGGATGAGAAGCGTCGCCTCCTCCGGTTCGAGCGGCTGACGGATCCCCTCGAGCGTTGCATCGTCGACAAAGAGAAGGAAGTGGCGCGTCGCGGCGCTGTCGATGCGCAGGAGTACGAACGTCCCTGCCCCCACGCCCGGCTCCTCCAGCACGGCCCGACGCCGAACGGACGTATCGGCAGCTGACGACGAGGCGCGCTTCGCCCGCCGCCTCGGTAAGGGAACCACCAGCTTGGCCGCCGAATCCGCCCATCGACGCGCGTCGGTGGAACGGACCGAGAGCGTAAGCGATCGATTGGCTCCGGCCACTCCGATTCGCAGCGTCCCAGGGCGATCGGACCGAAGAATGAGGGCAACGTCGCCGATGAGGGTGCGCACCGGCTTCGACGCCGATGTCCCCTGTGCGCTGAGCGCGGCGGGGGCGAGCGCCAAGGCGACGAGCGAAAGGGGGCCGAGGCCTCGACTCGGTCGCCCCCGCCTGGGCGCTCGTCCGCGAACTCTGTCGGAGCCGGGGAGGAGTGGACGAGTGCGGAAATGCAGAGAGGACGAAGCAGGCGTCATGGAGCGGGGGAGAGCTGCGGGAGGGGATCTTGGGCGAGGACTGCTGAGCCGGCGCGGGTCCACGGAAAGGGGGCCCAAGAGGGGGGCGCACCGTGCGGTTCAATCTACCCGTGCGAGGGGAGCGTTCCTCTCGTGCCCCCGTCCCGATGGGTGGAAATCACCCTCGCTCGTCAGGCGGATTGCATATGGCGAATGGTCGAGTGGGGCTCGTATCTTCGTGGCGCATTGACAGCCCCTTTACACCATTGCCTCCGAGGTGTTGATGATTGCGTCCTGGGTTCGTCGGGTTGCCGTGCTGTGCGGAATCGCGCTTTCGGCTCATCCTGCATTTGCGCAGGGCGGCGCCATTTCCGGCACCATCAGCTCAGAGAGCGGACCGATCAGCGGAGCGCGCGTGCAGGCGCTCACCACCAGCGGCCAGCTTGCCGCGTCGGTGCTCTCGCGTGACGACGGCACATATCGCATTCCCAACGTCGCTGCCGGGAGCTACGCCGTGGTCGCTACGCGGCTCGGCTATCAGCTCAAGCGCGTCGACAGCGTGCAGGTCACCGCGGGGGGGACCGCCACGGTCAACTTCACCCTGAACGAGATCACCACGGAGCTCAATCCCGTCGTCACGACCGCGTCGCGACGCCCCGAGAAGGCGCTCGACGCGCCGGCATCCGTTTCGGTGGTCGACGTGCGCGATATCCAGGAGCGCCCGTCGGTCACCGTCACCGATCATATTCGCGGCATCCCCGGTGTCGACGTGAACCAGGGCGGCATTGCCCAGAGCAACGTCGTCGCGCGCGGCTTCAACAACGCCTTTTCCGGCTCGATCCTCATGCTGCAGGACTACCGCTTCGCCGGTGTCCCGTCGCTGCGCGTCAACGTGCCGTTCCTGATGACGGGGACCAACGAGGACGTCGAGCGCATCGAGGTCCTGCTCGGTCCCGCCTCGGCGCTCTACGGCCCCAATTCGGCAAACGGCGTGCTGCATGTCATCACGAAGTCGCCGTTCACTTCGCAGGGGACGACACTCACGCTCGACGGCGGTGAGCGCTCGCTGCTCCGCGCCGGCGTCCGTCATGCCGGACTGATCACGCCGAAGATCGGCTACAAGCTCTCCGGCGAATACTTCTCCGCCACCGACTGGAGCAGCACGTCGGCGCGCGACAAGAACGGCAACGTCCTCCCGAATTACGATCCGGGTGAACCCGACGTCTTCCCGGCGCAGGCGCCCGCCGGACGTGCGGGCAAGCCGAACATTCGCGACTTCGACCTCCGCCGTTTCACCTCCGAAGCGCGCCTCGACATCCGCCCGACCGACAATTCCGAGTTTGTCAGCACCGTCGGCTACACCGATATCGGGAGCGGACTCGAACTCACCGGCGCCAACGGGACGTCGCAGATCAAGAACTGGACGTACAAGAGCTTCCAGCAGCGCGCGCGCATCGGGCGCCTTTTCGGGCAGGTGTTTGCCAACCTCAGCGACGCCGGCAACGACGACTCGCTCTCGACCACCGGGACGTACCTCCTCCGCTCCGGACAGCCCATCGTCGACCAGTCGCGCGTCTTCGCCGGCCAGCTGCAACACGGGCTCACGCTCGGGCACCGGCAGGACTTCGTGTACGGGCTCGATTACATCAAGACGAACCCGCGCACCGGCGGCACGATCAACGGGCGCAATGAAGACATCGACGACGTGACGGAGTACGGCGGCTACATCCAGTCGACGACGAACCTCCCGCTTCGCTTCGACTTCATTGCCGCGCTCCGCCTCGACCACAATTCGCTCATCGACGGCTACCAGACGTCGCCGCGCGTTGCGCTCGTCTTCAAGCCGACCGAAACGCAGAACATCCGCTTCACCTACAACCGCGCCTTCTCGACACCGGCGAACTTCTCGTACTTCCTCGACCTGATCCAGGCTCGAAACATCGGCAACTCGGGCTACAACATCCGCGCACTGGGCAATCCGCCCAAGTCCGGATGGTCCTTCAACCGCTCGTGTGGCTCGGTGAACGGCGGGCTGTGCATGAAGTCGCGCTTCACCGGCGGGAACGACTGGGTGCCATCGTCGGCCGCCGGTGTCTATCGCGGCGTGCTTACCGGCCTCTCCCCCAACCTCATCGCGCTCCTCCAGCAGTCGCTCGGCACGCAGCTCGCCACGGCACTGGTCAACGGGCTCAAGGCGTTGCAGCCAACGGATGCGCAGGTGGGGACGCGCATCGCCTACCTCAACGCCGCTTCCGACCCGACGCGCGACCTTTCCGCCTCGAGCGTGAAGGACATCGGTGCGCTCGACGCCTCCTACAACAAGACGTATGAAGTCGGCTACAAGGGGATCATCGGGAACCGCTTGCGGCTGGCGGTCGACGGTTGGGTGCAGAAGCGCGGTGACGTCGGCAACCCCGCCGGTCTCGCCACCCCGAACGTCTTCTTCAACGGTCCGCAGTTGGGTGCTTACCTTGGCCCTAACATCGCGCAGATCCTGATCCAGGCCGGCATGCCGCAGGCGCAGGCGGCAGCCGCCGCTGCGCAGATCGCCCCGCAGGTCGCCACGGCCGCTGCCTCGCTCCCGGTCGGTATCGTGCAGTTCAACAGCGACCAGTTCGCGAACGGGACGGACGTCTACGCGACCTATACGTCCTCAACCAACACCGAGATCACGGTGAAGGGCGTCGACGCTGCCGTCGACTACGTCGCCAACGACTTCATCACGCTCGCCGGGACCTACAGCTGGGTGAGCGACCTGGTGTTCGGCGACGTGCTCAGCTCCAACTCGGCGCCGCTCATGCTCAACGCACCGGATGCCAAGGCCTCGTTCACCGTGAAGCTCCGCGACGAGCCGAGCCGGTATGGGGCCGAGCTGCGGTGGCGCTTCATGCGCGCGTATCCGGTGAACTCGGGTGTCTACGCCTCCGGGCTCGACGCTCGCGGCGTTCCGATCTCGTTCACGCGACCGGGGTCGAGCACGGTGTACATCTACGACGGCGTCCCCACGAGCCACCTCTTCGACCTCGGCTTCAACTACCGGATCCCCTGGGGCTCGCAGGAACTGCTCTGGTCGATCAACGGGACGAACATCCTCGACAAGCGCGTCCGCTCGTTCCCGGGATCGCCGGAGATCGGGCGCATGGTCGTGACGCGCCTGCAGTACTCATTCTGATCGTGTAGCAGTACCCGGGGAACTTTCCCCGCGCCCGGGAGCCTAGCTCCCGGGCGCATTTTTTCCCGGGCGGCCGGGCCTCGGCGTCGCTGCAGCATCTGCCGCTGCTAGCTCTCCCACTTCCCCAGCGTCGTAGCTGTGTAGAGCCGATCCGCCCGCACCCGAGCTCTCGTCTTCTCGTCTTCTCGTCTTCTGAGACTTGATGCCTCATCCGCTCCTCGATCTCACGGCGCGCCCAGTCGTGGGGCATCGCGGAAACTCCGCGCACGCTCCGGAAAACACGCTGGAGTCGTTTCGCCAGGCGGTGGCGTTAGGCGTCGACGCGCTCGAGTTCGACGTGCGACTCACGCGCGATGGCGAGGTCGTGGTGATTCACGACCGCACGGTGACGCGGACAACAGGCGAGGTGGGGGTCATCTCCGAGCTGACGCTCGACGAGCTTCGGCACCTCGACGCGGGGGCGACCTTCACGAAGAACGGTAATCGCGATTTTCCATATCGCGGGCGCGGCATCGGCATCTCCACCCTCGCCGAGGTGCTGGAAGAGTTCCCCGCGATGCCGGTGCTCATCGAACTGAAAGTGGTGGAGGTGGCGATTCCCGCCCGAGCCGTGCTCAAGCGCGCGAATGCCGATGAGCGCTGCATCGCTGCCTCGTTTCGCCCCGAAGCGCTCGTCCCCTTCGAGGCGGATGGAGTCGCGGTGTCGTCGCCCCCGGCGTCGATCGCGCCCATTGCGCTTCCGGCGCTCCTTGGCCGCCGCTACACGACTCTCCCGTTCCAGACGATGTCGCTCCCGCGCGTCTACCGCGGGATTCCGGTTCCGCTCCACGCGCTCGCGCGCGCGACCGAACCGGCCGGCGTTCCGCTGCACGTCTGGACCGTCAACGAGCCCGCCGTCGCGCTCAAGCTGTGGCGTGCCGGCGTGCGCGGGATTCTTTCGGACGATCCGGCGACGATCCTTCGCGCGCGCGAGCAGTGGCGCACGCGCCCCCCCGAAGAACGCGAGCGCTAGGCGTGAGGCGCTAGAGAGCGGGAATCGCCAGGGCGATCGGCAGCTGCAAAGGCGTCGAACCAAGCCGAGGTGCCGCCCCCGCGGCGGCACCTTGGCTACCGCGCCCCCGCCGAACGTGTCCTATCGTCAGGACAATCGCCAGCTGCAAAGGCG
>JBGAHX010000091.1:0-10916 GCA_044225935.1 Gemmatimonadaceae bacterium
TCCGACGCCCGCGTGAACTTCCCTGTCGCGTAGTCCGCGACCCAGATGTCGGCGAGCGAGTCGCCCTTATGCTCGGCGACATATCCCGCCAGGCATTCCACTGCGTCGAAGGTGAGGAGACGACCGGCGGCGGTGCGCACTTCGCCGCCGAAGCGGGCGTCGGTGATCGCCATGCGACAGAAGCCGCAGGCGTCGTCGCCGAGCACGAACTCGCGAGGCGACGATCCGCCGCTGCACGCGCCCGCCAACGCGAACACGAACAGCGTGCGCACGAATGACAAATGGCGGGATGCCGCGGGTTGCATTCAGGCCACCACGTGGCGTGTGGCCATGGCCGACGCCCCCTGGCTCGAGGTCCCGGGGCTCAGCGTGCGCTTGTCGACGATCAACGCCACGACCCCGAGCCCGAGCGCGAGGATCGCGACCACTCCGCCGACGCCGGGATACGAGGTGGCGGTGAAGTTCAGGAGCTGCTTCGACCCGATGAGCGGGGGCTGGTACGACATCCCCGGGATCTTGATGATCGCGTTCTCGGTATCGAGGTCGTGGCCGTAGTCGTACTCCCACTTGTAGAAGTCGGCGAGCCCGGCAAGCGCCATCACGAGGAAGAGCGCGACCCATCCCTGGGCCAGGCGTCGGCGCCCGAGGAGGGCGGCACCGATGCCGGTGGCGACGAGGACCCCAACGACGTACGGCATCAGGCGAAGCTCGGGGATCGCATCCGGCTCGATGCGCTTCATCCCGATGTAGTGATTCAGGTTGTTGATGTTGTTGAGGTCATTTTCCTTGGCACCGGTGACGGTGTTGATCCAGATCTTCATCCCGATGCCTTCGGGATACTGCGGCGCGTCGAGCGCCACCTGCCACAGCGGAGTCACGAACATCGCCAGGAGCAACGTGGCGGCGATGCCAAGCAGGAGTCGGGCGCGCGGGGCAAGCATGGGACGGGTCCTCGAGGAGAAGGGTGGGGAGGAGGTGGAGGGAGCGCTCCTCCCCGGAGTGCGTGCGGTCGGGAGGGCATCTCACCAGTCGTCGCCGGTTGCCTCGGCATCCATCGCCGTGCGGCTCCCGTCGACGACTGGCGCGATGTCTCCTAGTGCGAGCCGTGTCCGCCGGCCGGATGTTCGTGCGCGGGGAGCTCGCCCGACGCTACCATCGCCGCGATGGCGCGCGACTTGGGGCTGGTGGTCGCCGAGAGCGCCACCGTTGCACCTGCCGGAGCGACGCGCACATACCCCTGCATCTCCTGGTGCAGCGCGCTGCAGAAGTCGGTGCAGTAGAAGGGGTAGACCCCCGGGTACTTCGCGATCCAGGTGAGCGTCCGGGTCTGCCCCGGCATGACCAGCAACTCCGCGTCGCTGAACGACCCTAACGCGGCGAAGCCGTGCGGGATGTCCCAGTCCTGCTCCAGGTTGGTCACGTGGAAGAGCACCGTGTCGCCGACCTGTACTCCCTCGATGTTGTCCGGCGTGAAGTGCGAACGGATCGCCGTCATCTTCACGTGCACCGTCTTGCCAACACGCGAAACGCCGGTCTCCTGCTCCGAGCGGGCGACCATGGGGTGCTTGTTCTCGGCGAGCGTGAAGTACTTGACCTGCTGGTCCTTGATCTTGCTGGCCAGGATCGCTTGGGCGTAGTGCGGCTCGCCGATGGTCGGGAAGTCGAGGAGGAGCTTCATCTTCTCGCCAGTGATGTCGTAGAGCTGCGCCGACTGCGTGAGCTCCGGACCCGTCGGGAGGAAGCGATCCTTGGTGATCTTGTTGAGCGCGACGGCGTACTTCCCGTAGGGCTCCTTGGTGTCGCCCCCCATCACCGAGAGGTGACCGATCGAGTAGTAGGTCGGCGTCCGGTCGAGCACCTTGCAGCCGGGGAGCGACCACTTCACGATCTCCGAGCTGATGAAGACGGAGCTGTACACGTTCCCCTTGCCGTCGAACTCGTTATGCAGGGGGCCGAGCCCGGGATTCTCCACCTCGCAGAACTTGGTGGCTTCGTAGTTGATCACCGGAATGCCGTACGCTTCCTTCTCGAAATTCTTGTCGGCGATCGCCTTGATCATCTTCGAGAACGAGTGCACCGGGATCGACGTGGCGAGCTTGCCGCCGCCCACGATGTATTCCCCGGTTGGATCGACATCGACGCCGTGCGGCGACTTGGGCGTGGGGAGGAAATAGACCGTCCCCGGGCAGTCGCTCGGCTCCAGCACCTTGACCGTCGTCTTCTTCTCGGAGCGCGCGGTCTGCGTCGCTTCGTCCATCCAGTTGTGGTAGTACGCGGTCGTCATCTCCTTGGCCTTCCCCTGGGCGACGCACTGCTCGGCGTTCTTCCAGTTGACCGCGGCGATGTAGTCCTTGTCGTTCTTCGAGGCGTTCACCTCGAGCTTGGTGCTCGCCTGCTCCGTGTTGTACGAGGTGAAGAAGACCCACCCGTGCGACGGCCCCTTCCCGGGGCGTCCGAGGTCGTAGTCGAAGCCGGGAACGAGGATCTGGAAGGCGACATCCATCTTCCCGAACTCGTCGGCCTTCACGAAGGAGAACGTCCCCTTGAAGTCCGAGGCAAACTTGTCGAAGCCGATGTCACGCTGTGGGATCGGCACCGAGAAGCGCGTGGCGCCGATCACGTACTCGGTGTTCTCGGTCGTGAACGGAGAACCGTGGTTGCCACCGGTATTCGGCAGCTCGAGCGTCTCCACCGTCTCGAACTTGCGCAGGTCGATGCGCGCGAAGCGCGGCGTGTTGTTGGCGTTGATGAAGAGCCAGCGCCCATCGTGCAAGCCGCCGGTCATCGAGAGCGACGGGTGGTGCGCGTCATCCCACGGTACCGGTCCCCACGACGTGTTGAGCATCGCCTTCGTCTCCGCGTTGTAGCCGTACCCGTTCTCCGGGTTCTGGGCAAACACGGGGATCACGCGAAGGAGGCGCCCGGAGGGGAGTCCGTAGACCCCGACCTGGCCGGAGAAGCCGCCGGACGTGAAGAAGTAGAACTCGTCGTAGCTCCCGGGGGCGACGTAGGTGCGCGACGAGGCGTCGGCCACATTGCCGATGCCGCCGGTCTTCGCCTTGGGGGCACACGCGTCGAGGTACGTCACGCTGAGCAGCAGCGCGCCGACCGACGCGAGCGCTCGTGTCTTCTGCGTGAGGGACATATGAAAGCCTCGGTATTGGGGGATTCCCACGAACCACCGAACGACATGAGTTCGATGTACCGATAGCTTCGTTTCACATGCGGGATTTCGTGGTCCGCGAATCCTTCATCTTGCGTGAAGGATTTCCGCCAAATGACACGGTAGTTCCCTGACGTGCGGTAGGGACGCGACGGACGAAGTTGCGTTGCAGGTGCCGGTGGAGATGCCGGCACGCGCACCATGGAGTCGGCATGCGCCTCACACGGTTCACCGATAACGCCCTGCGCGCTCTCCTGTACCTTGCCCTCGCCCCCGACGACATCTCGACGGTGGGCGAGGTGGCGCGGCGCATGGGGATGTCTGAGGACCACCTCCTCAAGGTGGTGCAGCGCCTGACGCAACTCGGCTACGTACAGACAATTCGCGGGCGACGAGGCGGAATGCGCCTCGCGCGCGCCGCCGACACCATCATCGTGGGGGAGGTGGTGCGGCAAACCGAGGACAACATGCAGCTCGTCCCCTGCTTCGAGAGCGGAAACACCGACTGTCCGATCGCTCCCGCCTGCGGGCTCGCGCCGGCGCTCGACCACGCCCTGCAGGCATTCCTCTCGGTGCTCGACGGCTACACGGTCGCCGACCTCATGGCGAAGCGCGCGCAACTCACCGCGCTCGTGGCGCGACCTCTCGACGGAGCGACCGGGCCGCCGCTCTACTGATACTGGATGTAGAGCGGGCGCGGATCGAGCGCGAGAACGTCGGCCGGGCGCATGAGGCGCCACCCAGCCTTCCGCACGTCGTTCTTGTAGAAGAGCTTGAAGCCGGTGAACTGCACCGGCTCGCTCGCCACGTACGACTCGTACGAGTCCTGCTTGAGGCGCGGCGACCCCCAGCCGTCCATGTCGATCACGATCTGCACGCGCGGATCGAGCTCTATCTTCGAAGAGTTTGTCAGCATCGGACGCGTGAAGCGGTGCACCACGAGGACCTTGGGCGGAAGCTTGTGCGCGTCGACCAGGTTCGAGAGGTAGCGTACCGTCCAGTTCACGTCGCGCGCGTCGTACGTGCCGATGCGCTTCCCCGGCGCGTGTCCGCTCTTCATCGAGAACTCGGGGTCGATCCCCAGATGCACGTTCGGGCGCACGAGGTACTTCGCGAGCGCGGGGATCTCTTCCTGCAACGTGCTCTGGCCGACCTGCACATCGAGGAAGAGGAGCGCGTTGCGGCGCTGCGCCCACCCGTACACGCGCTCGACGAGCGAATCCGACATGCGCGTGCGCCACTTCCCGTCCTTCCCGGCGCTCCCCTGCGCCACGGTGACGATCAGGTGCAACGCCGGCACGACGGGTGTGAGCGTGTCGGCCTTCGACCAGGCGGCCACCTCCTTGTCGAGGCGACGCAGCATCTCGTCGGGCGGATACTCGCCGAGGACGCCCATGCGCTTGGAGAGCGGATTGCCGTAGTAGGCGACGATGCGCTTGGCCGGAAGGATCGATCCGGGGAGCGGGGTCGGACCCTTCGGCCACTCCCTCGGCGCTGCCTTCTTCGCGGGCGCTGCCGCCTTCTTGGCGGTAGTCGGTCCCTTCTTCGCGGTCGTCGCCTTCGATTTCTGGGTCGTCTTCATGGTCGATGACTTCTTCGTGGTCGATGACTTCTTCGTCGATGTCTTGCCGCTCCCCTTCTGTGCCTGCGGCAGGAGCGGGGCGAATGCCACGTCGGGGGTCGCGCTGCTCATCCGTGCCGGCTTGGTCTCGGCGGCCAGCGGCGATGCCAGCACGGCGGTGGCGAGCAGGGTGAGAAGGGGGGATGGGGCGAGAGCGCGGGCGAAGGGCGGGCGGAAGCGGGGCATCACATCGGGGCGGGAGGGGGGATGAAGGCGCGCACCACAACGGATGATAGCCGCGGCTAGTCTCGTGGCACACATGCAGTTACTGGAACACACGGGACGCGCCGATGTGCCGGATTCCCCGATGAGCGGATCGCATGAGACCCGACCCAACCCTTGCGCGTCCTACTGCCGTGAAACTCCTCGTCCTCAATTGTCACGAAGCATGGGTCCATCAACTCGGGGCCCTGCGCGCTGAACTGGATATCGTGGTCGGGCTCCCCGGGCGCTACACGCGCGAGTGGGACCTTCGCATGCGCCCGCTTCCGGCGGGGGCGCGCACCGTCACGCTCGATGAGGTGCGGCTCCGCAATCCGCAGTACGACTGCGTCATCAACCACAACATCACCGACCTGCTCGACACGCGCTTTGTCGACGCCCCCAAGCTCCTCGTGCTGCACGACACGCTCGAGGGGCGCATGGCGCAGCAGGAGGCCGAATTTGATGCGCGCGACATGCGCGCGTCGCTCAACACGTACCTCGCCTCGGTCGGCGGGCACGCGGTCGCGATCACGCGCACCAAGGCAAAGTCGTGGGGAGTGACGCACACCGTGGTGTCGAACAGCGCCGACCCCGAGGAGTACCTCCCGTGGGTGGGCGACGTCGCCTGCGGACTTCGCGTCGCCAACCACGTCACCTCCAAGCGCGTCTTTCTCGCGTGGGACTTCCACGAGCAGGCGATGGGCGGGCTCCCGCTGCGTATCGTTGGACACAACCCGGAGCTCCCGGGAGTCGAAGCCGCCGACGACTGGGACCAGCTCAAGCGCATCTTCGCCTCGCACCGATTCCTCGTGCACACTGCCGATGCGCGCTACGAGGACGGCTACAACATGGCGGTCCTCGAGGCGATGGCTGCCGGGATGCCAGTCCTCACCAATCGTCATCCGACGACGATCGTGGAGCACGGCGTGTCGGGCTACATCGCCGACACTCCGGAGGAGATGCGGCGCTACGCCGAGCGTCTTCTCGATGATCGCGATCTCGCCGAGTCGCTTGGCGAGAAGGGGCGTGAGTATATCGAGCGATTCCACTCGCCCGATCGATTCCGCGTGGAATTCGGGAAGGCGATTCAGGAGGCGCGCAAGAAGTGGAGTCGCCGCCGCGGAAAGGCGATGGTGCCGGGACGCTGACCGGGGGGAAAGTCATCTCACGAGTAGTCGCTGTGCGCGCCGGCGCCCTGCGCCGGCCGGAGGCAGTCGACTACATGTGGGATGACCTCTAGTTTGGGCGAGACCGTCGTCCGCCCCACGTCCTCAAGCGTTCCGCCTCATGCGTACTCCTCGCATTGCGCGCGCCGTTCCGGTCGCGCTGCTGCTCCTCTCCGGCACCCCGCTCGCCTCCGTCGCCGCCCAGGCGCGCCCTGGCGACTTCACGATCCCTGAGTACCGCTTCGAGTCTGGCGAAGTGCTCAAGAACGTGAAGCTCCACTACCAGACGTTAGGCACGCCGCACAAGAATGCGGCCGGCGTGGTCGACAACGCGGTGCTCATCCTCCACGGGACAGGAGGGACCGGGGGACAGTTCCTCGGGAGCGGCTTCGCCGGCGGACTCTATGGCAAGGGACAGCCGCTCGATACGGCGCGCTACTTCGTCGTCCTCCCCGACAACATCGGGCACGGGCAGTCGAGCAAGCCGAGTGACGGGTTGCACATGAAGTTTCCCCACTACGGCTACACCGACATGGTGAAGCTGCAGCACCGCATGCTCGACGAGGGGCTGGGCGTTAGGCGCGTGCACCTGGTCATGGGGACCTCGATGGGGTGCATGCACGCCTGGGTTTGGGGATACATGTTCCCCACCGACGTCGACGCGCTCGTCCCGCTCGCCTGCGCGCCGACGCAGATCGCCGGACGCAATCGCATGATCCGCCGCATGCTGATGGACGACATCAAGCGCGACCCGAACTGGAAGGGGGGCGAATACACCGAGGTGCCGCGCGAGGGACTGCGCTCCGCGCTCGGGATGCTCTTCATCATGACCTCGGCGCCGCTCGTGCAGCAGCGCCAGGCCCCCACCCGCGACCAGGCCGACTCGTCGATCAATGCGTTTCTCGATGCGCGGGTGAAGTCCACCGATGCCAACGACATGCTCTACCAGTTCGATGCATCGCGCGACTACGACCCGTCGCCCTACCTCGAGAAAGTCGTCGTCCCCGTCCTGGCGATCAACTCGGCCGATGACCAGGTGAATCCCCCCGAACTCGGGCTCATGGAAAAGCTGATGCCGCGGGTGAAGCACGGGACCTACGTTCTCATCCCCATCAGCGACAAGACGCGCGGGCACGGAACGCACACCATGCCGTCGATCTGGGGCGACACGCTTCGCGCCTTCCTCGACAAGCTCCCGTCGACGCCGGGGCACGCGCACTAGAACGCGCAGGCGCGGGCGCGCCAACCGCGCGCGCCCGAGCGCGCACACCAGCGCGCATGTGCACGCGCGTTCGTGCAGGCGTACGGCGAAGGCGAGCGAGCCAGCGCGCGTTCGTGCGGGCGCACGAGCACGCGGAAGGTGGCGCCACTTCCGCTGCCCGAAGGGACATCACGTACGTACGGTCCGTGCGCGTGACGACCTCGGTCGCGCGGGTAACGGCGGCCGAATGATCATCGCAGGCGTAAGGGGAGGACACGCGACGACTGTCGGCCGCGCTGGGGCGACCCGATTGACCTTCACGGTCGACCGATCGTCCCCTGAGCAATGCGACGAGCTCTGCCATACCAGCCGCGCTTCAATGCGCCCCCGAGCCCCACGCCACCGGTCGTGGCAGCGCCCGCACGCCCCCGCTCGACGATCTCTCCGGGAGTCCTCGTCTTCCTCGGCGCGGTGGTCCTCTTCGCGCTCGTCGCGCGAACGGTGCGCGCCCAGGGAATGGAGCGAGCGCACCGCGAACACTTCGACTCAGCGCTCGCGGTAGCGACCGCAGACAGCGCCTGGTCGCGCGTCTCGCAGTCGTACTACGACTCCACCTTCCGCGGTAACGACTGGCAGCACGTGCGTCGCGAGTTGATCGCCCGTGCCGAGCGCGCGAACGACATGCGCGAAGTACGCGCGGCGATCGAGGCGATGTTCGCGCGTCTTGGGGAATCGCACTTCGTCCTCATCCCGTCGGATGCTGCCAAGGGTTTGAGTTCCGAGCCGGCCGATGACGCGGCGATCGGCGACGTGGGGCTGGAGTTTCGGCGCCTCGATGGTGCGGTCGTCGTCTCTCGCGTTGCGCCGGGATCGGCAGCGGCCCGCTCCGGAGTTCACTCCGGGTGGATCCTCGAACGTCTGGGCGATCTCGACGTCGCCGACTTTTCTCGCACGCGCCTCGTTGGCCTTTCGCCGAGTGCAGCGCATCTCGCCGAGTTGCAGCTTCCGCTCGCCCTGATGGGGCGCGCCCAGGGGAGCGTCGGCTCGCTGCTCTCGGTTGGATTTCGCGACGGGTCGGGCACGGCACGTTCGCTCATGTTGCGTCGCGAGCCGATTGACGGGGAGGTCGTGCGCATGGGGCATCTCCCGCCGTTTATCGTACGCGTGGAGTCGGAACGGCGCGACGACGGCGACGGGTGCGTTGGCGTCCTGCGCTTCAACGTGTGGATGACGCCGGTGATGCCGAAGGTCGACGATGCGATGGTCGCGTTCCGCGAGTGCCGCGGCGTGGTGCTTGACCTGCGCGGCAACGTCGGCGGCGTGGCGGCGATGGTGATGGGACTCGGCGGGTACTTCCTCGACACCACCTCATCGTTAGGCACGATGACCACGCGACGTGGCGCTCTTCGCTACATCTCGAATCCGCGGCGGAGCGATCGTCAGGGGCGCGCACTCATGCCGTTCGCCGGCCCGGTGGCGATCCTCGTCGATGGGCTGTCGGTGAGCACGAGCGAGATCTTCGCGGCGGGGCTGCAGACGCTGGGGCGTGCGCGCGTCTTCGGCGAGGTCACCGCCGGGCAGGCCCTTCCGTCGATGGTCACGCAGCTCCCCAATGGTGACCTGATGCAGTACGTCGTCGCCGACTTCAGCGCTCCCGACGGGCGCCGCATCGAGGAACGCGGCGTCACGCCCGATGAGTGCGTTCCCCTGAGCCGGAAAGCGCTCCTGGCAGGAAAGGACGACGCGTTGTCCGCCGCCCTCCGCTGGATCGGTCAGTAGGGATCGCTGCGGCGATCGCTGGAACTCCCTCACCGCGACATACGTAGGATCTGGCGACGCGCCGACCGTTCCGGCGCGTGTTAAGTTTCCCGCGAGCGCCTCTCGGTGCTCCCCCCCAATTCTCGGAGATTCCGAATGTCGATCATGTCCAACCGCACGCTCCGCACCCTGCGGTCGCTGGCGGTTCTTGCCGCCATTCCTGCGACCGCGTCGCTTGCCGCCGCGCAGGGTCTTCCCGCTGCGAGCGAACTGATTGCCAAGTGGGCGAAGCAAACCAACGCCGACGTGTGGAAGGAGCACAAGTCCCAGCGCATGAAGGCGGCGTTCGACATGCCGGCGATGGGGATGAGCGCCACGATGGAGGTGGTGACGATCTTCCCCAATCAGGTCTCGTCGCGCGTTGACATTCCCGGGATGGGGGAGATGCGCCAGGGATTCGATGGCAACACGGCGTGGATGAACAACCCGATGCAGGGGCCGTCGCTCATGTCCGGTCCGCAGCTCGAGGCCGCGAAGGAAGACAACAATCCGGCGAACTACTCGCGCATCTCGCCGTCGATCGTCTCGAGCGAGACGGTGGAGAAGACCACGTTGGGTGGCGCCGAGTGCTACAAGGTCAAGCACACCTGGAAGTCCGGCAAGACGTCGTTTGACTGCTTCTCCACGGCCGACGGGTTGATCACCTGGTCGCAGGCCACGACGCCGTCGCCGATGGGCGAAGTGCAGACGACGACCACCTTCTCCAACTACAAGGACTGGGGCGGGATGAAGCGCGCCACCACGACGAATGTCGACCAGATGGGGCAGCAGATCATCATCACGGTGCAGGCGTTCGAGTGGGACAATGTCGAGGCGAAGGAGATCGAGCTCCCCGCCGAGATCAAGGCACTCGTCGAGAAGAAGTAGGACGGCGCCGCTCGTGACCAAGAAGGCAGCCTGGTTCGGCTCCCTCTGCGCCACGGTGATCGCCTGCGACGTGGTCAGCAAGCGACTGGCCGAGCAGGCGTTGCAGCCGCAGCACGTCCCCCACGAGATCGTGGGGGACGTGTTGCGCTTCACCCTCACGTACAACACGGGCGCAGCATTCAGTACCTCCCTCGGCGACTACTCGCGCTGGGGCTTCACGATCATGGCGTCGATCGTCCTCGTGGTGCTCATTCGCACGCTACGCACGGTGCGCGACGACGACGTGTGGCAGGCGGCGGCGATCGGGTTGATCTGCGGTGGGGCGATCGGCAACCTGATCGATCGCCTGCGCCATGCCTCCGGCGTGGTGGATTTCATCGACGTCGGGCTCGGCGACTCGCTTCGCTTCTGGATCTTCAACGTCGCCGACATGGGGGTGAGCATCGGGGCGGTAATGCTGGTAATCTCGATGCTGCGCGCCTCGTCGCACGCCCCGTCCACGGAGAAGGCCCTGTGATCGCATTGCTGCTGGCGGCGACGACCGCCTGTGTTGCACCTGGCGGGTCACCTGCGTTTCCCGGCGGCGCTCATGCCGCGTCGGCGTCGGCGATGTCGGCATCGACCATCCCCGACTCGACGTATCGACGCCTCTTCGACGAGGGGCGCACGATGTCGCAGTTCCTCGACGCCGCCAAGGCGCGAAAGGAGCAGTGGGCCAAGAACTATGCGCGTGGGGTCGTGGCCGATGCGGTCCTCGCCCGTGCGCGCTCGGCGCCGGGCCCGTGGAAGCTCCTCGTCGTCGCCGTCGATGGTTGCTCCGACTCGGTGAACACCGTCCCGTACATCGCGCGACTCGTCGAGCAGCTCATGGGGATG
>JBGAHX010000027.1:0-101498 GCA_044225935.1 Gemmatimonadaceae bacterium
CTCTGCACTCCGCGCGCCTTCGACCTCCGGATCTCGTCCGACCCACCCAGGGGCGAGAGATGGTTCTCCGACGATCCTCCTTCGAACGGACGAAGAACGGAATTCTTTGCCCGAATTTTACGAGCGATCGAAGGAGCCGGGAGCTCCGTCGAGTCACGTGAAGGAGCTGGCTTGCTGCTTGCTTTTGTCCCGTTCGTGAAGACCACTTCGTTCTTGTTCGGCGTCCTTGGTCCGGCGCTCATCGTGGGTTGTTCGGGGGGAGACGAAGCTCCGACGGCCGAACGAAACTCGACCAGCCAGGCGTCGACGGAGAGCGCGGCCGTGGCGGCGAGCTCGACCACGAGCCAGGCCATCGGCGTGTCGAGCTGGGAAATCACCAACGACTCCGAGTCGACCATCGTGCGTGGGTACGACGCTTCGAAGACGCTCGTCGCGACGTTCCAATACACCGCCACGCACGACACCGGCTCGACCTTCACGGCGCAACTGGACGTCGGCGATACCCACGCGACGATGCGCGTCCAATCCGCGGACGACACGACCGCCGAGGTGCTCGAAGACTCGTTCGGAGGGAGCTCCAATGCGAGCGCCGTGCTCGAACGGCTCGTCGCCGACATGGCCGACACCGACACGTCCAACGACGTGAGCGACGGCGACGAAGGTGCCGGCGAAGGCGACGCCGATGGAACGAATGGGCGGCTCACGCCGGACGCCTTCGGGCCCTCGCCCTCATCCTCGCACCTCCACGCCCTCGACCTCACGACCGGAAATCCGACGCTCACGAACCCGTGTGCGCCGGTGCTGACGGGTTCGGCTGCCAACGCCGGCAAGACCGTCTCCAGTTGCAGCGGCAAGAGCGGCTGCGCGCAGAGCCTCAAGAGCACGTCGAGCGGGAGCGCGCAGTGCAAGTCGACGGGCATCAAGATCTTGCCGCTCGGCGCTTCGGTCACCGCAGGCTGGCTCGGCACGAACGCGGGCTACCGCGGCTACCTCCATTCGATGCTCCAGAAGGCCGGCGTCGCCCATCAGTTCGTCGGTTCCCAAACCTCCTTTCCAGGCTCGCTCCCGGCCAACGAAATCCACCACGAAGGGCACCCCGGCTTCCGCATCGACCAGATCACGAGCGGCGTCGGCGGCTGGCTCAGCGGCGTCAAGCCGGACTACATCTTGATCCTCGTCGGCTCCAACGACATCGCTCAGAACTACGACCTCGCGCACGCCGGCGACCGGATGGGTGCGCTCCTCTCGAAGATCTCGGGGCTGGCTCCGAAGGCGCACGTCATCGTCTCGAGCGTCCCCCGAATCAACGACGCCAATCAGGAGAAGCTCGCCGTCGCCTACAACGCCACGATCCGGGCCGTGGCCGGCGCGCACGGCGCCGGATGGGTCGACGCACACGCCGTCGTCACGCCGGCCGACAAGGCCGACAACCTTCACCCGAACGACTCCGGCTATGCGAAGATCGCATCCCTCTGGAAGGGCGCGCTCGGTCATTGACGAGCGCGGCCGTGAGCGACGAAGGGCGAGGCGCCGACGCTCGCGCACATGGCCGTCACACTCTGCTCGGCTCCGACGACGGACCAGACGTGCGCGGATTCTCCTCTCTATTTCTCGTCGTGCTCGGTTGTACACGCGGCATTTCCGACGCTCCGGCGGCGCCCGTCTGCCTTCCTTGCCCAAGCTGTCCGCCGGTCGAATCGACGTCCGGGAGCCGAGGCGTCACCTCCGGCGTGCCCGCTCCCCCGCCCGAGGGACCAACGCCACCCGGCGATCCAAAAGAGGTCGCGCGGGTCCTCACGTCCCTCTTCCCCAAGCACTTGAAGACCATCGGCGATTGCCCCAAGCCGAAGTCACAACCGGACACGTGGGTCGAGCTCGACGAGCTCGAACTGGAGAACCTCGATATGGGTCGGTTCGTTCCCGTCGTCGAGCGTCGCGAACGGGGACACTATACGGATTCGTCCGATCAGCTCCGTTACGTCATCCGCATCGACAATTGCCAATCGAATACCGATGGTCCTCTGCGCGTCGAAGCCATATTCTCCGAGTGGGCGCTGATCTCCGATTCCCCGGCAGGCTGGAGGCGACCGAGGCCCACCTTGCTCCGTGAGTGGCGAGGCGTCGCTCCCTGACGATGGACCGATACTCGCAGCACGCTCTACAACGGCTCGAGCGATCGGCACGGCCAAGCCATGTCTCAAAACATCTACGACAATCCCGAATTCTTTGCAGGATACAGCCAACTTCCCAGGCAGCGACACGGCCTCGACGCCGCACCCGAGTGGCCGACGGTCCGGTCCCTGCTGCCGCCGCTGGCCGGGTTGCGCGTGGTCGACCTCGGCTGCGGCTTCGGCTGGGCGGCGCGTTGGATGCGCGCACACGGCGCTGCGTCGGTGCTCGGTCTGGACCTCTCCGAAAATATGATCGCCCGCGCTCGCGCCGACACGCATGACGACGCCATCGAGTACCGCATCGCCGACCTCGATGGCCTGGACCTCCCGCCGGCACATTTCGATTTGGCGTTCAGCTCCTTGGCCTTCCACTACGTGCGCGACTTCGGCCAGCTCGCGCGGACGATCCATCGGGCGCTCGTCCCGGGCGGTCGATTGGTCTTCACGATCGAACATCCCATCTTCATGGCCGCCGCGCACCCGCGCTGGCTGACCGACGAAGACGGGCGCAAGACATGGCCGGTCAACCAATACGCCATGGAAGGTGAGCGGCGCACGGACTGGTTCACCAAAGGGGTGCTCAAACATCACCGGATGCTCGGCACCACGCTCAACCTACTGACGGACGCCGGCTTCGCCATCCTTCGGGTCGAAGAGTTCGCTCCATCGTCCGAGCAGATCGCGCAATCACCGTCGCTCGCCGAAGAACGCGAGCGGCCCATGATGGCGCTGCTCTCGGCGCAGCGGCATTCGTAGTCGCGCGGGCACGAATCCCCAATACTGCTTCGCTTCCGCCTCGTGTTCCGAGGGCTCGAAGCCGTCGAAGATCGCCTCGATGTCGTCGTCGCTCATACCTCGGTCGAGCCCTCGTCACCAGCACGCGGGCTTCGGAGCACGCGGAGCACGCGGAGCACGCGGAGCACGCGGAGAACGCAGGGCGGGCGACGTGCGCGGAGACGAGCGAACGCTCGAGGTCTTTCTGGCGCAGCGCCGGATGGGAGTTGCTCTGGGGCATTAGAGGCATCGGTTACTCGGCGGGGTGCAGGGCGTCGCGGAGCGCGTCGCCGAGCAGGTTGATGCTGACCACGGCCAGCAGGATCATGGCGCCGGGAAAGATGGCGAGCCATGGTGCGGTAAAGAGTGAGGTCTGCGAGCCGCTCAGCATGTTTCCCCAGCTCGCCTCGGGCGGTTGCACGCCGAGTCCAAGGAAGGAGAGCGCCGACTCGGTGAGGAGCGCGCTCCCCATCCCCAGCGTCGCGTTGACGAGGATCGTCGGCCAGAGGTGCGGGAGGAGGTGGCGGGTGGCGCGCTCGAGCGGAGGAGCACCGAGCGCGATCGCCCCCTCCACAAACGTCTGCTGCCGGAGCGCGAGCAATTCACCGCGCACCAGGCGCGCGAGCCCCATCCATGACGTGGCGCCGATCGTGACGACCAGCGCGGGGACCGACGGGCCGAAGAAGGTGAGCACCGTGATGGCGATGAAGATCGCCGGCACGGCGAGTGCGGCATCGGTGAGTCGCATGAGCACCGCGTCGGTGCGATGCCCGACGAGGGCGGCGAGCATCCCGGTCAGCGTCCCGACGACAACGGCGAGGAGCATCGCCGCCGCGCCGGTAGCGAGCGAGATGCGCCCGCCGACGAGCAGGCGCGCGAGGACATCGCGCCCGTTCTCGTCGGTCCCCAACAGGTGCGCGGCGCCTGGCGGCGTCGTTGCGCGGGCAAAGTCGAGCGCGTTGGGATCCACGCCGTACAGGTGCGGACCGATGAGCGAGGCCACGACCAGCGCGGCGAGAAGTGCTCCCGCCAGCTGCAATCGGTGTCGTGTACGCGCGGCAGGCGTGCGACTCATGCGCGCGGGCGAATGCGCGGGTCGAGCGCGAGGTACGCGAGGTCAACCAGGAGCGACGCAAGGAGGACGCCGATCGAGACCAGAAGCGTGATCCCCATGACGAGCGGATAGTCGCGCGCCAGCGCGGCCTCGATCCCCAGTCGCCCCATTCCCGGCCAGGAGAAGACCGTCTCGGTGATCGCCGCCCCTCCTACGAGCCTCGGCAGCTGCAACCCGATGACGGTCACCACGGGAATGCAGGCGTTGCGCATCGCGTGACGCCAACGGACGGCCCGCTCGCCCACGCCCTTGGCGCGCGCCGTACGAACGAACGGGCGCGCGCGCTGCGCCATCGCGCTCGAGCGTGTGTACCGGAAGAGCTCCGCGGTCCCAGCGGCGGCGAGTACGACGGCCGGGAGGATCAGGTGTCGCAGGCGCTCGAGCGGCGAGTCGATCCCGCCTACCTCGGACGCGCCGCCGGCCGGAAGGATGTGCGCGTACACGGCGAAGACGAGGATCGCCACGATCCCCAACCAGAAGACGGGGACGGAGATCGCGCCTAACGCGAGCGCACCGGCGATCCGGTCCAGCCGTCCGCCGGGGCGCTCGGCGCACCATGCCGCCACCGGAACGGCGATGACGATGGTGAGCAGGAGCGCAGCGCCGGCGAGGAGCAGGGTATTCGGGAGCCGCTCGACGATCGTCGAGACGGTGCTCGTCTGGTAGAGAAACGAGTCGCCCAGGTCGCCCCGCGCCAGGCGCGAGAGCCAGCGCACATACTGCTCCGGGATCGGGCGGTCGACGCCGAGGCGCTCGGCGATCGCCGCGCGCTCCGCAATGCTCAATTTGGGGTCGGCGAGGAGCGACGGGCCGCCCGGCGCAGCGTGCACGATCCCGAACGTCACGGTGCACACGAGAAGGAGCACGAGCAGCGCGTGGCCGAGTCGGCGCACGAGAAACCCGGCCATCTCCCGCTACTTGGCGCGGAGGGCGAACCGCTCGCTGTGGCGCAGCGCGTCGCGAATCCCCAGCGACGGAAAGCCCACCAGCCGGCTCGTGACCGCCTGGATCTCGCGGGGATAGAACAGCACCATCACCGGCGGGTCCGCCATCTCGATGCGCTGGAAGGCGCGATAGATCTCTTGCCGCTTCGCGACGTCGAGCGTGGCGCGCCCGAGGGCGAGCAGCGAGTCCGCCGCGCTGTTGGACCAGGCGACGTTGTTGTTGTCCTGCCCGCTGTGATAGAACGCGAACTGGTCCGGGTCCGGAGGCGTCGTCCACCAGATGAGCGTCGCGTCGAACGTTCCGGGGAGGACGCGATCGCGCACGAGCGCGGCAAACTCCATCGTGCGCAGGGTGACGGTCACGCCGATGCGCCCGAGGTCCTGCTGCACCGCCAGCGCCGACTGCTCGCGCGTCGGGTTCCCCTTGTCGAGGAGGAGCTCGAACGCCAGCTCGGCCCCGGCGGCATTCCGCAACTTGCCGTCGGCGCCGCGTGTCCATCCAGCCCGAGCGAGAATGGCGAGCGATGAGTCCGGAGCATACGGGATCGGCGGGAGCGAGTCGGCGAAGTACTCCATGAGTACCACGGGGATGGTACCGCGCGGCTGGTCGGCGTACCCACGCAGCACACCGTCGATGATCGCCTGACGATTGATCGCCATGCCCAGGGCGCGCCGCACGTCGGCGGAGCGAAAGAGTGGGCGGCGCACGTTGAGTCCTACATAGACGTGCTGCACCACCGGGACCTGCAGCACCTCCACTCCCGGCACGCCCTGCACGCTCGCCAGGTTTGCCGGTTCGAGCGTGACCAGGTCGAGTTCGCCCGCGCGGAGCTGCGCCACCTGCGCATTGAGATCGGGCACGACCTTGAAGACGACGCGATCGAGCTTGGGGGCGCTGCCGTAGTAGCGCGGGTTGCGCTCGAGCGTCACCGAGGCGCCGGGCTTCACGTCGACCAGCTTGAACGGTCCGGTCCCGACCGGCGTGCGGCGATTGAAGTCAACGGCGTCGGTGAGGGGGTGTCCCTGCAACAGGTGCTTTGGGAGAATTCCTGCGTTGTAGCCGAGGAGGGTGAGGAAGGGGGCGAAGGGGGCGTGGAAGTCGAAGCGGACCGTGAGCGAGTCCTCGATGACCACGCGCTCCACCGCGGCGAAGTCGGAGCGCAGCCGCGAGCCCGACGACAGGTCGAGGATCGCGTCGAAGGTGAACTTCACGTCCTCGGCGCTGAATGGTGCTCCGTCGTGCCACAACACGCCGGGGCGCAACTTGAAGGTCGCGTGGAGCCCGTCCTCGCTAATCGTCCAGGACTCGGCGAGGTCCGGGATCGGTTGCAGCTGCTCGTCGGGACGGACCAACCCGGGAAAGAGGAGCTTGTTCGGAAGGATCGAGCCGAGGTCCGGGGCGATGACCGGGTCGAAGATCGGGTCGTTGATGAGCGGGATACGGAGCGTACCGCCAGCCGCAACGGGGGCCCCGGGCGCCCCCTTGGGCTCGCCCCCGCCGCACGCTGCGCCAAGCAGGAGGGCGGCAGCTGCAACGAACGACCGGGTCGTCGCGCCCCCGGCGGCGGGCCACCGGAGTGGAAACGTCACGCCATCGCCTCGGTCACCACGTGGCGCGCATCGCGCAGTGCGGCGACGAGTCGATTCTCGCCGCGCACGAGGTGCGTACGCAGGAAGCCGATCTCTCCATCGGGCAGCGTTGGCGCCGAAAGCGCGACCGACAGATCGGGGAGCGACGGCGTCGTTTCCGCGGGGTCGTGGAAGAACGCCGGCCCGCGCGTGTAGTTCACCGGCACGAGGAGGCGCGCGAGCTTCCGGATCGCCGCGTTCGCCCGCCGTACGCGCCGGTCGGTCACCGCGCCGGAGCCGAGCGCCTGCGCGTGTCCTTCGAACCGCGCGAGGGCCGCGTCGAGGTCCGCAATTGCCGAGCGCGCGCGCGCGAAGTCGTAGTGCGTCCCGACTGCTTCCTGATACTTGTCGAGCGTCTCCCCAAACGTGCGCAGCGTCTTGCGGAAGTTGAACGGCGCGACGGTGGCATTCGCCACCCCCATCACCGACGCCAGGTAGATGCGAATGTCCTTGTCGAGGATCTCACGATCGGCGATGTGGATCAGGTCCTCCTCGGTGTGCCAGGCGATGTTCGCGCCGCAGCCACCGACGGCGTAGTAGCCCAGCTCCTCGCGATGCGAGTCCTTCATCGTCGAGAGAAGCATGAAGAAGGAGGAGATCCCGATGTTGTTGAACGAGTAGTCGCCCGCCTGGTGTGGACGCTCGCCGCGCGACTCCTGCCCGGTCACGTCGCGAATGACCGACTGGCAGTATGCCTCGGTCTCGTCCATCCATGAGATGTCCTTGTACTCCGTCGCCCAACGACACCCCGGCGAGTCGCAATTCACTTGGGCGATGCAGTTCTCGTAGAGGTCGAGCGCGAAGGCGTCGGCAAACCAGGTGCTGCCGGCGTAGCGTCCGGTCGAGTGTCCGGGCCACCAGGCGATGCGCACCGAGCGCTTGAGCTTGTCGCGATGCTTCCAGAGCACGCGCGCGACCTCGAGCAGCGTCCCGTCGCCGACGGCGTTGTCACCGATCCCGTAGTCCCACGAGTCGTAATGCCCGTGCAGAAGGACGAAGGCGTCGGGCTCCTCGGTACCGGGAATCGTCACGACCGGGATCGGCGACTCCCACCACCCTTCGGTCACTTCACTGGTGAGCGTGACGCTTCCTCCCGCCTTGGCCAATTCGATGAGTGCGAGCCCGTCGGGGTTGTTCACCGCGACGACGGCGATCTTGGGCTTGCGCGGGAGGTCACGAAGGTCGGGCGTCCCCCAGACCGTCGTGCAGATTCCCCAGTGTGGGTTGTGCCCGGGATTCACGGCGATCATCCCGATCGCGCCGCGCTGCTCGAACCAGGCGACCTTCCCCGGCATGCCGAATCCCTCGCTCACCACGATCTTGCCGCGCAGGTCGACGTCGACTTCGCTCACGAAGCCCTTGGTGAACATTTCGTCGGCATTGCGCGCGTAGCGTGCGGGGACGTGCACGATGGGAGCGGTCACGCCGTTGGGGTGTGCGACCGACATCGCCATCGGCTTGGCGCGGAACGTCTGGTCGCCGACCGCAATCGACGCCTTGCCGGGAAGGCTCAGGAAGAGCGTGGGGCGATGCACCTCGACCGGCACTCCCAGTCGCGTTAGGCGACTCTCGATCTCGCCGGCCGCCGTGGCGACATCGTCGGGGTGCTCGCGCTTGAGCGTCGTGAAGCGCTCGATCAGCGACCACGGTTCGGCGGTGGAGACATCGGCAAGTGCGGCGGAGACTTCGGGAAGAAGCGACACGGGACGGATCGGGCGGGAGATGAAGAACGACGATGCGGAGGGGGTGGGGCGCACGCGATGCGGCCATCGACTCTCCCGGTGGGCGAGCCACGCTCGGCGCGAGGTGCAATTGCGGGGGCGCGAGGGGGGCTGTCAAGGGCGACGGGTTGTCGGGCGCGCGTCCCCGTCGCAATATCGTCGCGCGACGGCAGCGCCACCGCGCGAGCGACCGAACTCGCGCGCCCACCTCGCCCAAAGGTCTCTCCCGCATGACACCGGTCCGGCTGTACTTCATTCACGAACTGCGTCGTCGCGCACTCGGCGCGCCGCTCCCCGCACGTCGCGCGACGGCACATGCGAGGGCACGTACGAGGACGTTTGCGCACACATTCGTCGCGACGGTCCTGATGTGCGGGGTCGCCGACTCTGCGGCGTTAGGCGCGCAGGGCACGCCGCGCGCTTCGGCACGCGACACGCTCTTCGCCTTCGTCGGGGGAACCGTTATCGACGGAACCGGCGCACAACCGCTCGCTGATGCCACCATCGTGGTGAGCGGAGCGCGAATTGCCGCGGTGGGCCCGCGCGCCTCGACGACGGTGCCACGCGGTGCGCGCGTGATCGACGTGCGCGGAAAGTTCCTCACGCCGGGCTTTGTCGATTCCAACATCCACGCGTCGATCTATAGTGGCATCGAGAACTTCGCGCGTTATCAGGATCGCTTCACCGACGTGGCGATCGAAGCGGCGCAGAATCATCTCAAGGTCGGCGTAACAACCGTGCGCGACTCGTACGGGATGCTCGCTCCCCTCAAGGCGGCGCGCGACGCGATCCGACGCGGCGACGTTCCGGGACCGCGCATGTACGTCGCCGGCAACATCGTCGGATGGGGAGGGCCGTGGTCCTTCTCGTTCACCGGCCGAGCGCCGGAAAACCTCTCGCTCCTCCAGGAGCAGATGAACGACGCGATCACGCAGGGAGCCGGCGAGGAACTCGTCAACATGGGGCCCGACTCGTTGCGGCTGGCGATCAATCGCTACCTCGATCGGGGTGTCGATTTCCTCAAGTACGGCGGCACGTCGCACTTCGGGTATCCGGTCTTCATCGGCTTCTCCGAGCGCGCACAGAAGGCGATCGTCGAGACGGTGCACGCGCGCGGCCTCGTTGCCGAAACGCACTCCACTACTCCCGAAGGGCTCCTCATGTCGCTGCAGGCCGGGGTCGACCTCGTGCAGCACCCCGAAGTGCTCGATGTCCCGATGTCCGACGAGCTCGTGCGCGAATTCGTCGATCGAAAGGTCGTCTGCGCGATGTTGGTCAACACAATGACCGGCGCACCGTGGGCCGAGTACGAACAGCGCATGCGCCGCGCCGACTCGACGCGGAAGGTGCGCGAGGATTCGGCGCGCGCCCGCGGGACGTCCGAGCGCGCGCGCACCGAGGCTGAACTACGGCGCGATCGCGGCGATCGCGGTCTCGAGATCCGGCGCGCCAATGCGAAGAAGCTGATCAACGCCGGCTGCATTACCACGATCGCGACCGACAACTACCTCGGGCTCGCCCCGGAATTCCGTCGCGACCCCAAACCCGACTGGCAGGATCCGGGGACCGGCTCGCTCGCGGCGATCGAGGGGCTCGTCGAGTTGGGAATGACCCCGCTCCAGGCGATCACCGCCGCCACGCACAATGGCGCGATGTCGAGTCATGCGCTCGCCGAATACGGAACGCTCGAAGCGGGAAAATCGGCCGACGTGCTCGTCTTCACCGCCGATCCGAGCACAGACATTCACAACATTCGCAAGCTGGAGACCGTCGTGGCGCGCGGATCGATCGTCGATCGCGCGGCGCTCCCCACGAAGCGGGTCTGGACGCGCTGACCGGAACACGGGGCAGCGCGTCCCTCGAGCGCGCAGCGTCGCTCGTGTGACGTACGGTACGATCGCCGGGCCCTCGCCGCCAGACTAACTCTTTACAGCGCGCATGCTCTGGCGCGCGAGCCGGACAGCGATGCGTCCCCGGTGTGCGACAGCGCCCGGCGGCTGCGCTTGGTGAAGGGTCCCGCAACGCACCGCATCGCAACGGGTTACGATGCACTTCGGAGCCGGCGGCCGGATGGCACCGATGGTGCCTTTTCCCCTCCCGGACGTGGGAAGTCCGCGCAGTGCCGACGCCGCGCACTCGCGATCCACGTCATCAACACTCGAACGGGAGACAACATGCGAACCGCCTTGTTTGCCCTGATCGGCGCTGCCCTCCTCGCGACCTCACCGGCGGTCGCACGTGCGCAGGCGCCCGTAGATCCACGTCCCGGCGGCGTCACTCGCGACCGCAACGACCGATGGGATTGGGAACGCGGGCGCGACGACCGTCGCGACGATCGTCGCAATGATCGCTACGACGACCGCCGCGGCAACGGCTACGGATGGGGACGCGACGACGACTGGAAGCGATACGAACGGGAGCAGCGTGACTTCGAGAAGCGCAGCCGCCGCTGGAACCGCCGGCAGTGGGATGCCTTCCGCGCCTGCGAGCGCGACCTCTGGCGCCGCTCGCGCTGGGATATGCGCGACACCCGCCGCGAAGCGCTCTACGAACGCCGGCGCATCCGCGATTACTGCGAGCGACGCGTCTCGCGCTGGTAGAAAGTCGCGGGCGGCAGGCCGGTCACACGTGACGACCGGTAGCCAGCCTCTGGTACCATCGGCAACATTGACAGGCCCTCCGACCACAGCGGTTGGGGGGCCTGTCTCATACCCCCACTCGGCCGATGGACCGACGCTTCCTCCGCGCGACGCTGCTCTGCGCCGCCGCCGCCAGCGCAGCGCTCCCCGCGCACGCGCAGACCCGCCTGCTCCGGCAGCCAACGATTAGTGCGACGCAGGTCGCGTTCGCCTACGGCAACAACCTCTGGGTCGCGCCGCGCGAGGGCGGCGATGCCCGCCGCCTGACGAGTTTCCAGGGGGCCACCTCCAATCCGAACTTCTCGCCAGACGGCAAGTGGATTGCTTTCTCGGGACAGTACGCGGGAAACACCGACGTGTATCTCGTTGCCGCCGAAGGAGGGGAGCCGAAGCGGCTCACCTACCACCCGGGAGCGGACATCGTGCAGGGGTGGACGCCCGACGGCGCCCGCATCGTCTTCGCCTCGTCGCGCGAGTCGGGGAACAATCAGATGAACTTCTGGACGGTGTCGACGCAGGGCGATGTCCCCGTCGCCCTTCCGATGCCACGCGCCTTCCAGGGAAAGATCTCCCCCGACGGCAAGCGCGTGGCGTATCGCATGAACGGGTCGTGGGACGACGAACGCCGCAACTACCGCGGCGGACAGAATCGCGCGATCTGGATCTTCGACCTCGCCAGCCACGACGTCGTCTCCCCTCCATGGACCGACTCGAAGGACATCGACCCCGCCTGGATCGGCGACGTCGTGTACTTCCTCTCCGATCGCGATGGCGTGCATAACGTCTGGTCGTACGACACGCGCACCAAGGCGCTCGAGCAGCTGACCAAATTCACCGACTTTGACGTGAAGTCGCTGGATGCCGGTGCCGGCATGGTGGTCTTCGAGCAAGCGGGCTATCTCCACACGCTCGATCCGCGCACCAAGCAGGAAAGGCGCCTCGACATCACCGTGCGCGGCGACTTCCCCTGGCTCGTTCCCGAGTGGAAGGACGTCTCGTCGCGCATCGTGAACATGGCGCTCTCCCCCACCGGGAAGCGCGCGGCGCTCGAGGCGCGCGGCGAGATCTTCACCGTCCCCGCCGAGAAGGGCGACTGGCGCAATCTCACGCGCTCGTCGGGGAGCGCCGAGCGCACTCCCGCCTGGTCGCCCGACGGGAAGTCGGTGGCCTACTTCTCCGATGCCGGTGGCGCGTACAAGCTCGTGATCGAGTCGCAGGACGGCATCACCCCGCCGCGTTCGATCACACTCCCCGAGCCGTCGTATTACTACACGCCATCCTGGTCCCCCGATGGGACGCGCATCCTCTACTCCGATGCACACCTGCGGTTGTGGGTGACCGAAGTCGTCTCCGGGCGCTCGACCAAGGTCGATACCGATCCGTACATGCTCCCGGATCGCTCGCTCAATCCGGTGTGGAGCCCGGACTCGCGCTGGATCGCCTACGCCAAGCGCCTCCCCTCGTACTTCCGCGCGATCTTCGTGTACGACGTGCAGGCGGGGGCGACGCGCCAACTCTCCGACGGGATGGCCGACGCCACCTGGCCGGCGTGGGATGCGAGCGGGAAGTACCTATACTGGCTCGCCTCGACCGACTTCGGCCCGCGCACCGGATGGCTCGACATGTCGTCGTACGATCATCCGACGACGCGTGCCGTGTATGCGGCAGTCCTGAAGAAGAGCGAGCCGTCGCCGCTCGCCCCCGAGTCCGACGAGGAAGGGCGCGCGTCGGGTGATCGTCGCGAGGGCGGAGCGGGGGCTGCCCCGACGCCCCCCTCCGGACCAGCAGGGAATCGCGACGCCACCCCAGCGGCCGCACCCGTCGCCATCGACTTCGAAGGCATCAACAACCGCGTCATCTCGTTAGGCGTGACGCCGCGCGACTACAGCGCGCTCAAGGCTGGAACCGCGGGAACCGTCTTCTTCCTGGAGAACGTCCCCGAGAGCGGCACCTCGGCGGCGAACGGCCCGGGGGGCGGCGGCGACGTGCTGCATCGCTACACCTTCAAGGATCGCAAGGCCACGGTCTTCGCCCAGAACGTCGCGCAGTACACGATCTCGCAGGATGGCAAGAAGCTCCTGTGGCGTGCAGCTGGCGGGCAACCGTCGCTGGCGATCGTCAATACCGAGGGCGCGGTGCCGACCGGCGGGCAGGGGCGACTCAACGTCGCGCTCCGCATGCTCGTCGACCCGCGCGCCGAATACCGGCAGATGTTCGCCGAAGGGTGGCGCAACCAGCGCGAATACCTGTACGTGAGCAACATGCAGGGGGCGGACTACGAGAAGGTGAAGGCGATGTACGAACCGCTCGTGCAGTACGTGGCCCATCGCGAGGACTTCGGCTACCTCCTCGACATGACGGGCGCCGAAGTGGCGATCGGACACTCGTACGTGCGCGGCGGCGACGCGCCGGAGATCCCTCGCGCCAACGTCGGAATGCTGGGCGCCGACTACCGCGTCGACAACGGGCGATATCGCATCGCGAAGATCTACGATGGCGAGAACTGGAATCCCGAACTGCGCGCGCCGCTGAGCGGTCCCGGGATCGACGTCAACGTCGGCGACTACATCCTCGCGGTCGACGGCGTGGAGCTGCGTGCCCCCGACAACATCCATCGTCTCCTCGACGGAACGGCGAACCGGCAGACAGTACTGACCGTCGGCCCGTCGCCAGAGATGGCGGGCTCGCGCCGCGTGACCGTGGTCCCGGTTCCGAACGAGAACGGGCTCCGCAACCGCGCCTGGGTGGAAGGAAATCGCCGACTCGTCGATTCGCTCTCCAAGGGGAAGCTCGCGTACGTCTACATCCCCAACACCGGACAGCCAGGGTACACGTCGTTCAACCGCTACTACTTCGCGCAGCAGAACAAGCAGGGGGCGATCATCGACGAACGCTTCAACGGCGGCGGCTCGGCCGCCGACTACATCGTCGATATTCTCGAGCGCGACTTCGACGGGTACTTCAACAATCGCGAGGGGGAGCACGCCCCGTTCACCTCGCCGGCTGCCGGTATTTGGGGGCCGAAGGTGATGATCATCAACGAGATGGCGGGGAGCGGCGGCGACCTCATGCCGTACATGTTCAAGCGGCGCAAGATCGGGCCGCTGGTCGGGAAGCGGACGTGGGGCGGGCTTGTGGGAACGTGGGACACTCCGGTCCTCATCGACGGCGGCACGATGATCGCCCCGCGCGGCGGCTTCTTCAGCCGCGAAGGAAAGTGGGCCGTGGAAAACGAAGGGGTCGCCCCCGACATCGACGTCGAGAACTCCCCCAAGGAAGTGATCGCTGGCCACGACCCCCAGCTCGAGCGCGCCGTGCAGGAAGCGTTGCGGCTGCTGGAGGCGAATCCGGTGAGGTTGATGGCGGAGCCGCCGCCGCCGGAGTGGGGGAGGCGGAAGAAGTAGCCGAACCACGGACGGGGGACGGGAGACGGGGGACGGGAGTGCGAACGGCGCCTAACGGCGCCGTTCGCGTTTCGCGAGCCTCCGAGCTACCGGCGCGCGAAGCGCCGCCGCCATCCCCGAACCAAGCTGCCGGTGTGCAGTGGCCCCGCCTCGCGCCGCACTCCCCGCACGCGGCGCTCGCGCCGCGTGCACTCCCGTCCCCCGTCCCCCGTCTCCCGTCCAGCTATCTGACCAGCAACACCCGCGAATTCACCGGCGACAGCCACTCGACCCCTCGCGACGTCACCACCGCATCGTCCTCCAGCGGTATCCGCAACTTCCTGCCGCCCCACTCCGGAATCGGCGTGTACGCAAACAGCTCGATCGAGAAGACGTTGCTCGGGCGAATCTCGTAGCGGAGCCTCCCGGGATTGAAGAACGCCATCGACGGCCCGATCCCGTGCCCCCAGTCGCCGACCGAGTGGCACCCGATGATGAATTCGACCGACGCATCGGCGCGCACCTGGTTGAAGCCGCGCATCGGGACAAACCCTCCCTTGCCTATAGCGGCGTTCACCGAATCCATCATGACCTGTGCCGTTGCACCTGCGTGCGCTGTCTTCCGGATGATCTCCCGCACTTGGCGCGCGTTGTCGAACGCTTTCTGGTAGCTCGCCGGCAGCGCCACTTCGCCCGGCTTTAGGACGTAGGCAATCCGCTTCTGGTCGGTGAACAGGTTCAGGTAGCCGACGCCGAAGTCGATCATCAGCAGGTCGCCGCGCTGGATGATGCGATCGTTCGAGGTTGCGGCGATCCCGTCGGGACCGGTGATGTAGATCGACGGGACCTCGAACGACGACTCCAGCCCGCGTGTGAGCATCTCGTTCTGGATCCACCACGCAACGTCGGCGAGCGTGGTCACCCCCGGCGTGATCACCTCGTTCGACAGCGCGCGCTCAGCGATGCGGCGCCCGATCTCGGTAGCGTCGCCAAAGGCAACGATTTCGGCGGCGGTCCGGCGCGAGCTGAAGTCCGACACGAGCTTCTCGGCGGAGACGAAGCGCGACGCGTAGGTCGGGCCGAGGGTCCTGGTGAGCTGCGCGTGCATGGTGTGCGTGAGCCCGTCGGCGAAGCCCATCTCCTCCGACATGTCGAGCCCGATGCGACGCGGGTTGCGTTCGCGCACGAAGGCGGCGAGATCGCCCCCCTCGTCGTCGATGTCGTAGGCGCCGCACGCCTCTCGATGATGGTCGGTGATGCCTAACGCGGCGCGCTCGATGCGGTCGCCTCCCCGGTCGGTGAAGACGTAGTAGCCCGTCGCGCCGATGTAGCCGCGCCCGAGCTGTGCCCACAGCGGGTCGGCGTGCCCTTCCTTCATCGCGACGATCCACATGTCGATTCCGTTCTCGCGCATCGCCTCCGGCAGAATGCGGTCGAACTTCTCGCGCCGGATGATGCAGAGCCGATCCCAGCGCGCTCGCGCCTCGTTGTCGCCTTGGGCGCGAGCGGCCGCAGTCGGGACGAAACCGCGCGCGACGAGCAGGAGGGCGACGACGCCTCGAGTCAGTCGCGCGAACGCGCGCCCGAGAGAAACGCATCGCGCGACTCGCGCTGCACCTGACGAAAGATGAACGAATCCTGAATGGAGGGGCATGACGCGGGGAGGGTGCAGGAAATTTCCGGTGATGCAAAGGGGCGCGACCGCTGAGCACCGCAGGGAGCGCAAGCAGCGCCCATTTCGCCGAGTGCGCAAGGGCGCCAAGCGTCAGGCCGTTCAGACGTCGGGGAGTCGTCACGCAGACGCGTCGCCGCCTCGCTCGCATTCGCGCGATTCTCGCGAGTGCCTCCCACACGTCGGTTGCGGATGACAGATTGGGCCAGAGCTCCGGCAGCGCTCGCGCCAACGCGCCGCGGTGCCGCCACGTTGACTTGACAGACCCCCCACGCCGAGGCGCCCGATGCTCGTCCGACGTCCGCCCGATCGTCTTGTCCGCTTCGCCGGCGTCGCGCTTGCGACGCTTTCCCTCGTTGCAACGTCCGTCGGTGCGCAGGCACGCAGCGCCGCCGCGCGC
Source organism: Gemmatimonadaceae bacterium (assembly GCA_044225935.1). Lineage (GTDB taxonomy): Bacteria > Gemmatimonadota > Gemmatimonadetes > Gemmatimonadales > Gemmatimonadaceae > SCN-70-22. The sequence continues at coordinate 16,448 of JBGAHX010000027.1, forward strand.
CGCGCCGCTCCCGCGCCGCTGACCAACGTCTCGCAGTCGCTCTTTTCCAACCTCGAGTACCGCAACGTCGGGCCCGCTCGTGGCGGGCGCGTGACGACAGTGACCGGCGTCCCGCAGCAGCCGCATACCTTCTACATGGGATCGACCGGCGGTGGCGTCTGGCGCACGACCGACGCGGGGCAGACCTGGCGCAACCTGACCGACAAGTACTTCAACGTCGGATCGATGGGCGACATCGACGTCTCCGACTCCGATCCGCGGGTGATCTACGCCGGCACCGGATCCGACGGACTGCGCTCGAACGTCGCGATCGGTCGCGGAGTCTACAAATCGGCAGACGAAGGCGCGACCTGGACGCACGTCGGGCTCGCCAACGTCGGCAACATCGGCGGCGTGGAGATCCACCCGAGCAATCCCGACATCGTCTTCGTCGCGGCGATCGGCAACCCGTTCAAGCCGACGCCGGACCGCGGCGTCTATCGCACGACCGACGGCGGGAAGTCGTGGACCAAGGTCCTCTTCATCTCCGATTCGACGGGTGCCGTGGACGTGGAGTTCATGCCCGGCAACCCGAATGTAGTCTATGCATCCATGTGGCGTGCCGAGCGCAAGCCGTGGACGATCATTTCGGGTGCGCGCGAGGGAGGGCTCTACAAGTCGGTAGACGGTGGGACGACGTGGAAGAAGCTGACCAACGGCTTGCCGAACCAGCTGTTCGGCAAGAGCAACATCGCCGTGACGCCGGCGGCGCCCAACCGGTTGTGGGTGGTGATCGAGGCCAAGCCGGGGAGCGGGCTCTATCTCTCCGACGATGCCGGCGAGTCGTTCACGCTTGCCAGCACCTACGCGCCGATGCTCACGCGCCCGTTCTACTACGGAAACATCGCCGCACACCCGAAGGACCCCAACACGGTCTGGGTGATGAGCGAAGGGTTCTACAAGACGACCGACGGCGGGAAGTCCTTCCGCGCGCAGAACATCCCGCACGGCGATAACCACGACCTCTGGATCAACCCTAACGATCCGGACCTCATGGTGCAGTCGAACGACGGCGGCGCGACGGTTTCGCTCAACGGCGGCGAAACCTGGTCGACGCTGTACAACCAGCCGACGGCCGAGATCTACCAGGTCGTGTCCGACAATCAGTTTCCGTATCGCCTCTACGGCGCACAACAGGACAACTCCACGCTGATCGTCCCGTCGCTCCCGCTCTCCGGAGGGCGCCCCGATTCGCCGATGCAGGAATGGATGACCGGGCCGGGGTGCGAGACGGGACCGATCATGCCGCACCGCACCAACCCCGACACCGTCTACGGCGCCTGCAAGGGACAGTTCTCGCGCATGAGCATGCGGAGCGGGCAGGAGCAGCCGTACTGGAACGAAGGGCAGTCGCTGTACGGAAATCCGGGAAAGGATCTCATCCTTCGCTTCCAGCGCGTGTCGCCGATGGAAGTTTCCCCGCACGAGCGCAACACCGTCTACTACGGCTCGCAGTATGTGCACCGCACGCGCGACGGTGGCATAACCTGGGAAAAGATCTCGCCGGATCTCACGCTCAATCCGCCGGAGCGACAGGATGCGCCGAGCGGTGAGCCGATCACCATCGACGTGACGGGCGAAGAGTACTTCTCGGTCATCTATGCGATCCGCGAGTCGGTACTCGAGCCGGGCGTGATCTGGACCGGTGCCAACGATGGACCGTTCTACATCACCCGCGACGACGGGAAGACGTGGAAGGACATCACCCCGCGCGGACTGGTCAGTGCAACGGGCGACTACGCACGCAATCACTTCAAGGGACCGCCCGACGGGTGCCGCACGCAGCAGATCGAGCCGTCGCCGCATCGCAAGGGCTCGGCGTACTACTCGGTCCTGTGCTATCTCCTTGGCGACTTCCGCCCGTTTGTCTACAAGACCGACGACTACGGTGCGACGTGGACGCTGCTCACCACCGGCACCAACGGAATTCCCGACGACACGCCGACCCGCGTGGTGCGCGAGGATCCGGATCGCGAAGGGCTGCTGTACGCCGGGACCGAGTTCGGGATGTACATCTCGTTCGACAATGGGGCGCACTGGTCGCCGTTCCAGTTGAACCTCCCCGTCGTGCCGATCACCGACATGCGCGTCGAGCACGGCGACCTCCTCGTCTCGACGCAGGGGCGCGCCTTCTGGATCCTCAACAACCTGTCGTCGCTGCACCAGCTGTCGGACCAGGTCGCGCGGGCGGATGCCGCACTCCTCACGCCACGTCCGGCGATCGAGCATCGCTACTTCGGATCGTTTGGTGGCGTGGAGTCGTCGCGCTCGGACCCGGCCGATCCCGAGTATCCGCCGGCTGGCGCCCAGATCGACTTCTGGCTGGCGAACGTCCCCTCAACGCCGGTCACGCTCGACATCCTCGACGCGAGCGGACAGGTCATTCGCTCGTACAGCAGCGAGGGGGCAGGGGAGCGCACCCGCACGGAACCGTCGATGCGCCAGATGATCACGGTGCGCGCCGGGACGCCGCGACTCGAGCTGCATGCCGGGATGAATCGCGTGTACTGGGACTTCGCGGTCCCCGGCCCGTGGGACGCGAACCCGGGACGCAGCGGGCGCAACGGACCGCGCGTCGTGCCGGGACGCTACGCAGTGCGCCTGACGAGTGGGAGCTGGACGGCGACGCAGCCGCTCGAAGTGAAGATCGACCCTCGCGTCGCGCGCGATGGCGTCACGCTCGCCGACCTCAAGGAGCAGTACGACCACAACGTGCGCACCCGCGACATGGTGAGCGAAGTGAACCAGCTCGCCGCGCAGATCGAGGAGGGTCGCCGTCGCCTGGCCGGCGCGTCGACGGCCGCCGACACGCTCAAGGCGCTCGAGGCGCTCCGCGCCAAGGTCGTCACGCCATCGGTGCGCTACTCCAAGCCCGAATTGCAGGCGCACATCCAGTACCTCTACAGCATGACGACGCAGGCCGACCAGAAAATCGGTCGTGACGCGATCCGGCGGTACGGCGTGCTGCGCAAGGAACTGGACGAGCGCATCGCTGAGCTGCGGAAGGTGATGGGAATGCCGGCGATCAGCGACAACGACGACGACGGGGCGGGAGGGAAGTAGCGCCCCTCGGTCGAAGGGAGTATGGGAACGGAGCGGGCGCCGCGAATCCAGCGGCGCCCGTCTTGTTGCCGGGCCCGGCCGCGCTCGTCTTTATGATGCAAAGCACTTGACGATCGTTCGCCAACCCGTCATTCTCCTCGCATGACTCGCCCCGATCGTCCGCTCAAGCTCGAACCCCCGTCGCAGCCCCCGGCGCTCTCGGATCGCGCGTTCGACAACCTGCGCTTCATTCGCGAGACGATGGAGCGTGCGGGGACGTTCACCGCGATTTCCGGAACCGGGATCTCCGTCACGGGCATTCTCGCGCTCATCGCCACGTTGGTGGCGGGAAACAATCTCGGCTCCCCGCGCTGGCTCTTTTCCTGGATGCTGGCGGCGCCAATCGCCTTCTCGGCGTCGGTCTACCTCACCGTCCGCAAGACGCGCCTCTCCAAGGCGCCGTTCAATCTTGCCCTCGCCCGAAAGCTCGCGCTCGCCTTCTTCCCGTCGCTGATCGCTGGCGCGGTGTTGACGGCGGTAGCAGTGCGCGCGGGCTGGTTCTCGGCGCTCCCCGGGATGTGGCTCATGATGTATGGGGCGGCGGTAATGGCCGGTGGGGCAATGTCGGTCCCCGTCGTGCCGGTCATGGGGGCGATGTTCATGGGCTTTGGTGCGCTCGCGCTCGGTGCGCCGCTCGTCTTCGCGGCGTGGCCAACCGAGCTCAAGGCGGCGCTCCTCAACGGTATCATGGCCGCCGGCTTCGGTGGCCTGCACATCCTGTTCGGCTTCGCCATTTCCCGGAGGTACGGTGGCTAAACGCAACGCAGCCGCCTCGGCGCGAAGCAGCGGCACGCCGCAGGCGCAATCCCGGGCCCGCCCCGCAGCCGGACTCACGTCGGTTGCCGGTCACGCGACCGATGCGACCCCCATCGATTTGGATCGTCTCATTCATGAGCGGATCCGGCTCGGCATCGTTTCTGCTCTGGCGGTCAACGAGTCGCTGAGCTTCAACGCGCTCAAGTCGTTGATGGCGACGACGGACGGAAACCTCAGCGTTCACGCGCGCAAGCTCGAGGACGCCGGGTACATCAGCTGCAACAAGACGTTTGAAGGACGCGTCCCCAAGACCGACTTTGCGCTCACCCCCGTCGGTCGTCAGGCGCTGGAGCGGTACCTGGCCCACATGGAAGCGATCATCAAGTCCACACGTGAGCACGATCGGTGAGTCAAATAGAGCATAGACGGGAGACGGGAGACGGGAGACGGGGGCTGGTCGCCGTCTCCGGCTACGTGCCGCAGCACGTGGCCCTCATCATGGACGGCAACGGTCGCTGGGCGCAGCAGCGCGGGCGCCCTCGCACCTTCGGACACATCGCCGGCGCGAAGACGGTGCGACGCATCGTCGAGCACGCGCGTCGCTCGCAGGTGCGGTACCTCACGCTGTACGCCTTCTCCTCGGACAACTGGAACCGTCCGCAGGACGAGGTCGGCGCGCTGATGAAGCTCTTCCGCCGCCACCTCGCCTCGGAAACGCCCAAGCTTCTGGAGAACGACATCCGGCTGAGCGTCGTTGGCCGTCGCGACCGCCTCTCGCCCGAACTCTGCCGCGCGATCGCTGCCGCCGAGCGCGAGACGGCCGACTGCGACGGGATGACGTTGCGGCTGGCGGTAGACTACTCGTCTCGCGATACGCTGCTCCGCGCCGCAATGATGCTCCCGCGCGACACGACCGCAACGCGCGACGACTTCGCCCGCGCCATCGCGATGGTCAACAGCTGCCCTGGCGGCGTGCCCGACGTCGACCTCCTGGTGCGCACTGGCGGCGAGCAGCGCCTCAGCGACTTCCTGTTGTGGGAATGCGCCTACGCCGAGTTGGTCTTCTCGCGCCGCATGTGGCCCGACTTCGCAGACGCCGACTTCGATGCGGCGGTGGACGAGTTCCGGTCGAGGGATCGGCGCTTCGGCGGCCTTTCAAAGGCAATCTAGAAGACGAGTTTTCTGAAGACGAGAAGACGAGAGGGGCTCGGCATCGCCGGGCCCCAATCCTTTTCCGCCGTTTCCTCGTCCTCTCGTCTTCTCGTCTTCAGCAAACTCGTCTTCTAGCCCGTCATCTGATAATTAGGCGTCGAGTTGGAGAGGGCGGTCTCCTCTTCCGTCATGTCGGTGGCGATTCCTTCGAACAGCGGCGTCGACAGATAGCGCTCGCCGGTGTCGGGGAGCATGCAGAGGATCACCGAACCCGGAGCGGCTTTCTCCGCCACCTGCATCGCCACGGCAAAGGTGCCGCCGCCCGAGATGCCGGTGAAGATCCCTTCCTTCTGTGCGAGCTTGCGCGACCACTCGACGGCAACGGGACCCGCGACAGGAATGATCTCGTCGTAAGACTTGTTGTCTATCGCTTCCTGGAGCACGAAGGGGATGAAGTCCGGGGTCCACCCCTGGATCGGGTGCGGCTCCCACTTCGGGTGGCTCGCCGCCGGCCCGTGGCTTTCGGTGCGCTCCTGTGGAATGCCGCTCGAGACGATCGCGGCGTTCGCCGGTTCGCTCAGAATGATCTTTGTTTCGGGGCGTTCCTTGCGCAGTACGCGCGCCACGCCGGTCACCGTTCCGCCGGTGCCGTAGCCGCTCACCCAGTAGTCGAGGCGATCGCCAGCGAAGTCCGCAAGAATCTCCGGACCGGTGGTGTGCTCGTGGATCGTCGCATTGTCGACGGTCTCGAACTGCCGCGCGAGGAACCAACCGTTCTTCTCGGCGAGTTCTTTCGCCTTCTGGTACATCCCGTATCCCTTGGCGGCGCGCGGCGTGAGGACGACCTTGGCGCCGAGGAAGCGCATCAGTTTCCGCCGCTCGACCGAGAACGAATCGGCCATCGTCACGACCAGCGGATATCCCTTCGCCGCGCATACCATCGCCAATCCGATGCCGGTGTTGCCGCTCGTTGCCTCGACCACCGTCTGTCCGGGCTTGAGGTCGCCGCGCCGCTCGGCCTCCTCGATGATGCTGATCGCCAGGCGGTCCTTCACGGAGGCGGCCGGATTGAAGTACTCCGCCTTGACGTACAGGCGCACCCCCGCGGGGGCGAGGTGGTTGATGCGGATGCAGGGCGTATCGCCGATCGTGTCGACGACACTGTCGAACAGGCGGCCGCGGCCTTTGGTGGTGCGTGAAGCGGAGGAAGACATGAGGGGTCCTCGGGTGGGTTGCATCCTAGACTAAGAGGTCACCCGTCGTCGTCAATGCTCCGTTGAACGGGTGACCGAAGACCTACTCGCCAGACGCGCGCGCAGTTCGCGCGCGAGCGCTTCTTAGCGTTCTTTCCGCCTCTTCCCCTTAGTGTCCTATGTGCGCGTCATCTGCGTACGCGCCGCGAGCACCTTGTCCAGCGCTTCCTGCGCGGTGGGGGCGACCGCCGAGAGGTGACCCATCTTTCGGCCGGGGCGCGCCGACGTCTTTCCGTACAGGTGCAGCCGCACATCGGGGACTTCGAGCGCGGCAAAGAAGTCGGGGCGCTCCCCCTCGACCCACAGGTCGCCCAGCAGATTGGCGATCGCGACCGGCGCGACCGGTTCGACCGTGCCTAACGGGAGGCCGCACACCGCGCGCACGAGCTGCTCGAATTGCGACGTTGGGTGGCCGCGCTCCGAGTGGTGGAAGGTGTTGTGCGGACGTGGTGCGAGTTCGTTCACCAGCAGCCGCCCGTCCCTGGTGAGGAAGAGTTCGACCGCGAGGAGCCCGACGATTCCCATCGTTTCGGCGATCGCGTGGGCGATCTGGCGCGCGTGCTCGCGCACCGGCGCGGGGAGGGCGCCGGGGGTGATCGCCCAGTCCAGAACTCCTTCGACGTGATGATTCACCGATGGCGGATAGACCGCCGAGACACCGTCCTCACGCCGCGCCACCAGCACCGACAGTTCGAGGTCGAGATCGAGGAACTGCTCGACGATCACGCGCTGCCCGCCTAACGCTGTCCACGCCTCACGCGCCTCGTCGGGCGTCTTGACGCGGCGCTGCCCGCGCCCGTCGTATCCGCCCATGGGCGCCTTGCAGATCGAGGGGCCGAGGGCCGCGACGGCCTCGGCGCATGCTTCCCCCGTGTTGACGGCGCGATACGGTCCGACCGGAAAGCCGTGCGTGTCGAGCCAGCTGCGCTGACGGATGCGGTCCTGCACCGTGTAGATGGCCTCGGCGCGCGGGTGAAGCGGCACGATCGCCGCCACGGCGTCGAGCGCCGGGCGGGCGATCTGTTCGATCTCGAGGGTTATGACATCGCAGTCGCGCGCCAGGTCGGCTGCCGCGTCGGCGTCGTCGAAGCGCGCCGTGATGGTGCGCGACGCGACGGCGCGTGCCGGGCAGGCCGGGTCAGGGTCGAGCACCTGCACATCGTAGCCTAACGATCGCGCCGCCATCCCGGTGAGACGCCCGAGCTGTCCACCGCCGAGGATACCGATCGTGGCACCGGGGAGGATCGCCCGTGCGCTCGTGGACGTGGTCGAATCGGTCATGGGAGCGCCTGAGCGAGCACGTCGTCGCGCCGCGCCATGCGCCAGGCGCGCAGTCGTTCGCGCACCTCGGGAAAGCGACCGCCAACGACCTCCGCGGCGAAGATTGCGGCGTTGATCGCCCCCGGCTTCCCGATCGCCAGCGTCCCTACGGGAACGCCCGCGGGCATCTGTACGATCGAGTACAGCGCATCCTGCCCGTTGAGCAGCGTTGCCGGGATGGGGACGCCGAGTACCGGAACGAGCGATTTGGCCGCCAGCATGCCGGGGAGGTGTGCCGCTCCACCTGCCGCGGCGATGATCGCCATGAGGCCCCGTGACTCCGCTGCTTCTGCATACTGGAACATCCAGTCTGGCGTGCGATGCGCCGAGACGATGCGTGCCTCGTAGGGCACCTGCAACTCGTCGAGCATCTCGCAGCAGTGCTGCATGTACTCGTAGTCGGACTTGGACCCCATCACGACCCCGACGAGCGGGGTGGCAGTAGGAGCAGGTGCAGGGGCGGTCGATTGCGACATGACGGCGAAGGCGCGAGAGAAGGAGCGGGAGGGCGCGGTTCGCGCGATCGATCGGGGCGACGCCCTCGGCACCGACGGGAAATATGCCGCCTGTGACTTGAGGGGCAAAGCGCAGGCGCGCGCAAAGTAGCTCTGGAACGCACGCGACGTCTTTCGCTGGTGCGACGTTTTCGGACGTGGACGACAACTGCGATGCGTCGGTGCCTCGCGAGCCAAAGGATCGGTCAGCAGATTGGCGGGGTCGCGGGTTGCAAGTCCCGTTCTTCTATAGATGCACTCGCAGTCGCTGCAGCTGTCGGCCCAACCGATGCTCTCCCTCCTGCGCGCTGGTTCTCACACGTCACTTCCGATGATGCACCACACCTTCTCGCGCTTCGTCGCTCACCTGCGTACCGAGTCTCGTGCGGTGCGCCCTTCCGCGCTTTGTCGCGCGCTCGCAGGTCCGACGCTTTTGACGGCGTTGACCGCGTTGGCGGCGTGGGCGACATCGGCGGGTGCACAATCGCCCGCGTCGCTTTCGCTCGACGAGCTTCTCTCGACGCCCTTTCCCACGGCGATCGCTGCGGCGCCGCGCGGAGGCGCGGTCGCATGGGTGCTCAACGAACGCGGGGCACGCAACGTGTGGGTGGCCACGCCCCCCGCGTACGCGGGGCGACGACTCACGAGTTGGTCGAACGACGATGGCCAGGACATTTCGTCTCTTACGTGGGAACCCGACGGCACTTCGCTCCTCTTCGTGCGCGGCGGACCGCGCAATCGCGCGGGAGAGAGCCCTAACCCGGCGCAGCTTGTCGGCGGGGCGGAAAGCGCGGTGTATCGCGTGGCGCTGGCCGGCGGCGCGCCACGCCGGCTCGGTGGAGGCACGTCGCCCAGCGTTTCGCCCGACGGTGCGACGCTGCTGATCAGCCGCGGCAAGATCTGGTCGCGGTCCTTGCGCGACAGCGCGGCGGATTTCACCGAGCTGCTCAACGTACGTGGGGCGCAGGGGAACGTGCGGTGGTCGCCCGACGGCTCGCGCTTCGCCTTCGTGAGCGATCGCGGCGATCACTCGTTCATCGGCGTGTACGACGTCGCGGCGCGCAGCGTGCGATATCTCGCCCCAAGCGTGGACAGCGACGGTGCGCCGGTCTGGTCGCCCGACGGCAGCCGGATCGCCTTCATACGTGTTCCCGCGTCGAGCAGGCTCACGCTCTTCGAAGCGGTGCGCACCGCGCGCCCGTGGTCGATTCTCGTGGCCGACGTCGCCAGCGGCAATGCGCGTACGGCGTGGACGGCGGATGAGGGAGCCGGAAGTGCGCTGCGCGAGATCGTTGGAGACGACCAGCTCCTCTGGGGCGATGGCGACCGGCTCGTCTTCGCGTGGGAGAAGGATGGGTGGACGCACCTTTACAGCGTCGCAGCGACCGGCGGGCGCGCGCTGCTTCTCACGCCGGGAGACGGTGAGGTGGAGGATGTGGAACTGAGTCGCGACCGGCGCACGGTGTTCTACAACAGCAACCAGGGAGACATCGACCGTCGTCATCTGTGGCGCGTGCCGGTGGGCGGAGGTGCGCCCGTTGCGCTCACCACGGGTGACGGCATCGAGTGGGCGCCAACCGAGTTGAGCGACGGATCGCTCGCGTACCTGCGCTCCGATGCACTCACGCCGGCGCACGCGGTGCGCAGGTCGGGGAGCGCCGCGGCAGTGCCGCTGGCGGCGAATGTCCCGGCGAACTTTCCCTCGTCGCGTCTCGTGGAGCCGAAGGCGGTGATGATCACCGCTGCCGACGGGATGCAGATTCATGCGCAGCTCTTTCTCCCGCCAGGACACACGGCCGGGATGAAGCATCCCGCGGCGATCTTCTTTCATGGCGGATCGCGTCGGCAGATGCTCCTTGGCTACAACTATGGCGAGTACTATCACAACGCGTACTCGCTCAACCAGTATCTCGCGAGTCGCGGCTTTGTCGTGTTGGCGGTGAACTATCGCAGCGGCATCGGCTACGGTCTCAACTTCCGTGAGGCGGAGCGATACGGCGCGGGGGGCGCGAGCGAGTTCAACGACGTGGTCGGTGCGGGGATGTACCTGCGGGGGCGCGACGACGTCGACGCATCGCGCATTGCGCTCTGGGGGGGCTCGTACGGCGGCTACCTCACGGCGATGGGGTTGGCGCGTGCGCCGGAATTGTTTGCGGCTGGTGTGGACCTGCACGGTGTGCACGATTGGAACGTCGGCATTCGCACCTTTGTCCCGAACTACAACACGCTCCTCGACCCCGAGCGCACGCGGTTGGCGCGCGAGTCGTCACCGCTGGCGTCACTCGATCGCTGGCGCGCTCCGGTTCTCGTCATTCATGGCGACGACGACCGCAACGTATCGTTTGCGGAAACGATTACGCTGGTGGAGGAGCTGCGCGCGCGGGGCGTGGAGGTGGAGCAACTCGTCTTTCCCGACGAGGTGCATTCGTTCCTGAGGAACGCGTCGTGGAAAGCGGCCTACTCGGCGGCGTCGGAATTCCTGGAGCGACGCTTGAAGGCGCGATAGGGCGGGGGCCTGCGCGCAAGACGTTGCCATGGGCGTGCAGTTCATCGCATCGCGCGCGTCTTTCTACGGACCAATCGCAACCACGCGCGCGCGCCTTTTACCCGCCCGATTGAACGTTGACGCCAACTTTTCGACACCTTAACGTGCCGAAATCTCGCCGCGTCACGGGCGCATCTCTCCTTGTCACTTCACCGCCGGTTCCGACCGGAATGGAAGGCAGAGAGGGCCGGGGCGTTGGCGAGAGGATTCTCCCCCCCTTCCCCAACGCGGAGTCCGTGGAATGAGTACTGTCTCGTTCGGACGCGCCTTGCGAGCGGCCAGCTTGATGCTGGCCGTCGCTGTCAGTGCGTTAGGCGCACAAGGCACCCAGGGCAGCATCAATGTTCGAGTCACCGAAGCTGGTGGCAGCAGGCCGTTGGATCAGGCACAGGTGTTCATCGTCGGGACGACGTTGGGTGGTTTGACCAACGCCGATGGTCGCTTCGTGTTCCGCAACGTTGCAGCTGGCGAGCACACCGTGCGCGTCCTGCGCGTCGGTTTTGCCGAGCAGAAGAAGACGGTCAGCGTGGCCGCCGGGCAGGCCGCGAGCGTCGAGTTCTCGCTCGAGTCGGTTGCGCTTACGCTCGCCCCCGTCGTGACGACGGCCACCGGCGAGACGCGGCGCGTCGAACTCGGCAACTCGGTGGCGTCGATCGACGTCGCCAAGGTGACCGAGTCGGCGCCGGTGCAGAACGTCAACGACCTCCTCAACGCGCGCACCGCGGGCGTGACGGTCACCAGCGGAACGCAGACAGGCGCAGGCGCCCGCATACGCATCCGCGGGCAGAACTCCCTGTCGCTCTCCAACGACCCGATCTTCATCATCGACGGTGTTCGCATGTCGAACAACGTGAACTCGTCGAACCTCTTCACGGGCGGGGCGCAGCCGAGCCGTATCGGCGACCTCAATCCGGAAGAAATCGAGAGCATGGAGATCGTGAAGGGGCCATCGGCGGCGACGCTGTACGGCACCGACGCGGCCAACGGCGTCGTGCTGATCACGACCAAGCGCGGCCGTGCCGGCGCGGCTCGCTGGACCGCATACGGCGAAGCCGGGTTGATCCAGGACCAGAATACCTACCCGACGAACTACACGATCTTCGGGACGCGCGTCTCCAACGGCTCGAAGCTCGCCATCAACGGCTGCAACCTTCCGTTGGTCTCCACCGGCTTCTGCACGGTCGACTCGGTCGCGCACTACAACCTGTTCGACGACAAGGACGTCACTCCGCTCAGCACCGGCAACCGCCAGCAGTACGGGTTGCAGCTGTCGGGCGGGACGGATCAGGTCCGCTACTTCGTCGCTGGCGAGCGTGAGGACGAGACCGGACTCCTCGAGCTTCCGGACTTCGAGTACCGCCGCCTCAAGTCCGAAGGGCTGCCCCTTCACGACTACACCAAGCGCCCGAACGCGCTTGGGAAAAACAGCGTGCGCGCGAACCTCAACGCCGCGGTGAGCCCCAAGCTCGACCTGTCGGTGTCGTCGGGCTTCATCAACCTCGCGCAGCGCTTCTCGCTCGAGTCCAACGCGACGGCCGGCCTCGGCTCGCAGGCCTTCGGTGGCCCGGGGTGCAAGATCTGCAGCCCCGATCGTCTGGTCGGCGGCGGCCTCGGCACGCCGCTCTACGGATACCGTGCCTGGACGCCGGGCTACACCTGGCAGGAAAAGTCGGGACAGCGCGTGAACCGCTTCATCGGCTCGTTCAACGCCAACTGGCGCCCGACGAGCTGGCTGCAGAACCGCGCGACCGTCGGCAACGACTACACGAATCGTGTCGACGACAACCTGCTCCTGCGCGGTGAAGGGCCGCCGATCACGGCAAACTATCGCCTCGGCTTCAAGCAGAATTCCCGCACCGACATCCGCAACTTCACCGTCGACCTCGGCTCCACGGCCAGCTACACGATGCGCCCGTGGCTGAACATGAAGACGACGGCGGGCGTGCAGTACGTGAACTACCTCTTCGAGCTTGGCTCGGCCACCGGGACGCAGCTCGCACCGGGTTCGCAGACGGCGAGCGGCGGTGCCGTGCCGACGGCGACCGAGGCGACCACGCTGCAGAAGACGTTTGGGATCTTCGTCGAGCAGGCGGCGGCGATCAACGATCGCCTCTTCCTCACGGCGGCGGTCCGCTCCGACCAGAACTCGGCGTTCGGTACCGACTTCCAGAACGTCTACTATCCGAAGGGATCGCTGTCGTGGATCCTTTCCGACGAGAGCTTCTTCCCCAAGTGGGCGTTCCTCGACCAGTTCCGCCTCCGTGCAGCGATCGGTTCCTCGGGCGTGCAGCCAGGCCCCAACGACGCGCTGCGATACTACCAGACGACCGTCGCGAACTACCGCGGCATCGACACCCCGGGCGACATCTACGCGTCGATCGGCAACACCGCGCTCAAGCCCGAGCGCTCGACCGAGTTCGAGACCGGCTTCGAGGCCAAGTTCTTCAACAACAAGTACTCGCTCGACCTCACGTACTACCACAAGAAGACGAAGGACGCGATCATCTCGGCCATCCAGCCACCGTCGATCGGTGGTCCGTCGACGCTCAACACCAACCTGGGCTCCGTGCAGAACCAGGGGTGGGAAGCGTTGATCTCGGCGCAGGTCGTCGACAAGCGCGCGTTTGCGTGGGATGTCTCGCTCAACGGTTCGACCAACTCGAACAAGCTCATCTCGCTCGGTGGCGTCCCGCCGCAGATCGGGACGACGACGCGTGCGGTCGAAGGCTATCCGCTGTTTGGTCTGTGGGCGCGTGCCATCACCGGGTGGGACGACAAGAACGGTGACGGCATCCTGACGTACAATGCCGACCCGACGCTCAACGAAGTCTTCGTGGCCGACTCCGCGACCTTCCGCGGGTACGCGCAGCCGCGCCACCTGGTGACGCTCACCAACGGCTTCGACCTGTTCAACCGTCGCCTTCGCTTCCAGTCCATGTTCGACTACCGCGGCGGGCACAAGTGGTACAACAACACCGAGCGCATTCGCTGCGTCTCGCGCCAGAACTGCAACGGCCTCCAGAACCCCGAGTCCTCGTTCGAGGAGCAGGCGATGGTGGTCGCTACGCGCAACCACCCGGCCGCGACGCTCGACGGCTTCTTCCAGCCGGGTGAGTTCGTGCGCCTGCGCGAGCTGACGGTCCAGTACAACCTCGGCCCCGAACTGTCGCAGAAGCTCTTCCGGAGCCGCTCGGTGAGCGTCCTGCTCACCGGCCGCAACGTGGCGCGCTGGACCGACTATCGCGGCGTCGACCCCGAGAACGATTACCAGGTGACGACCGGCGCGGACGCGGCGGGCGGCGATTTCCAGACCATCGGACTCCCGAGCTACTACATCCTCCGCGTCAACCTCAGCCGCTAACCGCCTACAGAGGAATTCAAGAATGACTCGTATTTCCTTCGGCGGGCGCCTCGCACGCGCATGCGTGCCCGCTCTCCTCATGTCGTCGATGGCCTGTTCGGGCATCACCGACACGCTCCTCGAGGCTACCGACCCGGACATCATCAATCCGGGCGGCGTCAACTCCATCGAAGGCGCTCGCGGCCTGCACGTCGGCGCGATCGCCCGACTCGGCGAAACCACGGCCGGCAACGAGAGCACGTGGTTGTTCGGCGGTCTCCTCGGCGACGAGTGGGCCACCAGCTCGACGTTCGTGCAGAACGACGAGACGGACCAGCGCCGTATCCAGGAGAACAACTCGCAGATCACCAACATGCTGTACCGGTTGTACCGCACGCGCACGGCGGCCAACCAGGCGATTGCCGCACTCAACGAGTGGGAGCCGACGGCGACCGAACGTATCGCCGAGAGCTACTTCGCCCGGGGCTTCGTCGACTTGCAGCTGGCGTCGGACTTCTGCAACGGCATTCCGCTCTCCGACGGCGCGGGTGAGACCGTGACGTACGGTGCGCCGCAGACCGTGGTGCAGGTGTTCACTTCGGCGATCGCCGCGTTCGACTCGTCGATCGCGCTGACCAACGGGGCAACCGCTGCCACGACGATTGCCATCAATCGCGCGGCGAAGGTCGGGAAGGCGCGCGCGCAGGTCGGGCTCAACCAGATCGACGCCGCGGCGACCACGGTGGCCGGCATCCCGACGTCGTTCACCTACCAGACCACCTTCTCGCTCACCACCCAGACGAACACGATCTGGGGGCAGGGACTCTCGTCGAACCGCTATACGGTCGGCGATTCTGTGCAGGGGAACCAGCGCAACATTCTCGTGGCGAACGCCATTCCCTTCGCCTCGCTCAACGATCCGCGTGTCCCGGTCACCAAGCGGACGACTGCCGGCCAGGACGGGCAGACGGTCATGAACGTGACGTCGATCTACCAGCAGCTGACGGCGGTGGACATCGTCAACGGGCTCGACGCGCGGTTGATCGAGGCGGAGAAGGCGCTACGCGACAACAACGTCTCGTCGTTCCTCTCGATCCTCAACGCGCTGCGCGCCTCGCCTCCAGTGATTCACAGCATCACGGTGGCGCCGATGGCTGCACTCACCGACCCCGGCACCGCCGAGGGGCGCGTGAACCTGTTCTTCCGTGAGAAGGCGCTCTGGACCTTCAGCCGCGGCCAGCGGTTGGGCGACATGCGCCGCCTCATCCGGCAGTATGGGCGCAATGCGAACACCGTCTTCCCGATCGGCTCGCACTTCAAGGGGGGCGACTTCGGACCCGACGTCAACCTCCCGATCGTCACCAACGAGCGCAACAACCCGAACTTCCAGGGGTGCCTCGACCGCAATGCCTAACGGCAAACCGGCGGTTGCCTGACGGCAACCGTCGTCGGATTCACGTCCCGGCCCGCGGGTGCCTCCTGGTGCTCGCGGGCCGGCGACGTTTCTAACCCTACGATTCCTTGCCGCTGTCGACGAAGAGGCCGAGGGCCATGCTCACGATCGACACCACGATCGAACCGACGAATGCGGGACCGAACCCGTGGACCGTGAAGCCGAGTCCGAGCGAACGAGACAGGGACGACGTGAGCAGGAGCATCACCGCGTTGATCACCAGCAGGAAGAGCCCCAGCGTGAGGAAGATCGCGGGAAGGGAGAAGAACGAGATGATCGGCTTCACCAGCGTGTTGACCACTCCGAACACGAGCGCGACGCCGAGGAGGGCCGGGATCGTGCCGGTGAACGAGATTCCGTCGACGAAGCGCGTGGCTGCGTAAAGGGCCGCCGCGTTCACGAGAAGGCGCAGGATGAGCGACATGGCAGACTGCGGGTGCGGGAAGGGAACGAGTGCTGCTGACCATACTACGCGAGGTGCGCCCGGCATGTGTCGCACGTTGCGCGATCGACCGAAGCCAACGCCCGCTCGTCCAGAAAGCCGGTGACGCGCGACTCAGCGAGGGTGCGCGCCGCGACACAGCGCGCGGTGACCGGAGTGGGCGAGCTTTGGAGCCCCCCAAGCCCCTCCGCTCATGTTCCGGATCGCCTCCCGTTCGCCCCGAGCGCTGCGCACTTGTGCGATCGTCCTCGTGCTGGCCACAGCCGCCTGTGGAGGCGAGCCTGCGAGCCCCGCGGGCGTCATCGAAGATGCGGGAGACGCGCTCGCCTTTGTCGCAAACGGGCCGCTCAATGGCCGGCGCCCGTTCCCCGCCAATAACTGGTGGAACACCGCGATCGACGCTGAACCGGTCGATCCGGCCTCGGCCACCTTGATCGCCAGCTGCGGGGTGCGCGGACTCCACCCCGACTTCGGGACGACGTGGAACGGGGCGCCCAACGGGATTCCGTACGTGCTGGTGGGGGGATCCCAGAAGAAGCGAGCGGTCTCCTTCACCTACGCCAGCGAGAGCGACCCTGGGCCGTATCCGGTCCCCAAGAATCCGCCGATCGAGGGGGGCGCGAACGGCACGGGGGATCGTCACGTGCTGGTGGTCGACACGCTCAACTGGAAGTTGTACGAGCTGTTCGACGCGCACCCGGTGAACGGTGGAGCGACCTGGCGCGCCGGGGCGGGCGCGATTTTCGACCTGAAATCGAATGCGCTCCGCCCGATGTACTGGACGTCGGCCGACGCCGCCGGTCTCCCCATCTTTCCCGGACTGGTGCGCTACGACGAGGCCGTGGTGCGCAAGCAGATCGATCACGCACTCCGTTTCACCTGCCCGCGCACGCGGCGCGCATTCATCGACCCCGCGCGCCACTTCGCGAGCAACGACACCTCGAGCGCGCTTCCGCCGATGGGAATGCGCGTGCGCCTCAAGGCGTCGTTCGACGTGAGCAGTTTCCCCCCCGAAGTGCGCGTGATCCTCGCCGCGATGAAGCAGTACGGGATGTTCGTCGCCGACAATGGGAGCGGGTGGTATGTCTCGGGGGCCCCCGATCCGCGATGGAGCGACAGCAACCTGGCGACGCTGTCGCGCGTCCCGTCGTCGGCATTCGAGGTCGTGCGTATGGGGACGATCCACAAGTAGCACGGCGGGGCGCGCTCTGGCCGTGCGGCAGTGCTCGTGTAGATTCCGAGGAGACCTCCCGCCGCCACGCTCGACGTCGAGCACGCGCGCGGTCGTCGGCAGATCTCCTTCCCGGGCCCCTCATGGCGGATCGACACGAGCGACGTGCGTTCCTGTTGCACGTCGGTGGATTGATGGCGTTCCTCGGGCTCGGCGCGACGCCGGTGTGGGGCGAAGGGGTGCGGATCGTACAGACGGGGAGCGACCATCCGACCCCGCGTCCCGGCGTCACCGCAGCGAAGGTGCCGACCGCGAAGCAGCTCGCCGCCACCCCCGACGTGATCGACGTCTTCGACCAGGTACGGGAGATCCCGGCGATCGTCGACGGCATTCGTTGCAGCTGCGGTTGCGCGGGACAGCCCGGGAACTACTCGCTCCTCTCCTGCTTCGAGACCATGGATGCGATGGCGATTCACTGCGAGATCTGCCAGTCACATGGGCGACTGGTGCACCGCATGCACGCGGCGGGGCGCACACTCGACGAAATCAGGAAGGGAGTCGATGCCCGCTTCTCCTGAGCGTTTGCCGGAAGGGTGGCGCGCACCGTCGCTCGGATGGTGCGCGCACGCGACGCTCACCTTGATCACCCTCGCGATTTTCGGATCGCTAGGTGTCTCGGCGACGGCCGGCGCGCAGGTGCGAGCGTCGGAGCGCGCGACGATCTCGCAGACGTCCGACGGAACGACCTTCACGATCGACTACTCGCGCCCTCGCGCGCGCGGGCGCACGCAACTGTTTGGGAAGACGGTCACGTGGGGCGAAGTGTGGACGCCGGGGGCCAACTGGGCCACCACGCTCGACGTGAGCCGCGACGCGACGATCGACGGCCACGCGGTGCCGAAAGGGAAATACTCGGTCTGGTTCGTGGTGCAGCCCGACACCTGGACGCTCGTCCTCGACCCGCGCCCCAGACGGTATCACACGGAGCATCCGGATTCCATCGCGGGGCAGCTCCGCTGGAAGCTGCAGCCTGCGGATGGACCCTTCGCCGAGATTCTCACCTGGTCGTTTCCCGAGGTACGCCCCGACGGTGCGCAACTCCTCTTCGAGTGGGGACCAAAGCGCGTCACGCTGAACGCAACGGTGCGCCCGTCGCACCCGATCGCCATCGCGCGCGCTGACGCCGAGCCGTTCCTCGGCACGTATGAATGGCGCTGGGCCGACGAGCCAAACGCCCCTCCCACAACGATGGAACTCTATTACGAGGACGGCGAGATCCGGCAGCGCTACACTCCGTTCCCCGACTGGTATCCCCTACTGCAGGGGCAACCGATGGTGCGCATCAACGACACCTGGTTCATTCCGGCGATCCGGCGCGACGGCAAGATCTGGGAGATGGTGGCCGACCAGATCTATGAGTTCGAGATGAAGAACGGTCGTGCGGTCTCGTTCGAGATGTACAGCGACAAGGACGACAAGCTTGGGAGTGGTCGGCGCAAGTAGCGCGTACGCGCGTCCATCGGGCCTGTTCGACTGGGGGCGCGCGTACCCTGCGGCGTGAGTGACCGGATTCGGGATTGCGTTTGGCGTGCACCGTCGTCGATATTGGACACACAATCGCACCCTCAACGTCCACCCTGCATCGAGGAGGTGATCCATTGTCTACTGACCCTAGAACGGCGCGGATCGCCAGAGGCTGGTAAGCTGCACTATCCGCACTGGCTGTCCGGCGCACCGCGCCGAGCGGTCACGTAACACGGGGGCCATGTCGCGTTAGGGCGCGACGTGGCCCCCGAACCTTTTCGGGATACGCGGAGCGACTAGACACAACGCAAACGGCCCGCCGCAATCGCGACGGGCCGTTCACTTTCGACTTGTTGTCGCGCCAACCGCTCGCGCCGATCCAGCTCCCGAGGAGGGACTCGAACCCCCGACATGGTGATTAACAGTCACCCGCTCTACCGACTGAGCTACTCGGGATCAGGCGGGTTAAGGTAGACGGGGCATCTGCGTGGGTCAACCCGGTCGGACTTTCCGCCGCGACGGGAGGCAAACCGTTCGCATAGCAGCGCTTACGAGCGCCGCTCGGGGTGCAACACGGCGCGCCACGCCGTCCGCCTCGCAGCGCTCCGCTCCCCGCGCCGCTACGACCGCCGGAGCTCGGCGATCAGCGACTGCCGGATGTCCTCGAGCTCGCGCACGACGGTGAGTCCCGGGTTGGTCCGCGTGAGGAACGGGAGCCCGGTCTCGGCGCCGGTCAGGAGGTAGTCGGAAATGACCACGCGATAGCGCCGAGCATCGTCGACCGCGCGCCCCCCGACCGTGAGCGTACTTCCCTCATCGAGCGTCGCTCCGGCGCTGTGCAGGAAGCCGCCGGAGCCGACGTTGCGCCGCCCCGCGAGCAAGACCTGGCGGAGGAGCGCGCCGGTCATGTCGACCACGACGCTGTTCCCCCCAAACGGCAGAATGCGTATTACATCGTACTGGGTGATCGGACCGCGCGGGACGACGTCGTCGATGCGGATCGATCCTCCGTTGAAGATCGCCACGTCGGCATCGCTCGCCGCGTGGCGCATCGCCTGCACGATGAGGTCGGTCATCGACCCCTCGCGCGTGCGCACCACAGTTTCGCGCCCGTCGAGTGGCGCACGCAGCACGGCGACGACCGACTCGGGGGCAAACCCCTGCGCGCGGAACGCCGCGTAGGCTCGCTCGACCCAACGCCCGGCCTCGGCTGCTACCACGCTATCGCTCGGCATCCGGTCGTCGATTGGCACGAGCGTCGAGGCAATGCGCGGTCGCGCATGCGCTCCACCTATCGCGATGCGAACGACGGCCACGCTGCGCACGTTCGCGTCGCCCTTGATGATTGGCGTGAAGTGACTCCCTCGCTGGAGGAGGTAGTTCTCGTGCTCGTGCCCGCCGAGTATCAGGTCGATCGCCGGTATCTCCTCGGCGACGCGCTGGTCCATGGCGACGGTGAGGTGCGTAATCGCCACGAGTACGTCGACCGAATCGCGAATCGCCGCGGCGTGCTCCTGCAGCGAAGTGATAGGGTCGTCGTACTTCACCCAGGGTTGGTGATTGGAGCCGATGACGACTCCCAGCAGCCCGACGCGTACGCTCCGTCCGCCGGCGTCGATGGAGAGAATGGCATGCGGTTCGATTCCGGGGAGTGCGCGTCCCGCGCTATCGTGCACGTTCGACGCGACGAAGCGAAAGTGCGACTCGGCGACGCGCTGGTTGAACGCCGTCTGGCTCACGTCGAACTCGTGGTTGCCTAACGTGGCCCAGTCGACACCGGTCGCGTTGAGCACGGCGACCATCTGGCGTCCGGCCAGTCGCTCGCCATTGACGCGCGCCGTCCCCAGCGCCGACGGCGACACGAAGTCGCCCCCGAGCGTGGTGAGCACGGTTCCCACGGAATCGGCGAGATGCTTGCGGTAGGCGGCCACGCGCGCGAGTCCCCCCGCGCGCCCTCCCTCCACCGGGGTGATTTCGTACACGTCGTTGAAGTGGAGGATCGTGAAGGTCCCCGCCTCGCCTCGAGCGCCGAGCGCCGCGTTCGCTGACGACGGCGATGGCGATGTCGTCGCGCGTGCGCCCGAAGACGCGCATCCGGCGGTCGCGAGAAGGGAGGCGGAAGCCGCGAGGGCTGCGAGGACTGCCGGTGCGCGACACATGGATGGCTCGAGAGGTCGACGGAGTCACGCCAAGCTAGAGCTCACCTCTCAATTAGTCGACGCCCTCCGCGCGGCGCTGGGCGCCGGCGCGACCGACGACTGTGTGCGAGACGACTTGCAGCACGAGAGTCGTGGCGTGGAAGCGGGCACTCCCCCGACGGGTGCAAGGCTTCCGTGGCGTGGTTGCGGGGGACAGCTTGAGCGGGGGAACGCCTCGCCGGGCCGGCGCGCCGGATTGATGCGTTGCCCATGGTTGGAGCGCGCGTCGCGCCGGGTTCGTACCTTCACTCTCGCCCCCTCATGTCGCCTCGCCCCCTCGCCGTGATCACCGGCGCCTCCGAAGGACTTGGCCGTGACTTCGCCGACTTGTACGCAGCGGACGGGCACGACGTCGTTCTGGTGGCGCGGCGCGAGGATGCGCTCCGAGCCCTGGCCCACGAACTCGAGACGCGATTTGGCGTCTCGTGCATCGTCGTGGCGACGGACCTCGCCACCCGCGCCGGTTGCGACGCGCTCGTCGCGGCGATCGCTCCGGAGCGTGCGCGGCTCGCCGCGTTGGTGAACAACGCCGGGCTCGGGGCGGTGGGATGGTTCCACGAGTTGGAGTGGACACGCGCGCAGGCACAGATCGACGTGAACGTCACGGCGCTCGTGTACCTCACGCACGCGGTGCTCCCGTGGATGCGCGCGAACGGGCGGGGGAGTGTGATGCAGGTCGCCTCGGTCGCGGCGTTCCAGCCCGGGCCGCTGATGGCGGTCTACTATGCGTCCAAGGCGTTCGTGCTGTCGTTCGCCGAGGCCTTGCATAACGAGTGCGCCGGGAGCGGCGTGAGCGTGACGGCCGTCTGTCCCGGGCCTACGGTGACCGGATTTCAGCGTGAGGCCGGGATCAAGGCGGGGGCGCGTTCCGGCGGGGCCCCTCCGATGACGTCGCGCGAGGTGGCGCGCATCGCCTATGAGGGGACGAAGCGCGGGAAGGCGGTGGTCTTCACCGGGATGCGTAACCACATCGCGTCGATGCTCGGTCGCTACCTCCCACGCGCTCTCTCTGCCGCGGTGGTCCGGCGGATCCAGCTCGAGCGCATGGCAGCGTCGCGCTAGCTGGCGCGCGCGTGGGTCGCGACGTCGGCGCGCGGAATTCACCGAAGGACGCGAATGATCGATGTCGCTGCCTAACGCCTCATGCGGGCGTCGCGGTCGAACACTCCGCGCAGCGGCTGCTGCCTAACGCTCTGCGCGCACTCGTCTCGTTTCGGTGCGCGACCGCTCGCGCGGCGCCGACGAGGAGAGGACGTCGCGCAACGCGCGCCCGGTATGCGATCCCGGCGTCGCCATGACGTCCTCGGGCGTCCCCATGGCCACGATCTTTCCGCCGCCGCTACCGCCCTCGGGCCCGACGTCGATCACCCAATCGGCGAGCTTGATCACGTCGAGGTTGTGCTCGATCAGGAGGACGGTGTGTCCCGCCTCGACCAGGCGATCGAGGACGTCGGCGAGCTTGCGCACGTCCTCGAGGTGGAGACCGGTGGTCGGTTCGTCCATGAGGTAGAGCTTGCGCCCGCCCGACTTCGCCGACGACGCAAGCTCGCGCGCGATCTTCACGCGCTGCGCCTCGCCGCCGGACAGCGTCGTCGCCGGCTGTCCGAGGCGGAGATATCCGAGGCCCACCTGTTGCAGCTGCCAGAGTGCCTGCCCGAGCTTCTCCTCGTAGGGGAAGAAGCGGATCGCCTGGTCGACCGTGAGCTGCAATACGTCGTGGATGTTGCGTCCGTTGAGGGTGACCTCCAGGACCTCGGGCTTGAAGCGTCGCCCGGCGCAGATGTCGCACGGAACGAAAACGTCGGCCATGAAGACCATCTCCACCTCGAGATAGCCGGCCCCTTCGCACTTCTCGCAGCGCCCGCCGGCGACGTTGAACGAAAACGTCGACGCCGTGAACTTGCGCTGGCGCGCCAGCGGGAGCGCGGCAAAGATGCGGCGGATCTCGTCGTACGCCTTGATGTAGGTGACCGGGTTGGAGCGCGGCGACCGCCCGATCGGCTCCTGGTCGATGAGGACCACGGCGTCCAACGACTCGTAGCCAGTCAGCGTGTCGTACGCCCCGACCTTCTCCCCGAGGTGCTGCTTGGCGCTGTGCTCTCCGGTGAGGCGGTACTCGAGCGCGCGGTACAGCACGTCGTGCACCAGCGTGCTCTTGCCCGATCCGGAAACGCCGGTCACGGCGGTGAGCGTGCCTAACGGGATGCGGATGTCGACGCCGGCGAGGTTGTGTTCGCGCGCCCCGGTGAGCGTCAGCCATCGTGGCCCGGGCGTGCGTCGCCTCGCGGGGAGCGGAATCGTGCGCGCCCCGGTCAGGTACTGCCCGGTCAGCGGCGACTTCTCCGCCTCCGCCACGGGTCCCTCGAAGACGACGCGCCCGCCCTGCTCGCCGCTCGCGGGCCCCAGTTCGATCATGTGATCGGCCATGCGCACGGCGGCGAGATCGTGCTCCACGAGGAGCACGGTGTTGCCGCGATCGCGCAGGCGCGCGAGGAGGGAGAGGAGGCGGTCGAGGTCGCGCGCGTGCAAGCCGATGGACGGCTCGTCGAGCACGTAGAGCGTATCGACGAGCTGCGAGCCGAGTGCGTTGCTCAGCGAGATGCGCTGCGCCTCGCCGCCCGAGAGCGTGCGCGTCGCGCGGTGCAGGGTGAGATAGGTGAGTCCCACATCGCTCAGGAAGCGGACGCGGTCGCGTGCCTCGCGAAGAATGTGGTCGGCGACCTGCTGTTCAAAGGGGGAGAGCTGCAGCGCGTCGAGCCATTCACGCAGCTGGTCGATGGGAAGCGACGAGACCTCGGAGATCGTGAGCCCGGCGACGCGAACGTTGAGCGCATCGGGCTGCAACTTGGTGCCGTGACAGGTGCCGCACTCGCGCGCCGACTGATACTGTCGCAGGAAGACGCGGATGTACTGCTTGTAGCGCTTCTCCTCCAGGTCGCGCAGGAAGGGGATGATCCCCTTGTAGCCGCGTCCCACGTGGTGGAGAAGGCGATGCTGCTGCGACGGATCGAGCGAAGCCCAGGGAGCGTCGGGGTCGATCCCTTCTTGCCGTGCGTAGTCGATCAACGCACGACGCTTGGTCTCGTAGCGCGGCTTCGTCCACGGATCGATCGCCCCGTCACGGAGCGAGCGCTCGGCGTTGGGAACAATCAACGCTTCATCGTATTCGAGCACCGCGCCGAACCCATTGCAGGTGCCACACGCTCCGCGCGGGTTGTTGAACGAGAATAGTTGGGGCGTGGGGACCGGGGCTCGCGTACCGTCGTTAGGGCATTCGAAGCGTTCGGTGAAGCGATGGACAGGAGACGGGGGACGGGGGACGGGAGTGCGCGCGGCGTGGCCACGCGCCGGTGTGTCGTCGGCTGCTCTCGTCGATTCCCCCGTCGCACGTTCTCCCCCGTCCGCATCGACCACCACGCAGTCGCCATCCCCCTCGCGAAACGCGGTCGCCACTGCTTCGGCCATGCGGCTGCGCAACTCGTCGTTGGTCGTCAGGCGGTCGACCACCACGACGAGCTCTCCGACCTTCGTAAGGTCGATGCGTTCGGCGGCAAAATCGTCCACGTGCAGGAGACGGCCGTCGGCGATCACCCGAAGGAATCCTTGCGCGCGCAGGTTTTCCACCACCGCCGCATGCGTGACCTTCGCCGAGAGACGCAGCGGAAAGCCGATGAGGATGCGCGATCCCGCTGGGTGCGAGAGGAGTTGGGTGACGACCGATTCGACGGTGTCGGGAGACATCTCGCGCCCACAAACCGGACAAAACGTGTGGCCGACGCGTGCCCAGAGGAGCCGCAAGTAATCGTAGACCTCGGTCGCCGTCCCGACGGTCGAGCGCGAGGACTTGGTCGGATTCTTCTGCTCGATCGCGACCGCGGGAGAAATGCCGTCGACGGCATCGACGTCGGGCTTCTCCATGCGCTCGAGAAACTGCCGCGCATACGAGGAGAGCGACTCGACGTATCGCCGTTGTCCCTCGGCGTAGATCGTGTCGAAGGCAAGCGACGACTTGCCGGATCCCGATGGGCCGGTGATGACCGTGACGGCGCGCCGCGGGATCGCGACGTCGATGCCTTTCAGGTTGTGCTGCCGGGCGCCCCGGATGATGATCGCGTCCTTCACTCGGCAAAGTTAATCCGCACGTGGAGCAAATCGTTTCCGAATTGGGGGCAATCTGTGGTGCCAACGCATCAGCGTTGACACCCATGGAAATCGGCGACAGAATCGCCGGGCTCGCCGATGGAGGAGTCTCCCGCGCGCGAGAGCACACGGTCCGTGGCGTCATGTATCGCCACAACGTCCGACGGCTTGCTGCGAGGCACGGACGGAGGCAGTCGCAGCTACCCAGGAGGTTCGCATGAGATTGCAGATGATGTCGACCGCTCGACGTGCATCGATGCTCGCCACCGTCGCGCTGCTGGCCGCCTGCGCCAGCGACGATGGCGTTGCGCCAGACGCGCGCACGCTCACGCCCACCACGCCGTCGCTCGCGCGCTTCGACGAAGGAACGCCGACCAACACCTACCTCGTGAAGGTGCGCCAGGGCGCTGGCCTTTCTGCCACAGACGCGGCGATCGCCTCGCTCGGCGGCACCGTGACCCGCCAGATCAACGCGGCCAACCTGATGTACGTCGAAGGACTCTCGGAATCGGGAGCCGCGACGCTCGCCAGTGATCCGAACGTCACCGTCGTACGCGATCGTTTGATGCGCTGGATCCCCGACGTGAGCGCGATGCAGCCGACCTTTGTCGATGCGACCGGCGGCCCGAGCGCGAGCGGGACCGACCAGAGCGGCGCGCAGTTCTACGGCCCGTATCAGTGGTCGCTCAAGGTCACGAAAGCCGATCAGGCGTGGACGCCGAGCAATGGTGGTGCGGGTGAAGTCGTCTGCGACCTCGACACCGGCATCGACCCCGGCCACCTCGACACCAATGGCGCCGTGGATCCGAGCCGCATGGTCAGCGTGATCCTCGTTCCGCGTTTCGCGTCCGACGTCACCCCGCTCGACTACAACTTCCACGGGACCTTCGTCTCCGCGCAGATGCGCAGCAACGGCATCGGCATGGCGTCGGTCGCCCCGAACGCCACGCTCTGCGCGATCAAGGTGCTGAGCGAAGACGGGAGCGGAACGTTCGGCGACATCATCTACGGCATCTTCGTCGCCGCGAAGTTCAACGCCGACGTCATCAACATGAGCCTCGGCGGCTACGTGCAGGAAACGAATCCGGCGAATGCGCCGCTCCTCGCGATCCTGCAGGAAGTCATCGACATCGCGCGCGCGCGCGGATCGATGGTCGTCGCATCGTCGGGCAACGACGGCTTCAACATGGGCGACATCCGTGAGCTCTTCGGCTTCATCACCATCCCCGCGATGATGAACGGCGTCGTGAGCGTCGGCGCGACCGGGCCGTTCAATCAGGCCAACTTCGACAAGCTCACGTCGTACTCGAACTACGGCACGAACGACGCGCTCGACATGGTTGCGCCGGGCGGCAACGGCGGGCTTCCGGGCGGCGTCACCGCGGACTACATCATCTCTGCCTGCTCGCGCTACGCGTTCGGCGGAGCGTGTGCATCCGGCGTGCGTTACCTCTTCGGCAACGGCACCAGCTTCGCCGCCCCGATGGTGTCGGGCGCCGCTGCGGTCGTCGAGTCGAACGTGGGGGCGATGCCGACGGGACAGCTCGAAACCTGCATTCTGTCGACGGCCGACTACGTCGGCGGGCCGCGCGGTCGCTACGGCAAGGGGCGCCTGAATGTGCGCGCCGCCTCGCTCTGCACGGGCAAGTAGTCATTGAGGTAGAAGGGCGCTCCTTGGAGCGTCTGGCGTCGCCCGGCGGCTTCGGCTGCCGGGCGACGTTCGTTTCTCCCAGGCTCGCGTTCGCCAGCGGCGGCGACGTGAAGGCGGCATGGACCCACGACGGGTGCATGGCTAGGCTTCGCCACCGATGGCTGACCACACCGAAGAAGATGTCCTGGGCAAGGCGTACGACGGACGTCTTGCCCGGCGCCTGCTGCGATACGCGTGGCCCTACCGCGCTCTCATCGTTTCGTCGCTCACCCTGCTGATGGTTGAGGGGGCGCTGCAGCTCGTGGGGCCGCTGCTCACGCGCGAAGTAATCGACGTGGCGATTCCCGCGAACGACCGTGCCGGCATCATGCGCGCGGTGATGCTGTTCGCTGCCACGCTCGCAGGGCAATTCGCCTGCTCCTATGGCGAGACCGTGCTCACCGCACGACTCGGCCAACAGATCATGCACGACCTGCGCACGCAGCTCTTCGCGCACCTGCAGCGCCTCCCGATCACGTACTTCGATCGCAACCCCGTCGGGCGCCTGGTCACGCGCGTCACGTCCGACGTGGAGTCGCTCAATGAGCTCTTCACCTCGGGAGTCGTCGCGGGACTCGGCGACGTCTTCACGTTGCTGGCGATCAGCATTCTGATGCTGTCCGTCGATTGGCGATTGGCACTTGCGTCGTTCGCAGTGATTCCGTTCGTCGTGCTCGCATCGAATGTCTTCCGCGTGCACGTGCGCGAGGCGTATCGCGCCATTCGCACACGACTCGCCCGCATCAACGCCTTCTTGCAGGAGCGGCTGTCGGGAGTGCGCGTGGTGCAGCTGTTCGGCCGAGAGGAGTTCGAGGCGCAGCGATTCGACCGGTTGAATGCCGACCACCTCGACGCGCACCTACGCTCGATCACGATCTACGCGCTCTACTTCCCCGTGATCGAGTTGCTGACGACCATCGCGGTGGCAGCGATCCTCGTCGCCGGCGCCGCCAGGGTCGACGTGGGGACGATGACGGTGGGGACCGTCGCCGCCTTCCTGCAGCTCGTGCGACGATTCTTCGAGCCGCTGCAGGATCTCTCGGACAAGTACAACACGCTGCAGCAGGCGATGGCGTCGAGCGAGAGAATCTTTGGAGTACTCGATCAGGCGGTGGGGGACGCGGCTGCGGTGGCGCGGGACGGGAGACGGGGGACGGGGGGCGGGGGTGGCCGCGCGCTGGGCGCGACGGCGGAGGTGACGGCGGGCGCTACGAGTGTGGCGCGCACATCCGCGGGCGTCACCAGCGTCGCACACCATCGAACCCCCGTCTCCCGTCTCCCGTCTCCCGTCCCCATTCCCCCCGCCGTTTCGATCGCCTTCGACCACATCTGGTTCGCCTACGCAGCTCCACACGTTGCGAGCGGCGACGACGCCCCGGCCGAACCCGAGTGGGTCCTTCGCGACGTGTCGTTCGAGGCGCCGGCGGGATCGACGCTGGCCATCGTGGGACACACCGGCGCCGGCAAGACGACGATCATCAATCTCCTGCTCCGCTTCTACGAGCCGCAGCGCGGGCGCATCCTGGTGAACGGCGTCGACCAGCGTGAAATCCCCATCGATGAGCTACGCCGCCTCATTGGTTACGTGCAGCAGGACATCTTCCTTTTCGCGGGGGACATTACCACCAACATTCGCCTCTCCACCGACCTCACCGACGAGCAGGTGCGAGCGGCGGCTGCGCGCGTCGGGGCCGACCGGATCGTGGAGCGTCTTCCCGGAGGGTACGACTACCAACTGGGAGAGCGCGGTGCGTCGGTGAGCGTGGGAGAGCGTCAGCTCCTCTCCTTTGCGCGGGCGATTGCGGCCGATCCTGCGGTGCTGGTGCTGGACGAGGCGACGAGTGCCGTGGACAGCGAAATCGAGGGGGAGATTCAGCGCGCGCTGTCCGAGCTCATGCGGGGGCGCACCACGATTGCGATCGCGCATCGCCTGAGCACGATTCGCGAGGCCGACGAAATTCTGGTGATGCATCACGGCGAAGTCCGCGAACGTGGGACGCACCGTACGCTGATGGCAGCGGGGGGGCTTTACGCGCGCCTTTCCCGCCTGCAAGGTGGGGTGCAGCGCGGCGCATGACCAAGTGGCATCTACGCTTGCGGCCCCAGCGGTGCGCCCGATAGTTTCACCCACTTGCCTCGGGCATTTCCGGGGCACGAATGCGCCGTCCCCGCCTCGCTGGTCTCGATCTCAAGCGAACCGCATGCCCTATCTCCAGCTCCACGATGCGCAGTATCCGCTCGCCTTGGGCGAGACGCGCGTGGGACAGGGCACATCGGCAGACATTCGTATTCCCGAAGGGAGTGAGCCTGGAGACAACGCCGACGCAGCGCTCGCCGTGATCGCCGTCGGGCATGACGGCGAGGCGTCGTTGCGCGTGGAGCAGGGCGATGCGGGCGTCTTCGTGAATGGCGTGCCCGTGGGACGTGAACCAGCGCCGCTGCTGCACGGCGACCGCGTGTCGATCGACGGCTGCGAACTTCGTTTTGCCGACGAGCTGCGATCGGGGGACACGCAGGAAATCCCGACGCAGGAAGAGGTGCGCATCGCGACGCCGAGTGCGGGGATCGCTGAGGCGCGCTCACGCGGACGCATCGTCTCGCTCACCGATGGACGCGAGTACGCCGTTCCCTCCGAGGGGCTCGTGATCGGGCGCGACGCAGGGTGCGACGTCGTCGTGGTCACGCCGAACGTCTCGCGACGCCACGCACGCATCACGCAGGTAGGGGGCGGTTACGAAATCACCGACACGAGCTCCAATGGCTTGTTCGTGAACGGTGCGCGCGTGCAGGGAGAGCTCGCCCTTGCCAAGGGCGACACGATCCGCATCGGCGCCGACGAGTTTCGTTTCTATGCCGACCCGGAGCCTCCCGCGCCGCCGCGATCGCTGCGTGAGACGCCGTCGTTGCAGGCGACGGCGGCAATTCCCGCGATGAAGCGTCCGATCACGCCGATAGACGCGCCAGCGAGCGTTGCTCCTCCGTCGCGCGAGTCCCGCGCCAAGGCGCCTGAAGGCCCCTCCGTTTCGCACGTGCCAGCCACCGCAGCGACGCAGGCGGCGGCGAGCGTGGCAACGTCTCGACCGGCAAGCACGCCTCCTGGCGCGAAAGGAACAGCAAAGCCTGCCGCTCCGCCACGCTCTGGGCGCCCGCCGCTCGCGGTGCTCGAGATCATGAACGAGGGGGCGCATAAGGGGACGCGCTTCGAGCTCACCGCGCCGCTCTCGCACATTGGGCGCGGCGACCACAACGACGTCGTGATCCTCGACGAGAGCGTGAGCGAGTCGCACGCCAAGGTCCAGCGCCGCGAAGACGCTTGGTACATTGTGGACATGGATTCCACCAACGGCACCTACGTCGCAGGGACGCGCGTCTTCGGCGAGGCGAAGGTTTCGAGTGGTGTGGACCTGCGGGTGGGTGGGATCAAGATGCTGTTCCGGGTCATGGGTGGCGGGCAGCGTGGGACGGGTGAGACGCGGGTCATCGTTGGCGTGAAGGGGCCAGACCCCAAACGTGCAGAGCAGCGCCTGAAGGAGCTTGCGCGAGGCGTGGAATCGCGAGAAGCTCCGGCCGAGCGAGCAGGGCCCCCGATCTGGATCTGGGTTGCCCTCGTCGCCCTCGTGGCCTTCTTCATCTACCTCGTCCTGCAGGGTCGCTAGTGGAGCTGACCGTTGCCGCCCGCAGCGATGTGGGCATGATTCGTTCAGGGAACGAAGACGCGTTCTTTGCCCATGCCACACGAGAGAAGGGCGTCTTCATCGTCGCCGACGGAATGGGAGGACATGCCGCCGGCGAAGTAGCCAGCGAAATGGCAGTCCAGATCGTCGCGCGCGAACTGCAGGAACTCTCCGACGTGCACGGCGAAGGGGCACGGTCGCTCGTCGCCGAGTCGCTCCGCATCGCCAACCGGGCGATCTACGATCGCACGATCCAGGAGTCCGACAAGCAGGGGATGGGGACGACGGCCTCGGTGCTCGTCGTGGCGGGGGCGCGGTACCTGATCGGACAGGTCGGCGACTCGCGCGTGTACCTCCTGCGCGACGGCGCGCTTCGGCAGCTCACGAAGGACCACTCGTACGTGCAGGAGCAGGTCGACGCCGGCTTCCTCACCCCCGAGCAGGCGCGCTATCACCCCTACAGCAACGTGATCACGCGGTGTGTGGGGGCGAGCGACGTGGTGGAGCCCGACACCTACTCGGGAGAGCTCAAGATCGGGGACGTCTTCCTCGTCGCTTCCGATGGCCTCACCGGGATGGTCGACGACCGTCGGCTGCAACAGCTCCTCCTCTCGCGTGCGTCGGCGGGGCGGGTGGTCGATGCGCTGATCGCCGAGGCGAACTATCGCGGTGGGTTGGACAACATCACGGCAGTCGTCGTGCAGGTGCTCCAGATCGATTCGCCCGGCTCGGACGACCCGACGACCGAGGGGCCGGCATTCGCCGGGTGATGGCGTGAGCGGGTCAGACCGGGACGCGGAGACCGTCGAGTCGCTCGCCGCACTCTACCTCGGGAACATCCTCTACGCGCTGGAAGCGACGGCGATCGGCTTCGACGGCGAAGGGAAGAGCGATCACGCCGCGTTCTATCGCGGCATCGCGCGCAAGCTTGCGGAGGCGCGGGGGCGGGAGAAGGGGTAGGCGGTCCGCAATCGATCCAAGCGCAGAACACCTCCATTCCACAGCGGTCACAGAGGTCGGGCGCCCGGCGCGCGTGATAGTCCGCCGAGTGCTGCGTGTCCAAGAGCGTTTTAACCGCGGACTCCGCGGTTCAATGCTTTTCAACCACAGAGTCCGTGGAGATCGCACAGGAGTGAATCGCGCGACCCGCTCACCCCGCGTGCACGACCTCCAGCACGCGCTCCGATGTCAGCGGAATCGGCCGCGCCGTGAACACCCGGAGCCAGCGCGCCGAGCGATAGAGCTGCTCGGACATCTGCGGAAGGTGGATGGCGCCTCGCAGTCCAGCGTTAGTCAGTTGCACCACCTCGCCCGTCCGACGCACCACGGGGATGTCGAGCCCCAGCATCTGGGTCTTCTCGGGATAGTCGAGCAGCAACTCGCCAGGCCCAAGGTCGAATTCCGACGCAAGGGCATTCTCGACGGCGACGACGCGCGCGCGGTCGGCAGCGATCCATTCCCCGACATCCTCAGATAGCTCCGCAGCGGGGCATTCGAACGCGCGCTTGTAGAGCTGCCGGTTGCGCAACGCGTCGAGCAGCGGCGACGGCGCGCGCGTCTCGATCAGGTGGAGGAGCGATTCGTCGGTGAGGCGCGCCAGCTCGCTCACGCCGAGTGCCCCGGCTTGAAGGGACTGCTCCACCAGGCGTTTGTACATCGCCGTGGCACTGCGCACGGCGTGATGCCAGTACACGTTACGGTACATCTGGTACTTGGCGAACAGGAGCGACTCGAGTGCGGACAACCCCTTCTCGAGGACGCCGATGCGGAGCGACGCGCTGACGGGGTCGCGCACGACGGTCAGCGCGTTGATCAGGCGGTCGGCGTCGATCGCGCCGTACGGAACCCCGCACATCAGCGTATCGCGCCGCAGGTATTCGATCTTGTCGAGGTCGAGCGACCCGGACACCAATCCCTGCAGCGGAGAGTTGGACGATCCGCGGATCAGGTCGAAGACACGCTCAGGGGCATCGGGGGCGAGTTCGCGGAGCGCCTCGCCGACCTCGCCGGTGGTGATCAGCGGGCGCGCGACCTCCTCGTGATGCGGGGCGCCGATCTCCTCCAGTGCGTGCGAAAATGGGTAGTGACCGATGTCGTGCAGGAGCGCTGCCGCGCGCACGATCGACGCCTCGCGCGGATCGGTCTCGCCGAGTGCGCCGCGCGCATCGAGCAGCGCCAGTGTGACACCGGCGAGGTGGTACGCGCCGAGTGCGTGCTCGAAGCGTGCGTGCGTCGCGCCGGGGTAGACCAGGTAAGCCCAGCCGAGCTGCCGCACGTAGCGCAAGCGCTGGAAAACCTGCGTGTCGATGAGCCGATGGGCGAAGCCATCGACGCGGATGTTATTCCAGAGCGGATCGCGGATGATGATCGTCATGCCGACTGCGGCGTCATGCGGAGGCGTCGTGGAAGCGGTGAAGGAAAGATGGCGAACGGCCGCCCGGCAACATCATCGAATCGTTGCGGGGCGGCCGATTTCACTGCAGGCGGGAGCGCGACGTGCGGGTGCTACGCTCCCGGTCCGGCGGCAGCGATCGCCGCGTCGACGGTACCGAACTTCTCGAAGTTCTTCCGGAACATCTGAGCCAGCTTGCTCGCCTGCGCGTCGTACGCCTCGCCGCTCGCCCACGTCTGGCGCGGGGTGAGGATCTCGGTCGGGACGTTGGGGACGGCGGCCGGCACTTCGAGGCCGAAGACCGGGTCGGTGGAAAAGGGGATCCCGTCGAAGGAGCGGTCATGGATCGCCCGCACCATCGCCCGCGTGTACGGGAGCTTCATGCGCGACCCCTCGCCGTACGGACCGCCGCTCCACCCCGTGTTCACCAGCCAGACCTGCGAGCCGTGCTTGTCGATCAGTTCGCCCAACATCTGCGCGTACTTAGTCGGGTGCCAGACGAGGAACACCGCGCCGAAGCACGACGAGAAGGTTGCCTGCGGCTCGGTGACGCCGCGCTCGGTGCCGGCGACTTTCGCCGTGTAGCCGCTCATGAAGTAGTACATCGCCTGGTTGCGCGAGAGGCGCGCAATTGGCGGGAGGACGCCGAAGGCGTCGGCGGTGAGGAAGACGATGTTGGTCGGGTGCCCGCCGCGTCCCGAGGGGACGTGATTCCTGATGTAGGGAAGCGGGTACGAGGCGCGGGTGTTCTCGGTGATCGTCTGGTCGTCGAATCGCACGCGGCGCGTGGCCTCGTCGAGCACCACGTTCTCGAGGATCGTGCCGAACATCTGCGTGGTGGCGAAGATGTCGGGTTCCTGTTCGGGGGAAAGGTTGATGACCTTCGCGTAGCACCCGCCCTCGAAGTTGAAGATCCCCTCGTCGGACCAGCCGTGCTCGTCGTCGCCGATGAGGCCGCGCTCGGGATCGGCGGAGAGGGTGGTCTTGCCGGTGCCCGAGAGCCCGAAGAAGAGCGCGGTGTCTCCCTTGGGGCCGATGTTCGCCGAGCAGTGCATCGAGAGAACGCCCTGCTTGGGGAGGAGGTAGTTCATCACCGTGAACATTGCCTTCTTGAGCTCACCGGCGTAGCGCGTCCCGCCGATCAGGATCGTGCGCTTCGCCAGGTGCAACACGATGAACGTCCCGGTGCGCGTGCCATGTCGTTCGGGCGTTGCCGCGAACTCCGGAGCGTGCAGCACCGTGAAGTTAGGGGCGAACCCCTCCAGCTCCTCGGCGTCCGGGCGAATGAACATGTTGCGCACGAAGCCGGCATGCCACGCGTTGGGCGTCACGTAGCGCACGCTCAGGCGGTGCGCCGGGTCGGCGCCGCAGTACAGGTCCTGCACGAAAAGGTTGTCGAGCCCGTTGAGGTACTCGCGCACGTCGGCTTGCAGCTGCTCGAAGTGCGCGTCGCTCAGGGGCTGGTTCACCTTCCCCCAATCCACGTCGCCTTCGCTCGAGGGCTCGCGCACCACGAACTTGTCGTTGGGGGAGCGCCCGGTGTGCGGCGCGGTGCTGGCGACGAAGGGGCCCATCTCGGCGAGGGTCCCCTCGCCGCGGGCGATCGCCGTCTGGATGAGCATGGCGGAGATCTGGTTCCAGTGAACTGTTCCCTTGGGAGCGAGCCCCTGGCCATCGAGCGCCTGCCGGGGAGTCGAGGTAGTGGCCATTGCGGTCGGAAACCGGGAAACGGAGGCTGCTCCCGGCTGGGCCGGGAGTCGCCTCCTGGTGTGTCTAGCTGGTGTCTTGCTGACGATTAGAGGAACGAAAACGCTCGCGCGCCGCCCGGTGGTGACAGCTCCCGGGCCGAGGGGCGCGAGCGCTCCTGCGCGTCCATGACCGCGACTGCGGCCATGTTGACGATGTCCTGCACGTCCGCACCCTGTTCGAGGATGTGCACGGGCTGGGCCATGCCAACCAGGATCGGTCCGATTGCGGTCGCACCGCCCAGGTCACGCAACAACTTGTACGCGATGTTGCCCGCGCTCAAGTTCGGAAAGATCAACACGTTGGCAGATTCTTTCAGTGCGCTGAATGGAAACGATTCCTCAAGCACGGCACTGTCCATCGCGGTGTCTGCCTGCATCTCGCCATCCACGATCAGCGACGGATCGCGCTGCCGGAGGAGCGCCACGGCCTCGGCCACCCGCTCGGCTTCGGGATGCCGGACCGACCCGAAATTCGAGAAGGAGAGCATCGCCACTTTCGGGGTTTGCCCGAAGGCCCGCACGATGCGCGCCGCCGCCGACGCGATCTGCGCGAGCTGGTCGGCGGTCGGCTCGATGTTCACCGTCGTGTCGCCGCAGAAGACGACGTGCCTCTCAAAGACCAGCATGTAGAGGCCGGCGACGAGCCCCGCCTTGGGGTTCGCCCCCACCACCTCCAGCGCCGGGCGCAGCGCCTCGGGATAGGTGGTCGTCATCCCGGTGATCATCGCGTCGGCATCGCCGCGCGCCACCATCACGTTGGCGAAGTAGTTCCCGTTGGCGATCCGGCGCTTCGCCTCGCCTAACGACAGCCCCTTGCGCTGCCGGCGCTCCCACAGGAAGTGGGCGTAGGTGTCCAAACGCGGAGAGCGGACCGGATCCTCGATGGCGATGTCGTCGAGGTGCACGCCGTCCTGCTGCGCGGTGCGCCGGATCCGCTCCTCGTCGCCGAGGAGGATCGGATGCGCGATCCCTTCGTCGTGGATGAGGCGCGCGGCACGGATCATCTTGCGCGCCTCTCCCTCGGGGAGGACGAGGCGCTTGGGGTTGCGCACGGCGCGGTTGATGATCCCGCGCATGATTCCCTTCGCGCGCCCGAGCCTCGCTTCGAGCTGCTCACGATAGGCGTCCAGTTCGATGAAGGCGCCCGCCACGCCGCTCGCCACCGCCGCCCACGCCACCGCCGGCGCGACCCACAGGAGGACGCGCGGGTCGAACGGGAAGGGGATGAGGTAGTCGCGCCCGAACTTCACCTTGCTCAGGCCGTACAGCGCCGAGACCGACTCCGGCACGTCCTCGCGGGCGAGCGCCGCGAGCGCGCGCGTCGCCGCCATCTTCATCTCCTCGTTCACCTCGGTGGCGCGCGCATCGAGCGCACCCCTAAAGATGAAAGGAAATCCGAGGACGTTGTTGACCTGGTTGGGATAATCGGAGCGCCCGGTGGCGACGATCGCGTCGTCGCGCACGGCACGCACCTGCTCCGGAAGAATCTCGGGGACGGGGTTCGCCAGCGCGAAAATGATCGGGTTGTCGCCCATCGCGCGCACCATCTCGGCGGTCATTGCACCTGCGGCCGAGAGTCCGACGAAGACGTCGGCGCCAGCGAGCGCCTCGAGGAGCGTGCGCGCCGGCGTGTTATTGGCAAACTTCGCCTTGTAGGGATCCATGTGCTCCGGGCGCCCTTGCCAGATGACGCCGGCCTTGTCGCACATGATGATGTGCTCCTGCCGAACACCGAGGCGCACATAGTGCGACGCCGTGGCGATCGCCGATGCGCCGGCACCAGAGAAGACGACGCGCACATCCTCGATCTTCTTCTCCACCACATCCAGCGCGTTGAGCAGCGCCGCGCCCGAGATGATCGCCGTTCCGTGCTGGTCATCATGGAAGACGGGGATCTTCATCGTCTTCCGCAACGTCTCCTCGATGTAGAAACAGTCAGGCGCCTTGATGTCCTCGAGGTTGATCCCGCCAACTGTCGGTTCGAGCAACTGGCAAAAGCGGATCACGTCATCGGGATCTTCGGATCCGACTTCGAGGTCGAAGACATCGAGATCGGCAAACTGCTTGAAGAGGTTTCCTTTCCCCTCCATCACCGGCTTGCCGGCGAGCGCGCCGATGTTCCCGAGTCCGAGTACCGCGGTTCCGTTCGTCACGACGGCGACGAGGTTGCCGCGTGCAGTGTAGCGGTAGGCGTCCTCCGGATTCTTCTGGATCTCGAGGCATGGCTCGGCCACGCCTGGCGAGTACGCCAGTGAGAGATCGCGCGCGTTGTTCAGCGGCTTGGAGGGGACGACGGCAATCTTCCCGGGCTTGGGAAGCGCATGATAGTCGAGGGCGTCGTGGCGGTTCATGAACACAATCTACGGTCGGGTTCTCGGAAACGTGACCGGGGGAATCGCCGACATGTGTGTCTCCTGAAGGAGGTGAGCCCAAAGGGGGTTCATCACCGGTTTATGGGCGATGATTACCCTCCGGCATCACGAGTCACAGGGCTGCAATGCGCCGCATGAATGGCACATGAGCGGCGCTGTATCTCGCCGAGGTTTCGACAGGATAACGCGCTCGACACGGCCAACAGCGGAGAACGGGATGACTTTACGGACGCACGGAACGTCGATTTCGCTGGTGTTGCGCGCAGGAGTTTCTGCAGGTGCGTTGCTCGCAGCGTTTGCGGTCCCCGCCGCCGGTCAGCAGCGCGTGCGCTCAGGGTTCGAGCCGTCGACCAACGCGACGGCGGCGACGCCAGCGGTCGTGGTGACGGACGATTCGACGCTCGGGCGCATCGCCGAGGTGGCGGACACCGTGCGCCCGCGTCCAGTGGCCATCGAGTACAGCGACTGGTACGGGCGTCGCCTCAAGATCCATCAGGTCGCGTCGTGGGCGATGCTGCCGCTCTTTGCGGCGCAGTACGCGGCTGGACAGCAGCTCATCGACAAGGGGCGCTTTGGCGCGCCGTCATGGGCGCGCAACTCGCACGGGCCACTGGCGACCGGCATCGGCGTTCTGTTCGGCGTGAACACGGTTACCGGCGTGTGGAACCTGTGGGACGCGCGCAAGGATCCTGCGGCCCGCAAGTGGCGGACGGCGCACGCCATCCTGATGCTCGCCGCCGACGCCGGCTTCGCGATCACCCCCGCCTTCGTCAACGATGACGGGAACTCCTCGGCGAGCTACGAGTCCAACTTGCGAACACATCGCAACGTGGCAATCGCCTCGATGAGCGTTGCGACCGTGAGCTGGCTCATGATGCTCCCGCCGTTCCGACGCGAGTGACCGCTCGCACCCCCCATCCATCGATGAAGTGACGAGCACCTGTGACGCGCGCTTCGGTCTCACGTTGCGCTGCGCGCGAACCACGCCTTTCTCGCGCGACCAAATCCTTCCCTCGCTCTCATGACGTCACCCGACCGATCGCGGCAGCTTCCCTCGCTCCAGACCGATGACACCGCCACCAGCGACTTCCAGGCGTCGTGCGGTGGGTGTTCCCGTTCGCACGACCGTCGCGCGTTTCTCACCGGGGTGGCCGCGGTCATCGCCGCACTCGCCCTCGACAGTGCCTTTTCTCGTTCCGCGCAGGCGCTACCGGTCCGTGAGGTGCAACGCCTTGCACCTGCCGGAGCCACGCCGCAGGAGGCGACCTATCCCCTTCCGGCCGCAGACGGCGTCTCGATCGACAAGAAGGAAGGGGTGATCATCGCCCGCCACGCCGGCGTGGTGTACGCCTTCGCCTTGAGTTGCCCGCACCAGAACACCGCGCTTCGCTGGAACGAGGGGAACGGCACCTTCCAGTGCCCGCGCCACAAGTCGAAGTACCAGGCCGACGGCGTCTTCATCACCGGCCGCGCAACCCGTGCCATGGATCGCTTCGCGGTGCACCGCGCGGGCGACACGATCGTGGTCGATCTCGATCACCTGTACCAGCAGGATGACAACGCGGCCGAGTGGGCGAGCGCCAAGGTTGCGCTCTGATCGCGAGCCGGGCTCGCGTGCATGACGAGCCTTGCTTGCACTCGAGCCGCGACCACGAGCTGCTGACTAACCGCGGCTTGCGACTACGCTGCCTGCGACTACGCTTCCTGCGACTACGCTTCCTGCGACTACTGGATCGTGGGAAGGGGATACGCCTTGCCCAAGGCGGACACGTAGTCGCCGAAAAGCGCCTTGGTCGACGAGAACTCGTCCTTCACCTTGGCGCGAAACTCGGCGTCAGTGGCGAAGTCGACGAGGAGTGCCGACATCGCCATCGCGTCGATGCGAAAGCCCGCATGCCCCACGTTGTCGAGGAGCGCGTCGCTCTCCATCTCGTACGTGTGAAATCCGCCATTCGACGTGTAGGCGCTGAAGCCGACGCCGGGGATGTCGCGCGAGACCGACCCGGTCTCCTCGTACCCCTGCGGTTTCTGCGGCTCGGCGACGACCTTGCCCGCGCCGTACTTCTTGAGGTAGGCGAACGCCACCTCGTTGAGCGCTGCCGTGGAGATTCCATCGCGCATCGCGCCGTAGTTGTCGATCGTGACCTTCGTCCCCGTCGCGAGAGCGGCACCGCGCGCCGCGTCGTCGATCATCGCCTTGATCTGCGCGAGGTAGACCTCGTCGGGGTAGCGGATGTAGAAGTCGGCAACCGCGCGATCGGGGACGACGTTGGGCGCCTTCCCTCCCTCGGGGATGATCCCTTGGATGCGCGTCTCCGGGCGCATGTTCTTCCGCAGCCCGTCGATGTTCTGGAACAGGTGCAAGACCGCAGTGAGCGCGTCGCGCCCTTCCCACGCCGTCATCTGGTGTGCGGGTGCGCCGCTGAAGATGTAGCGCACGCCATCGATGTTGAGGCAGCAGGTTCCGAAGCCCGGCGCAGGGCGCTGCGTGCTCACCGAGGAGTGCGTGCGGATGATCACGTCCGCGCCGTCGAAGACCCCCGCCTTGTGCATCACCGACTTCGACGGGGGCGGCATCATCTCCTCGGCGGGCGTCCCGTACACGGTGACCGTTCCGGGAGTCTTCGAGCTGGTCAGGAACTCGGCAGTTGCAACGGCAACGGCGAGTCCGATCGGTCCCTGCGCGGAGTGCTGGTCGCCGTGGTAGTCGCGCTGTGTTCCGCGAAGCGCGTCGTACTCGACGATGATCCCCAGGTTGGGGCCCGGCGTTCCCTTGATGTAGCGGGCGACGAAGGCGGTGGAGAGCCCCGCGACCCCCGTCTCGACGGTAAAGCCGTGCTGGGTGAGCCAATCGGTGAGAAGCTTCACCGAACGAGTCTCCTTGAAGCCGACTTCGGGATGGCGGGTGATGTCGTCCGCCATCGCTTGCAGCTCGCCATCCCAAAGCGCCTTGGTGCGGGCGACGACGGCGTCGCGCCGCGTGTTGTTCGCGCTGGTGAGGCGCGTAGCGAGCCCCGCGGCGTCAATGCGCCGCTGCAGCTCCCCTTGCCGCCTCACCACATCGACCGCGGCGGCGCGCTGGGTCGGCGTCTCCTGGGCCTGCACGAAACGCGGAAGGGCAGCGAACAGTGCGAGAGCGATGACGGCTGGGGAGCGGAAGCGGATCATGAGCAGGAGACGGTGAGAGGAGGCGCGCTCGAAAGGACGGAGCGCGCCGAATCGGGGCGCGGGAGGGGGAGGGGAGGGGAGGGGCCCGGCGGGTGCAACCCGGGCGTCCAGCCGCAGACGTTGGCGAAACATGGTGCGACGGGATGGTGAGGCGCGAGTGTCGAGAGCGGATCCAGTCCGTAGCGGCCCAGGCGTCTCCGGCGCTGCTGGCCTTCCGCAGCCGATTCGCGTTCAGGGCGGTTTCCTTGTATTTCTCAACTCGTCGTGCCGCCCGGCAAACGAATCCTTGCGTCCGCGCGTACGAATTCACGGATGATTTACTCCTCCCGCTCTCTCCCACCCTGGTTCCGCGCGCTCGCGCTCGCCCTCCTGCTCGTGCAGGGGGTGCTGGCGTCGACGTGGGTGATGGAAGGGGTGCAGGGCATCGGGGTCCGGGCTCACGTGGAAGCGCAAGGCGGCACTCGTCATCACGCGCACGACGAGGCGGAATGCGCCTCGTGCATCAGCCGCTCGATTCACGCGAGCACCCCGCTCATCGCGCACGTTCCCCCCATCCGCCGCGCCGCGCGGCAGGCGCTCGCAGTGGAGCAGGTGTTCTCGCCCTCGTCGGGGGGCGAGGCGGTCCACGCCTCGCGAGCACCACCCGCGTCGCCGGCAGCGCCTCTGCTGTAGCGCGATCCCCCGTCTGGAGGGTCGCGCCCGAATTGCGATGCCTCCCGGGGGAGAATGCGATCGACATACATCACGGCTGTGCTGGCGCTTTGCGCTGGCGCATTGCCTGCGCAGCAGCGCACCGCTGCGCGACCGCCCACCGCGGTTGCGTCGCCGGGCGATTCGTTGCGCCTGACGAGAGCGGACGCGATCGGCGCCGCGCTCAAGGCCAATCCGCAGCTCGACGTCCTGCGCGAACAGTGGCTGCAGGCGCGCGCGCGCCACGTATCGGCGGTCGCTCTCCCTGATCCCACGTTCACCTACTCGCTCGACGACGAGCCACGCGTCCTGCAGCTCGGAAAGGCGGGGTCGAAGAACGCCGAGTTGGGATTCGAGATCCCGTTCCCCGACAAGTTGCGGCTGCGCGGCTCGATCGCCTCGGCCGACGTGCGTTCCGCCGACTATCGCTACACACAGGCCAAGCAGCAGGTCGCCGCCGACGCATCGAAGGCCTACGACGCACTGCTGGCGACGCGGCGCCGCGGGCGCGACCTCGTCGAAGGGCGGGCGTTGGCCGACTCGGTGGTGCGCCGGGCACAGTCGCGCTTCGACGCCGGATTCGTTCCCCGCCTCGACGTGATCAAGGCGCGCGTCGACCTGGCGCAGGCCGACAACGACATCATCGCAAACTCGCGCGACCTGGCCAACGCCGAGGCCGCGCTCAATCGGCTGATGGGGATACCGTTAGGCACGCCGATCGCCCAGAACGATTCGCTCGGCATCCCTCGCGATCTCCCGTCGCTCGAGGTGCTCGAGCGCGCCGCCTACGACTCGCGCCCCGACCTGGGCGACCTGAATGCACAGCGTGCTGGCCAGCGCGCCAACACCAACCTCCTCAAGGAATACTGGCTCCCCGACTTCACGCTCGGCGCGTCGCACGACTACAAGACGCCCGGGAGCCCGGGATACAGCGCCGGCCTGGGCGTCTCGCTCCCGCTTTTCTTCTGGCAGCACAGCAAGGGCGACGTCGCCGAGTCGCAGCACCGGGAGCGCGAACTCGAGGCGAGCTATCGCGACCTGAGCGCGGCGGTCGGACAGGATGTGCGCGCCGCCTACGCATCGGCAGCGACCGCGTTGCAGCAGGCGGTCTTCATCCGCGACGAACTTCTTCCGGCGGCGCGCGAGTCTTTCCGCGCCGTGTCGGTCGCGTACTTGCTCGGAGGAGC
Source organism: Gemmatimonadaceae bacterium (assembly GCA_044225935.1). Lineage (GTDB taxonomy): Bacteria > Gemmatimonadota > Gemmatimonadetes > Gemmatimonadales > Gemmatimonadaceae > SCN-70-22. The sequence goes on from JBGAHX010000027.1 coordinate 58,298, forward strand.
GTCGTCGCTCGAAGTGATCGATGCGCGGCGCACCCTGCTCGATGCGCAGCAGCAGTACTCCGAAGCGCTCGCCAACGCCAACTCGGCACGCGCCGACCTCGAATTCGCGGTCGGTCGCCCCCTCGACTCGTTCCTCGCCGTCCCCGGAGGCTCCCGTGAGTAGCCGCGCCCAGACCGTCTTTCCTCGCGCACTCGTCGGGTGCCTCACCGCTCTGCTGCTCGTGGGGTGTGGCGCGAAGACCGAGGAGGACGGTCCGCGTCACCCGCCGGCGGCGCTGCACGATTCCGCCGGGCGCGGCGTGACGTTGAGCGATTCACAGCGCGCGCGCCTGACGATCATCGAGGTGGCGAAGTCGTCGTTCGTCCCGCAGATCGAGGTCACCGGGAGCGTCGCCTTCAACGGCGATCATTCCACGCAAGTAATCTCGCAGGTCTCGGGGCCCGTCACGCGCATCCTGGCGCAGCCGGGGACGCGCGTGCGCGAGGGCGACCCGCTGGCCTACGTCTCGTCGCCCGACTTCGCGACGGCGATCGCCGACTATCGCAAGGCCGACGCGGCGTGGCGCAACGCCAAGCGCATCGCCGATCGTAATGAACAACTCTTCGCAGCCGACGCGCTCGCGCGCACGGACCTCGACCAGGCGCGCGTTGACCTCGCCGCCGCCGCCGCCGATCTCGACGCCAGCACGCAGCAGCTGCGCGCGCTTGGGGTGTCGCAGGCCACGATCGATGCGGTGCGCGACGGAAAGGAGACCGGCGTGCTGCAGGGGACGATCCGCGCGCCGCTCTCGGGGACAGTCGTCGAGCGTCTGGTGACGCCGGGGATCGTCGTCGAGGCCGGATCGACCGTGGCCTTTACCGTCGCCGACCTCTCCACGATGTGGGTCTTCGCGAACGTGTTCGAGAGCGACCTCGCCGCCGTGCGCGCGGGGGAGCGCGCCGACATCTACACCGGCGCATCGCCTAACGCATTGCACGGGCGCGTGGACTACGTCGCGGCGCTCGTCGATCCGGGCTCCAAGGCGACCGCCGTGCGCGTCGTCGCCACCAACACACCGCCGCTCCTCAAGAAGGACATGCTGGTGCGCGTGGTGCTCCACGGGATGCGCGAGACGACGGGGGTCCTCCTCCCCGACGCCGCGGTGTTGCGCGACGCCGAAAACCTCCCGTTCGTCTTCATTGCCGCTGGCGACGGGCGCTTCGTCCGCCGTCGCGTCGAACTCGGCTCGCACCTCGGCGATCGCTACGAGATCCGCTCGGGGCTCGAGCTCGGGGAGAAGGTCGTCGCCGACGGCGCCATCTTCGTCGACTTCTCGGAGTCGCAATGATGGCCCACCCTAACGATCCCGCGAGGGCGCACGAGGTGCGCGTGGAGCGATCGTTCATCCACCGCATCGTCCACGCCTCGCTCGCCCAGCCGCTCCTCGTCTTCCTCCTGTCGGTCGCCGTCATTGTCGCCGGCGTCTGGAGTTTCAGTCGGCTCCCAGTCGACGCCTATCCCGATCTCTCGCCCACCCGCGTCGAGCTGGTGACGCAGTGGCCCGGGCACGCCGCCGAGGAGGTCGAGCGGCTCATCACCGTCCCGCTCGAGACCGAGATGAACGGGGTGGAGCGGGTGAAGGTCGAGCGATCCGTCTCGCTCTATGGACTCTCGAACATCAAGCTCACCTTTGTCGACGGGACCGACAATTACTTCGCCCGGCAGCGCGTCTTTGAGCGAATCGCGGGCGCGTCGCTCCCCGACGGGGTAGCCCCCGACGTCTCGCCGCTCTTTTCGCCTAACGGGCTGATCTACCGCTACGTGCTCGACTCGCCCGATCGCTCGGCGATGGAGCTCAAGATCATCAACGATTGGGTGCTGGAACGCGCCTTCAAGTCCGTCCCCGGCGTCGCCGACATGTCGGGGCTGGGGGGCGAGACGATGGAGTATCACATCGTCGTCGATCCGATTCGCCTGGCCGGCGCGGGGCTCGGGATCGGTGACGTGAGCGACGCCCTAGGAAAGAACAACGCCAACGCCGGCGGTGGATTCTATACGTCCGGCGGGCAGTTCTTCTACGTGCGCGGGCTCGGGAGACTCAGCACGCTCGATGACATCGGCAACGTGGTCCTCGCCGTGCAGAACGGGACCCCGGTCACCGTGAAGGACATCGGGCGCGTGGAGATCGGGCACGCACCGCGACTCGGGCAGTTCGGCTTCAACGAGCGCGACGACGCCGTCGAAGGGGTCGTGCTGATGCGCACCGGTGAACAGGCGCAGACGGTGCTCAAGCGCGTGCAGGAAAAGGCCCGGGAGATGAACGAGAGCGTCCTCCCCAAGGACGTCACGCTGCACACGTACTATGACCGCAGCGATCTGATTGCTCTCACCACCAAGACGGTCGAGGAGAACCTGGTGCGTGGGATCATTCTCGTAGTGGTGATCCTCATCTTCTTCCTGTACGACATTCGGGCCGGACTGATCGTCGCCGCTACGATCCCGCTGGCCCTCCTGTTCGCCTTCATTTGTCTCGACCTCAAGGACATTCCGGCGAACCTCCTCTCCATCGGGGCGATCGATTTCGGCATCCTCGTCGACGGTGGCGTGGTGATGGTGGAAAACATCTTCCGCCAGCTCGCCGAGCGGCACGGCACGGACTACAACATCCGCGAGGTGATCGCTGCGGCGGCGTCGGAGGTGGATCGCCCGATCGTGTACGCCGTTGCCGTGATCGTGGCGGGCTTCCTTCCCATCTACGTGCTCTCGGGACCATCGGGGAAGTTGTTCACGCCGATGGCCGACACGACGATCTTCGCGCTCGCCGGTGCGCTGATTCTCGCCCTCACGCTTCTCCCGGTGCTCTGCGTCTGGGTACTGCGCGGTGGAGTGAAGGAGCGCTACAACCCGGTGTTCGAGGCGATCAAGCGCGGGTACGCGCGCGGGCTCGACTGGAGCCTGGCGCACGGGCGCGCAGTCCTCGTCGGCGGTGTCGCGCTGTTCGGCGTGGCGTTGCTCCTGGCGGTGAACACCGGCGCCGAGTTCATGCCGCATCTGGACGAGGGCGCACTCTGGGTGCGTGCCACGATGCCATACACGATTTCGCTCGAGGAGTCCGCGAAAATCGTCCCGCAGATTCGCACGGTGCTCCGCTCGTTCCCCGAGGTTACCGTCGTCGCATCGGAACACGGGCGCCCCGACGATGGCGTGGATCCGACGGGCTTCTTCAACGCCGAGTTCTACGTGGGGCTCAAACCGTACGGTGAGTGGAAGGGCCCCTACCACACGAAGGCTGAACTCATCGAACGCGTCGATCGCAAGCTGTCGTCGATGCCGGGGATCACCTTCAACTTCACGCAGCCGGCCGAAGACGCGGTCGACGAAGCGCTCACTGGACTCAAGAGCGCGCTCGACGTGAAGCTGTTCGGTACCGACTTGACCGTGCTGCAGGAGAAGGGCACCCAGATCAAGCGCACGATCGAGGCGATCCCCGGGATCACGCACGTGACGCTCGTGCAGGAACTTGGACAACCGACGCTCAGCATTACCGCCGATCGCGCGCGCCTCGCGCGCTACGGCGTGAACGTCGACGACGTGAACGGATTGATCGAGGCGGCCGTGGGTGGTGCAGTCGCCACCGAAGTGGTGCAGGGCGAACGCGTCTTCGATCTGGTGGTCCGCCTTTCGCCAGAGTATCGCGAAACGCCCGAGGCGATCGGCAACATCCTCCTTCCCACCGCGACCGGCGGGCAGGTTCCGCTGCACGAGGTCGCGAAGCTCGAGGTCACCTCCGGCGCATCGTTCATCTACCGCCAGAACAACGCCCGGTACATCGGCGTGCAGTACTCGGTAGAGAATCGCGACCTCGCGAGCGCCGTGCGCGAGGCGCAGGACGCCGTGGCGCGGCAAGTGACGCTTCCCACTGGCTATCGGGTGGCGTGGGGCGGGGAGTACGAGGAGTACACCAACTCGCGCGCACAGCTGCGCATCGTCCTCCCGCTCACGCTGGCGCTCATCTTCCTGATCCTCTTCTCGCTCTACGGCAACTTCAAGTTCCCGTTGATAACCCTCCTCGGTGTCGCGCTCTCCGCGCCGTTAGGCGGATTGCTGGCGCTCACCCTCACCGGAACGCCGTTCTCCGTCTCGTCGAGCATCGGCTTCCTCGCACTCTTCGGTGTCTCGGTGCAGACCGCGGTGGTCTTCATCTCCTACGCCAACGAGCTCCGCCTCGAAGGGCGCGAGATTCGCGAGGCGACGCGCACCGCGGCGATCCTGCGATTGCGCCCGATCGTCATGACGGCGCTCGTTGCGGCACTCGGTCTCCTTCCGGCGGCGCTCTCCACGGGCGTCGGGTCGGACTCGCAAAAGCCGTTCGCCATGGTGATCGTGGGCGGACTCTTCTCGCGCCTCCTCATCAGCTCATTCCTCATGCCGGTGCTGTACGAGATGGTCGCACGCACTGGGGATCACCTCGCCGTATGAGCTACCGCGTAGCGTACGATTGTCGTGGCGGATTCCCGCCACTAGTCTAAGGACATGCTCCTCCGCCCCTTCGCTCGCCGACTCTTCACCGCGATCTTCGCGGTGGTGCAGTTGGTCGCCCCTGCGGCGGCGGCGCTGGTCGACGCTCGCCCCGCCGCGCTGGCGATCAGTAAGCGGCCGATCGAACACGCGGAGGAGCCTGGCTTCGCGCACCCGTTCGCGCACCAGGAACATTGCGTCCTGTGCAGCGCGGCGACGCATCTCGATGGGGCGCCGACGCCGCCGCCCCATCTCGTCACGCAGGACGCTGGGCACGCACCTGCGTCTCTCGCGTACGTCGCGCTGTCTGGCGTTGCCGAGCGCCTCCACTCCCGCTCTCGCGCTCCACCCGTCTGACCGAGCCGTGCGGCCCGCAGTGACGCGCGTACCGACCGTCGCCGCGCCGGAGCCGCCACCTGTAACGACGTCATTCGATTCGCCGGTGGCTAACGCACTCGCGTTGCGCTGCCGCCCATCTCACGCCGTGCTACGAGCTCTGTCATGTCTCGCGTCCATCCTCGGAGCGTCGCCCTGTGCGCCTCCGTCTTCGTCCTGTTGAGCGCACCCCCGATGCGCGCGCAAACCCTCGGCGGTTCGGGGGAATCGCGCCCCGCCGGCTCCACCCTCGTGAATGACAACCGAACGAAAGCGTCATACGTAGGCGCCCTCCTCGGTACTGTCCGCGACAGCAGCGGAGCGCCGCTCCCCAACGTGCAAGTCATCATCTCCTCGATCAATCGCGTCGCAACAACCGATGCGACGGGGAGTTTCGCCTTCCGCGGACTGCCCGCGGGACACTATCACCTCGATGCGGTCTTCATCGGCTACGCGCGCGCTGACGCCGAAGTCGACCTCCCGCACGACGGAAGCGACGTGCGTGTGGAGATTGTCATGGTCCGCACACCACTCCGCCTCCGCGGGGTGGTGATCGCCGCCTCTCCCACCGGTTCCGACGCACTCGGGATCACGCAGTCCACCATCGACCTTTCTGGCAAGGAGCTGGCACGATCGCTTGGCGCGAGCGTGGCGCAGACGCTTTCGTCGGAGCCCGGTATGGCGATGCGATACAACGGGCCGGTCGCCAACACGCCGATCATCCGCGGGTTGAGCGGCGAGCGCCTTCTCGTCCTGCAGGATGGCGACCGAACGGGCGACCTCTCGTCGGCGGCTGCCGATCACGGGCTCTCCATCGATCCGCTGGCGTCGAGCCGTATCGAGGTCGTGCGAGGGCCGGCGTCGCTCCTCTATGGCTCGAACGCGTTAGGCGGCGTGGTCAACGTCGTCTCCAACGAGATCCCGACGAGCGTACCGACGCGCGTGCAGGGATCGATCGCCGGGATGGGGGAACGCGCCACGCCCGGAGGTGCGCTGTCGGGCGTGCTGACACTTCCACTCGCCTCCACGCTCGCACTGTCTGTACGAGGCGGATTTCGCAGCGCTGGCAACGGCTACGTAGGTGGCGGCGGCCGCCTCGCCAACTCCGACTCGCGCAACAACACCCAGGGGATCGGGCTCGCGTACGTCGGAAACGGCACGACCGCTGGCGTCGCGTACTCGCGATACGACTTCCGCTACGGCCTTCCCGGCGCGCCGGACGACGATGAGCTGGGCTCGAAAATCGACGGGGTGCGGAACCAGGTGCGCGGGCGCGTCGAACTCGGCGCCAACGGCACGGGCTTCTTCCGCCTGCTTCGCGTCGATGGAACGTCGCAGTGGTACGGACACGACGAGATCGAGAGGAGCGGCGACATCGGGACGTCGTTCGACCTCAAGACGCAGACGCTCAACGCGACGGTGAAGACCGAGCACGGACGCGTCGCTGGCGCCTTCGGCGTGAACGCGATCTTCAAGCAGTACGCCGCGAGTGGCGAGGAGGCGCTCACACCGGCGGCCAACACCAACGGTGCAGGGCTCTTCATCTTCCAGGAGATTCCGCTGGGCGGGCTTCCCGGCAGCGATTCACACGACCTGGTTCCGAAGCTGCAGGTAGGCGCGCGCGCCGACCTCCTTCGCGTCGCGTCGAAGTCCGGTGACCCGAAGTTCGGTAGTGGACGCACCCTGGACTTCAACAACCTCTCCGGTTCGCTCGGACTCACGATTCCCTTCAGCACGTCGACGTCGCTCGGGATGAGTGCCGCACGCGCATTCCGCGCGCCGACCGTCGAGGAGCTGTTCTCCAACGCCTTCCACGCCGCCGCCGGTACGTTCGACGTTGGCAATCCGTCGTTGGTGTCCGAGGTGAACCAGGGCTTCGACGCCGTGCTCCGCAGCCAGACGCGCCGCGTGAACGCCGAGGTATCGGCCTACTGGAATCGCATCAGTAACTACATCGCGCCGAGCATCACGCGCGACACCACCACCGGCGACGGCAACGTCGTCCCGCTGAATGTCTTTGGGCAGGGTGACGCGACGCTCAAAGGGGTCGAGGGGCGCGTCGAGGGAACGATCGCCCCGCAGGTCGTCATCGGCGCGATGGGCGACCTTGTGCGCGGCGAATTCCGCGACGGCTCCGCGCTCCCCTTCCTCCCCGCCGCGCGCCTCGGCGCACAGGCCCGGTGGGACAACGGTACGTTTTCCTTGAGCAGCGAGGTGCGCCACGCCTTCGCCCAGGACCGCGTGAGCGGCGGCGACGTGGATATCCCCACAGCCGCCTACACCCTGATCAATCTCTCATTTGGCGTGCAGTACGTCGGCGGAGGGCTCGTGCACTCGGTCACCCTGCGCACCGACAACCTGACCGATGCGCGCTACTACGACGCCTCCAGCCGCATCAAGAGCTTTGCGCCAAACCCGGGGCGAAACCTCGCCGTCGTCTATAAGGTGTTGTTCTAGTTGTCGGAAGACGAGAAGACGAGAAGACGAGAGGTGGCGATGCCGAGTCTTCTCGTCTTCTCGTCTTCAGAAAACTCGTCTTCTGCTCAATCGGCCGCGGGCCTACGCGCCCTGCGCGTAGGCCCGCAGCCGATTGAGCATACGAGCATCCATCACCTCGGGCTCGTCGCCCTTGGGCGTCTCGATCACCTTCGCCACGTGGGTGAGACGGGGATCGGTCATGATGCGGCGGAAGGCGCCTTCGCCGATCGCCCCTTCGCCGATCAGCTCGTGCCGGTCCTTGCGGCTGGCGAAAGGGGCCTTGGAGTCGTTGAGGTGCATCATCCCTAACCGCTCGAAGCCAATCGTGTCGCCGAAACGCGCCCACACGTCGTCATACGCGTTCACGATGTCATAGCCCGCAGCGAAAATGTGCGCGGTGTCGACGCACACCCCCACGCGCGCGCGTACCGCCGGGTCGATGCACTCGAGCAGCGCCGCCATCTCCTCGAAGTTCGAGCCGAGCGCGGTCCCGCTTCCGGCGGTCATCTCCATGAGCAGTGTCGTCTTCCCGGGGACGGTGTCCAACGCGATGCTGATCGCTGCCGCGTTCCGCGAGAGGCCGTCGGCACGATCGTCCATGAAGTTGCCGGGGTGCGACACGAGGTACGTCAGCTGCAACGCTTCGCACCGCTTGAGCTCCGACACGAACGAGATCAGCGAACGATTCCACAACTCCGGATTCGGCGAGGCGAGATTGATCAGGTAGGAGTCGTGCGCGTTCGAGACGACGACGTCGGTATCCCGCAGCGCCGCGCGAAACGTCGCGCCGTCCTCGGCGCCGAGCGCTGGTTCCTTCCACTGGTTTGCCTGCTTGGTGAAGATCTGCATCGCCGTCGCGTCGATCGCCTTGGCGCGCGGGATCGCCGAGTGCACACCGCCCGAGGTGGAGACGTGCGCGCCGAGCGGGCCGATGGTCGGGGAGGGCGGTGATGCGGCGGCCGCAGCGGGAGCGGCAGGAGAGCTGGAACTGCGGGCGGGCGATCGCTTAGGCATGCGGGAGCAGGGGGCGGCGAGGGTAGACCCCAAGACTAGAGATCATCCCACAAATAGTCGACGCCCTCCTGCCGGCGCTAGGCGCCGGCACGATGGACGACGCCTGTGACGCGACTCGTACGGTTCCCCCACCGGCGCGGGGACGCGGCGCGCGTGCGCGCCGGCGCCCGCTTCGCCTAACGACTCCCGCCGCGCTCCGAGAGCCAGGCCAGCGGATCGAGCGCGCGCCCCTTGGGGCGAATCTCGAGGTGCAGGTGCGGATCCATGTCGGGGTCGGCACGCCCCACGGCGCCGATGACCTGCCCCTTCACGATGTGATCACCCTTGTGCACGTCGGCGCGCGACAGCGAGCCGTACACGGAGTAGTCGCCGCCGCCGTGCTGGATGATTACCGTCAAACCGTATGTTCCGATGGGGTCGGACACCATCACGTCGCCGTCGGCGAGTGCACGCACCGGCGTTCCCGATGCCGCACGAATCCCGATCCCGTTCCAGCGGATCGCCGTGTTGTTCGGGTTCACCGCGCGACCGAAGCGATAAAGTATGTCGCCCGCGACCGGCCAGTCGAGCTTTCCGAAGTCGCTCGTCTTGAGCGAGCTCGTCGCCGGCGCCGGCGCGTTGGGGAGCGCTTCGTTACGCTTGCGCGTCTCTTCCATCGACACGAAGAGCTGCGACAGCCGCTGCTCATCGCGCTGGATGCGCACCAGGCGATCCTCGATCTGCTTCTGCGACGCCTCGAGCTCGGCCAGCGTCTGGCTGCGGCTTCCCTCCATCGAACGCAGGCGCTGAACTTCGAGCGCCTTCTCCGAACGATTGCGTTCGAGCTCCTGTTGCAAGCGCACGAGGAGCGCGCGCTGTCCGTCGATCTGCTCGTAGAGCGCCTCGACGCGCTGCACTACCGATCGGTCGTGCAATGCGAGTTCGTGCAGATACTTGTAGCGCCCTACCAGCTCGCCGAATGTGCGCGCCGACAGCAGCGCTTCGGTGGAGTACATCGGGCCGCGCTTGTAGATGTCGACGAGGCGCCGCTTGAGCGTGGCCTTGCGCCGCTCGACCTCCTGCTCGGCGCGCTGCAGCGAACCGCTGGTCGAGTCCACGTCGGAGTTGATCGTGAGGAGCTGCGAATCGAGCGATCGCACCAGGCGTGCGGTCGCCTCGGCTTGCCGGTGCAGGTTCTGCGACTCGTCGGCCACGTCGTGTGCCTGCCCCTTGAGCGACTCGAGGCGCGTCTGAAGTTCAGCGCGCTCGCGGCGAATCGCGTCGAGTTCCTCGCGCTGTTGGCGGAGCCGCTGCTCGGCGGTCTGCGCGCGAACGAGCGTCGGCGCGGCCAGGAGGCTCCCCGCCAGCAGCAACGCAAGGCGACGCATCGTGCGCCCGCTCTCGCTCACTGCACCCGGCGGATCTGGCGCCCGACCGAGACGGCGCTCCCCACCACGCCGATCAGCGCTCCCCCAAGTAGTCCGAGGAAGGCGAGCTTCGCGTCGAAGAATTCGGTTTGGATGAAGTAGCGCGTGATCAGCGAGCTGGCGAACCAGGTGAGCAGCAGGGCGAGCGCTCCGCCGAGCAATCCCTTGACGAGCCCCTCGATGAGGAACGGACGCTGGATGAAGCCGTCGGTCGCACCGACAAGCCGCATGATCGAGATCTCGCGGCTGCGCGCCATGACCGCCATGCGGATCGTCGCCCCGATCACGATGATCGAGACGGCCGCGAACGCGAGTCCGAGGATCACGCCCGCCGCCGTGGCGACGTTGCGGATGCTGTAGAGCTTTTGCACCCACTCCTCGCCGAAGCGTACGTCGTCGACGAACGAATAGACCTTGATGCGCTCGGCGATCTTGCGCACGGTCGCGGGATCGCGGAATCCGTCGCGCAACCGCACGTCGATCGAGGCCGGGAGAAAGCCGGCTTCGAACACGTCCTTGAACTCCCCGAGCTCACTGCGCGCGCGCTCGAGCGCCTGCTCGCGCGTGATGTACTCGACGCGGGCAACTTCGGGGAATCCGCCGATGTCGCCCATCGCTGCGGCGATCGATTCGGGCGTCGTCGAGTCGACGAGGAAGGCGCGAATTTCGACGCGCGATTCCATCGCCTGCAGCGTGCTGCGGATATTGAGCGCCACCAGCGAGAAGAGGCCGAAGGCGAAGAGCGAGAAGGCGATCGTGGTGATGCTCAGGGCGCTCAGGACCGGCGCGCGACGAAAGCCGAGCAGCGCCTCACGGGCAGCGAGTCTCACGGCGTGAACTCCGGCTGGCGGCGCTTCTCGTCGTTGGAGTCGTACACGACCGCTCCCCGGTTGATCTCCAGCACGCGCAGTTCCGAGCGCTTCACGAGGTCGAGGTTGTGCGTCGCCATGAGTACGGCCGTACCCGCAGCGTTGATCTCCCGCAACAGCTGGAAGACGCCGCGCGTGGCGCGATCATCGAGGTTTCCGGTCGGCTCGTCGGCGACGAGGACCACGGGATCGTTGGCCAGTGCGCGGGCGATGGCGACGCGCTGCTGCTCGCCGCCGCTCAGTTCGCGCGGCATGCTCGTCGCCTTCGACGCGAGCCCGACTTGTGCCAGGAGGCGGCTCACCTTCCCGTGAATCTTCTCCTGCGGCGTCCCGATCACGTCGAGCGCGAAGGCGATGTTCTGCTCCACGGTGCGGTCTTCGAGCAGTCGGAAATCCTGGAAGACGACGCCCAGCTTGCGGCGCAGCATCGAGATCTCCTTGCGCGAGACTCCCTTCGAGCGCGTCGTGCTCACCCACACATCACCACGGGTTGGGAGCTCGTCGAAGTACGTCAGCTTGAGGATTGTGCTCTTGCCCGCGCCGCTCGGTCCCGTCAGGAAGACGAATTCCCCCTTGCTGACGGTGAACGAGACGTCGCTGAGGGCGATTCCGGTGCGCGGATATTCTTTCGAGACGTTGGCGAATCTGATCACGAAGGCGGGTCGGCTGGCGTCCACCCGACAGACGACTCAGCGGCGCGTACGTCTCTGTTTCCTGCCTTACGAGCGCGCTTACGGACGAGGTCGCTCGATGCGACCGGCGACGTGTTAGGCGGAGGGGCGCGGCGGGGTGGGGCGCTCGCGCTCCGGCGAGACGAGGCGCACGATCTCCGAGACGGTGATCCCGGCGATGTCTCGCACCGCGATCCCTCCCTTGGGGAGGCGGTCGTCGAGTGCCACGCGCGCCATCTCCTGACGTCTGGGCCCCTGCACCCAGACGAGGTCCCCTTCGTTCAGGAGGCGGCGCGCGGCGTCGTCGGCGCGCAGGGTGACGAGCGGACCGCGCTCGGGGTCGCCGCGCCGCGTGGCGGTGAAGGCGACGACCTGCAAGGGCGGTGTCGACGCCAGCGTCACACGGACTGCGGAAGCGAGACGTAGCCGTCGTCGCGGCGCATCACCAGGCGCCGCGCCGAGAGATGGTCGAGCGCGCGCGACGCATCTTCGGCCGCCGCCCCGAGCGCCCGCTCGATGTCCAACAATCCGCAGCGCCCGTGCGCATTCACCACCTGCCAAGCGCGCCGCGCGCCGTCCTCCAGCGTCCCCACCAGCCGCAACGAGCCGCTCTCCTCCTCGACGATCACCGCGAGGTTGTAGCGCTCGAGGACCGCCTCGATCGCCTCGAGGTGCCCGTCGTGCACGCCGCGAATGAGGAAATAGCGCTGCGGCTGCGCCGCGGCATTCTGGTAGAAATCCAGCAGCTTCCCGACCACTTCATCGGCACAGGAGAAGTCGAGCATCTTCACCTGCGCGAAGTCGATCACGGTCACGTTAGGCTCGGGCAGCTCGGCCAGCGCCGCCTCGATCGCCTGCCGCACCGCCACGCCCGTGGGGCGCGTGACGAGGTTGGTGTACAGGTCGCACACCGTCTTGCGAAGGACGGAGCTCACGGAAATGTGGTAGATCACTTCTGGGGTACCCGCTCCGGTATCGTGATCTGGACCTGCGACCCTGGGAGGGGCGACAGGTGCTCGCGCAAGGGAAGGTCGTCGTCCCACGGCGGCACGAGGGAGATACGGGCCGTGCCACTACGCACGGAAAGCTTCCCGTCCCATCGTCCGACATAGCGACGAACGCCTGCGAGCCCCTGCCCGCGTCCCGGATCACGGAATCGACTGACGCCACGAATCACCGCTTCCTCGAGCGCGGCTGCGTCATCCCACCGGTCGCTCAGCTTTCGTCCCGGCGCGCTTTCCAGCGAGCGACGAAAACCGATGCCGGCATCGCAGACCGCGATCACTACCACGCGCCGACCCAACCGCTGGCGATAGCGGTACGTCTGTACCGCCACCCACCCCATGGTCTGTGCGTGCTCGACGATGTTCTGGCACACTTCGGACAACGTCATGGCAAAGCGCATCGTCGCCATCGGATCGAGGTTCAACTCGTTCACGAGGATCTGTTGCGCCTTCGCCTGTATGCGTTCGACGACATCGTGCACGTCGTCGCTTTTGGCAACTGGAGTAATCTCGAGCAGCACGTTGGATTCCGACGTCGCCGTGCGTGCGCGCGGGACGTGGCCGTGCATCTCGAAGAGTTCTTCGGCGTAGCGATAGAAACCGGCGCGCTGCCAGTAGCTCGCGGTCTCCTCCGTCTCGGGCCCGGTGAACGCCGCCTGCGTGCCGCGCGACTGCGCGAGCGTGAGCAGGGCAGTGAGTCCGTAGGGCGAAGCCCATCGCGTGTGACGCGCATCGACGAGCACCTTCTGGTCGATGGCCACCGGCGCCAACTGCTCGAGCAGTTGTTCGAAGGTGTGATCGTCGAGCGATGGAGGGACGGTGATGACGGTCGTCACGAAGGAATGAGCTCGCCGCGTAGATGGTGCGCCAGACCGCGGGCCCCGCGGTACGCCACGTTACGGGCGGCCGCTTTCGTCGCCGAGTGTAACGCGTTGGTGAACGTATCACCGCCGAGCAGTCGCGAGAAGAGTGTGGCGCCAAAGACATCGCCGCACCCTGTGGGATCGATGTCACGCCCCTTGACATCGGCGGGTTCGGCAGCCACGCGCGCAGTGCGAACTGCGCCGAGAACAGATGTTCCAGCGCCACGTCGCGCGATGTCGTCCAGTTGTGAGACACCGGGCGCCAGGAAGTAGACGGAGCCGCGCGCGCCCAGCGTCACCACCAGCGCCGACACGCGTTGCGCCAGCGCCATCGCCGCCAGCGCCATCGGATCCGGTGCCATCATCGCCAACTCGTCTTCGTTCAACTGCACCACGTCGGCGCACGCCATCCACTGCGCCGCGTTAGGCAGCGGTTGCAGCGTGCGCAGCCCGTCGGGCTCCACCGCCAGCGTCAACGAATGAAGGTCGAGGTAGATCGGCCCCGAGAAATGCTGCCGGATCAGTTGCGCCGTCTCCAGCTCCAGTTCGAAGCCGCTGATCAGGTTGATGTAGAGCGCGTCGAGATCGCGGAGCAGTGGCTTGAGTCCGAGCCAAGGCCATGGCGGGACGCCGCCCGTGAGCACTTCGCTCCGACGCTCGTCGGAATGGTAGCGCAGCTCGACCCGGTTGTTGGGATACGGGACGGCGATCGCCTCGGCGTCGGGGGCCACGCGGCGCAGCGTCTTGAGGAACTCGCGCGCCTGCGCGTGCAGGTCGGCACCCACGCGCGCCAGCGGAACCATCTCCCAATCGTTAGGGAGCGCGGCGTCCAGCGCCGAGAGCGCATACGTGATCCCCCCCCACTCCTCCACCGGCGCACTGCGCGGGTCCCGTCCGTGGATCACATCCCAGACGAAACTCCCGATCACCCCCAGCCGCTTCACGCCTGCGCGCGCGTTTGTTGGTTGAAGCTGGCCACCGCGCCGATCACACCGGCATTCCCCGGGAGCGATCCCGGCACGATGCGGCAGGCATCCACCGCTGCCGCGAAGGCGCGCTTCTTCACCTCACGGCGCAGTGGCTCGAACAGCGTCTCGCCCGCCTGCGTCACCCCGCCGGCGATGACCACCACGTCGGGGTTGAAGACGTTGAGGAGGTTGGCGATCCCCGCGCCGAGGAAGCGCGCCGTCTCGCGCACCACCTCGAGCGCCGTCGCGTCGCCCTTCTTCGCGGCATCGTACACGATCGCCGCCGTGAGCTTCTCCAGCTGCCCTTCCACGAGCTGGTACATGATCGACTCGTGGTCGCCGTCCAACTGCTCGCGCGCACGCTCGGCGATCGACGGCCCCGATGCGTACGCCTCGAGACACCCGTAATTACCGCACTTGCAGCGGCGCCCGGTCACGTCGATCGTCGTGTGCCCGATCTCGCCGGCCACGTCGCTCGCGCCGTGATAGAGACGGCCGTCGAGGATCAATCCGCCGCCGATCCCCGTCCCGATCGTCATCCCCACGACGTTCTTTCCTCCCTTCGCCGCGCCGAGCCACCACTCGCCTAACGTGGCGCAGTTCGCGTCGTTGTCGATCTTGACCGGGAGGCCCACGCGATCGGCCACCGCGTCGCGCAGCGGGAAGTTCTGCCATCCCAAGTTAGGCGTCGTGAGCACGAGTCCCCGCTCGCGGTCGAGCGGGCCGGGCGACCCCACGCCGACGCCGACGAACGCGTCACGCGTGATCCCCTTCGCCTCCATCGTCTCCTTGATCGCCGTCTCGATCATCCGCGCGATGCGATCCACCACGGCGTCGGCGCCCTGCTCGGAGCGCGTCGGTTCGGAGCGCGTCGCGACGTCTTCACTCCCATCCTCAGCCACGGCGCCCACGACGATGTTCGTGCCGCCGAGATCGACGCCAATGACGAAGCGAGACTTGAGGGGCTGAGTCATCTGAAGACGAGAAGACGAGAGGACTACGGGGCCAGGTGGAGTTTGCGGAGGGCCAAATATGTGCCGAGGACGAGGATCATGACAGCGAAGCCCTGCTTGATGCGCGCCTGCGGTACGTGGCGGCTCGCGCGCGTCCCGGCGAGCGCGCCGATCGCCGCGACGCCGGTAAAGCTCCCCACCAGATTCCAGACTATCGGCACCTGCCCGATGTAGCCGAGGAAGCCGCTGAGCGAATTCATCGTGATGATGAGGAGCGAGCTTCCGACCGCCGTTCGAATGGGAATTCGCGCCAGAAGCACGAGCGCCGGGACGATCACGAATCCGCCGCCAGCGCCGATCAGCGCCGTCAGTGTGCCGACGCCGAGCGCCTGGATCGCCAGCGGGATGGTGAAGCGAGCGTCGCTGGCGTCTTCCTCTGCCGCCGTCCCAGTTTGGGTCGCCGACACTGGCCGGAGCGAATCGCGGAGCATCAGGATCGACGCGGTCAGCGCGAAGATTCCAAAGAGCGCGAGTTGCACCCCTTCGGGAACGTGACGCGCGAGGCGCGCCGTCACGAACGCACCGATCATCGCGCACGCCCCAAACGGAATCGCGACGCGCAGGTGCACCGTCCCTTGGCGCCAATGCGTGAGAAATCCGACGAACGCGCTCATCCCCACCACGGCGAGGCTCATCGCGATCGCCGGCTTCGTGGGGACGAGAAAGACGTAGAGGAAGATCGGAAGCGCGAGGATCGAACCTCCCCCTCCCAGCAACCCGAGCACCCCGCCGACGATGAGCGCAAGGACCATTCCCAGCACCGGGTGCGGAATCCCGCTCATGCGGCTTCCCCCGCCTCGGCGCGCACCTCGAGCACCGCCAGCTCAACCTCCGCGACCGTGAGATCGCGCATGCAGCGCCAGTGCCCCAGCGGACACTCCTGTGGGCCGTGCGCGTGACACGGGCGACACTCCAGCATCTCCACCTGTGCGACGCGTCGTGCTTCGGCCAGCGGGCCAAAGCCGAGCGCTGGCACTGTTGGGCCGAAGAGCGCGACGCTCGGCGTGTTCATCGCCGACGCCAGGTGCAACGGCGCCGAGTCGTTGCTCACCACCGCCTGCGTGCGCCCGAGGAGTGAGGCAGAGGCGAGGAGCGAGAGTTTTCCGGTCGCGTCGATGGAGCTGCCGAAGGTCTCGGTCGCGATCGCTGCGGCGAGATCCTTGTCGGCGTCACTCCCGAGCACCACCACCCGCCCGAGCGCGCTCAGTCGTCGCGCCAGTGCGGCGTAGTACGGCCAGCGCTTGGTCGCCCACACCGAGCCGGGCGCGAGGGCGATGAGTGGCTCACCGGCGTAGCCGAACGCGTCCAGGAGTCGCTGCGCCGATTCGTCATCGTCGGCGGTGGGGTGCAGGGAGGGGCGCATCGCATTTGCAGCTGGCGACGGCGCCTCGTCCCCCGCCGCAAGCCGCCAGAGCCGCTCCGCGTGGTGCTGCTCGCTGCGATGCGCGCGGCGTTCGGTATAGAAGATCCGTCCCGCCGACGTGTCGAAGCCGATGCGATGCTGGAAACCAGCGGCAAGGGCGAGCGCCGCACTGCGCAACGATCCCTGCGCGAGATAGGCGACGTCGCCCGCCCCCTGCGCGTGCGCCAGCCGCGCGACCGCGCGGAATCCCCCAACTCCCGAATGCGCCCCGCGCTTGTCGTAGCGGTACACGTGCCGCACCGCCGGATGGTTCGCCAGCAGCTCCGCGTTGGCAGGCGTCGCGACCACATCGACCGGCCCGCGCTCCGCGAGAAATCGCAGGAGGGGTGTGGTCAGCACCATATCCCCGAGAAACGAAGTCTGAACAACGAGCGACCGAGTCACGAAGAAGTGGCTCCAGATTCCCGCCACATCAAGTTTGTCCCCCGCGTGCCCGTGCCGTTCACTCGTCTTCTCGTCTTCTGAATTCTCGTCTTCTGATGCCCGTCTTCAGATAACTAGTCGTCGAGACTAGTCAACTTGCAGGACGGCCAGGAACGCCTCTTGTGGGATCTCCACCGCGCCCACCTGCTTCATCCGCTTCTTTCCTTCCTTCTGCTTCTCGAGGAGCTTGCGCTTGCGCGAGATGTCGCCGCCGTAGCACTTCGCCAGCACGTCCTTCCGCAACGCCTTGACCGTGGTGCGGGCGATCACCTTGGTCCCGATCGCCGCCTGGATGATCACCTCGAAGAGCTGGCGGGGAATCAGCTCCTTGAGCTTGTCGGCGATCTTGCGTCCCCAGTCGTACGACTTGTCGGTGTGGATGATCACCGAGAAGGCGTCGAGTACCTCGCCGTTGATCAGCATGTCGAGCTTGACCAGCTTCCCCGGACGGTAGTCTGCCATCTCGTAGTCCAACGACGCGTAGCCGCGGGAGATGGTCTTGAGGCGGTCGTAGAAGTCGAGAATGATCTCGGCGAGCGGGAACTCCCAGTCGAACTCCACGCGCGTCGTGTCGATGTACTTCATCCCGAGATACAGCCCGCGACGCTCGGTCCCGAGCGTCATGATCGGCCCGATGTACTCGGCGGGCGAGACGATGCGCGCCTTGACGTACGGTTCCTCGATGCGCTCCGTCGACGCCGGTGGCGGAAGCTTCGACGGATTCTCGATCAGCTCCATCTCGCCGTCCGTCTTGTACACGTGGTACTCCACGTTAGGCACCGTCGTCACGAGATCGAGGTTGAACTCGCGCTCGAGGCGCTCCTGCACGATCTCCATGTGGAGGAGACCGAGGAATCCGCAGCGAAAACCGAAGCCGAGCGCGGTCGATGTTTCCGGCTCGTAGTTGAGCGAGGCGTCGTTGAGCTTGAGCTTCGACAGTGCGTCGCGCAGCGACTCGTACTGTGACGTGTCGGTCGGGTAGATCCCGGCGAACACCATCGAGTGCACGTCCTTGTAGCCCGGGAGCGCCTCGGCCGCGCGGTCGGTCGCATCGAAGATCGTGTCGCCGGCGCGCGTCTCGGCCACCGATCGCACGTTTGCCACGACATACCCCACCTCACCGGCCGCCAGTTGCTCCCCCTTGACCTGCCGCAGCTGCAACGAGCCGACTTCGATCACTTCGTAGCGCGCATCGTTGGCGCCGAAGGTGATCTCCATCCCGGGCTTCATCACGCCGTCGACCACGCGGATGCTCGGGATGGCGCCGCGGTAGCGATCGTAGTACGAGTCGAAGATGAGCGCGCGTAGCGGCGCGTCGGGATCGCCCTTGGGGGGAGGGACGCGCTGCACGATCGCCTCGAGGAGCTCGGGGATCCCTTTGCCCTCCTTCGCGCTCACCAGGAGGATCTCGTCGGGGTTCGCGCCGATGAGGTCGTGCACCTCCTGCTTGCGGCGCTCCGGCTCCGCCCCGGGAAGGTCGATCTTGTTGAGGACCGGGATGATCTCGAGCCCGGCGTCGAGGGCGAGGAAGAGGTTCGAGAGCGTCTGCGCCTGGATTCCCTGCGAGGCATCGACGACGAGGATCGCCCCCTCGCACGCGGCCAGCGAGCGCGAGACTTCGTAGGTGAAGTCCACGTGCCCCGGCGTGTCGATCAGGTTGAGCTCATAGCGCTCGCCGTCGAGCGCCGTATGGCTCATGCGGACCGCGTTCAGCTTGATCGTGATCCCGCGCTCGCGCTCGAGGTCGAGCGTGTCGGTCACCTGCGACTTCATCTCCCGCTTCTGCAGCGTCCCGGTCTGCTCGATCAATCGATCGGCAAGCGTCGACTTGCCGTGATCGATGTGGGCGACGATGCAGAAGTTGCGGATATGGGAAAGCTTCACGTTGCTGCGCGGAGAGGAGAGTCGACGTCCGGAGAACCGGTGCTTCCGGACAGCCGTGAAGTATAACCGGAGCAGGGTACAAACACCGACGGGGGAGCCGCTTCGGCTCCCCCGTCGGACATCGTGCGTTATCCTGCGGCCGAACAGCTACGGCTTCTCTGGCTTCTTCTCGCCGGAAGACGTCGACGACACCGGCGGGGCGACCGGCGCCGGGCGCGGCGGCGGCGCGGTGTGCTCGGCGCGCGAGGGCGCCGAACCCGCAGAGCCCGCGGAGCTGCGATCGCCACCAGCGCTGCTCGCTCCACCGCCCCCCACCGGGCGCGGCGAGTCGTAGCGTGGCGAGCCATAATTCCGCGGAGGTTCGGCGTAGTGCACGCCACTCCCGTTGGTGCGCTCGGTCGGGCGGGGCGAGTCGAAGCGCGGTCCCTGCGTACGCGTCGGCGGGTCGAAGCGCGGCGGTTCGGCGCGCACTTGCCCGCCACCACGCGAGTTCGACGTGTTCACGTATGACGGATAGCCGTTGTCGCCCGCTCCGTTGCCACGCGAGCGATCGATACCGTTCCCGTTTCCGCGCTGACGCGGGGAGCGCGGGAGATACTCATTGTCGTTCCCCATCGGCGCGCGTACGACTTCACGCGGCGGGCGCACCCAGTCGATCGACGTGCCGCCAGCAGCGTTCGCCGAGCGACGGTCGGGGCGATCGAGCGGCCCAGCGGTCGACGGGTCGCGCGTCTGGCCGAGCGTCATCGGCGAGTTGCGAAGGGCGCGCCCCGGAATGGCGTACGAATTGTCCGACGGGTCGTCGGCGATCACCACGGGGCGACGAGGCCCTTCGGTCCCGGTAGTGCTGCGGCGCAGCGTGTTCGGCTCCTTCTCAGTCCCAGGATTCTCATCCGTCGGTTTGACCGGGATGTAACTCACAGTATCCGGTGTTCGACCGCCGACGCTGTCGGTCAGCCAACGCGGAACCCTCAGGCTGTCCGATCCCGGAGGCTGGACGGGCGGGGGATTGCCATTGTTGTTCTGCTGATAGCAGACGGGGTAGAACCCGATTCCTGATGCGTCGAAGCTCGAATATCCGAAGCTGCTGATGGTGTACGCGGCGCACGGGGGGTACGGATTGCAGGAGAACGCTGAGCGGCCGTAGTACCCGTAAAAATCGTCATCCCAGCGCTCGGCGAGCGTAGGGCGATACCAGCGCTGGTCGTTCCAGTTCTGGTAGCCGGAGCAGAAAGAGGAGTAACCTGCCGACGTGACGTAGTACGGCGCATCGACGTTGTAGTACTCCACGGCATAGTCGAACGGCGATGCATCGCTGAAGCTCACCATGTTGACGAACCGCGTGATCACCGTGTGCGGATCGCCGATGTACACCTTCGTCGGGCGACCGACGTACGTCCCAGTCACGTAGCGATCGAAGTCGCGGATGCCGAGGCGTGTGAGCACGAATGGATCGTACGACGCGACGGCGAAGATGAAGCCGCCCCCCATGCGGTCGTCGGCGTAGAAGGCGCCAGGACCGCGTCGCCCGCGGACTTCCACGTCCGTCCCCCCACGAACCTCAGCAGTCGTGAGCCGGCTGGACGGGTAGAGCAGGGTGAGGTGACCATTGGAGTTCACGCGGGCGACGATCACGTACGCATCGTCGCTGACCCGGAATCGCACGCGCACCGGCGATCCGTAGGCGAACGACGGCCCGTTCTCCACCCGTAATTCCACGGTGGGAGCGTCGTCGGATGTGTCGGCCGCCAGCAACGCGTTCCACGACGCATTCGCTGATCGTTCGACCGTGCGGGTGTTCTGCGCGGTTGCGACTCCGGCAACGATCGCCGAGGCGAGCACTCCAGCAAGTACGGATCGTCCGGTCATTCCACACCTCCCCCCAGAGGGACGGGTAGGGGACGCGCTGCCGCGCCACATGCGCTCAGCGCACCACGTCCAACGTAACGGTCTTTCCTCCTCACGCCAGCATTCTCGCCATGCACCCCGTAGGGAGGCTGCATGGCCCCAGCCATTTGACCAGCCCGAGCACTACTTCTACTTTCCGCCTCCCTATGGAGACGAGCCGCGCCACGCGCGCCGACCTGATCGACCCGGCACAGCTCGCGTCCCTCGGCCGGATGGAAATTGTCGCGAAATGGGTAGTCGACGGATTCCTGCAGGGGCTACACCGATCCCCTCGCAAAGGTTTCTCCGTCGAATTCGCCGAATTTCGCCCATATCAGCCCGGCGACGATCTGCGTTACATCGACTGGAAGATTGTCGCGCGTGCCGACAAGTGGATGGTCAAGCAGTTCGAGGAAGAAACGAACATGCGGGCCGCCATCGTCCTCGATGTCTCGAGCTCGATGGACTGGACCGGCTCTCCCGCCCGGCTGACCAAACTCGCCTACGCCGAACAGATCGTCGCCGCCCTTTCCCTTCTCCTCATCAAGCAGAAAGACGCCGTCGGCCTGATCCGCTATGACGAGACGCTCCGGAGCGTCATTCCGCCACGCGCGCGCAACGTGCAGTGGCGCCGGATCGTGAAGGCGCTGGAAGAGGGGGGAGCGGGGAAGGATTCCGACATGTCGGCGGCGCTCGTGCAGGCGGGAAAGCTCGTCTCGCGCCCTGGGCTCGTCGTCCTGATCTCGGATCTCCTTGTCGACGAGGAGGCGACGCTCAACGCGATCAAGGTCGTGCGCGCGGGGGGGCACGGGATGACCGTCCTCCATATCATGGACCCGTCGGAGCGCGATTTCGACGCCTCGCCCGAGGCGATCTTCGTCGATCCGGAGCAGGCCTTCGAGCTCCCGGCCACCGCCTCCGAAGTGCGCGAGGCCTACCGCACGACCGTGGACCACGCCATCGCCGAGTGGCGCTCCAAGCTCGCCTCGCTGGGGGTGGGGTATGAGGTCGTCTTCACCGACTCCCCGTTCGGGGTCCCGCTCCGACGCGCCTTCGCTTCGCGCCAACGCCTCCCGTGAGTTTTCTCGCTCCACTGTACCTGCTGCTCGCCGGCGCGGTCGCCATCCCGCTCTTCCTGCACCTCCGCCGCCGCCGCATCGAAAACCGGATCGACTTCCCCGCCGTGCGCTACCTTGCGCGTGCGGAACGCGACAACGTCCGGCAGCTCAAGATTCGCAATCTCCTGTTGATGTTCTTGCGCATCGCGACGGTGCTGGCGATCGCGATCGCAGCTGCGCGCCCGATCGGCGCCTTCTTCGGCGCGGGACACGTGCCGACGGCGATGGCGATCGTCCTGGACAACTCGCTCAGCACCAGCGCGATCGTCGACGGACAGCCGCTGCTTGCCTCACTTAGGGCGAGCGCACTCGAGGCGGCGAATGCGGCCAACGGCGCCGACCGGCTCTGGCTCGTCACCGCCGACGGAACGGTGACGGGAGGGGGCGTGGACGCCGTGCGCCAGGCCATCACCCGCACCGACGTGTACGCCGGACGCGGGGACCTCAACACGGCGATCACGCGCGCCGCCGGACTCGTGGTCGGCGCGGGAATGCAGGGGCGGCAGGTGGTGGTCGTGACCGACGGGCAGGCGAGTGCCTGGACCGCCCCGGTCGCGACCGGCGACGTGCGCCTTTCGGTGCTCTCGCGCGCCGATGCGCCGCCCCGCAATCGCGCGGTTGTCCTCGCCGATCCACGCCCGCCGCGCTGGACGCCGCGCGGCACGATCGTCGCCCGCGCGCAGCTCGCCGATTCGGCCACGTACCGCATCGCGTTAGGCGAACAGACGCTGGCGCGCGGCACCGCGCGCGATGGGGAGGACCTCTCGGTGCGTGCCTCGCCGACCGATCGCGGCTGGCGCGCCGGCGTCGTGGAGTTGGAGCCCGACGAGCTGCGCGGCGACGACGCGCGCTACTTCGCCGTCTGGCTCGGTGCCGCCCCGCGGGTGAAGGCCGATCCGGTAGCGGGACCGTTCCTCCGCACCGCCGTCGAGGCGCTCCTCGTCGATGCGCGCGTGGCGACGGGCGACGAGGTCACGCTGGCCAACGCCGATGCGGTGCAGCGGCTCCCGGCGCTCCTCCTCGCGCCTAACGAACCGTCGCGCCTCGGGGCGGCGAATCGCACGCTGGAGCGGCTCGGGCTCCCGTGGCGCTTCGGGGCGCCGCGCCGCGACGAGACCGCGGTGCGGGGCGAGCGGTTCGACGGCGTGCGGGTGACCATGCGCTACCCGCTCGAGGCGCAGTCGGGGGCCACGAGCGACACGCTCGCCACCGCCGGCGGTGCGCCGTGGATCGTCGCCGGTGACGGATACGTCATCATCGGGAGCCCGCTCGATCCCGCGGCGACGGATCTTCCGCTGCGCGCGGCATTCGTCCCATGGTTGGGCGATGTGATCGCCCAGCGCCTCGCCGGCGCATCGACCGCGGTTCTCGAGGCGGCGCCGGGAGGGGCGGTGCGCGCTCCCGCCGGAGTCGATGCACTCGAATCGGCCGACGGCCAGACGATCCCCTTCGTGGCAGGGAACAAGGCGCCGGGGCGCGCAGGGGTCTACTTCCTCCGTCGCGGCACCGAGCGTGTAGGGGCGCTCGTCGTCAACGCCGAGCCCGAGGAATCCGACCTGCGCCGCCTCCCGATCGCCACGCTGCGCGACCGCGTGCGTACGCGCGACGCGGTCGTGACGGCCAACCCGGCGGAGTGGAAGCGATCGCTCTTCGACGTCGGCTCGCGCCGCCCGCTGCAGCTCCCGCTCATCCTTCTCGCTCTCGCGCTTTTGGTCGCCGAGACGTTCGTCGTCCGTCGCGACGAGCGCCTCGGCGCAGCCTGATGTCGCTCCCGACGATCCTCGACGCCGTCGAGCGTCTGGGAGCCTTCGCGCGAGTCGCGAACGCGATGCCGTCGGCGCGCTCGCGCGTTCCGGTAGCAGGGCTCGAGGGATCGAGCGACGCCGTGCTCGTCGCCGCGCTCGCCCGCCGGTTCCCGCAACGCTTCTTCGTCGTCGTGACCGATGCGGTCGCCGACGCCGAGCGCTGGCTCGCCGACCTGCACGCGCTCACAGACGACGAGTCGGCCGCGCTCTATCCGCCGCGTGAGGGATTCGGCGAGTCGGAGCCGCACGCCGAGATCGCCGGCGAACGCGTCGAAACGCTCGAAGCGGTCTCGCGCGGCGCGGTGCGCATCCTGCTCACCACCGCGCGCGCCCTGCTCGAGCGCACCGCGCTCCCTCGCGCGTTAGGCAAGGCGCGCCTGGAGCTGCGGAAGGGCGACACGCGGCGCCCCTCCGAACTCGCCGCCCATCTCGAGGCGATCGGCTTCGAGCGTGTCCCGATGGTCGACGACGTCGCGCAGTTCTCGGTGCGTGGCGGGATCTTCGACATCTACTCGTTTGGCATGGCCGAGCCAGTTCGCCTCGAGTTCTGGGGCGACGAGATTTCCGAGCTGCGCCACTTCGAGCTCGGCTCGCAGCGCTCCACCCGCGAAGCGTCCGTGGCGGTGATCCTCCCGGTCGATGCCGCGGCGACGGAGATAACGTTAGGCAGCGAGCGCGTCTCGATCGTCGACCTCTTTCCCCCCGACACGATCCTCGTCCTCCCCGACGAGTCGCACCTGTCTCCCGAGTTCGCCCGCACCTGGGACGAGGCGCAGCACCACCTGGACGTCGTGCGCCGTCGCGGCGAGGACTCGGTGAGCCGGGACTCGCTCTTCCTCGCCCCCGACGCGCTCGAGCGCGCGCTCGCCGGCTTCGGCCGCATCGCCTCCGCCGACCCGACCCGCGAGAAGGACTGCATCGTCTTCCCCATCCGCCCGCCGGAAAGCATCGCCCGCGACATCAAGCTCCTCCGCACCGTGGTGCGCGACGGAACGCCGACGGTCATCCTCTGCGACAACCCGGGACAGGCGGAACGACTCGAGGAGCTGCTCAACGAAGACCCAAGATTCCCGGCACCCGCAAGTTTGGTGATCGGGGTGCTGAATGGGGGGTTTGTGGTCCCTCCGGGGATACCAGATAGACGGGGGACGGGGGACGGGGGACGGGAGTTCGATGTCGGGGGCGCTGAGTCGTCGAGCGCGGCGCGCAGCGCCGCACCCCCGTCTCCCGTCTCCCGTCCCCCGTCCGTAGTTGCAGGTCTCAGAGTTCTGACCGACCACGAGATCTTCCGCCGCGAGCGTCGCCTTCGCCGCGCACGAAAGTACGCCACCGGCGCGGCGCTCGAGGCGATCACGGCGCTCAAGTCCGGCGACTACGTCGTGCATCTCGAGCACGGCGTCGGGATCTATCGCGGGATCGAGCAGCTGTTCGTGCGCGAGAGCACCATCGAGGTCGCGGTCATCGAGTACGAGGGGGGCGATCGGCTGAATGTCCCGCTGTATCGCATCGACCAGATCGAGCGCTACCGCTCCGGCGTCGATGTCGGTGACGACGCGCCGCCCCCTAAACTGCACAAGCTGGGCGGACGACGTTGGGCGCAGCAGCGCGAGAAGACGCGCGCCGCCATCGAGGAGATGACGCAGGAGCTTCTGCTGCTCTACGCGCGGCGTCAGCTCGCCTCGCGCACACCGCATCTCCCCGACACCGCCTGGCAGCGACAGGTCGAGAGCTCGTTCCTCTTCGAGGACACTCCCGACCAGCGCAAGGCGACGACCGACGTGAAGGGCGACATGGAGAAGCCGCGCCCGATGGATCGCCTCCTCGTCGGCGACGTCGGCTACGGCAAGACCGAGATCGCCATTCGCGCGGCCTTCAAGGCGATCCAGAGCGGGCGACAGGTGGCGGTCCTCGTCCCGACGACCATCCTCGCCGAGCAGCACTTCCGCACCTTCTCCGAGCGCCTCGCCGACTTCCCCGTCCGCATCGCCGTGGTCTCGCGCTTCCAGACGCCCAAGGAGCAGGCGACGATCCTCGGCGAAATTGCCAAGGGGACGGTCGACGTCGTCATCGGGACGCACCGCCTCCTGAGCGACGACGTCGTCTTTCCGCAGTTGGGGCTCATCGTCATTGACGAAGAGCACCGCTTCGGCGTGAAGCACAAGGAACGCCTCAAGCAGCTCAAGCTCGAGACCGACGTCCTCACGCTCACCGCCACGCCGATTCCGCGCACGTTGCACCTGTCGCTCGCCGGCCTGCGCGACATGACGCTCATGCAGACGCCGCCGCGCGACCGGTCGCCGGTCCTGACCTTCGTCGAGCCGTGGGACGACGGCCTGATCGAGGAGGGAATCGCCCGCGAACTCGATCGCGGCGGACAGGTCTTCTTCGTGCACAACCGCATCGAGACGATCGAGGCGGTGGCCGACCACATCCGCCGAGTGGTGCCCCGGGCGCGCGTCGCGGTCGGCCACGGGCAGATGCGCGAGAAGGATCTTGAGGACGTGATGCGTCGCTTCGTCGCCGGCGAAGTAGACGTCCTCGTTTCGACGCTGATCGTCGAGAGCGGGCTCGACGTGCCGAACGCGAACACGATGTTCATCAACCGAGCCGACTACTTCGGATTGGCGCAGCTCTATCAGCTGCGCGGGCGCGTCGGGCGCTCGCACCGCCGCGCCTACTGCTACCTCGTCGTCCCCGACCGCATCGACGAGGATGCCGAACGGCGGCTGCAGGTACTCGAGCATCATACCGAGCTCGGTGCCGGCTACTCGATCGCCCTCAAGGACATGGAGCTTCGCGGGGCAGGCAACATTCTGGGCGCGGAGCAATCCGGTCACGTTCACGCGGTGGGCTTCGAGCTCTACCTCCGCATGCTCGAGGAAGCAGTGCACCGGGTACAACTCGGCGACGACGCGCCGAAGGCGGTCCCCACCGACGTATCGCTCGATCTCCCGGCCTACCTCCCCGACGACTACATCGGTTCGGGAGAGGCCAAGCTCGACATCTATCGCCGACTCACGGCGATCACCGATCCCGCGGCGATCGACACCCTCCGTGCCGAGGTGCGCGACCGGTTTGGCCCCCTCCCGCGCGAGGCGGTGCACCTCTTCGCCACGGCCGTGCTGCGGCTGGTGGGAGGGGAGCTTGGGATCGAGGGAATTCTGGTGCATGGCGACGAAGCCCGTGTTACCTTTCGGGACTCTGCTGCGCCGCGGCTCAAAGGGCTCAATGCGGCGTTCGGAGAGGTGCAGTTCCGCGCCGAAGTTCGGCGCGTGCACCCCCTGTCACTCAAGCTTTCCAGGCTGGGCGGCGCCGGGATCCTGGATGGACTCGTGCGTGCGCTGACCCTCCTTCGCCCGAACGATCACGCGCGTACCGTGTAACCTGTGTTCCCTTCGCATCCCAACCGGACGATCATGACCCGCCTTCGCTTCATAGGTGCGCTCGCCCTCCTTCCGCTCGCTGCGTGCGGCGGGTTGAAAGACGCTTTCTCGTCTCACGTCGATGTTGCCGCGCGCGCCGGATCGCAGGAGCTCTCGGTCTCCGAACTCGCCAACCTGCTTGGCAACTCGCGCGTCCCGGTCCGCAAGGAAGTGGCGCAGAGCATCGCCGACGCCTGGGTCAACTACCAGCTGCTGGGCGCTGCCGCTGCCGCGAACGATTCGCTCAACGACGAAAAGCTGATCGACGACGCCATGTGGTCGGCGTTCACCTCGAGCAAGACCAACAAGTTCTACAAAAAGGTCTCGGAGTCGTGGACCATCGACACGTCCGACGCCGCAGCATCTGCTGCGTATAACAAGGGCGACCTGCTCTCGGCGCGCCACATCCTCTTCCAGACGGCGCAGGGCGGCGAAGAGGACACGCTCGCCGTGATGAAGAAGGCGCAGGGCGTGCTCGCGAAGACGACTGCCGCCAACTTCGCCGCGATGGCCAAGCAGTACGGCTCCGACGGCACCAAGGACGTGGGCGGTGACCTCGGCGTCTTCCCGCCGCAGCAGATGGTCCCGGCTTTCTCGCAGGGTGTTGCCGCGCTCAAGCCGGGCGAGATCGGTCCGCTCGTGCGCACGCAGTTCGGCTACCACATCGTGCGCCGTTCGACGTACGAAGAGGCCAAGCCGCAGTTCATGGCCGAATTCGCCAAGCGTCAGCGCTTTGTCGCCGAGAGCACCTACATCACGGGGCTCGAGAGCGCTGGCAAGATCGACGTCAAGCCGACCGCCGCGAAGACCGTCAAGGAAGTTGCCGCCGATCCGGCGCAGCACGCCGACGACCGCACTGTCGTCGCCACCTCGACGCTCGGCAACTTCACCGCGACCAACGTTGCGCGCTGGATCGAAGGCTTCCCGCAGCCCGACCAGATTCGTGGGCAGATCGCGCAGGCGCCGGACTCGCTCATGAAGACCTTCGTGATCAACCTGCTCCGCAACGAGCTCATTCTCGCCGAGGCCGACAAGGACAAGATCTCTCTTGATTCGGCGGAGACAGCGGAAATCCGCAACGCATTCAAGTCGCTCATCGCTCCGATCTGGAGCGGGCTGGGGATCGACCCCAAGTCGCTCGCCGATAGCGCCAAGACCAAGTCCGAGAAGGAGCGTCTGGCCGCGGGGCGCATCGATGCCTACCTGGCCAAGTTGGTGAATGGCGAGGCGCAGTACGTCGAGGTGCAGCCGCCGCTCGTTCACGCCTTGCAGAAGAAGTACGACTGGAAGATCAACGCCGCAGCGCTCGACAAGGCGGTGACCGAGGCGCAGCCGATTCGCGCCAAGGCCGACTCCGCCCGCGCGGCGCAGGCCCCGCCGTCGGCAGTGCCGCTCCCCGGCGGCGCGTCGCCGACCGATACCACGTCGAAGCAGTAGTTCGCACCAGACAGCTGTAGTCACCAGCGCGGGCGATCCCAACGGATCGCCCGCGCTGAACTTCACGAGCAGTTTTCGTGTACCTTACCGCATGACTTTCCACCTCCGTGCCGCGCTCGCGTTCGCGGCGCTCGTCGCGACCTCGTCGCTCGTTCCCACATCTGCCGGTGCTCAGCAACCGGTCAGTATCCCGGTCGACAAGGTGGTCGCCGTCGTGGGGACGTATCCGATCCTCTGGAGCGACGTGCTCGAGGAACTCTCGCAGCGACGCGCGCAGGGGCTGCAGGTGCCGGAAGATTCCACCGCACAGCTCGAACTCGCTCGCTCGATCATCAACGAGATGATCGACGTCGAGGTGATGGTGCAGCGGGCGAAGACCGACACGTCGATCACCGTTGCCGACGCCGATCTCACGACCACGGTGGACCAGCAGCTCAAGCGCATCCGCGATCAGTTCAAGACCGACGCGGAGTTGGCCGAGGCGCTCAAGGGGGGTGGCTTTGGATCGACCGAGGAGTACAAGCGTTGGCTCACCGACCAGGCGCGAAGGCGCGCCCTGCAGGAGCGGCTCGTCCAGAAGATGAAGCAGGACGGCAAGATGATCACCGTGGCCGTCTCCGAGGACGAGATCACCGAGGCGTTCAACAACGAGCGCGACAAGCTCCCCAAACGCCCGGCAACGGTCACGTTCCGCCAGATCGTCGTCCCCACCCAGGCGTCGGTCGAGGCGAAGAAGGTGGCGTACGCCAAGGCCGAGTCCATCTACAAGGACCTAACGACTGGTGGCGATTTCGAGAAGCTCGCCAAGCGCTTCTCCGACGACTCGGGATCGGCGGTGCAGGGGGGAGACCTCGGATGGAGCCGCCGCGGGCAGATGGTGCCGGCATTCGACGAGATGATGTTCCTCCTTCCGCCTGGACAGATTTCGCCGATCGTGGAGACGCAGTTCGGCTTCCACATCATTCGTGTCGATCGCGTGCAACCCGCCGAACGCAAGGCGCGCCACATCCTCATCAAGCCGAAGTACGATTCGGCCGACGTGGCGCGCGCCAAGCTCCGCGCTGACTCCGTGCTCATGCTCTGGAAGCAGGGGACGCCGTTCGACACGCTCGTCGCCCGCTATCATGACATCGCCTCCGACGAGGCGCGCGGTGTGCTGGAGCCGTTCGATCGTGCCCGACTCCCCGAGTCGTACCAGACTGCCTTCGGCGATCACAAGGACGGCGACTTCATCGCACCGTTCCCCGTCGACGATCGTCAGCGCGGCGTGCCGAAGTTTGTCGTGGCGCAGTTGGTGAACGTGGTCTCCGAGGGCGAGTACACGCGACAGGACCTCCGCAACCAGATTCGCGAGCAGCTCACGCAGGAGAAGTCGTACCGCCGCCTGCTCGATTCGCTGCGCAAGGACACCTACGTCGCGATCATGCTCGACGCCCCGGAGAAGAAGACCGCGACCAGCGACGGGCGCTGATCCCCGTCGCGCCAGGCACGGAAATCGTTCGCGAGAGATGCCGCGTCCCATCGCCATCACCCTCGGCGATCCGCGAGGGATCGGCCCGGAGGTCACTCTAAAGGCACTCAGCGATCCGACCGTCATTCCGCTCGGGCCGTTCGTCATCGTGGGCCCCACGGGAACTGGCGTCGCGGTGGATCAGGCAATCGGTGCGTGGAGTGGTGACGCGTCTCCCGCGCATGCGGGACGGCTCGCCGGCGCCACGATAGAGCGTGCGACCCAACTAGCCCTTGCCGGTGACGTGGCCGGCATCGTCACCGCACCCATCGACAAGGCAGCGCTCCTGGCCGGAGGATACGACTTTCCCGGGCACACCGAGATGCTCGCCGAGCTCACCGGCGCGCGCGTGGCGATGATGCTCGCGTCGGACCGGTTGCGCGTCGTCCTCGCCACCACGCACATCGCGCTCCGCGAGGTGCCGGCGGCGGTGACTCGGTCGGCGATTCTCCAGGCGGCGAACGTCACTCGCGCAGGGCTCACGCAATGGTTCGGGATCGCCGAGCCCCGCATCGCGCTCTGCGCCCTCAACCCGCACGCGGGGGATGGCGGGCGATTCGGGACCGAGGACGATGACCTGCTCGCACCCGTGGCGCGCGAAGCCGGTATCAGCGGTCCCTTTCCCGCCGACACCGTCTTCGTGCGGGCGATGCGCGGCGCATTCGACGCGGTGATCGCCCCGTACCATGACGTCGGGATGACGGCGATCAAGGTCGCATCGTTCGGGCATGCGGTGAACGTGACGCTCGGTCTTCCATTCCCGCGCACATCTCCCGACCACGGGACCGCGCTCGACATCGCGGGGAAGGGGATCGCCGACGCGGGAAGCATGGTCGCCGCGATCCGGGTGTGCGCGGAGATCGTCAGGCGCACCGCCGACCGTTCCTGAAGGTCGGAACGCTCACTCGCACTTACCGCACGCGCTCGTTTGCCGAGCGCGGGCTGCCTAACGCTGCGCGACCGCCTCGGCCACGCCGTCGAGGCGCATCGCCAGCATCTTGATGCGTCGCCCCTCCATTTCGCGCACGGTGAACGACGCCCCTCCCGCGCTCACCCGGTCGCCGACCGCGGGGAGCCGCCCAAGCGCGCCGAACACGAAGCCGCCGATCGTCGTGTAGTCCTCCTCCGAGACCGTCGTGCCGTACTGCTCGTTCACCTCGGTCACGTGCGTCTCGCCCGGGAGGAGCGTCTCTCCCGAGGACGAAGTCGTCGCCCGGCTCTCCGGCTCGTCGTACTCGTCGAGGATTTCGCCGACGATTTCCTCGAGGAGGTCTTCCATCGTGACGATCCCCGCAGTTCCGCCGAACTCGTCGAGCACCACCGCGAGGTGTTCCTTGCGGCGCTTGAAGTCGGCGAGGACTTCTTCCACCTCGCGGGAGCCCGGAACAACGAGCACGTCTCGCATGATCTCGCCGAGCGCAAACGCGCCGGGGCCGCGCCGAAGGATGCGCAGCAGATCCTTGGCGAGAACGACTCCGATAATGTTGTCGAGCGTTCCCTCGTAGACGGGGTAGCGGGAGTGCTTGCTCTCCTCGACGATCGTCAGCACCTCGTCGAGCGAGCTCTCGACATCGAGGGCTACCACGGCGGTGCGGGGCGTCATGACCTCCCGGGCGTTCTTCTCGCTGAACTCGAACACTCCTTCCATCAGCGCCGCGTCCTGCGTGTCGATCGCCCCTCCTTCCTCGCTATGCTCGATCAGCATCCGCAGCTCGTCGGGGGAGTGCACCGTCTCCTCGGACACGTCGGCCTTCTGCCCAAAGAGGCGGAGGACCAGTTCGGCCGACGCGTTGAGCACGTACGTGAACGGCGTGGTGAGCCAGGCGAAGGCGAGCAGGAGCGGGGCGAGGAAGCGGGCGAACTCCTCCGGGTGATTGAGCGCGGCCGCGCGCGGGGCCAGTTCGCCAAAGACGACGTGCATGAAGGTGGCGCAGGTCAATGCCACCGCCGCCCCGATGCTCACTCGCACCGATGCCTCGATCGCCAGCGGAATCTGCGAGAACCACTGCTCGAAAAAGTGGCCGAGCGACCCCTCGATCGCCCAGCCGAGGCCGAGCGAGGCGAGGGTGATCCCCAACTGGCTCGCCGAGAGCACCCTCGCCAGATTGTGAGTAGCGGCGAGTGCATACCTTGCGAGCCGGTCGCCCGAGCGCACCATCGCTTCCAGGCGGGTCCGGCGAGACCGAACGAGGGCAAACTCCACCGCGACGAAAAAGCCGTTGAGGAGGAGTAGGACGACGATGAGGATGGCGCGATTCGGCACGCTCCAACTTACCCGGACCGCCGAGTCGTCGTCCACCAACGATCCCGCTCAGCCTCGTATCGATCGTTTCCCGCACTTCTGATCAGCTGACTAATCCACCTCCGAACGAACGGGGACTTCGACCCGGCGAATCCCAAGCGAAGCGCGCTCCGGTCGACGTCGATGGGCATCCTGAGGGCCATGGGCACGACCATTCGCACGGTCACGGGCACGACCATTCCCATGGGCACGCCCACTTCGACAGTGCGGGCGACCCCTCGAGCCAGAAGCGGCTGCGCTGGGCGCTCGCGCTCACGGCCGTCTTCCTCATTGCCGAAGTGGTGGGAGGGCTGCTCACCAACTCGCTGGCCCTCCTGGCCGACGCCGGGCACATGCTCACCGACGTCGCCGCCTTGGCCCTCGCGCTTTTCGTTGCCTGGTTCGCCAAGCAGCCCGCCGCCCCAGAAAAGACCTACGGCTACCTGCGCTGGGAGATCCTCGCCGCGTTCCTGAATGGAGCGGCCCTGCTCATCGTCTCGGGGTTCATCATCTACGAGGCGATCGGGCGGTTGCGCGCGCCTGAGCCGATCGGGACCGGGTTGATGCTTGTGGTCGCTGTCGGCGGGCTGGTGATCAATGCGCTCTGCGCCTGGATTCTGCACCCGCTGCACCAGCATTCCCTCAACGCCCGCGGCGCCTACCTCCACGTGCTCGGCGACCTGCTCGGTTCGTTAGGCACCATCGCCGCCGGGCTCCTCGTGCGCTACACCGGGTGGAAGGCGGCCGACCCCGTCGCGTCGGTCTTCGTGACGCTGCTGATCGTGCGCTCCTCCTGGGCGCTCGTGCGCGAGAGCGTCGATGTGCTCCTCGAGTCCACCCCGTCGCACATCTCGCTCGATGAGGTGCGACGCCGTCTCGCCGATGTTGCCGGTGTCTCGACCGTTCACGACCTGCACGTGTGGACGGTGACGTCGGGGATGATCGCGATGAGTTGTCACGCGATAGTCCCGCGCGACCAGGATCACCAGCGCGTCCTCCGCGACGCCGTCTCGGCGATGGCGGTGGTGGGGATCCACCACTGCACGGTGCAGATCGAGTGCGAACCGATGTGCGAAAACGCGCACCCCTGAGCGCGCGAAAGGCGTAACCGGGCAAGGCAGGTCCGTCTTCCGGTGACCTGCATCACGTTTGACTGATCGCACACACGCGCGCGAGTCGGCACTCACCTTGGCCGACGTCGGCGCCGAGACTCATTCCCATCGAAACGCGCCCGATCGCACGCATCTCCTGTGACGCGATGGTCGCCCGGGCGTCGTCTCGGAGAACGGATGCCAACGCGTGAGCGCCGATGTGGACCATGATCAACGACTTCAGGATCGAAAAGTCCCGCCTCCCGGTGGTGCTGGTGACCATCGAGGGACAGCGCATCTCGGGTGACTTGTTCGTGCAAGCGAGCGCGCGAAACAAGCTCGGCCACGAAACGCCCTTCGACGTGCTCAACGCGGCCGAGCCGTTCTTTCCCATCGCGACCATGAAGGGGCGAACGCTCCTCCTCGCAAAGGACGAGGTGCGCGAGCTGTACGTCGCGCGCGAGGACGCCGATGACAGCGAATGGGAGTTCGGCACGCCGGCCGAGGTGGACATCGTGATGAACGGTGGATCGCGCCACGTCGGGACGATTCTCCTGCAGCAGTCGTCGGGACGCCAGCGCGTTCTCGACCACCTCAATCGCCTTCACGATCGATTCATCGCTCTTTACAAGGAAGAGGGGATCGTGCTGCTCAACCGCGCGCGCATTGCGCACGTCTGCCACGAAGCCTGATGTCGCAGCTCCCCCGACTCCTCGAGGTGCTCGCCAGCACCCGCTCCGACGCCCTCTCGATCGTGGAAGGGGCGCCGATCACGCTGCGTCGCGCCGACGGCCAGCACCCGATCACCAAGCAGCCGCTGACGACCGCGCACTGGCGCGCCCTCGTCACCGAGCTCGTGCCGGCGGATTCGCTCGACGCGCTCGACTCGGCCGACCCGCGCGAGTTTCCCCTCGCGGACGGTGGCAATGAGTATCGCGTGACGGTCTGGCGTCAGGATTCGTTAGGCATGGCCGAGGTGCGCGCCGTCGGCGTTCGCGCCGCCGCCCCTGTCTCGGCGCCCGCCGCACCGGTCCCGGTGCGCGAGCCCTGGCGCGCCGCGGTCGACGAGTCCGCGCGCGAGCTCATGGAAGATCTCCTCCGCGAGCAGATGACGCGCGGTGCGTCGGACTTGCACCTCCGCTCGGGCGAGCCTCCGCTCATGCGCGTGAACGGCGACATCGTGCGGCTCGAGGAGCGCCCGGTGCTCGACGCCGAGCGGCTGGGCGCGATGCTCTACGCGATCATGCCCGACCGCAACCGGCAGGAATTCTACGAGGTGAACGACAGCGACTTCGCCTACGAGATCCCCGGGCTCGCCCGCTTTCGCGTCAACGCGCTCCTCGATCGCCACGGTCCAGCGGCGGTGTGCCGCGCGATCCCGTCGGAGATCATCACGGCCGAGCAGCTCGGGCTCTCCCCCGAGGTGCAGGCGTTGTGCAAGCTGACAAAGGGTCTCGTGCTGGTGACCGGTCCCACCGGGAGCGGAAAGTCGACCACGCTGTGCGCGCTGGTCGACCTGGTCAACCGCCAGCGCACCGATCACATCGTCACGATCGAGGACCCGATCGAGTTCGTGCACGCCAGCAAGGGGTGTTTGGTCACCCAGCGGCAGGTGGGCGTCCATACCAGCTCGTTCAAGCACGCGCTGCGTGCCGCGCTGCGCGAGGATCCCGACGTCGTGCTGGTGGGAGAACTGCGCGATCTCGAGACGGTGAGCATCGCGATCGAGACAGCGGAGACCGGACACCTCGTGTTCGGGACGCTCCACACGACGACCGCGGCGAGCACCATCGACCGGATCATCGATCAGTTCCCCGCCGATCGGCAGGAGCAGATCCGCACGATGCTGGCCGAGTCGCTCAAGGGCGTCATCGCCCAGACCCTGTGCCGGAAGATCGGCGGGGGGCGCGTGGCCGCGATGGAAGTGTTGTTGACGACGGCCGCAGTCTCGAACCTCATTCGCGAATCGAAGACGTTCCAGATTCCGAGCGTAATGCAGACGTCGCGTCGCCTCGGCATGATCACGCTGAACGACGCGCTGGTCGACCTGGTCGAGAAACAGCTGGTGGAGCCGCAGGAGGCGTATCTGCGCGCCATCGACAAGGCGACGCTCGCCAACACGCTCAAGGCGCGCGGCTTCGACATGTCCTTCGTCGAGCCCGAGTCGACCGGTCCGTCGTCTCGACCAGAGCCTGGCGGTGTGGGAAACAAGACTCCGGCGGCGCGCTCCGGCTACGGCCTGCGGCGCTGAGCCACTACGCACCAAATACAAGCGGCGCGAGGGAATCCCTCGCGCCGTTTAGATTTTTGCGATAGAGGCGGATGTGACGATGGCGTGACTTCACGCCGTGCGACGCATCCTAGGTTGGTTTTGCCCCGCCGGAACCCATCGAATCGGACCGGGCGTCGCTGGTCGTCTCTCCCCGAGGCTTCGAATACTCCTCGCGTGCGCTGTAGCCATAGCCGCCCAGGACTTCGCCACCCCGCATGTAATCGTGGCCGTAGCCACGACCGAGGGGGTATTGATCCTTCGAGGGCTCCTGCTGCTGGTGCATGGCAGACCTCCGCCGGAAAAGGGGACATTCACATGGTTACACCCACCGCCAGTATAGGCAAGAGCCTTGTACGGAAAGTCTCGCCCTGAGATACTTCGAGGCTATGGAAATCCGTAACATTGCCATTATTGCGCACGTCGATCACGGGAAGACGACCCTCGTCGACAAGATGCTTCGGCAGGCTGGTGCCTTCCGCGAAAATCAGGTCGTCGCCGAGCGCGTGATGGATTCGAATCCGCTCGAGCGCGAGCGCGGGATCACGATCCTCGCGAAGAACACCGCGGTCACGTGGAAGGACACGAAGATCAACATCGTCGACACGCCCGGGCACGCCGACTTCGGAGGCGAGGTCGAGCGTATCCTGCGTATGGTCGACGGCGTGCTCCTCGTGGTCGATGCCTTCGACGGCCCGATGCCGCAGACGCGGTTCGTGCTGCGCAAGGCGCTCGACCTCAAGCTCCTCCCGATCGTCGTCATCAACAAGATCGACCGCCCGGGTGCCGAGCCGATGCGCGTGCACGACGAAGTGCTCGATCTCTTCATCGAGCTCGAGGCCGACGACAGCATCCTCGATGCACCGTTCATCTTCGCCTCGGCGCGCGAGGGCGTAGCGTCGCTCTCGCTCGACGAGCCGTTGGTCGACATGGCGCCGCTCTTCGACGCCATCGTCAGCCACGTTCCGCCGCCGCCGAGCGACTCGGGGGGAACGTTCCAGATGCTCGTCTCGACGCTCGACTATTCCCCGTACCTCGGCCGCCTCGCGGTTGGGCGCGTGGAGCGCGGTCGTGTGAAGCTCGGGCAGACCATCGCCCTTCTTCCCAACGATGTGTCGCTCCCGGTCGTTAACTCGCGCGTGACCAAGCTCTACACGCATCAGGGACTCGACCGCATCGAGGTCGACGAGGCCTTTGCCGGCGACATCGTCGCGCTTGCTGGACTCGAGGGGGTCGAGATCGGGAGCACGTTGTCGGATGTCGAGACGCAGGAGCGCATGGCGGGGATCACGGTGGAGGAGCCGACGATCTCGGTCGACTTCCTCGTGAACAACTCGCCGTTTGCCGGAAAGGACGGGAAGTTCGTGACCTCGCGGCAGCTGCGTGAGCGGCTCTACAAGGAGCTGGAGCGCAACGTGGCGCTCAAGGTCGAGGAGACCGATTCCACCGACACCTGGAGCGTCTCGGGGCGCGGCGAGCTGCATCTGTCGATCCTCATGGAGACGATGCGCCGCGAGGGGTACGAGTTCCAGGTCTCGCGTCCGCGCGTGATCTCGCGCGAGGGCCCTAACGGTGAGAAGCTCGAACCGTACGAGGAGCTGATGATCGACGTACCCGAGGAATTCCTCGGCGTGGTCATCGAGAAGCTGGGGCCACGGCGCGCGGAGCTGATCGACATGCGCAACCCTGGGCAGGGGATGGTGCGTGTGCGATATCGCATCCCGGCTCGCGGGCTATTCGGCTATCGAAGCGAGTTCCTGACCGACACCCGCGGGACCGGGATCATCCATCACCGTTTCCTCGAGTACGGGGCGTGGGCCGGGACGTTGGCGGGACGGACGCGCGGGACGCTGGTGTCGATGGAGCAGGGGAGTGTGGTCGCCTTCGCGCTGGGGAACCTGCAGGAGCGCTCGACGCTCTTCGTCCGGCCGGGCGATGCGGTGTACGACGGGATGATCATCGGGGAGAACTCGCGTCCGGGGGACATGGACGTGAACCCGACGAAGGAAAAGAAGCTGACGAACATGCGGTCGAAGTCGGCAGACGAAGCAATTCAGCTGGAGCCGCCGCGGGAGTTGACGCTGGAAGGCGCGCTGGAGTACATAGAGGACGACGAGCTGATCGAGGTCACGCCGACTGCGGTGCGGTTGCGCAAGCGCATGTTGAATGCGATCGACCGGAAGAAGCTGTCGCGAGAGGTGAAGCGCGAACGGGAACGCGCCTCGCCGTAACTTCATCCAGGAGACTAAAGCAATGTTGCCCGGGTTCGAGTCGTCGATGGAATACGCGATGGGCGGAAAGTTCGCGATGTCCCCGCGGCGGGACGACGACGACGACGACTTTGACGACGCGGAGGACGGGGAGGATGAACTGTCGGAGGACGATGAGTTCGACGATCAGTTCGACGACCCCGAGGAAGTCGACCTCGACGAGGAGGATGAGTCAGAGGACGACGACGAGGATGAGGATGACGACGAGAATGACGATGAGGATGAGGACGATGAGGACGACGACGATTTCGACGACGACCTGATCGACCTCGACGACGAATACGATTCGGACGATGATGACGATCGTCCGCGCCCGGGGTCGGGGAAGTTCGACGACTAGGGAAGTCGTGCGGTGCGCGTCGAGGGGGTGTCACCCTACTTGACGCGCACTTTCGCCGTCTTATCTTACGCGTCCCCTCAGAGCATCGGGGGGACGATGCTGTTTGAAAATCGAGTCGAGATGAAGTGCGAGGCTCTTGTTGATCCGCGGCGTTCGTGCGCTGCGGGGAGAGTCAGACACGCGAGCTATTGATTCGAATTCTCTTGGAGAGTTTGATCCTGGCTCAGGACGAACGCTGGCGGCGTGCTTAACACATGCAAGTCACGGGGGTTGGAGCAATCCAGCAACCGGCGAACGGGTGCGTAACACGTGAGCGACCTGCCCAGTTGCGGGGGATAGCCGGCCCAACGGCCGGGTAATACCGCATACGCGGATCGGGGGGCATTCCCTGATGCGGAAACCTACGGGGCAATTGGAGGGGCTCGCGGCCTATCAGCTTGTTGGCGGGGTAATGGCCCACCAAGGCGATGACGGGTAGCTGGTCTGAGAGGATGGCCAGCCACATTGGGACTGAGAGACGGCCCAGACTCCTACGGGAGGCAGCAGTGGGGAATCTTGCGCAATGGCCGAAAGGCTGACGCAGCGACGCCGCGTGGAGGATGACGCCCTTCGGGGTGTAAACTCCTGTTGCCCGGGACGAATACCTGTTTCGACAGGGGTGACGGTACCGGGTGAGGAAGCACCGGCTAACTCTGTGCCAGCAGCCGCGGTAATACAGAGGGTGCGAGCGTTGTCCGGAATCACTGGGCGTAAAGGGCGCGTAGGTGGCGCGGTAAGCGTGTGGTGAAAGTCCGGGGCTCAACCCCGGATCGGCCATGCGAACTGCCGCGCTGGAGCACGGTAGAGGCACATGGAATTCCGGGTGTAGCGGTGGAATGCGTAGAGATCCGGAAGAACACCGGTGGCGAAGGCGGTGTGCTGGGCCGTTGCTGACACTGAGGCGCGACAGCGTGGGGAGCAAACAGGATTAGATACCCTGGTAGTCCACGCCGTAAACGATGGGCACTAGGTCCTTGGGGGAGCGACCCCGTGAGGGCCGGCGCTAACGCATTAAGTGCCCCGCCTGGGGAGTACGGCCGCAAGGCTGAAACTCAAAGGAATTGACGGGGGCCCGCACAAGCGGTGGAGCATGTGGTTTAATTCGACGCAACGCGAAGAACCTTACCTAGGCTTGACATGCACGGGAAAGCCTCTGGAAACAGGGGCCCCTCTTCGGAGTTCGTGCACAGGTGCTGCATGGCTGTCGTCAGCTCGTGTCGTGAGATGTTGGGTTAAGTCCCGCAACGAGCGCAACCCTTGTCACTAGTTACCAGCGGGTCATGCCGGGCACTCTAGTGAGACTGCCGGTGCCAAACCGGAGGAAGGTGGGGACGACGTCAAGTCATCATGGTCCTTACGTCTAGGGCTACACACGTGCTACAATGGACGGGACAACGGGTTGCCAAGCCGCAAGGCGGAGCCAATCCCCCAAACCCGTCCTCAGTTCGGATTGTCGTCTGCAACTCGACGGCATGAAGCTGGAATCGCTAGTAATCGCGGATCAGCTACGCCGCGGTGAATACGTTCCCGGGCCTTGTACACACCGCCCGTCACGCCATGGAAGCGGCGAGTGCCCGAAGTCCGTGCCGGAACCCTCACGGGACCAAGCGGCCGAAGGCAAGCGTCGTGACTGGGGCGAAGTCGTAACAAGGTAGCCGTAGGGGAACCTGCGGCTGGATCACCTCCTTCACGGAGCCCACGAGTAGTCCCCCGGCCTTACCGCCGCCGGACGAAAATGGCTCGCGTAGTCGCAACCTCGCACTGCATCTCGCTCGATTTCCAATACACAAACGCCCCGCATCCTCTCGGATCGCGGGGCGTTTGGCATATCAGCTACCGTTTCAATTGTCGCCTCAGTTGTCGGTTCAACGGCCGCTTCAGTTGTCGCCAGGGAGCGCCATCTGCAGCCCGATCCCTACGCGTCTGCGCGGCAGCGCACGTACCGCCAAGTCCAGCTTTCCAGCCGCGCGGAATGCGATGATCGACTCTGCGCGGGAACGCGAACGACTCGCATACGCCGACGCCTCCCACGCCGCCCCAAGCCAGATCGCCCCCGCTCCCGCGAGCCCGGCGATCGCGAGCGGATGCGTCGTGCGCGTGGTCGAGTCGGTGTAGCTGTTGCCGAACGGATCGGTGAAGCGCTCCGTCACGAGTTCATCCTTCGACAGGAACGCCACCACCACCGCCCCGGCCACCGCGCCGAGCGCCAGCACGCCGAGAACCGGACGCCCGGTCGACATCTGTCCCATGCCTGGCACGAGGATCCCCGCGCTGAACGCCTGACCGGGGCTGTACACCCGATCGGGGAGCCGCGCCATCGATCCGCGCACCTGCACCAGATCCGACGCCTGCGGCGAGAGCTCGAGATACTTCTCGAAGTCCTGCATCGCCTCGGTCCGGTCGCCGCGCGCGGCACGCGACAGGGCGCGATTGTAGTACGGCTCCGGCGCGGCCGGAACCTGCCGTGCCACCGAGGCGAAGGCCGAGTCGGCAGCGAGGTACTGCCGGCGCTGGAGGAGCGCGACTCCCGACTGGAAGTTCGCGCGCGCCTCGTCCACGCGCGCGAGCTCGGTCGCGGGCGTGAGGCGCACGATACGCCCGCGCACTTCGTCGCCGTCGGAGGCGGAGGGGGAGAGCGCGAGGTACCGGCAGTACTCCCGCACGGCGGCGGGATGGTCGTCCAGCGACTCGTGCTCGCGCCCGAGGTAGTAGGCTACACGCGCGTTGCCGGGGACGATGGTCGCCGCCTTGGCGAACGCGTCGCGCGCCGCAGCGTGGTCGCCCTGCAGCGCCGCATCCTGCGCCGCATCGATCAACTGCCGCGACTCGGCGTCGGCGTTAGGCGATGTCGCGCGCACCGGGGCCGGCGGCGGGAAGGCGGCGCACCCGCTCACCCCCGATGCGGCGAGCCCCATCTTGATGGGGAGGCGTGGCGGTTGCTGCTGGGCGCCGAGAGGAAGACCTCCGATTGCGAAAGCGAGAGCTATGGCCTGCAGGCGTGCACGCCTGCTCATTGCACGGTCACCGTGGCGCTTGCCAACTTCGCGCTTCCTCCATCGCACCTGATCTCAATGTCCGCGGTCGTCCCTGCGCTGACTCCGGAAACTGTCACTGTGAACTGACCTGAAGAATCCGTGATGTAGTTGCCTCCCGAAGAGATGGCAACGGCTCCCAAATTGGATGATGACGCAGTGCATGCGCGACCGACAAGTGCGCGCGGAGGAGCGCTCGGCTGTTGGACACCTTGCACGTCCACTCTAAGGCTTCCGCCGGCGCCCGCGTTGATGGTCAATGCGGGTGGAGTGAAGAAGACGTTCGTGATCGCTACCAAGCCGATTGAGGTCGTTAGGTTGCTTGAAACGTTGGCGCCACCGGCTCCGGCTCCAACCGCGGTGACGGTTACCGTCGCGGCTTGCGCAGAGTCGATCACCGCGATTCTTCCAGTCGCTGCATCAACCACCGAAAACTTGTTGAGATTGAGAGTAGACCACGTCAACGGCCTTCCCGTAAGCACATTCGAAGCCGAGTCTAGGAGCGTAGCCGAAAACGTGATCGTGTCCCCCTTGTTCGGCGCGTTCGGGAGGGCGGTGATCGAAATCTGCTTTACCCATACCGGCTTCACAGTGATCGAGATCGGCGTTCCCGCCGCGATTCCGTCGACTGTGGCCGAAATCGTGGCAGTCCCGAGCGCGACTGCAGTGATGGTGGCGTTGCCGGGCGAGCCGGCGCTCACCGACGCTATCGTAGAGTCGCTACTGCTCCAGATGATCGCGCGCTGCGTGAGCGCGAGCGAGTTTCCGGTTCCGTTGGGGCCGTCGAAGGCCTGCACAACGGCTGGCCACGTGTGAGTGGGGTAGACGTTAGGCGGTTGGTTCGTCGATGCCACCGTCACCGACGCTACTGGGACCAAGCTCACCACGAAGGGGATCGCCGTCGACGTCTTTCCTTCCGACGTCGCGGTGATGTTGGTGTTCCCGGCACTCACCGCGGTGATGACGCCGGCGCTCGAGACGGTCGCAACCGAGTTACTGCTCGAGTTGTAGCTGACGGAGCGTCCGATGAGCGGCGCGTTGAAGCGATCGAGCAGTACGACCGTGGTGGCCTGCGTCTGCCCCACGAAGATCGACGAGTCGCCAGCGGTGAGCGACACGCTGTTCACCGGCTCCTGCACCTTGAGAGCCTTGGTGCCGGAAACGGAACTGACCTGCTCAGTCGCAATGATCGTCGTGCTGCCCGCCGAACCGCCGGTCACCACTCCGTTCTGTGCGGCAGTAGCGATCTGCGCATTCCCCGTGTTCCAGGAGACGATTCGCCCAACAAGTGTATTGCCAATGGCGTCAAGCACTTTGGCGGACGCTGTCACTGTCGCACCCACGAAGATTGAGTCGCTCCCCGCTGGCGTCGTCACGCTGATGCTACTCACCGGCGCGAGTACGGTGGTGTTGACCGTAATCGGTGTGAAAGCACTCGACGCCGACAGCGAATCGAACGGCGCGGTAGCCAGCAGAGTGATGGTATTGCGCCCGGCGGGAGCGGCGACACCGGTGACCGTCGTGTTGAGAGTTGGTGCCCCGGTCGCGGTGCTTATCGTAGCGATCGCGGTGTTGCTCGAGGAAACCCGCACCACGCGTCCGGGAATCGCTGCGTTGTTGGCATCGACGACCGTAGCCGCGAGGTTCACCGTGGTGCCAACGAGGAGCGAGTCGCTCGACAGCTGCAATAGGACAGTCTTCGCCGGAACAAGGACCTTGAGCGTGGCGGTCGGCGCAGCCGTTGTGTAGGTCGCCGTTACGGTCGCATTCCCGCTCGCACCCGCAACGGGGGCGAATGTTGCCGATGCGGT